>JAKFEW010000134.1:0-52746 GCA_036675505.1 Candidatus Sericytochromatia bacterium
GGCGGCGCCGCGCCCAGCGCTCACCGAGGCCGCCTCCTCGCCCCGGCCAGCCGCCGAGGAGCCGCTCGGCCCACGCTGGGCGCGCATCGACGCGCTGGCGACGGCCGGCCGACGCGCCGAGGCCGAGCGCCTCGTGCGCGACACGCTCCGGCGGCCGCTCACCCCGGCCGAGCGGGTCGCCACCCTCCAGAAGGCCGGCCCCTGGCTCGGCGACGAGGCCCAGGAGGCGCTGGCCGTCGGCGAGCTCACGGCCGCGGAGGACGAGCGCACCGTGCTCGCGCTGCGCGAGGCGCTCGTGGACCTCCGGCTCGGCCGGCTGGGGCGGGCGCTCACCCGGCGCGACGACATGCTGGCGCGCACGCTCGCGCTCTCGCTGGAGGACGAGATCCAGCGCCGCCGGGACGCCAAGATGGCGACCGCGGTCGGCTGGCTGTACCTCCGCGCCGGCCTGCTCGACCAGGCGCGCACGTCGTTCGAGCGCGCGACGGCCTGGGCGCCGATGGCCGGCGAGCCGCGCCTGGGGCTCGGCCGCACGCTGCTGCGGCTGGGGCTCCCGGACGCGGCCGAGCGTGCCGTCGCCTCGCTGCCCGTCGGCGACCCCCGCCGCAACGAAATCCGCGGCGCCCTCGCGCTGCAAGAGGCCTACGCGGCCCACGAGGCCCGGCGCGACTTCGCCGCGCTCGACGCCTTCCGGCGCGCGGAGAAGCTGATCCCGCTCGACGCGAAGGCGCAGGCCGTGCGCGCCTGGGCCATGCTCACCGTGGGCCAGGTGGACGCGGCGGAGCGGACCGTGCTGCTGCTGCCGGCCGCCAGCCAGGACCGCGCCGCGCTCACGCGCGCGCTCCTGGTGGCGCGCGCGCAGGCCGCGGCGGGGCGGCGCGACCACGAGAAGGCGCTCGCGCTCCTGCAGCGCGCGGACGAAGCCGGCTGGCTCGACCACGACCTGCGCCTGCTGTTCGCCTGGACGCTCCACGAGCGGAGCCGCTACGCCGAGGCGGCGCCGCACTTCGCGGCCGCGTACGACGAGGAGCCCGACCTCGCGGCGGCCGAGGGCCTGCTCCTCGCCGCGCCCCGCGGCGGCCGACCTGATCTCGTCCGGGAGCGCGAGGGCCAGCCGATCATGCAGCACGCCGCGCAGCGCGTGGCGGCCCGCTCGCTGTTCGCCCAGGGCCGCTACGGCGAGGCGCATGCGGCGGCGCCCGAGCTCTACCCGGAGCTCGCGCGCCTCGGCGCGCCGAGCCTCGCCATGGGCGTCTCGCGCCGCAGCCGGACCGGGCCCGCCGGCCTCGGCCAGCTCGAGTCGATGCGCCTGCCGTACGGCACTACCCGCTTCCAGCTCGGCTCGTCGGTGGTCGGCTGGCTCGAGGTCGACCGCTTCTTGATGAGCGCGGGCGCGCTGCCACCGAACGCCGAGGCGGGCTCGGCGCCTCAGCTGCCGACGCCGTACGCACGCGGCTGGCGGTCCATGCCGGCGGACGTGGTGCAGCCGCGGCTGCGCCTGGCGATCGGGGGGGCCGAGGCCCTCTCGATCACGGCAGGCTCCTCGCCGATCGGCGGCCCGCTGCCGACGAACCCGCTCTGGGACGTCGCCTTCACGCAGACCGACGCGCTCGGCGGCTCGAAGCTGCGGGTGTTCGGCGAGCCCGTCACGGACTCGATCCTCTCGACCATCGGCATGACCGATCCTTACACCCTGGCCCCCTGGGGCCGGGTGCTGCGCATGGGCGTCTCGCTGGGCCGCGACCACCGCGTCTCCGACCAGGACACCCTGGGCGGGGAGCTCGCCGGGGCCTGGCTCCAGGGCCATGGCGTCGCCGACAACGACCACGAGGCGCTGGCGGTGCGCTGGCGCCGCCACTTCGGGCTCCCCACCCTGGAGGCCGGGGCGTGGGGCGTGGACGGCCTGGTCGAGACCTACCGGCGGAACCTCGGCGGCTTCACGTGGGGCCACGGCGGCTACTGGAGCCCCCGGCTGCATGGACGGCTGCGCTTGAGCCTCGAGGCCCGCACGCGCGACCTGCAGCCCTTCGTGCTGCACGGCCGCTTCGGCGTGGGCCCGGGCTACGCCGCGGTCGACGACGCACCACTCTTCCCGCTCGCGCCCGATGGCCGGCAGCACCCCGGCTACGCGCGCTTCGCGTTCTACTACGACGCCGAGCTGCGGGCGGCGACCCGCCTCTCGGACTGGGCGCAGGCGGGCGCCTCGGTCGTGGCCTACCAGAACGCCGGCTTCGACGAACAGCTCGTCTCGGTCTGGCTGCGCCTGCTCTCCGGCCCGCGGCCGTCGCTGGTCGCCGACGACCTCGAGCGCTGAGCATCCGCTGCCCGCCTCGCGACAGGCGGTGCAGATCGGTACCTTCCCGGGACGGCTGGCTGCCCGCCAGGTGTTACAACGGTCGCGTAACCTTAGCTCGAGCGTTGTTCAAGGAGTCCCCGTGCAGTCGAAGCGTCCCATCTTGGCCTCGGTGATCGCGGGCCTCCTCGCCGCATGCGCCACCACCCCGGCCCTGCCGCCGCCGCTCCCCGTGACGCCCGTAGGCGCGCCGGCGGCCGGCGCCGAGGCTCCGGCCGCGCCCGTCGTGGTGCGCGATCTCGGCCACGAGGGCGGGCCGTCCGTCACGATCCAGCTCTACGCGCCGACCGTCGCCGCCGCGGCGCCTGGCTACCGGGTCCGCTCGAACGACGCGGTTTGCTGGTCGCTCGACGACATCTTCCAGTACGACATCACGCTCACGAACGCGGCGGACGGCGCCGTGCTCACGGCCTTCACCGTGCCCTGCAAGGGCGGCCGCGCACGCGTGGTGCTGCAGCACCTCAAGCCCGGCCTGAAGTACGCGATCACCGTGGTGGCCAAAGGCAATGCCGGCGGGACCGCGCCGGACCAGGTGCTGAACGCCAGGCGGGCCGCGGTCGGCTACTTCGACCTCACGCAGGCCGACCCGTGGATCAAGGGCCAGGAGATCTCGTCCGCGATCCAGGTCGAGCTCGACTGCCAGGGCACCGCCGGCTACGAGCGCACCGGGCGCATCGACATCGTGCCGGTGGTGAAGGGCGGCAACGCGATCTGGGCGCCGGAGGTCGGCCAGGGCGACTGCTACGTCTGCGGCGACTTCCCCGTGAGCGCGGGCACCACGACCTACGACTCGATGTTCCAAGGCGGCACGAACGGCGACGTCTTCAACGAGAACCCATTCCACAGCCACTGGACCAACGAGATCAACGGCTGGGGGTGGGTGCAGCGCGAGCTGCCCTTCGCCTACCCGATCCGCCAGATCGAGATCGGCAAGGCTGAGAACGACCCGCGTCATGGCACGCTCACCGAGATCTACGTGAAGCTGCGCACGCAGAACGGCAGCTGGATCGCGGTCGACAGCCGGTACAACCAGAACCTGGCGGGCTACGTCCTGCGCTTGCCAACGCCCATCATGGCGACCGCCTTCCGCCTCGAGCTCAAGAGCGCCAACGGCTGGGTGTCCGCCTCGGCGATCACCTTGAGGGCCGACACCGGCGTGCCGTGCTCGCCCGAGCCGTCGGGCTCGCCGGGGCCGTCGGGCTCGCCGGGGCCGTCAAGCTCGCCCGGGCCCTGCTACACGCCGACGCCGAGCCCCTCCGCCACGTCCACGCCGCCCACGCCCTCGTCCCCGTCCCCGTGCGGCCCATTCGTCACCTTCACCCAAGGCGGCTGGGGCTCGGTCGCGAGCGGCGACAACCCGGGCAACTTCCGCGACTCGCGCTGGCAGCAGATGACCGGCGGCACGCTGTCGCTCGGCACCGGCCGGACGCTCACCTTTACCAGTTCGGCCGCCGTCGAGGCCTTCCTGCCCGCGGGCGAGACGGCCGGCACGCTGTCCACGAGCGCGACCAACCCGACCAGCTCGGGCGGCGGCGTCCTCGCAGGCCAGCTCCTGGCGCTCAAGCTCAACGTGCTCCGCAGCGACGCGGGCATCGATCCGGCCGGGAGCGCCGGCGAGCTGCGCAGCGTGAAGTTCGCGAGCGGAGCGTTCCAGGGCCTGACGATCGGCTCGTTCCTCGCCCTCGCCGAGCGCGCGCTCGGCGGCGACGCGGGTGCGCTGCCGAACGGGGCGACGCTCGCCGACGCTGTCGACGCCGCGACCCGGGTGAACGAGGACTTCCCGACGCCGGGCGCGAACCCGTCGGGGCTGTTCAGCTGCCAGTAGGAGCCGCGCCGGGGGCCCAGTTGCGGCCAAACGGCCGTCGCGGGGCGCCGGGTACAATGGGGGGGTGACCTCCGACCTCCAGGCCTCGCCCCGCACCCTCATCACCGATGCCAGCGACCTGGCCGCGATCGTCCCCCGGCTGGCCGCCGCGGAGGCGATCGCCGTCGACTGCGAGACCACCGCGCTCGCCCCCTTCGACGGGCGCATGCGCCTGCTCTCGCTCGCGATCCCGGGCGAGACCTTCCTGGTCGACGCCTTCGCCGTGCCCGACCTCTCGGCGCTGGCCGAGGTCTTCCGGTCGCCCAAGCCCTTCAAGATCCTCCACAACGCCAAGTTCGACCTCCGCTGGCTCGGCTGGCACCACCAGCTCACGATGCAGGGCGTCTTCGACACGATGCTCGCGAGCCAGCTGCTCCACGAAGTGGCGGAGCACACGCTCGAGATGGTCGCCGGCCACTACCTGGGCGTGCGGCTCGACAAGAGCCAGCAACGCAGCGACTGGGGCGGCGTGCTCAGCCCCGCCCAGCTCGACTACGCGGCACGTGACGTCGAGGTGCTGCTGCCGCTGCGCCAGGCGCTTCGCCCGAAGCTGCTCGAGGCCGGGCTCGCGAAGATCGCGGCGCTCGAGTTCGCGGTGGCCGGCGTGGTCGCGACGATGGAGAACGTGGGCGTGCTGCTCGACGTCGAGGCCTGGAAGCAGGTGCTCGCGGGCATGCAGGCCGAGCACGAGCGGCTCTCGGCGGCGCTCCAGGCCGACCTCGCGGGCACGCGCGCCCAGCTCGCGCTGATCCCCGAGGTCGCGCCCGCGCTGAACCTGAACTCCACCCAGCAGCTCCAGCGGGCGCTCGCGAAGCTGGGCGTCGACGTGCCGGACACCCACGAGCGCACGCTGCAGGAAGTGGCCCACAAGCACCCGATCATCGCCACGATCCTGGAGTATCGCGGCATGCAGAAGGCGATCAGCTCCTACGGCGAGGGCCTGCTCGCCCACGTGCAGCCAGCCACCGGCCGCATCCACGCGAACTTCCAGCAGCTCGTCACCACGACCGGCCGGTTCAGCTGCTCCAGCCCGAATCTCCAGAACATCCCGGCGAACCAGGAATACCGCGAATGCTTCGTGGCGCCACCGGGTCATCACCTGGTGGTGGCCGACTACTCGCAGATCGAGCTGCGCATCCTGGCCGAGCTCACGGGCGACCTGGCCTTCCGGCGCGCCTTCGACGAGGGCGTCGACCTGCACCGGATGACGGCCAGCGAGATGTTCTGGGTGCCCTTCGCCGAGGTCACCAAGGAGCAGCGCAACGCCGCCAAGGGCATCAACTTCGGCCTGGTCTACGGCCGCGGCGCCGCCAGCCTGGCCGGCCAGCTCGGCGTGGACGTGGAGAAGGCCAAGGAGCTGATCCAGCGCTACTTCGAGACCTACAAGGGCGTGGCGGCCTGGCTCAAGGACACCGCGCGCATCGCCGTGCGCGAACGCGAGCTGCGCTCGATCGGCGGGCGCCGCGCCGTGTTCAAGTTCGACGAGCACGATCGCTCGCAGGTGGCGGCGGTGGAGCGGCAGGGCAAGAACTTCCCGATCCAGGCGAGCAACAGCGACATCCTGAAACAGGCGATGGTGATGGTGCCGGGGGCGATCGCGCCCCACGGCGCACGCCTGGTGAATTGCGTGCACGACGAACTGGTGGTCGAGGCGCCGACCGAGGTCGCGGACGCCGTGGCCGAGGTGGTGCAGCGCACGATGGAACAAGCCGCGGCGCAGTTCCTCAGGCAGACGCCGATCGTGGTCGAGGTCAAGGTCGCGGCCAGCTGGCTGAAATAATCTCTATCTGGACTAGATAGAAATCTAGCCCCTTGGGATAGAGGCCAACCCCGACAGTAGAGTATGCGGCCCCTGTGGCAGGCCGAATGTGCTACGATCTCGGCCGTCGCGCCCCCTGTCGGCGCGGATCTGCAACCTTTAAGGAGAAGCTCGAGTCCATGCTGCGCGCCGGAATCGTCGGTCTGCCCAACGTCGGCAAGTCCACCCTCTTCAACGCCATCACCGCCGCGGGGGCCCAGGCGGCCAACTTCCCGTTCTGCACGATCGACCCCAACGTGGGCGTCGTGGAGGTGCCGGACGACCGGCTCGCCGTGCTCGCCACGCTGTCGAAGACGCTCAAGATCATCCCCACCGCCATCGAGTTCGTGGACATCGCGGGCCTCGTGCGCGGCGCGAGCAAGGGTGAGGGCCTCGGCAACAAGTTCCTCGCGCACATCCGCGAGGTCGACGCGATCCTCCATGTCGTGCGTTGCTTCGAGGACGACGACATCACCCACGTCGAGGGCAGCGTGAACCCCGTGCGCGACATCGAGACCATCAACCTCGAGCTCGCGATGGCCGACCTCTCGACCGTCGAGAAGCGGATGGAGCGCCTGGCGCGCGACGTGCGCGCCAACAACAAGGACGCGATCGCCGAGAACGACTTCCTGGCGCGCGTGAAGGAAATCCTCGAGGGCGGCGTGCCGATCAACTTCGTGCTCAAGCCCAGCAAGGAAGAGGCCGACTGGCTGCAGCCGCTGAACCTCCTCACCGACAAGCCGGTCATCTTCGCGGCGAACGTCGCCGAAAACGACCTCGCGACCGCCGACGACCTCGACCTCGTGAAGCAGGTGCGCGCCTACGCGAAGGAGCACGGCCAGGTGGTCACGACCATCTCGGCGCAGATCGAAGCGGAGCTCCGTGAGCTCGGCCCCGAGGAGGCCAAGGCCTACCTCGCGGACCTCGGCGTGGCGGAAGGCGGGCTCGGCAAGCTCGTCCGCGCCACTTACGAGGCCCTGAGCCTGATCACCTACTTCACCGCCGGCGAGAAGGAAGTCCACGCCTGGACGATCACCAAGGGCACCAAGGCCCCCGGCGCCGCGGGCGTGATCCACACGGACTTCGAGAAGGGCTTCATCCGCGCCGAGACGATCCGCTATGACGACCTGGTGACCTCGGGCTCGAAGTCGGCGGCCAAGGAGAAGGGCCTCGTGCGCTTGGAGGGCAAGGAGTACACCGTCACGGATGGCGACGTCATGGAATTTAGATTCAATGTGTAATCAGAATTAAATTATCCATTTCGCTAGCGAGCCACCGAACCTCAACTTAGGGGCGGTCGCGCATTCCGCTCAGCTCGAGTACAGGCGTAGAACCGACAGTTGTGACTTGAGCTGCCCCGCTTGAAAGGTCGCAACCTACTCTAAGGTTAGCAACTTTACTTTGCTCAATCAGCAGGGTAAAGTTGCTCTAAAGGTATCGAGGGCGCGAGGGGGTGCCATGGGCTTTCAGCTCGACGAACTGACGGAGATGCTCACGGCGCTGGGTGAACAACTGGCCGCAGCCCGGGCCGAGCCAGTGTCTCTCGTCGTGTGCGGCGGCACGGCCATGAACGCACTTGGCTTCGTCGCGCGGCCGACTCACGACGTGGATGTCGTCGCCCTGCTGGAGACCGCCAACGTGGGGAGTTCCGTTCAACGGCGACAGGCGGCCCCACTGCCAGCGAACATCCTCGCGGCGCGCTCACGGGTGGCTTCAGACTTCGACGTGCCGGAGGACTGGCTCAACGACGGCCCGGCCAGCCTGCTTCACTTCGGCCTGCCGGCGGGTGCGAACAGCGCCTGGTCAGCCGGTCCTTCGGCAGCCACCTTACCCTGCACTTCCTGGGGCGCGTTGACCTCATCTGCTTGAAACTCTACGCATGGGCGGATACGGGAGCGGTGCGTCACGGGCAAGATCTAAGGGCGCTGGCTCCCACCCGCGACGAATGGGTCGCGGCCGCGAGATGGGTCCTGACCCACAACGAGCCCGAGGGATTCCTGCCCCTGCTTCAACGAGACCTCACGCGCCTAGGTGCCGGCGATGTCGCTGCAGAACTTAGCTAGCGCCTACCGGGAAGGCATCCTGGCCTTCGTCTGGCGCCAATGGGCCCAACTGGGCCTGTCGGCTTCCAGGACGCGGCGCGATCGCTGGTGCCAGGACCCCGAAGCGTTGCTGGTGTTCAGCCTGGAAATCGCGCGGCAAGAGCCCCGCATGTTCGATGAGATCCTGGATTGGCTTTGCGAAAACGGGCACGAGATGATGACGCATCGGCTCAAGAACATCATCGATCGAGATCCCGAGACGCCCCGCCATGTCATAGACGCCGCACTCGAAAAGACGAAGACCGTGAAGGGTGCCAGGGGGTCTGAAAAGCCGGCGGCTTCAGAGCCGCTGTTCGCGATGTTCGATCTGGCGAATGAAGGGAGCGAGCCCTTCGACCCCGTCTTCTCTGCACATGGCCTGACGCGGCCGATCTTCTCTCCCAGCGGCAAGAGCCGCCCGATTCGGCTCCAGGCGCCGGTCGCCTTCGCATTCAAGCTCAGGGCCGTTTTCGGAGCGAGCACCCGCTCCGAAGCCCTGCGATACCTCCTGTTGAGGCAAGGGCATCAAGCCGGCACCTCGGAGGTCGCGGAGGCGGCGCTATTGAGTCGCTATGGCCTGCAGCAGGCCCTCGGCGAGCTGTCACAGGCGGGCCTGGTGAGCAAGGGTTCGAAGGGGCGCAAAGACTGGATCTGGTGGATGGAGGACGTAAGCCCGCTGGAATGGCTGTATCCCGCCGACGGCACGATTCCTGAATGGATTGGCTGGCCCGCCGTCTACCAAGGCCTGATCCGGCTCTGGCGCTGGCTCCACGCTCCGGAACGGCAAGGAGAATCGCCCTACATTCAAGCGTCCGGCGCCCGCGCCGTGATGGCAGACGCTCGTGTCCTGCTTTCTCACCAGGGGTTGCGTTGGCAGACGCACGATCCCGCCGAGCACCCCGGCGCCGGCTACTGGGATGTCTTCGCGACCGACGTCACCACGCTGATCGCGGCCTTGAACGAAGACGAGTCGCTCGCTCGGGCCCAGTACGCCTCGATCGCCGACGCCATTGGGCACCGTCGCTTCAGCAAGACGCGCACGATTGAAGTTCCATCTGGCTTGTTGGAGGCGCCCTCCGTTTCAGGCCAGGCATCGGGCCTATCCTTTACCTGGCGAGCCTTCGAAGGCAGCTCCGCCACCGTCGCGAAGGTCGCGACACAGTCGCCCATGCTCAGCCTCCCCGGGGGGATGCGCAAGGCCGGACAGATCCTTCCGGCTGCCGAGTTCGGGCATTTCGAAGGCGGTATCGGCGACGCCACGTTCCGTCTGGAAAACGTCCACGTCGTGGGACACGCGATCTCGCACTCCACGGACCAAGTCACCAAGATTCGCCTGCGCTACGATGCGGCTCGCCTGGACCATGGCGATGCGGCGCCCGCCTATATGCGCTACATCCTTTCGAACGTCAGGTTCCGAATCTGGCCCCAAGCCACGCGCACCACCGACGGCCACTGGCGCCGGGATGTCCTGCACTTTACCCACGACGGCGCCCCGCTTCAACTAACGGAATTGGACGAAAAGGAAGGCCTCGCCTCGCTCGTCATAGGCGCCAGGTCTGAAGAAAAGCAGGGAATCGATTTAGCGCAAGACGTGGCGAGATTGCTTTCCTTCTTGCTGGGGGCTCCTGTGCAGATCTTGGCACGGGAAAGCTTCGATGCGGATGGAGAACCCGTCAATGAAACATGGTTCCCATCCATCCGAGCAGCGACGCCAGGCCGCTACGCACCCGTTGATTGGGAGACGAATGACGAGGCGGGCCGGCTCTATGCGGCTCGATTGCCCGAGATCTTCACGAGGCTTCTCGGTCGCTACATCGAAATGAAAACCTCATACGGCCTCGCGGCGGTCATCGATTGCCTCGTCTCATCGAATCCACTGCCGATTGAAGCTGCCTGTCTGCTGAAGCTGACGGCATTGAAAAAGATGTCCTCCGCTTGGACGACTCAGAGCACTCCGAAATCCGGCATCAGGCGACAGGCCGCCCCATTCCCCTTTATGGGAGCGTTGGACATCTCACTCGAAACCAACGAAGCGGAACGTCTGAAAGACCTCATCGAGGCGGCCGACTCAGGGTCCCTTCTGACGACCACCGACCGAACACAGTTTCAGGCCAAACTGAGCGCGCTGGGCACTCTTACCAAACTATCGAACGCCTGCCTCTTGCGCCTGCTCGACTACGAGGGTCCCATTGTGGACTACGGAAAGATTGGCTACCCTTCCGTCCCAATCACAGCCCCCGCAACCTCGTAACGGATGCGCGGCTCAGCGCACAAACCATCCCAGCGCCGGCATGAGAGGATCTGGGTGAATGGCTCATCTTGATGGACTTCATATTTCCACATCGGATAACTTCCGCTTTTCTGGGTATGCTGGACCTAGGTTTAGCCGACAATTAGCGGACGTCACCCGCCACGAAAGAAGCCCCCATTGAAGACCAACTACATCCTGAGCCTCGCGTCTGCCATCGCCCTGTCGGGCCTGGTCGGTTGCTCCCTCGCCCAGCCCACCGCGCCTGCGCTGACCCCCGGCAGTTCCAACGCGAGCGACACCTTGATCGCCGACGCCGGCAATGGCCAGAAGACGCCGGCCGCGATCAGTTTCCGCCTCGAACTGGCCAACCCGAACGCCTACAAGCTGCAGGCGAGCTCTGCCGGCGTTGCGGCCAAGACGCTGGACGACCTGACCAACCTCAAGTTCTACCTGATCGCGAGCGATACCGGCACGCCCCCCACGGCGCTCAGCGGCGCAGGCTTCAGCCACACCCTGACCGCGACCAACCGCACCAACGGGTACGTGAACGTCACGTTCAGCAACGTCGCCGCCAACGCCATCGGCAAGTCCTACTACGTCGTGGCGGCCGGCTTCTCCTCGGCCATCCTCACCGCGGCCAACAACGTCACCCACCTGGGTGCCCCGATCAACGATGGCACCGAGGGCAAGTACTTCGCCTCGAACAGCGGCGGCACCCCGTCCGGCGCGGTCCGCGTGACGCCGACCACCTACGCCATCAGTAGCACCTTGGCGCTCGGCGTGCCGCTCAAGCTGTTGGATGCGGTCTCGCCGGTGATCGAGTCCAGCATCAACCTCACGGTGGGCGATGAGGTGTCCGGCGCGCCGTCGGGCTCTGCCAACTAACAACGCCGTGGCGAGCCAGGCTGAGCCTGGCTCGCGCTTTCGGCCGCCGGAGACCTGATATTGCGCTCTTTTTCCCTCGCGCTCGGCCTCGCCGCCGTGCTGACCGGTTGCACCGGCGCGTCCGGCCCGACCGGTGCGCCGCCCCGGGTCGTGGTCGAGTTGGTACGTGCCTCCAACGGCGCGCCCACCTTCGATCTGGCGGGACCACCTACCCCGGCGACCGTTACGGTGCGCCTGGGCCGGCCTCCTCGCTCGCTGGCCGCGAATGTCTTCGCCGACGTGAAGAGCCTGTCCTTCGCCCTCGTGGCCGGGCCCATCGACACGTCGGCGGCCGGCGCCACAGGCCTCACGCCCGTGGGCGGCCTGTTCGGCTACGACATCCCCAGCGAGGCCGTCGCAACGGGTGCCACGCTGACCTTCAACAGCGTGCCAGCCAATGCCCCCGGCGAGGCCTACCACGTCGTGGTCGCCGCGTTCGATGGCCTGGCCGGCACCGGCGCCAACATCACCAACGCGACCGGCGACGATACCGCCACTGGACGGGCGCGGCTCGCGGGCGTTGCAGGCCCGTATTACGTCTCGGCCACCTCGGTGCGGGTCGTGCCCATCTCGTATGCCCTGGTGCCCACCACGGCGCTCGTGGTCGCCTTGAAGCTGGCGGATTGAGCGGTGAAAAGCCTCATCCTCCGGTGGTCGCTCGTATTCAATGGCGCGATCCTCGCCCAGCTGGCGCTCGGATGTGGCGTGCCGCCCACGCCGCTGGCCGCAGCCCCGCTGCATCGCGCCACCCTGGCAGGCGAGGGCGGCGCGACCGTGCAAGCGTCTTTCCAGCTGTCCGGCTGGCGCCTGCAGCACGTGGCTGGCGCGCCCGCGATGTCGCTCGCCGACCTCGACGCCGTGACGCTGTATCTGATCGAAGCCACGCCCGGCGCACCGCCCGGCGGCGCGCTGAGCGCGGTGGCCGGCTCGGCCTACACCTACGTTCTCGACGCGGCCAACCGGTCCGACGCGCGGGTCGACGTGATCTACACCAACGTCTCGGCCAACGCGCCGGGCAAGGCCTACTTCCTGGCCGTCACCGCCACCGGTGGCGGCGCCGACATCACCAACGCCGCGGCGCCTGCGGCCATCGGTGCGCGACGCTGCTACGTCTCGCAATATGGCGGCAACCCGGCGGCGCCGGGCTCGGTGCGGGTGGCGCCCGTGACCTATGCGCTGGACGCCGCCACGCCCATCGCGGTGGGCCTCAAGCTGCTCGACGCGAGGCCCGCCATCCTCGAGGCCAGCGTCACGGTCACGGAAGGTAGCCTCTGAAGCGCCGGGGCCCGACGCGGAAGCCGGATTTCGATCAGCGCGGCCTCAGCGCGGCGCGACCGGCGGGGCGAAGTACTGCGGATCGCCGTGGGCCTGGGTCTTGTACAGGCTGATGTCCTTGAGCCAGCGGAAGGCGCCCGACATCGCGGCGGCCACCGTGAGGGCGACGAGGCCGCCGAAGAAGATGACCGCGAAGCCGATGCCGATCTTGAGGCCGAGCCCCGTGATGATGGAGCCGCCCTGGGAGGCGAGCAGCGTGACGCTGAGGGTCATCAGGGCGACGAAGGGCAGGAAGTTCTTCGTCTTGCCCGCCTTCTTGACCGCGTTGACGCCTGCCTCGTTGCTCTTGGCGCGGGCGCGGACGCGGGAGTTGACGGGGCTGGTGATCGCGACGACGGTGCCGGCCTGGCCGCGGAACTGGACCTGGTCGCCGGGGGCGATGCCCGCCTCCTTGCCCAGGCCCAGGTCGATCGCCGTCGCGACGTAGACGTCCTTGCCGCCGTCCAGCCGGAAGACGAGGTTGTCGCTGTTGTTGCCGGCGATCGCCTGCATCGGGTCCTCGCCCGGCCAGAGCTTGACCACCACGTCCGGCTTGAGCGTGAGCCCGCCGACGCGCACCTGGTCGACTAGCGTGGTCTTGTCGAGGTCGAAGCCCTTGGGCAGGGCGGCCGCCTGTTGCTTCCAGAACCCCATCACGTCGAAGCCCTTCAGGCGCCACGGGAAGCGGTTGCGGTGCGCCTCCTTCTTCATCAGCACCAGCTCGGCCTCGGCGGCGCGGACGGCGATCTGGGCCGATTCCACCTCCGCCGGGGACGCCTTGCCGCCGGCCTGCAGGGCCGCGAGGTCGGAGGCTGCGGTGCGCGCCTGGCCCACCAGGCGGATGGCGAAGTTGCGGTACTGGTCCTTGTCGCCGAACTGGGGCAGGAAGCCGCCCTTCTTGCCGTCGACCACCATCAGGTCGGGCGCGGCGGCAAGCTGCGCATTCCAGAACGCGCCCTGGTCGAAGCCGTCCTTGGCCCAGCCCGAGGCGCAGCGCGCGCCCAGCAGCTTGAGCACGCCGAGCTCCGCTTGCGCCACGTCGAGGTCCTGGACCGCCGCCGCGACCGCCTTGGCGTCGACGGGGGAGGCCTTCTGGGCCGTGGCGAGGGCCCGCTGCGCCGTCTGGGCCGTCGCGATGAGCTGGATGACCCGGCCCTGGTAGGCCTGGGGCGACCGCAGGGCGCCGGTCTGCTCGACGCCGCCGGTCGCCCGCACGTCGCGGGCGATCGCTGGGACCGCGCCCCGGGCGGCGGCCGCCACCGGGCGGGCGGCGAGGGGCCGCACGGGGGCGGCGGGGCGGCGGGTCTGGGGGGTGGTGGCGATGGTCATCGACGGGTCCTAGGCACGGGGCTGGGTTGCTTATCGATGCCGGGCCGGAGAACCCGTTAAACATCTGTTAGCTAAGACGTTAAGAAACCTCTATGATTTCGCCGTCGCACGGGGGCCCCGCTTCTGGTTGAATGGAGGTTCCCTTCGGAGGTCCCCATGTCCCGCACCGAGCGCCTCCTGGCGCTGCTCCAGCTCCTGCGCGCGCACCGCTTCCCCTTGCCCGGCGCCCGACTCGCCGCCGAGCTGGGCATCAGCCTGCGCACGCTCTACCGCGACGTCGCGACGCTGCAGGCACAAGGCGCCGACATCGAGGGAGAGCCCGGGCTCGGGTACGTGCTGCGGCCCGGTTTCATGTTGCCGCCCTTGATGTTCTCCGCCGAGGAGCTGGAAGCCCTGGTGCTGGGCTCGCGATGGGTCGCGAGCCGCACCGACGAGCCGTTGGGCGTAGCGGCGCGGACGGCCATCGCCAAGATTGCCGCCGTGTTGCCGGGAGAGCTGCGCGACGAGCTGGACGCCGCAGCGCTGCTGATCGGACCCGGCCAGCCACCCACGACCGTGGATCTGGCGGCGCTACGGGGTGCGATCCGCGCGGAGCGCAAGCTGCGGATCGCGTACTTCGACCTGCAGGGGCGAGGGAGCCAGCGCACGCTCTGGCCGTTCGCCCTGGCTTTCTTCGACCACGTGCGCATGCTGGCGGCCTGGTGCGAGACGCGGCAAGACTTCCGGCACTTCCGGGTGGATCGCATCACCGCGTTCGAGGTGCTGGGCGAGCGCTACCCGCGGCGGCGCCAGGCGCTGCTGGCCGAGTGGCGCACGCAGAACGACATTCCCCCGCAGTGAACGACTGCTGACAGAAATTGGCAGGGGTCGGCGCTAGGCTGGGGCCATCGAAAGGAGGTCCTTCATGACCCACCCCACAATGGTCGTCCGCTACGTCGACAGCCCACCGGCCAGCGCCGCCTTCTACACGAAGTTGCTGGGCTGCGAGCCCGTCGAGGCTTCCCCCACTTTCACGCTCTTCGTCCTCGAGGCCGGCCTGAAGCTCGCCTTCTGGTCCCGCCACACGGTCGAGCCCGCGGCCGCGGCTAGCCCTGGCGCCGGCGAGCTCGGCTTCGCGATGCCGGACCTGGCGGCCTTGGAAGGCTGCCACGCCGACTGGGCGGCGCGTGGCCTCATGATCGTCCAGCCCCCGACCCTCATGGACTTCGGGCACAGCTTCATGGCCCTAGATCCAGACGGTCACCGGCTGCGGGTGTTCGCGCTCTCGGAGGAATAGGCGAGCGGCGGAATTTTGTGGAATCCGCTCCTCGAAGTCGCTAAGGCCGTCGCCGTCGTCGTCGAACTCCTCGAGCGGGTTGTTCGACGACGAGGCGCTGGCGGCCGGCGCATTCGGGGCACCCGACAGGGCGATGCAACAATCGTGAAACACTCGGGACACAAACGCGCAAGGAAGCTGGAATACACTAAGCAAGCGTCGAATGGGGTCGACGGGGTTGGGGAGGGTGATCGGATGCGGCATTTCACGAATGGGTCGGCCGAGGCGCTCTGGGCGACGGTGGAGAGGCTGGAGCGCGACGTCGCGCGCGCTATGGACGAGGCGCTCTTCGGCGGGATCGGCGAGCTGCGGTTGCCGCTCGTGATCTCCCGCCCCGAGCTCGTGGTCACCAGCGCCTGACAACCGCCTCGACCCTCGCCAGGCGAGGTAGCTGCATCATCGCCGCCCTGGTGGGTGGCGCGGCCGTGGCGGCCTTTTTCATGGTCTTCGGCAGCACCATCGGCGCCATCCTCTTCATCCACCTCGCCGATCTGGTCGACCTCGACGCCGACGAGAGACTCCCGCGCGGTGGCCCGGACGACGTCCTCTCCAGGCCGTTCCCCCGCCTCGGGGCCGCCGGTCTCGGCGGCGCGCCCATCAGCGAGCGGCCGTACCGGTTCCGGGCCAAGGCGCCGAAGCCGGGGGCCCTACCAATTGCAACATACGCCGATCGAGGTGCTGGAGTTGGTGCCGCCCTACGTCGCCACCGACCTGATGGGCGGCGCGGAGGAGATCTGCGTGGAGCGCGTCCACCCGCTTCGCTTCGCCGAGCGCAACGGCGCGTACGACGCCACCTTCAAGGGCCTGAACGACGCGATGGCCGGCGGCCACTAACGAGGGCCGCCCATCGAGGCGACCGTCCGTTAGGGGCCGACGATCGCCGTCGTCGTCATCGGGCAAGCCAACCTGATGCGGCGGATGCAGTGGTTCTTCGTGTCCGCGACGTAGACCTCGCCCGCCGGCCCGATGCACACCCCGGTCGGCGTGCTGAACCGGGCCGCGGGCCCGGGGCCGTTGGCGAAGTCCGCCACGCCCTGCCCGTCGCCGGCGATGGTCGTCACCATCCTGTCCGCGTCGATCAGGCGGATGCAGTGGTTGTCGGTGTCGGTCACGTAGAGGTTCCCCGCCGCGTCGACGGCCAGGCCGCAGGGCTCGCGGAAGCTCGCGTGCGGGGCTGGACCGTCGACGTGGCGCCCGCGCCCGTTGCCGGCCAGGGGGAAGACCTGGCCGTCGGGCGCGATCTTCCGGACCCGGCTGTTGCCGAGGTCCGTCACGTAGACGACGCCGGCCGCGTCGACGGCGACCGCGCGCGGCGAGCAGAAGCGGGCGTCTGCCCCGGGCCCGTCGGCGAAGCCGGCCACGCCTTCACCGGCGAGCGTGGAGGCGGTGCCGCCCGGGCTGACCTTGCGGACCCGCGCGTTGACCGCGTCGGCGACGTAGACCCAGCCGGCCGCGTCGACCGCGATGCCGTTGGGAAGCGCGAACCGGGCCACGGCCCGGGCGCCGTCCGCGAAGCCCCGCACCCCGGCGCCGGACAGCGTGGTGACGACGCCTTGCGGCGTGATTTTCCGGATGCGGTCGTTGGCGGTGTCCGCGACGTAGACGTTCCCGGCCCCGTCGACGGCGACGCCCCGCGGGAGGTGGAACTGCGCCGTTTCGCCGGGGCCGTCTTCATGGCCCGCCTCGCCGTCGCCGGCCAGGGTCGAGACCGTGCCGTCAGGGGCGATCTTCCGGATCCGGTGGTTGCCGGAATCGGCCACGTAGACGTTGCCGGCCGCATCGGCGGCGAGGCCCCAGGGGAGGTTGAACTGGGCCGATCGCGCGTCGCCGTCGGCGAACCCTTCCGTCCCGTCGCCGGCGTACGTCTCGACGCCCGCCCGGTGCGTCCGGCCGCCGCCCAGCACCGGCGCCGCGGCGTTCGGTACTTCCGCTGAATCCAGGTCCAACGACAGCGTATGCTCACCCATGTCGAATCCTCCTCCGTCATCATTCCCAACACCTGGTGGCTGCTTTCACGGCGAGCCGGCCCTCGTTAATGCAACTTTCGCGGAATTTTGCAAAAACGAAGGTACGAGTTGCAGAAAGCACATTAAGGCGATGAACCGAGGACCTACCGGCCAATCGGAGCCTGGCGTCGCCTGCGGAGGCGGCTCCCTATCTACGCCAACCTGGCTTCCTTGTTGTTGCTCGGTCAGGAGCGGCCAACCAACGAGCAACCGTTTGCGGGTATAGCGATGCGGGGCGACTCGGCCAGTAGCTCGGTAGGGAGGTTGGTTGGCGAAGGTAAAAGATGTTGCGATTCAGCCGGGCTCGCGGTGGGAGAAGATGCTCGGCGGCACGGTGGTCAGCGCCTTCGCCACCGTGATGCTAGTGCACGGACAGCCAGGTGTCGCAGATGCACGACAACAGGGCGAAGTAGACAGCGCCGAAAATCTAGAGAAGCGCACCGCTGATCTGGCCTGGCGCGCCGTGGGGTTGGCCGTGGGGGCTCCGCTCGTCGCGAGTGTGGCATTGATGCCCGCCTTTCATCTGGCCGGGCCGCTCTACGGCAGCGCCGCCGTTGGACTGGCGCACGCCAGCATCGGTGAGCCCGACAGGGGGCTCATGTTCGCCAATTGCGCACCAGTAGCGGTCGGGTTGGGTGCTGGTTTGGGCCATGCCTGGGACGCACAACGCCCTCATCAAGGAGATGATGTCGCTATTGGTCAGGGAAACGGCATCTTCCTAGGCCTCTTGGGAGCCTTTGGTCCCCGGCCTGGAACCAACGAATTGAAAGGTGACAGGAGAGGAGAATCCATGATGACTAATTGGTCGTGGCTCGCGATCGCCGTCCTCCCAGTCATGTTGTTCGCGATGCCGGATGAAACCCAGGCTGCCAGCAATATGAAAATCGTTTCACCTGACGAACGGGAACTTCCCGCCAAGGACCTCGCAGCGATGCGAAAGGCCGCCGAACGCGGCACGACGAAGGATTGGGTCAAGTTCGGCAACGTCCTGCGCGACGGGCGAACGAGGGAAGGGCGCAAATTACCCCGTGACGAGGTGGAAGCGTTGAAGTGGTACAGGCGGGCGGCCGAAAAGGGCGACGCCCTCGGTCAGCTGGCGATCGGCACGATGCTCGCAGCGGGCCGGGGTGCCGCGCTGGACGAGGTCGAAGCGCTCAAGTGGCTTATCATTTCCAGCACGAGTCGCATCAACTGGGGCGCTCAAGCGGCGGTGGAAAGGTTGAAAGCCAAGCTCACCGCGGACGAACAGGCAACCGCGGAACGCGGAGCTGAGCAGTGGATGCGAGAGCACCCGCGTGACCCGCTGAACCCGCTATTGGAGTAAAGGAACCCTCAGGATCCGACAGTCGGCTGCACCCATCCAACAGGGGTCGCTTTACCCGAGGGGTTCGACTTTCACTTCCGGGAGCTGGGTGGCCGGCGGCGCAGTTGGCGCGGCGAGGTGAGGTTGGCGGGCAGGTAGGGGCGCAGCCCGTCGATCACCCGCCAGTAGCCGGCCGAGGCGGCCACCTGCGCGTCGTAATTGGGCTCATCGCCGGTCGTCGCACGCAGGTGCGGCGGGTAGAGCGAGACGCCCAGCGCGTGATCGTAGCCCCTGTCGCCGCGGTGGTGGACCACCGCGGCCCGTGCGGCCTTCGCCACGCGCTCGGAGGCCGCGCGCAGGCGCGGTGAGCGGTCGCGCAGGGCCTCGAAGTAGTCGATGACGTCGAGCGACAGCGGTGGATCGGTCGGGACGTCCAGGCCGAAGCCTTTGCGCGTGCGCGATGCGTCCAGCACGGCAGCCCGGGTGGCGGCGTCCTGCACGTCCACCTGCGCCGCCCAGGCGTCCAGGGCCGGGAACACGGCGGCGGCCTTGGGCAGGTCGAGCACCGAGCAGGTCTTGTAGTCCGTGTACTGGTGCGCGGGGTCGTCGACCAGGCTATCGGCGTAGGTCCTGGCGATCGCGCGGGCCGGCACCGGCGGGTCCTGGCCGAGCCGCGCGAACACCGTCTGGTAGTTCCAGCCCTCGCCCGGCATCGTCTCCTCGCTGGCGACCAGGAACTGGAACTGCGTACCGACGGCACGCGCCACTTCCAGGCTCGCCATCGTGCAGGCCGGGAAGGCGATGATCGCGCCCCGCAGGTCGGCGTCGCGGAGGGCGCGGCCGATCGCCGGCAACGCGATCCATTGCGTGGCTTCCGGCTGGTTCATGTCCGCGCCCATGCCGCCGTACGACGCGCCGTGGCCCGCGAGCTCCAGGATCACCGTGCCGGCGCCCGCCGAACGGGTGCGCGTGGTCTCGAAGAAACGGCGCAGCATGCGCGGGTCGGTCATGCTGCCCTGGGGGTGCTTCTCGAGGTAATCCGCGTCGGGCAGGTTGCCGAAGTAGCCGTCGGCGGCGTCGCGGACGAGCGCGTCGCCATCGAGCAGGCGCGTGCCCCGCCAGCCCAGCTTGCGGGCGCCGCCCATCATCACGAGCACCTCCACGCGCGCGCGCTGTGCGGGCGTCAGGGCTTGCAGGCCGCTGACGATCTCGCGCAGGTCGTCGCTCGCCGCGCCCCTGGGCTGGAGTTGTCCCGAGACGGCCTCGTCCGGCTTGCCGTCCTCGGGATCGACGTCGTCCTCGAGGTCGCTGCCGATCGTGTAGATGGCGAAAAAGACCTTGTCGGGCGCCGCGGCGCGGCGGGCGGCATCGAAGCCCTGGGGCGCCCGCAGGCTCGCCGGCGTGAGCAGCAGCGGCGCACAGCCCACCAAAAGCCCCGCGCTGAGCGCGGCCAGGGCCAGGCGATGGGTTGCCGAAAGAAACGAGCGGGGGAACATTCTCGCTGTTATCGGCGATTTCTGGCCGGGCTTGCCCCTTACCGCTACCGGGCCGTGAGCGCCACCTCGAGCGCGCCCACCCGCGCGACGTTCACGGCCTCGTCCATGTTGCGGTCGGCCGGGTCGAAGCGGACTTCCACCTGGTGGGTCCCGCGCGCCAGCCGGACGGCCAGCGGGTTGGAGAGGCCCCAGGCGTCCCAGGCGTCGACGCCCCGCTGGGGCAAGACCGCGGCGCCCAGCCGCCGACCGTCGACGTACAGGCTGCGCAGCGCGCACTTGCTGTCCGTGTTGATCGGCCCGGCGCCGTTGGCGTAGCGGAGCCGCAACGCGTAGCGGCCGGCCGCGGGCACCCGCACGGTGAAGGGAATCGCCGTGCCCGGCGTGCCCCAGCGATCCGTGCGTGGGCTCGGGACGGCGAACGCCGTCCCGGCAGGCGCCGTCGAACGGGGTCTCGCGTGCCCCGAGGCGAGGCCGGCCGCGTCGGTGGCGAAATTGGTGTAAGCGTGTGGCCGGCGGCCGGCGGCGCGGTCCGTGAACGACGCCCCGCGCGCGGTGGCGATGGCCACGCCGTCGCGGACAACGGTGTACGTGAGGCCGGCACCCACGGCGGGCGCCTTCCAGCGCAAGCTGACCCCGCCGCCGGCGATGAGCGTGGCTGCGAGCCCTTCCGGCACGGCGGGGGCCGTCGCGGCCTCGCCGGCGGGCCGGCCGTTCTCGCGCGACGGACGGGCCTCCCCGTCCAGCTGCAGCCGGACGCGGTGGCGGCCGACGAGGGCGTAGGGCAGGGGCGCATCGGGTCGCCAGGCGCGGCCGTCCAGCGACATCGCGCGCACCGTCGTGCCGGAGCCCACGACCTCGACGTCCAGGATGGCGCGTCGCACGCGCAGACCCTCCACAGCGAGGTGGCGGCCGACCCAGGCCGGCACCGTGGGCCGGAAGCGGATCCCGTCCGGCGCGAGTTGCAGGCCGAGCAGGCCCTTGTAGACCAGGGCCAGGAAGCCCGCCACGCTCCAGAGCTGGCGATCCGAGTTGACGGCAGTGCCCTCGGCCCGCCCGCTGTCGTAGACGAAGTTCTCCTTGTTGGTCTGGAAGAGCGCGGCGGCGCGCATCACGTTGGCGAGCCCGGACGAAAAGGCCGCCGCGTTGCCGGCCCGGGCCCCCGCGAGCGCCCGATAGCTCTCCACGAAGGGCCAGACGGCCTTGTTGTGGTAGGGCTGGGCCGGAAACGGCTGTTGCGGATAAATGGTGGGCGCGCCGAACGGGAAGACGGGGTAGTTCGCCATCACGCGACGGGCACGCCGGGCATCCGCGACGTCGAACAACACGGCGAGCGAGTTGCCCAGCGCCTCGGTCTGCGCGGAAGGCGCGCCATCCGGCTCCGGGTAGACGAAGGCGCGATAGAGGCCCGCCCGCTCGTCCCAGAGCGCCCGCCCGATCGCCGCGCGGATGCCGGCGCCGCGCGCTTCCCAACGGCGGGCCTCAGCCTGGCGGCGCCCCAGCGTCCGCGCCATCCGCGCGAGGTCCGCGTAAGCCTCGGCGTGCAGCACGTTCGTGCCGAGCGCCCGCGCGCCGTAGATGTCCACCGGCTCCATCCACGCCGGGTAGGTCTGCTCGCGCCAGTCCATGAACGAGGACTCGCCGCGCATGAGGCCGGTGGCGGCGTCGCGCGCCACGCGCCAGTCCTCCTCGGCCATGCGGCCGGCCAGCGCGTAAGCGCTGGCGAGCCAGGCCGCATCACCCGTCGTCTCGTAGAGCTCCCACGCCGCCACGGTCCAGACGACGCGGTCGGTCGAGACGGGCCAGGCGCCGCCCGTGCCCGTGTCCTGGCGAACGCGCCCGTCGAAGGTCTTGGCGAGGAGGCTGCGGCGCGCGGCGTCCGGCAGCACGAGCGCGAGCGCGAGATGGGTGCTGTAACACACGTCCCGCGTCCAGACCCCCGGCCACTCGCGGCCGGCCATCAGGGCGCCGTCGGGCCGCACGTCGTCGAGGGCTTCCTCGAGCGCCTGGCGATGCAAGAAGTCGAGCAGCCGGTGGTCGGTCCGCAGGCGCGGCAGGCCCGCGAGGTCCCGTTTCAGCTCGCGCGTGCGGGCCTCGCCGGCGTCGTTGGAGACGAGGGCGGTGCCAGAGACGACCTCGGCGTGCCGCGCGCCCTCCCGCACGGCGTCCGCCGTGATCGTGAAGCCCGGCCCGCTATACACCCGCGGGGCGGGCGCATGGCCCACGAGCGCGGGGGCCACGAGCGCGGCGGCGAGGGTGGCATGCAGGACGCCGCGTGGCGACATGGGGGCGATCGGTCGCTACTCGATGATTTCCGTAACCGTGCCGGCGCCGGGGCCCACCACCCGTGCGCGCTCGACCTTCTCGACGACGAACTCGATCTCCTCGACGGCGTGGAAATTGGCATGGCTGTTCAGCTCGGGGGCCTTCCACCGGCACGGCCACGCTTCGAACCACGTACGAAGCTCCTGCCCGTCGCCGCCGATGTAGATGATGCTGCCGCTCTTGCGCGTGACGGCGCCGGCGACGCCTTGCTCGAACCACTCGAGGAGCGACGCGTCGTTCACGAAGCCGCGCTTGAGCGTGATGTTCTTGTACTTCGCCTTGCCGGCCCGCTTGTGCGTGATCGGGTCGTCGCCGTCCCTGTATTCGATCACCTCGATCTCGGTCTTCAGGCCGGTGGCTTCCTTGAAGCCGCCGGCGATCAAGCCGTCGATCTCGAGCTTGAATTTGTGGGCGGGCAGGTGGTCACCCTTGTGCTTGCCGACGGCCCGGATCGCCATGAGGTTGAACGCCGGGGCCGGGACCGCGGCCATGGGCATGGCCGCCGGGGGCGCCGCGGCCTGGGGTGCGAGGGGCGTGGAGCAGCCGGTCAGGGCGAGCACGACCAGGCCAGCTGCGGCGGCCAGGCGGGGCATGGGGAGCTGGATCATGGGCGGCCGTCCTTGCTGGATTCGGTGACGAGGGGCGAGCTTCGAGAGACTTGTCGCTCCGACGACGATAAACCTTTCTTGGCATGTCGGGGGTTAACCCTCGGTAAATCGATGATTAACTTTCCCATAAGAAACTTGGAACCTTCGACGAAGCAGTGGGGCCGCCTGAGCCGCGCCCGGCCGGCGCGCGTCACCGACGGCGCGCCGCCCGGCATTGCAAGCTGGGAGGATCCCGTTTGCCTCGAAAGGACTCCTATGACCTCGCTCAAGACCACCTTGCTCGCCGTCGGCGCCGTCGTCGCTGCTTCCGTCGTCGGCGTCCTCGGTTATGCCGCCACGAGGCCCGACACTTTCCACGTCCAGCGCTCGATCAGCATCGAGGCGCCAGCGGCGAAGGTCTTCCCCCACGTCAACGATTTCCACAAGTGGACCGCCTGGTCGCCCTGGGAGAAGCTGGACCCGAACTTGAAGCGCACGTACAGCGGCGCCGAGAGCGGCAAGGGCGCCGTGTACGCGTGGGCCGGCAACAGCGACGTCGGCAAGGGCCGCATGGAAATCCTGGAGGCGGCCGCGCCCGCGAAGATCGACATCAAGTTGAACTTCACCGAACCGTTCGAGGAAGAGACCAGCACCGTCTTCACGTTCGCGCCCGAAGGGAAGGCCACGACGGTCACCTGGACGATGGACGGCCGCAACCAGTTCATCGGCAAGCTGATGAGCGTGTTCATGGACATGGACAAAATGGTCGGCAAGGACTTCGAGACCGGCCTCGCCAACCTCAAGACGCTCGCCGAACAATAGCCTTCGATTAGCCGGTGGGCAGCGTGAACCAGAAGGTGCTGCCCTGGCCGACGACGCTCTCGACCCCGATCCGCCCGCCGTGGGCCTCGACGATCGCCCTGCTGATGCTGAGCCCCAGCCCCGTGCCGCCTTTTCGCTGCGCCCCGGCCGGCAGCTGGACGAACCGGTGGAACAGCTTCGGCTGATCTTCGGGCGCGATTCCGATGCCGGTATCGGTCACCTCGCACCTGACGCCCCCTTCCTCCCGGCGGACCCGGACGATGATCCGCCCACCGTCGGGGGTGAACTGGATCGCGTTGGCGACCAGGTTCGTGAGCGCCCGTTCGACGCGCGGGGCATCCATGCGCACCACCAGCGGCTCAGCCGGCAGATCGGTCGCCAGCTCCAGCTGCGCGTTCTGCGCCTGGGGCCTGAGGCTGTCGAGCACCTCGTCGACCAACGCCGCCAGGTCGGCCTCCGCCAGAGTCAGCTCGAAGGTCCCCGCCTCGACGCGCGCGAAGTCGAGCAGGTCGTTCACCAGGTGATCGAGCCTTTCCGTGCTCTTCAGGATCTGGGTGACGAACCGCCGCTGGCCCTCCGACAGCGGGCCGCCCAGGCCGTCCTCCAGGAACTCGGCGTAGCCCAGGACCGAGGTCAGCGGCGTGCGCAAATCATGCGAGATCGCATTGACGAAGGTCGTCTTGAGCCGATCGAGCTCCCTGGCGGCCTCGACCTCCGCCCTGGCTGCCTGCGCGCTCAGCAGGAGCCGCGTGCGCTCCTCATCGGCCTGCTTGCGCTCGCTGACGTCCATGAGGATCGCCTGGGAATGGTGGATCCGGCCGGCGGCGTCCCGCTCGAACCAGGAAATGCCCTCGACCCATCGCACGGCCCCGCCCGGCGAGACGATGCGGTACTCGAAGGTGTGGCGCGCCTGATCGCTCGCCAAGACGTCGGCGATCTCGGCGCCGAGCCGCTCCCGATCGTCAGGGTGGACGATCGCCATGAATGGCACCTCGCCTGTGAGCAAGGCCCGCGGCGGGTACCCGAAGACGCGCTCGACGTTCTCGGACACGTACTCGACGGGGAAGCCCTCGCTGGCCCGCCAGCGGAAGAGCACGGCCGGGCTGTTGAGCACGACGATGGCCGCCTGTTTCAGGTCGGTGATCAACGCGGCGTTCTCCAGGCTGATCGCCATCTGGGTCGATAGCAGCTGCAAGAGCTGGACGCGATCCGCTCCGAAAGCGCCGATCACCAGGTCGTTCTCGAGGTAGAGCAGGCCATTCAGCCGGCCCTGGTTGGCGATCGGCAGGCACAGCACCGACCGCAGGCCGCGGCTCACCACGGGATCACTCACGAAGAGTGGATCATGAGCGGCGTGCGCCATCACCACGGTCTCCCTGGACCGCGCGACGTAGCGCAGGATCGCCTGCGGCAGATCCGCGACCTGGCTGGCCTCCATGCGCTCCAGGCGGACCTCGTGCCGCTCGCCGGCCACGCTGCGCGCACGGAGCGACAGCACGCCGTTTTCGTTCAACAACAAAGCCCCGCTCGTGGCCCCGGCGGCCTCGATCGAGATGTGAAGCAACTTCTCGAGCAGGCGATCGAGCTCGAGCTCGCCGGACAGCGCCTGGGCGGCCTTCAAGAGGCTGATGGCGTCCAGCTGCGCCGCCATGGCGGTGCCGCCGCCGGAGACCGAGTCGCTGACCGTCGGCGCCGCCCAGGTCGGAAACTCCCGCGCGAGCGCCGTCACCTTGGCCTCGGCGCCCCACCTCGCGTATGCGGTGCTCGCCGCCCGCAAGTGCATGCGGGCGATCCGGCGCTGGCCAAGCGCCAGGAAGAAGCGGCCGGCCAGCTCGTCGGCCAGGGCCTCGTCCTGCACGAAGCCCTCGGCCTGAGCGCCTTCGACGGCCTCGCTGTAGAGCGCCATCGCCTCGAGGTCGCGGCCCTCCAGGCGGGCGCGCTCGGCGGCGACGAGCCTGGCCTTGTGCCGAAAGTTCGCCGGCGCGTTTTCCGCCCAGGCCGCGAGCCTGGCCTGGCTCGCCTCGATCTCCGACAGCCACGCCGCGCGCTCGTCGGGCGTGCCGGCGGGCCAGAGCGCCACCAGGTTGAGGGCTGTGAAGAAGGCATGATCGACCTTCGCGAACTGGCCGTGCAGGTAGGCGAGCCGCCCGACCGCCGACTTCGCCCACCGGCGGGCTGCCGCCTGATCGCCGAAGAGGTAAGCGACCCGCAGGCGCAGGATCTCGTAGTGTCCGACGGCAAACGGCGTGACCGCAGCCTGTTCCAGGAACCGCGTCTCGTCGAAGGCCTGGTCTTCGAAGCTCCCGGGCGCGATCGTCCTTCCCTGCAGGCTTAGCACGGCCTGCCGATAGCTCGCCAGCGTATCGAGCACCAACTTGTTCCCGAACTTGCCGACGAAGGCCACGCCCGCCTCGGTCTCGTGCAGCACCTCCGCGAGCGGCACGCCGAGCTCGAAGACGGTGTAGAGCGCCGCCGCGGACGCATACGACGCCCACTGCAAGTCGCCGCCGTCGAGGCCGGCCTGGAAGGCCTCGCGGATCAGGGGCAGGCCCGTGCGCAGGGGGGCATGCCAGGGATTGACGGTGCCCACGAAGACGGTCAGCACCTTGGCGGTATGGGCCGGATGGGCGTAATGGCGGGTCAGGTCGAGCGCCAGCCGGCCGAAGGCGAAGGGGGTCGCCATGTCGCCCGTCGCGTCGCCGAGCAGCCCGAGCGCGAACTGGACGTAAGCCTCCGCCGCGTAGGCCGTTCGCCCATATTGCAGCGACAGGGCGACCATCCGGGTGTTCACGAAGGCCATGATCGCCGGGTCCTGGATGTAGGCGAGCGGGAAGATCGTCGAGAGCAGGCGCATGCTCGCCCTGGCCGGTGGGTCTTCCATCTCGGGCGCGTCCAGCAGCGCCGCGATGCGTTGTGGGCTGTCCAGGCGCGCGAGCACCGCCGCCGTCTCGGCCGCGACGGCGGCCGCGAGGTCCGTGCGCGGCAGCGCGATGCCCAGGCGGGCGAGGCCGTCGACGCCGGCCGCCAGGGCGCTGGTATAGTCTCCCGCCACCGTGGCCGCGAGGACGCGGATGCGCTGGAGGTCGGCCTGCGCCTCGGGCGACGGCGCGTGGGGCGACGCGGTGGCCACCAGCCGCTCGGCCAGCGCGAAATCGCCGGTCACGTAGGCGGCCTCCGCACCCAGCTGGTGCAGGTCGAACGCGAGGTCGGCCTGGTGCGCCCACGCGTCGGCCGGCAACAGGGCCAGGCCCGCGTTCACGAAGGCCAACGCGGCAGCCGGCGCCGCCGACGCCTGGGCCTTCCGGGCGGCCTGGAGGTTCAGCCGGGCGAGGTCCTGCCGCTCGCGCGCGCCGTCGATCATGGGCGATCCCAGGTTGAGGTGGTCCGCGACGTCGAAGAGGCGCTCCTCACCTGAAGCCTCCGCCTGCATCA
Organism: Candidatus Sericytochromatia bacterium; assembly: GCA_036675505.1. Classification (GTDB taxonomy): domain Bacteria; phylum Cyanobacteriota; class Sericytochromatia; order S15B-MN24; family JAQBPE01; genus JAKFEW01. The sequence continues at coordinate 27,198 of JAKFEW010000134.1, forward strand.
GCCGGCCGATGCGCAAGTGGAGCACAAGCCGCTCAGGCTCTGCCAATCGTGCATAGGCGGCCTGCTGAACGCGGTCGTGGGCGAACTGGAAGGTCATCCCCGAGGCATCGAGCGGCTGCACGAGCCCCTGCGCCACCGCCGGCTCCAAGTCGCTGATGACGGCGTTCCGCGTGCAGCCGGTCAAGGCCGCGAGCAGCCCGAGCTCGACCCTGTGTCCCAGGCCCGCCGCCAATTCCAGCAGCTTGGCGCTGGGCGCGGGCAGCCGGCCGATCGCGTCGAGCATCATGTCGACCGCGCTATCGGCGAAGCCGACCCGCGCGATGGCATCGAGGTCCCAGCGCCACCGGCGCGCGCGCGCGTCGAAGCTGAGCCAGCCGTCATCGTGGAGCGTCCGCAGCAAGCGGTGGACGAAGAGCGGGTTGCCGGCCGTCTTGCGGTGCAACAGGCTCGCCAGCGGGCGCACCTCCTCGGTGGGCAGCTGCAGCGCGTCGGCGCAGAGCTGCGCGAGGTCATCCGGCGCCAGCGGGCTCAGGCGGATCGTGCGCGTGGTCACGCCCGCGCGGCGGAGCTCATCGAGCGCCGCGGCCAGCGGGTGGTCCGTGCCGACCGCCTGCTCGCGATAGGCGCCGAGCAGGCGCAGGCACGGGACGTCGGCTTCCTTGGCCAGGTAGGTGAACAGCGACAGCGAAGCCGAATCGATCCACTGCAGGTCGTCCAACACGAGCACCAGGGGATGTTCCGCATCGGCGAGCGCGGCTGCGAAACGGCCGAACGTGAGGTTGAAGCGGTTGCGGGCCTCGAGCGGCTCGAGCGCCGCCACCGGCGGCTGCGGCCCGAGCAACTCGCCGAGCTCGGGCACCACCTCGGCGACGATGTGACCGTTCACGCCGAGCGCCGCCTGGACACGCGCGCGCCAGGCGGCCAACGCCGGCTCGGGCGCCGTCGACAGCTGCCTCAGGAGCCGCCGAAAGGCCTGGGCGATCTCCGCGTACGGGACGCCGCGCTGGAGCTGATCGAACTTGCCCGTCGCGATCGCCCCGCCGGCCGGCCAGTGAGCCGCGAGCCCCTGGCTCAGGAAGGCGGACTTGCCGACACCAGGCTCGCCGACGACCAACACCAGCTCGCGGGCGCCCCCGCAGTTGGTCGCGAGCGCCGCAGCCAACTCCTGGAGCGCGGCCTCGCGGCCATAGAGCCCCGCGGGGATCTGCAGCGTTTCCGGCCGATCGTCGCGGGCGAGCTCGAAAGGCGCGATCGCGCCGGTCGCCGTGAGCCCGTCGCGCGCCCGGCAAAGGTCCCGCTCCACACCTCCGGCGCTCTGATAGCGGGCCTCCGGCTCCTTGGCGAGCAACTTCGAGACGAGGTCGGAGAGCAGGCGGGGGATCGCGGGGTCACGTTCGCAAGGCGGCACCGGCTGAAGCGCCATGTGCGCATGCACGAGCTCGACGGGATCGGTCGCTTCGAAGGGCGGGCCGCCGGTGAGCATCTCGTACAACGTCGCCCCCAGCGCGTAGAGGTCGGTGCGGTGATCGACCGATCGTCCCGTGCGGCCCGCCTGTTCAGGCGAGAGGTAAGCCAGGGTGCCGGACAGCTGCCAGGGGCTGGTCGCCGCGGGCGCGGCGGTGACGACCGAGGTCGCGAGGCCGAAATCGATGAGCGTCAACCGCTCCTCGGCGGCGTCGAGCACGAGGTTGCTCGGGTTGACGTCGCGGTGGATGACGCGCGCGTCATGGAGGCTCGCCAGGACGCCTGCCAGCTGGATGGCGAGCGCGAGGAATTCCTGGAGCGCCAGGGGCCCCGACGCCAGCCGTGCGCCGAGGGTGCGGGCGCCCACGTCCGCCAGGACGATGCCGAGGCCGTCGCCCAGGTGCACGAGCTCGAACGCGCGGACCACGCCTGGCAGCCTCAAAGTCTGAAGCAGCTCGTACTCCTGCCGCAAGGCCGACAGGGCCTCGGCGTCGGCGTCCGGCACCGTGGCTTTGATCACGACGGCCGGCCCGCCATCGGGGCGCCGCGCGCGGTAAATGAGGTGACGTTGGCTGCGTTGAACGATCCGACAATCCACGAAGCCCGGGAGATCGGCGCAGCCTTGACCTGGTGACGACATCGAAGCTCCTTCCGCACACGAGTATAACGCGCCCGAGGTCGGGCTCCAAGCGACTCGGCGCGCCTCCGATTGCCGGGCTCGCGCGCCGGGTAAAACCCTCGGACGTTGCCCCCTTCCTGTCCGACCATGGAGCGCCGATGGCCCCCGACTCCCAACTCGCCCAGCTCCGCGACGCCGCCGAGGCCGGCGACGTCATGGGGCAGTACTACCTCGGCCTCGCGCTGCTCAAGGGCGAGGTAGGGCCGCCGGATCCCGAAGCCGGCATCGCCTGGCTCCAGAAGTCCGCCGCCCAGGCCAACGTGGAAGCCTGGAACCTGCTCGGCCACGTCTACCTGTCGGGCATGGGCGGCGTCGCCGAGAACGAGGAGCTCGCCATCGCGTTCACGGGCGAGGCCCTGAAAGCGGATCACCCCTTCGCGAAGCTGCGCTGGGCGAAGATGCTCGTCGCGGGCTACGGCATGGACAAGGACGAGCCAGAAGCAGCGCGCCTGCTCGGCGAGCTCTCGGACGCCGGCATGGCCGAGGCGACGGTGCTGTTGGCCCGGTTGTACATCCAGGGCGACCAGATGCCCTTCGAGCCTGCGCGGTCGGAGGCGCTGCTGCTGCAGGCGGCCGGAAGTGGCGACGCGGAGGCGCAGGCCGTGTACGGGACGTTTTTGCTCGCCGTGAGGAACCCGCCTGATGAGGAGACCGCGCGGCACTGGTTCGCCCAGGCCGCCGCGCAGGGGCACGCGGAGGCGATCGTGAAGCTGGCGGCGCTCGACGGCTAGGTGCAGGTTACGCGAGGGGCGTCATCAATCGCCTCTCAGCCTGAGCCATTCCTGACGCTGCTCGCGGGCCTCGAGCGCCGCCTCGAGCTGCGCCACGCGCGCCTCGGTGAGGCCGGCGAGGCACATCGGCTCCAACCCCCGCGGCGTCTCGGCCCAGCGGCGCACCTGGAAGGCGCACTCGGCGTCGCGGTACTTCAGCCAGGCCAGTTGCGCCGTGAGGAGCTTCTGGCGGGCTGGCCCATCGAGGCGGCCGCGCAGTTCTTTGTATCGCTCGTTCAGCTGCCTGTCGGCCCGCGCGAGCGCCTCGTGCATGCGGGCGTCCTCGCCCGCGACCGCGACCTTCGTTTCGGACAACGCCGCCCGCATCTGCGCCGACCGCGCCGCGTGCGTGGCGCGCCGCTCGATGGATCGCAGCACCAGGCCCCAGGGCTCGCCGCGCCAGAGATCCGCCGTGAATTCGCCGTGGGCGTCGAGGAAGCGCGACCAGGCCGCCTGAGAAGCCGCGAGGCGCTGGCGGTGGGGCGCCGCCGCGTAGGCCCTTTCCGCGTTCCGATACAGGGCCAGGAGCGTCCGCGCTTCCGCACGCTCGGCCTCCGCCGCCTCGATCGCCATGGGATGGGGCGCCGGACCTTTCAGCGTGCGCTTGCGCAGGTACGTCCCGGCCATGGTGCCGCGCGCGCCGCAATCGCAGCTGCCCTCCTGCCGCACGTGGGCCTGGTCGCCGTGGAAGCGGACCTCGAGCACGCAGGTGTCCATGTGGGAGCTTCCCACCACGCGGTGGGTCGCGAGATCGCCTGCCAGGGCGGCCTCCACCTCGAGATCGCAGATGTGCGCGGACGGGCCCGAGATGGTCTGGACCCGCAGCTTGAGCCGGTTGGGGCCGATGCGCGTCACTTCGAGCGAGCCTTCGCTATGGACATACCTCCCCTCGACTGGCGCGGGCGCGGCGGGCGCAGGCGCCGCGAGGGCGATCGCCGTGGAGGCGACGACGATGGCGATAGCGGGGGCGATGCGCGGGTAACCCATCTGAATCCTCCGAACCTGATTCGGGCGCAGAAGCGCAGTCTTTATGCAATCTTTATACCGAAAGCCCGAAACTCAATGTCGCCGGAATGCGAAGCGCGCTAACATCGAGGCGCTTCTGGTCCGACTGGCGCTGATGATCAGGAATATAGCAAGGAATGTTGAAAATGCCGCCCACGCAACCCGATTCGACCACACCGCCGGCGCGCCGCGCCACGTCATACGCCCTTGCCGCGGCCGGCGCGTTGGCGATCGGCTTGTACGCCGCCCCCGCCCTCGCCCAGGACGCCGTCGCGGAGGCCGTGAACGGCTTCTCGGGCGACACGACCTGGCTGAACGGCGCGAACTACCAGCCGAAGTCGCTGCTCACCATGGGGCCGCTGACCTGGACCTTGATGGTCGACACTTACTACGGCTACAGCTTCAACCGGCCCGCGGACCACGTGGTGTTCCCCACCACCACCGCGCCGCGCCACAACGAGTTCAACCTGAACATGGGCCTATTGGGCCTCGAGGTGACGAACGCCGAGCACATCTTCGGCAAGCTCGTGCTGCAGACCGGCAACTACGTGGACACCATCACCGGCACCGACGCCACCGTCGGCCGGGGCGCCTACACCGGCCTCACCAACATGCGCCACGTGCAACAGGCTTACGCCGGCCACCACTTCCCGGTGCTCGGCGGCCTGAACCTGGTGGCGGGCCTGTTCCCGGCCTACATCGGGCTCGACTCCTACATCCCGCAGGAGAACTGGGGCTACAGCCACAACTTGTTGAGCGACTTCACGCCCTATTACCTGATGGGCCTGATGGTCCAGGCCTACCCGCGCCCGGACCTCAAGACCGAGCTGTGGCTCGTCAACGGCTGGCAGAGCATCTCGAAGTTCGGCGAGGGCATGGGCGTGGGCTATTCGATCAACTGGCGGCCCTCGGACAGGCTGAGCCTGGCTCACAACTTCCTGGGCGGCAACTTCGAGGCCGACCAGACCCGCGCGCGCCTCTTCACCGACAACACGGTCCAGTACAAGTACGCCCTGGGCGGGGCGGGCCAGCCCTTCAAGCACCTCGCCGTGGCCGCCGCGGCCGACGTCGGCTACAACACGGCCTCGGCCGCGCCCGGGGGGGCTGCGGCCACGCCGCTCGGCGGCCTGGCGCTGATGCACCGGGCGGAATTGAATGACCAGTGGGCCGCCACGGTCCGCGGCAGCACCTTCTACGACCCGCAGGGCCTCGTCGCGCTGGCGCTGCCGGGCGGCGGCTCGCCGCCGGCCGGGCTCATGCCGGCCGAGTTGTCGGCGAACGTGGATTTCAAGCCCTCGCCCTGGGTACTGTACCGCCTGGAGTACCGCCACGACATGGCGAACGTGCCATACGTCGCGGGCCCCGGCGGCATCACAGCGCCCGCCGGCGCCACGGGCTTCACGCCGAACTACGTCCAGGCCGGCGATCGCCTCACGGCCAACGTGACCGTAAGGTTTTAGCGAGCGCGACAAAAGGAGCCAGCGTCGATGTCCGATTCCCCGCAGAAAATCACCACCTTCCTGATGTTCACCGGCCAGACCGCACAGGCCGAAGCGGCGATGACCTTCTACATCTCGCTGTTCGAGGACTCCAAGATCCTCAGCATTCAGCGATACGGCCCGGAAGGCCCGGGCGTCGAGGGATCCGTGCTCCATGCGAGGTTCAGCTTGAACGGGCAGGAGTTCATGTGCATCGACAGCAACGGCCCGCACGACTTCACGTTCACGCCGTCGATTTCGCTGTTCATCACGTGCGAAAGCGAAGCCGAGATCGACCGCCTGTACGGGCAGCTGAGCGAAGGGGGCGGCATCCTGATGCCGCTTTCGAACTACGGCTTCAGCCGGAAGTTCGGCTGGATCGCGGACAGGTTTGGCGTCTCCTGGCAGCTGAACCTTCCCTAGCGCCTGGATCGGTCGGGCGGGGCTCAGCGAGCGTCCGAATGAGTCGCCACCGTCACGATGTCGATGTTCGTGGTCCGTTCGAGGATCTCTTCGAAGATGGATTTCCGGAAGATCAGGCTCAGACGCGACTTCCGGGTCTCGCCGAGCAGAATCATGGAAATGTTGTTGTTCGTCGCGTAGCGGGCGATCGCCTCGGCCGGCTCGGGGTGCCGGAGCTTGACGACCTCGGCCTCGAAGGACTCCGCGAGCTCGATGCACTGGGCGATGGCCCGGCGCTCCTCATCAGCCTGCGGGCTGGTCTCGACGAAGATCACGATCATGCGGCCGTTCAGCCGGCCCGCGAGCCTGGCGCCGCGCCGAATGATCCGCTGGGCGCTCTGGGTGGGCGTGATGCAGACCAGCAGGCGGTCCTGGATGCCGGTGGGCACGGTGGCCCTGCCGATGTTCGCGCGGACCTCCTCGAGCCGCTCGTCCACGGTGTCCGCGAGCTCGCGTAGCACCAATTCGCGCAGCGCCGTCAGGTTGTGCACCGTGAAGAAGTTCGTGAGCGACTGGGTGATCTTCTCGGGGGCGTAGATCTTCCCCGCCGCCAGGCGCTTTTGGAGCGCCTCCGGTGAAATGTCCACCAGCACGACCTCCTCGGCCTCCTCGAGCATCGCGTCCGGGATCGTCTCGCGGACCTTCACGCCCGTGATGCGCTCGACGATGTTGTTGAGCGACTCGAGGTGCTGGATGTTGACCGTCGAGATCACCGGGATGCCGGCCAGCCGGATGGTCTGGACGTCGTCGTGGCGCTTCTTGTTGATCGAGCCCGGCATGTTGGTGTGCGCAAGCTCATCTACCAGCACCAGGGCCGGCCGGCGCGCGATGATGGCGTCGAGGTCCATTTCCTCGAGCGCCGTGCCGCGGTAGTCCACCCGTTTGCGGGGGACGATCTCATGCTCGGCGGTTTGCTGCGCCGTTTCCGCACGCCCATGGGTCTCGACGATGCCGACCACCACGTCCTCACCGCGCAGCCTCGCCTCATGGGCCTCGCGCAACATCGCGTAGGTCTTGCCCACGCCGGGCGCCGCGCCGAGGTAGATCTTGAGCCGGGCCATGCGGCGCGCCACGAGGGCCTTGAAGACCTCGTGCGGATCGTCGTGGGCCTCGGACGTGGAGGGGGCGGTCATGCTCGCGAGCCGGGGGCGACGGGCGAGGCCGACGAGCGCGGCGTATGCGGCCGCGGGCGTGACGGGTGGCCGCTGCACGACGTTCGCGCCGGCCTCGTAATAGGGCTCCCCCGTACCCTCGTTAGCGACGACGGCGATCAGCACGTCCCGCGACTTCGGGTCCTTGCGCATCGCGGAGACGCCGGTGGCCGCGTCCGCCGGTTTCAGGGCCTGGGCGTCAACGACCACGAGGAGGGTGTCCAGGCGCATCGCCCGCTGGACCGCCGATTCCAGGCTCGTGGCCTGGTACCCGTCGACCCCGATCGTGCGGAGCGCCTCGCGGAGGCTCTCGTACGCGCGCGCGTCCGCCGTCAGGACGACGGCCCGGGGGTGGGTCAGGGACTTCACTCAGGCGCCCCCGTCGGCAGCTCGATGCGGAAGCGTGCGCCGCCGCCCGGCGGGGTGTCGGCCATGATCATGCCGCCGTGCGCCTCGATCACGCCGCGCGCGATCGCGAGGCCCAGGCCCGTGCCGCTGTCCGCGGTCCGCCGCCCGAAGCTGTAGAACTTCTCGAAGACCCGGGCTTCCTCACCGGGCGGCAAGCCCGGGCCTCGGTCCACCACCTCCACGGCCAGGCGATCGCCAGCGCGGCGCGCGCGGATGACGACCGGCGTGCCCGGCGGCGTGTGCTTCGCCGCGTTTTCGAGCAGGTTGCCGAAGACGAGCGCAAGGAGTGTGGCATCGGCGAAGAGGAGCGGCAGCTCCGGCGGCAGCTCGAGCGTGAGCGGGTGGTCGGCGAGCCGCGCCATCGCCGGCGCCACGGCCTCGTCGAGCGAGAGCCAGGTCCGGTTCAAGCTCGGCGCGCCGGCGTCCAGCCGGGCCGCGTGCAGCAAGTTGGTCATGAGGCGGCACAGGCGATCGGCTTCCTCCACGATGCCCTCTGCCAGGTCGAGGCGGGTGTCGGGGTCGAGCGCCTCGGCCCCGTCGACGAGCGCGCTCGCGGCGCCCACGATGCCCGCGAGGGGCGTGCGCAGGTCGTGCGAGACCGCGCTCAGGATCGCGTTGCGTAGCCGTTCGGCGTCCGCCTGGCCGCGCGCTACCTCGGCGTCCTCGCGCGCCCGCGCCTGCTCCAGCGCGGTCGCGAGCTGGTTGGCACCCGTCTCGAGCATCGCCCGCAGCTCCGCCGCCGCCACGGCCTCGGCGGAAGGAAGCCGGATCACCAGGGCCCCATGGACGTTTTGCTCCGTCCGAACGGGCAGGAAGAGGTAGGGCGAGCCAGGGAATTCGGCCGTGCCATGGCCAGCCGGCCGGCCTTCACGGATCACCCAGCGCAGGAGCTCGAGCTCGCTCGAGGTCAACGGGTCGGGCGGGGGCGACGCCGCGAGCGGGTCGCCCCCGCGGGCCTGCAGCCACGCGCCGAGCGGGACGCCGAGCTCGGCCGCGATGACGCGCGCGCCCTCCGCCATGACGTCGGCCGGGTCGCGAACCGCGAGCAGCGTGCGGCTCAGCTCGTAAAGCGCGTGCGCCCGCGCTTCCTGCTGCCGCGCGGCGGCGAAGCCGGCGACCAGGCGGGCCGTGAGCATGCTGATCACGCCGCCGATCAGGCCCATGACGACGCACGTGACGATGTATTGGGTGTCCGAGATCGTGAACGAGTAAAACGGCGTGGTGAAGAAGAAGTCGAACGCCAGCACGCTCGACAGCGCGACGGCGATCGCCGCGCCCCGATCGCCGCGCAGCGCGACCGCGAGGATGCCCAGCAGGTAAATCATGGCCAGATTCGGGGCGTCGAGATGGGCGAAGAGCATCGTGTCGACGAGCGTACAAGCGAAGACGGCGACGATGGCCCAGCCGTAGGCGCGCCAGGGCGTGGCGCCGGGCCTGGCTGCCGGTGCATCGGCGCCGATCCAGCCGCTGTCCGACACGTCCCAGGGCCGACGGCGCGCAGGCTGGCATTCTGCTTCGATGGACGAGGCGGGGAGCTCCGAGTTGGAGGCGAGCGCAAGGGACATGACCCTCATCCTAACCTGCCCACGGCCGTGAAAGGTTAGTCTTTATGCTTTCTTTGTGGCGCGGACCGAAATCTTTACGCGGCCTGAATGCGAGGCGAACTACCATCGGGTCGACCACGTTCCGACCGGCCGCAGGAGACTCTCCAAATGACGGACATCGTCTACATCGGGCTGACGCTCGGCTTCTTCGCACTCTCCTGGGGACTCGTGCGCCTTTGCGAGAACGTGTGAGCGAGGATCAGCGACCATGACCTCCAACGCATTCGTCCAGGTAGCGATGTACTTCGTCGCCGTCGTCGGCCTGGGGCTCCCCCTGGGCCTCTACATGGCACGGGTCTTCACGGGCCAGGCGACGATCGCGCAGACCCTGCTCGGCCCCGTCGAGAAGCTGATCTACCGTGGCGCGGGGATCCAGCCGGACGAGGAGATGCCGTGGACGCGCTACGCCGGCGCCGTGCTGGTTTACAGCATGATTAGCGTCTTCGTCGTCTACGCGCTCCAGCGCCTGCAGGCCGGCCTGCCGTTCAACCCGGTCGGACTCGGCGCCGTGGCGCCGGAGCTCTCGTGGAGCACCGCGACCAGCTTCGCGACGAACACCAACTGGCAGGCCTATGGCGGCGAGACCACGATGAGCTACCTGACCCAAACGCTGGGCCTCACGGTGCAGAACTTCGTATCTGCGGCCGCCGGCATCGCCGTGCTCATCGCGCTGATCCGCGGCTTCACGGGCCGCAGCGTGGCGAGCATCGGGAGCTTCTGGGTGGACCTGACCCGGGCGACGCTCTACGTTCTACTGCCGCTCTCGCTCGTGCTCTCGCTGGCGCTCGTCCAACAGGGGGTCGTCCAGACCTGGGGGCCGGCGCTCGAAGCGCAGCTGCTCGAACCATCGAAGGTCACCGTCGACGGCGTCGAGAAGGTGGTCGCCACCCAGGCGATCGCGGTCGGCCCCGCGGCCTCGCAGGTAGCGATCAAGCAGCTCGGCACGAACGGCGGCGGGTTCTTCAATGCGAACTCCGCCCACCCGCTCGAGAACCCGACGCCGCTCTCGAACTTCCTGGAAATGCTCGCGATCCTGTTGATCCCCACGGCGCTGTGCTTCACGTTCGGCGCCCTGGTGAAGGACCAACGGCAAGGCTGGGCGGTGCTGTCGGCGATGTTCGTCGTGATCTTGCCGCTGCTCGCGCTTTGCGTCTTCGCCGAGCAGGGTGGCAACCCGCTGCTGACGCCCCTTGGCGCCGACCAGGCGGTGAGCGCGCTGCAGGCCGGCGGCAATATGGAAGGCAAGGAAGTGCGCTTCGGCATCGTGAACAGCGCGCTCTGGGCCACGGTGACCACCGCGGCTTCGAACGGCTCGGTCAACGCGATGCACGACAGCTTCACGCCCCTGGGCGGCCTGGTGCCGATGTGGCTCATGCAGCTCGGCGAGATCATCTTCGGCGGCGTGGGCTCGGGCCTCTACGGCATGCTCATGTTCGCGATCGTCGCGGTCTTCATCGCCGGCCTGATGGTCGGGCGCACGCCCGAGTACCTCGGCAAGAAGATCGAGGCCTACGAGATGAAGATGGCCGCGATCGTGATCCTGGTGCCGGCCGCCGCCGTGCTGATCGGCACGGCGATCGCCTGCGCCACCCCCGCGGGCACCGCGACCCTCAACAACCCGGGCGCCCACGGCTTCAGCGAGATCCTCTACGCCTACTCATCCGCCGGCAACAACAACGGCTCGGCCTTCGCCGGCCTCGGCGCGGCGGGCGTCTTCTACTGCGTCTCCCAGGGTTACTGCATGTTGTTCGCGCGCTTCTGGGTGATGATCCCGGTGCTCGCGATCGCGGGCAACCTGGCGGCCAAGCGGCAGGTCCCGCCCGGCGTCGGCACGCTCAGCACGCACACGCCGCTGTTCGTGGCGTTCCTGGTCGGCACGATCATGCTCGTGGGCGCGCTCACGTTCCTGCCCGCGCTGGCGCTCGGCCCCATCGTCGAGCACCTGCAGCTCTTCGCGGCCCGTTAGGAGGTCCCGGCTCATGCTTTCGCTTCTTAGACCCGCCGCGGTCCTCTTCGCCCTGATGACGGCGATCACGGGCGTACTCTACCCGGCGGCCGTCACCGGCCTCGCCCAGGCGATCTTCCCGGCCCAGGCCAACGGGAGCTTGATCAAGGACGGCGAGCGCGTCGTCGGCTCGGCGCTCGTCGGCCAGCCATTCACCTCCGCGAAGTACTTCTGGTGCCGGCCCTCGGGCACCGGAGGGGTGGGTTTGGGGACGCTTGAGTACAACGGCGCCTCGTCGTCCGGCACGAACCTCGGGCCCACCAACCCGAAGCTCACCGACAACGTCAAGGCGCGCATCGAGGCCCTGAGGGCGCTCGATCCGGGCAACATCGCCCCGATCCCCGTGGACCTCGTCACCGCCTCGGGCAGCGGCCTCGACCCGCACATCTCGCCGGCCGCGGCCTTGTACCAGGTCAGCCGCGTCGCGCGGGCCCGGGCGCTGCCCGAAGAGCAGGTGCGGGCCCTGGTGGCCGAAGTCCAGGAAGGCCGCCAGCTCGGGTCGCTCGGCGAGCCCCGCGTCAACGTCGTACGCCTGAACCGGGCGCTCGATCGCATCAAGTCCTGAGGAGGCCTCGACATGCTCGGCCCCGCCATTCTACTGACCATCGCGGCTCTCACCGCCGCTCTCCAGATCTACGTCATGCTCTACCCCGAGCGCTTTTAGCGCCGGCCAGGCGCGGAGTATACAGCCATGTCGATCTCGAACGAGCCCACCCCCTCGCACCGCCCGGCCGAGCAGGCCCACAGGTCGCGCGACGAGCGCCGCCACACGCCCAAGGTCGAGACCGCGGGCATCTACCAGCGCGCGATCTTCGATGCCTTCGTGAAGCTCGATCCGCGCACCCTGGTGAAGAACCCGGTCATGTTCGTGGTCGGCATCGGCACGGTCCTCACGGCCGTGCTGACGGTCGCCCCCACGGCCTTCGGGCCATCGAACGTCGGGCACTTCTACAACGGCGCGATCACCCTGCTGCTGTTCGTGACGCTGCTCTTCGCGAACTTCGCGGAGGCCGTGGCGGAAGGCCGCGGCAAGGCCCAAGCCGACTCGCTGCGCAAGACCAAGAGCGACACCGCTGCGAACAGGCGCCAGTCCGACGGCACCTTCGTGCGCGTCTCCTCGACCGAGCTGCGGAAGGGCGACGTCGTGCGCGTCGTGGCCGGCGAGATGATCCCCGGCGACGGCGAGGTGATCGAGGGCGTGGCGAGCGTCGACGAGTCCGCCATCACCGGCGAGTCGGCGCCCGTCCTCAAGGAGCCCGGCACGGACATCGCGAGCTCCGTCATCGCCGGCACGAAGGTCGTCTCGGACCACCTGGTGATCCGCGTGACCGCCAACCCCGGCGAGTCGTTCCTCGACAAGATGATCGCGCTGGTCGAGGGCGCGGCGCGCCAGAAGACCCCCAACGAGATCGCGCTGACGGTCCTTTTGGCCGTGCTCACGCTGATCTTCCTGCTGGTCGTGATCACGTTGCCGTTCTTCGCCAACCACCTGAAAGTCCCCGTGGACGCCGCCACGCTGATCGCGCTGCTCGTCTGCCTGATTCCCACGACGATTGGCGGGCTCTTGTCGGCGATCGGCATCGCGGGCATGGATCGCGTGGCGCAGTTCAACGTGATCGCGATGTCGGGCAAGGCGGTCGAGGCCGCCGGCGACGTCAACACGCTGATTCTCGACAAGACGGGCACGATCACCTTCGGCAACCGCCTCGCGGCCGAGTACCTGCCCGTGGGCGGGCACACCCGGGAGGAACTCGCGCAAATCGCCATGGCCGCCTCCTGGCACGACACCACGCCTGAGGGGCGCTCGATCGTGGCGTTGTCCACGCGCCTCGGCGCGAAGGAGCTGCCCGAGTGGGGCGATGGAGTCGGCGTCGACTTCTCGGCCGAGACGCGCATGAGCGGCACCGACCTGCCGGGGGCCCGCGCCGTGCGCAAGGGCGCCGCCGACGCGATGAAGCGCTACGTCCAGGCGCAGGGCGGCACGATCCCGACCGGCCTCGAGGAGGCTGTGCGCTCTGTCGCCGAGCTGGGCGGCACGCCGCTCACGGTGGCGAACGGCGCCGTGATCTATGGCGTGGTCTACCTCAAGGACACGATCAAGCCGGGCATGCGCGAGCGCTTCGACGAGATGCGCAAGATGGGCATCCGCACGGTCATGTGCACGGGCGACAACCCGATCACCGCCCGCGTGATCGCCCAGGAGGCCGGCGTCGATGACTTCATCGCCGAGGCCAAGCCCGAGGACAAGATCGCCGCGATCCGCAAGGAGCAGGCGCAGGGCAAGCTGGTGGCGATGACCGGCGACGGCACGAACGACGCGCCGGCGCTGGCCCAGGCCGACGTGGGGCTCGCGATGAACTCCGGCACGACAGCGGCCAAGGAAGCGGCCAACATGGTCGATCTCGACAGCGACCCCACCAAGCTGATCGACGTGGTCGCGATCGGCAAGCAACTGCTCATCACCCGCGGCGCCCTCACCACCTTCTCGATCGCCAACGACGTCGCCAAGTACTTCGCGATCATCCCCGCCATCTTCGGCGTCGGGATGCCCGCGCTGAACGCGCTGAACGTCATGCACCTGCACTCGAGCCAGAGCGCGATTGTCTCGGCGCTGATCTTCAACGCCCTCGTGATCCCGGCGCTGATCCCGCTGGCGCTCAAGGGCGTGAGGTTCCGGGCGGTGACGGCGGACCAGATGCTGCTCCGCAACACGATGCTTTATGGCGTCGGCGGCCTGATCGTGCCATTTATCGGCATCAAGGCGATCGACCTGCTCGTCGGCGCGGTCATCTGAGGATGCGCTGCTTACCGTTTTGCACAGCGGTGAAGTGATAGTATCGACACGTGACGCACCGTGCCGATCAGGAGGAAGCGACGCCATGACCGACGCCCGTCGCGCGATCCTGCTCGTCGAGGACGAGGGCCCGATCCGGCGTTTCTTGCGGGCCTCGCTGCCGCTGCACGACTACCGGCTCGTCGAGGCGACCACGGCCGCCGAGGGGCTCCACCTGGCCGCCGCCCAGCGCCCGGACGTCGTGATCCTCGACCTCGGCCTGCCCGACCGCGACGGCCTCGAGGTGCTGCGCGAGCTGCGTGCGTGGAGCGACGTGCCGATCGTCGTGCTCACGGCCCGCGACCAGGAGACCGACAAGATCGCGGCGCTCGACGCCGGCGCCGACGACTACCTGACCAAGCCGTTCGGCGTCGGCGAGCTGCTCGCCCGGCTGCGCGTCGCGCTGCGCCATGGCGCCCGGCGCACCAGCGAGCCGGCCACCACGTACTCGAGCGGGGGCTGGCAGCTCGACCTGGCCGCCCGGCGGGTCACCGTCCAGGGCTCGGAGGTCCACCTCACCCCCACCGAATACCGGCTGCTCGTGACGCTCGTCCGCCACGCCGGCAAGGTGGTCACCCACCGCACGTTGATCCGCGAGCTGTGGGGCGACGAATACGAGGACGCCCAGCGGACCTTGCGGGTCCACGTCAGCCAGCTGCGCCGGAAGCTCGAGCCTGACGCGGCCCAGCCCCAATTCCTGCTCACCGAGCCCGGCGTCGGTTATCGCCTGAAGGAAGACCTGCCGGCGGGCTAGACGCCTGCCGGGCGCGGACATGCCGCCGACTGGCGCGGGATCTCGAACCAGAAGGTGCTGCCCTTGCCGACCTCGCTCAGCGCGCCGATCTGGCCGTTGTGCGCGTCGATCATCGCCTTGCTGATCGAGAGCCCGAGGCCGGTGCCGCCCTTGCGGGCGCCCTGGTCGAGCTGGACGAAGCGCTGGAAGAGCTTGGGCAGGTCCTCAGCGGCGATGCCGACGCCGGTGTCCACGACGTCGCAGCGGACGCTTTCACCCTTCGCGCTCGCGCGGATGGTGACCGTCCCGCCCTCCTGCGTGAACTTGAGCGCGTTGCCGACCAGGTTGATCAGCACCTGGCCGATCCGCTGCGGGTCCATCTCGACCATCAGCGGCTCGGCCGGCAGCATGACCTCGAGGTGCACCTTCGCGGAAGTGGCGAGCGGCATCAGGCTGTCGGACACGTCGTGGACCTTGGCCGCGAAGTCCGCGGACTCGCAGTTCAGCTTGAACGTGCCGGCCTCGATGCGCGCGTAATCGAGCAGGTCCGCCACCAGGCGCTCCATCCGCTCTTCGCCCTTGCGGACCTCCGCGACGAACTCGAGCTCCTTGGGCGTCAGCGTGCCGCCCACGCCCTCCTCCAGGAACTCGAGGTAGCCCTTCATGGCCGTCAGCGGCGTGCGGAGCTCATGCGTGACGGCGTTGACGAAGATGTTCTTGAGCCGGTCGAGCTCGATCAGCTGCTCGAACTGGGCCTGGAGCTCGAGCCGCAAGCGGTTGATCTCCGTGATGTCGCGCGCGATCACGGCGGCACCCGTGATCGTCCCAGCGGCGTCCTTGATCGGCGAGACGGCCACCGAAACCTCGACCCGCGTGCCGTTCTTGCGCTGCCATGCGGTTTCATGGTGCTCGACGTGCTCGCCGCGCCCCACGCGGGCAAGCATTTCGGTCAGCTCGGGTTGCTGCTCGGCCGGAACCAGCTCCGAGACGGCCCGACCGACCACCTCGGCTTCTTCGTAACCGAACATGCGCTGCGCGCCCGGGTTCCAGCTGGTGACAAGGCCTTCGAGCGTTTGCGAGAGGATCGCATCGCTCGAGGCCTCGACGATGGCGGCGAGCCGGGCGAGCGACGCCTCCGCACGTCGCGCCTCGGTGACGTCGCGGAAGTACCAGACCCGGCCGTAGTACATGCCGTTCGGCGTGATCGCGGGCGCTGAGTAGCGGTGGAACACCCGGCCGTCATTCAGCTTGATCTCGTCGTGGCCGATCTCCAGCGGCTGCTTATAAAGCGCCGCGACACGTGCCATATGGGCATCGGGGTCGACGACCAGCGTCCGGATGTGGGCCTGCAGCAGCTTGTCGTCGAGCATGTCCATGACCGCCGGCGGCACACCCCACATCTCGCAAAACCGGCTGTTGCGGCTCACGACGGCCTGGTTCTCGTCGACGACGAGGATGCCGTCGAGCGAGGCTTCCTGCTGCGCCTTGAGGATCGACGAGCTGCGGCGCAGCGCCTCCTGGACTCGCTTGTGCTCGACGAACAGGCCGAGCTCCTGGCTGACGCTGCTCACGAGCGCCATCCGGCCTTCGTTCGGTATGCGCGCCTGGGGCCCGTAGTACTCGATGACCCCGACCACATGGTCCATGTTCCAGATCGGCACGACCAGGCCGCCGTGCAGCCCCTCCTTGCGCGCCGACTCGGCCCGCACGAAACCCGGTTCCTCCGCCACGTCGTGGATCCAGGTCGGCGTGCCGCTCGCCCATACCTGACCCAGCACGCCGTGGTCCCGCGGCACGATCATCGCGCGGCTCTGCGCGATGAACTCCGCGAAATCGCGGTGCGCCGCATGCCAGCCACCGGCGTAGCGCAACACGTTGTGGCGATCGTCGACGAGCCACATCTGGCCGACCAGCCAGCCTTCGGACTCGCCGAGGGCCGCGAGGATCTTGGTCGCGGCGTCCTCGATGGTGGGGGAGGTCGCCAGGATGCGATCGGCCGTATAGAGCGCGGCCAGCCGACGAGCGGTCCTGTCGATGGTTTCGGCCATGATTGGCGACACCTTTCAGAGCCCCGATGGGGCCGTCTTCGATCATAGGCGTCCGCTTCGCGCGATGAAACCACTGGTCGGCCGGCTCTTTACACTTTCCTGATCGCCGACCAGCCGATCTTTACATTTTCTTTATGCCGACCTCCGTACGATGTCGGCATGATTCTCATCATCGGATGCGGCCGCCTCGGCGGCAGCCTCGCGGCCCGCCTGGCGGCCGCCGGCCGGGACGTGACGGTGCTCGACCACGCGCTCACGGAGCAGGTGGAAGGCTAATGTTCATCGTGATCGCCGGCGGCGGCAAGATCGGGTTGCACCTCATCCGCGGCCTGCTCGCCCAGCGCCACGAGGTGGCGTTGATCGAGCGTGATCGCCGGGTCTGCGAGATGGTGTACCGCGAGTTCGAGGAAGTCGCCGTGATCGCGGGCGACGGCACCAACCCCGAGCTGCTGCTGCGGGCGGGCATCGAGAAGGCGGACGTGCTGGTGGCCGTGGCCGGCCGCGACCAGGACAACTACATGATCTGCAAGATGGCCAAGGAGCTCTACGGCGTGAAGCGCACGCTCGCCCGCGTCAACGACCCGCGCAACGACGATCTGTTCAAGCTGGCGGGCGTCGATCTGGTGATCAGCGTGACCTCGATGGTCTCGCGGGCGATCGAGTACGAGATCATCCCGCACGAGGCGATGACCCTGCTCACCTGGCACGAGCGCATGTCGGTGGTCGAGATCGACCTGCCGGCCGACGCGCCGGTGGTCGGCCTGCCGCTGCGCAAGCTCGACCTGCCGGCGAACTCGCTGGTGGCTGCCATCTGGCGCAACAGCGAGGCCCTCATCCCGGACGGCAACACCGTGCTCGCGCCCGGCGACGAGATCTTCGCCATCACGGTCAAGGGCAACGAAGAACAGCTGCGCACCTCGCTGGTGGGCGCGGAGTAACCCATGACCACGACGACGATGACGCCCGAGACGCCTGCGACGGCGCCGAAACACCGCGCCCACCAGCTCACCTGGTGGCTGGGCGCGGGCCTGGTCGGCGCCGACATCGGCACCTCGGTCTTCTACAGCACCGGCGTGCTCTACCCGCTGGTGGGCTTCGCCGCGCCTTTCTTCATCACCTTCGTCTGTCTCGCGATGTGGCTCTTCAAGACCACTTACCAGGAAGGTTGCGCGGTCAGCCCGCTGAACGGCGGGGCCTACGCGATGGTGCTCCAGACGATCGGCCGGCGCGCGGCGCTGGTGGTCGGTTCGCTCACGATCCT
This sequence comes from Candidatus Sericytochromatia bacterium, assembly GCA_036675505.1. GTDB lineage: Bacteria > Cyanobacteriota > Sericytochromatia > S15B-MN24 > JAQBPE01 > JAKFEW01. The sequence continues at coordinate 45,099 of JAKFEW010000134.1, forward strand.
CTCCTACCTCGCGACGGCCGTCGTGAGCGCGCTCTCGGGCGCGCAATATCTCTCGACCCTGTGGGCGGCCCCCTGGCCCACCTGGCTGATCGTGGCGGTCGCGTCGGTGCCGGTGATCGGCTTCGCGCTGCTCAACCTGGTCGGCCTCAAGGAGTCCACCACGCTCGTCTTCGGCATCGCGGCCTTCCACTTCGTGACGCTGATCGCGATGGACTGCTACGGGCTGTTCCTGGCCTTCACGCAGGGGGCGCACTGGGAGCGCCTCACGATGGGCTTCGGCGACCTCGCGCCGCATGCGATCATCATGGCCTTCGCCGCGGCGTTCCTGGGCATCACGGGCTTCGAATCGGCCGCCCAGATCGTCGAGGAGATCGAGCAGCCGACGTGGTTGTCGATCAAGAAGATCTACCTGACGATCGTGTTGCTGGTGAGCTTCACGGGCCCTGTGTCGTCGCTGCTGTGCATCGTGCTGCTCTCGGACACCGACGTCGAGAAGTACAAGGCCACGTTCCTCTCCGGGCTGGCCATCCACGAGGGCGGCACGGCGATGCTCTACCTGCTCGTCACCAACGCCTGTCTGACGCTGTTCGCGGCCGTGAACACGGCCTTCGCGGGCGCCACCGGCCTGATGACCACGATGGGCAAGCAGGGCAACCTGCCCGCCGCCGTGCTGCGCCAGTGGATGCACCGCGCGGCGTTCCTCAAGGGCTTCCCGTTCGTCGCGTTGCCCTTCGCGGCGCTCTGCCTGGTCATGCTCGCGGCGTTCCCGGGCGCCGTCGACCGGCTGGGCGAGGTCTACGGCATGGCCTTCCTCAGCGTGATGATCGCCTACTGCGCGGGCGTCGTGCTGCTCCGGCTGCGCCAGCCCGCCAAGGTGGCGCGCTCGGCCTGGGTCAGCACCTGGACGGTGCGCTGGCGCGGCACGCCGCTCCCCGTCGCGGCCCTGCTCGGCGGCGGCATCCTGGTGCTCGCCGAGGCGATCCTGCTCGCCACCGCGCACCACGCGCGCGACCTCGGGCTGCAGCTCTTCCTGGGCGTCTTGCTGGTCATGGCCTTCTACCGCCTCGGCCAGGTCGAAACGCGCATGGTCCGCCTGCCGGACTTGCGGTTGGGGCTGGGCAAGTACCGCGGCCGTGACACGCTGCCGGAGCTGCCCACCTACGTCCTGTGCACGGGCGCGATCGAGCCGCGGCTGCTCGTCTCGGAGATCAGCCACCTGATACGCTGCCACGGCGAGGACATCGAAATCGTGATGTTCCACGCGGAAGAGCAACATGGCGTTCATGGGACGATCGCCGAGGGGCTGGAGCGGCTGATTTCGCAGCAGCTCGAGGACTTCTTCAGCGACCGCGACGTGATCCTCGCCGTCAAGGTCTTGCCCGGCAACCTGATCGAGGTGCTGTCCGAGTACGGCAAGATCCGGACCTTCGCGAAGGTCTTCGTCGGCACCGGCCACGACCCGGAAGCGAGCGAGGCGTTGCGCGAGCACCTCGCCAACGAGCTCGGCGTCGACGTAGTCCGCCTGAACGAGAAGGACCTGCCGAAGGGCCCGGGCGTGTGGTTCGCCCAGTGGGCCCAGGATCCCCGCCGCGGCCATCCGCTGCGGCCCGAAGGGTCGTCGCGCAGCGGGGACCTCGAGGAGCCTTTCGGCTGACGTGCGCGGTTCAATGGACAACGTGGCGAGCAGGCGTTCATGATACGATCCTGACGCTCGACCTGGGATCCATCGGAGGTTCATCGTGCTCGACGTCCTGCCTGCTCTCCTGCCCGCCGTCCTGCTCCCGCTCCTCCTCCTCGGGCTCTCCGGCATCCGCGTCGCGCAAGAGTATCAGCGCGCGGTCGTCTTCCGGCTCGGTCGCTGCATCGGCACGCGCGGCCCCGGCTTGTACTGGCTGATCCCGCTCTTCGAGTGGCAACGCAACCTGGACATGCGCACCAACACGGTCGCCGTCGAGGCCCAGGACACGATCACCAAGGACTCGGTCACCGTGCGCGTGAACGCCGTCGTGTGGTTCCGCATCACCGACCCGGTCATGGCCATCGTGGGCGTGGCCGACTACGAGTCGGCGGTCTACCAGGTCGCGCTCACGAGCCTGCGCAACATCATCGGCCAGTTCCCGCTCGACGACGTGCTGCGCGAGCGCGACGTCATCAACGCCCGCCTGCGCGGCGTGGTCGACGCGGCGACCCACCGCTGGGGGGTGGAGATCGAGGGCGTCGAGATGAAGGACGTCGAGATCCCGACCTCGATGCAGCGCGCGATGGCGCGCGAGGCCGAAGCGACGCGCGAGAAGCGGGCCCGGATCATCAAGGCCGAGGCCGAGATGGAGTCGAGCGCCAAGCTCGCGGAGGCGGCCGATATGATCGCCAAACACCCGGCGGCGCTCGAGCTGCGGCGGATGCAGATGATCGCCGAGGTGGGCGCGGAGCAACATACGACGACGATCCTGATGATGCCGTCGGAGTTCGTGAACCTGGCGGCGGAAGCGGCCAGGAAGCTCCGCGAGTCCTGACCCCGGCTCAGGAGCTACAAGACAGCATCGAGCAGCCCGCACGGCTGCGCGCCCAGTCCGGGCGGCGGCGGGCGAAGGCCTCGCGGCCGGGCTGGTCGTCGTAGGGCCGGCGCATCACGTCGAGCAGGTCCGTGACGCCGGCGTGATCGCCTTGTCCGGCGCGGTCGATCGCCTCCTGCGCCAGGTAGTTGCGCATCACGAACTTGGGATTCGCGGCGTTCATGCGTGCGCGCCGCGCCGCGGGCCCGAGGGCGTCCTCCCGCGCGCGCGCCGCGTAGCGCGTGAGCCAGGCCGCGAAGCCGGGCTCGGCCTGCCGCCGCTTCGCCGGGTCGTAGAACGCCTCCTCGAGCGGGGCGAGCGTCGGCGCGGCGAGGTCGAGGTCGGCCAGGCCGCGGAAGAAGAGCGTCATATCGACCTCGGCCTCGTATAGCAGCCCGTAGAGGGCCTGGACGAGATCTTGATCGGCAGCGAGGCACTCGGCCAGGCCCAGCTTGCGCGCGACGTTGTCGCGCTCGGCCGCCGCGTAGACCTCGACGTAGCGCTCGAGGCCCGCGTAGAGCGGATCGGTCGAATCGAAGGCCGGCGCCACCGCGTTGGCGAGCCGGTTCAGGTTCCAGTGCGCGATCTGCGGCTGGTGGCCGAAGCGGTAGCGGCGGCCCTCGGCGTCGGTGGTGTTGGGCGTCCAGTGAGGATCGAAGTCGTCGATCCAGCCGTAGGGCCCGTAGTCGATCGTGAGGCCGAGAATCGACATGTTGTCGGTGTTCATCACGCCGTGCACGAAGCCGACCCGCATCCAATGCGCGACCATGTGCGCCGTGCGCTCGCAGACGTCCAGGAACCAGGCCGCGCGCCGCGCCTGCACGTCCGTATGGGCCGCCTGGACGGCCTGGAAATCGCGGCGGATGGTGAAATCGATCAGCTGGGCCACCAGCGCCTCCTCGCCCCGCACGGCCGGCAGCTCGAAGTTGCCGAAGCGGATGAACGAGGGCGCCACGCGGCACACGATCGCGCCAGGCTCGGGCGCCGGGTGGCCGTCGTAGAACATGTCGCGCATGACCGGCTCGCCGGTCGCGACCAGGCTCAGCGCGCGGGTGGTCGGCACGCCGAGGTGGTGCATCGCCTCGCTGCACAGGAACTCGCGCACCGACGAGCGCAGCACCGCGCGGCCGTCCGCGCCGCGCGAGTACGGCGTCGGTCCCGCGCCCTTGAGCTGCAGCTCCCAGCGCTCGCCCGCGGCGTTGACCGCTTCGCCGAGGGTGATCGCCCGCCCATCGCCGAGCTGGCCGGCCCAGTTGCCGAACTGGTGCCCGCCGTAGTTCGCGGCGTAGGGCGCCATGCCGGCGAGCAGCGTATTGCCGCTGAACACCGCCGCGAAGGCGGGGGCCTGCACCTCGGCCTGGCTGATGCCGAGCAGCGCCGCCACCTCGGGCGAGTAGGCGACGAGCCGCGGAGCGGCCACCGGGGTTGGCTCGACGCGCGAGTAGCACGCGCCGTGCACCTGCCGGCGCCGCGGGCCGGTCTCGGGGTCGGCGGGCAGGTCGCGGACGAACAGGTTGTCGAAGCGGAGGTTTCGCATGGGCGCTCCAAAGGTCCAAACAGCGAGCATACCGCCTCCCGATCCCCGACACAAGCGTCGATCGCGGGTTAAGCGGGCGGATGCGGCGGGTAGGGCATGCATGTGGCGCTGGCTTCGCTCGGCCAGGCCCACGGAGCCTCGATGTCCATCCAGAACGACCAGGGCATGACCCTCGACGATCTCCTCTCCTTCCGCGAATCGCCGGAGTCCTTCGCCGCGACGGCCCGCGCGCTGCGCAGGGATGCGGACCAGGGCGGCGCCCACGCGCAGTTCCTGCTCGCGGTGCTGCTGTACGAGGGCCACGTCGGCCGGCGCGAGGTCCTCGACGGCCTCGCCCTGCTGCGGGCCTCCGCCGCCCAGGGCCACCCGGCCGCCGCCGAGATGCTCGCGCGCGTGACCACCGATCGGCGCGACCAGTTCCTGATCGGCCACGCGCTGATCTACGGCTTCGGCGCGCCCGCGGACGTGCCGGGCGGGCTGCGCTGGGTCAGCGATGCGGCCACCCAGGGGTACGCCGCCGCGCAGGAGTTGCTCGGGCAGTGCATGCTGCACGGCCTGGGGGTGGCGGCGGATCCGGAGGCGGCGATCGGCTGGCTGCGGGCCGCCGCGAAGCAGGACGACAACCACGCCCAATACGCGCTCTACGGCGCCTTCAAGGTGGGCCGGGGCGTCGCGCGCGACGAGGCCGAGGCGATGCGCTGGCTGCGGCGGGCCGCGGACGGCGGCAACGTGAGCGCGGCCTACGCGCTGGCGCTGGCGCTGCGCGACGGCGCCGGCGTCGAGCAGGACGCGGCAGACGCCGCGCGGCGGCTCGCCGAGCTCGTGGAATTCGGGCATGTGAGCGCGACGGAACAGCTCGGCATGATGTACGTCGACGGGGTCGGCGTGGCGCGCGACGTCCAGCACGGGCTGTCGCTGCTGGTGCGCGCGAAGCGCGACCGCGGCGGCTGGTAGTCGCTTCCCTGGGGAGTCAGGCGCCGCGGTTCGCCGCGGCCAGCCGCGCCAGCAACTGGGCGTTCTCCGCCGCCGCCACGTTGATCCGCGTCATGCGCGAAGGCGCGCCGCCGGGCGAGAAGAGCGAGCCGGGCGCCAGCAGGATGCCTTCGTCCCACAGCCGGCCGGCCAGCAGCTGGGTGTCGACCTCGGCCTCGGCCCAGACGAAGAACCCCTCGCCGGCGGGCTCCACCGGGGTGAGGCCGGCCTTCGGCAGCGCCGCGAGCGTGCGGGCGCGGGCGCGCGCCACCCGCTCGCGCAGGCCCGCGACGTGCCGCCGGTACGCGCCGTCCGCGAGGATGCCCGCGACCGCGGCCTCGGTGGGCTGGGGCGTGGTGATGCCGGCCAGCACTTTCAGCTCGACCAGCCGCGGCACGAGCGCCGCGGGCGCCGCCAGGAAGCCGACGCGCCAGCCCGGCGCCAGCGTCTTCGAGAAGCTGCCCAGGTGGATCACCCGCGCGAGGCCGTCCAGCGCGGCGAGCCGCGGCGGCGGGTGCATGGCGAGCTCGCCGTACACGTCGTCCTCCACGATCCAGGTGCCGGCCGCCTCGGCCAGCTTGAGCAGGCGATAGGCCTTGCCGGGCGCCAGCGCGCCGCCGGTCGGGTTGTGCAGCGACGCGGTGGTGAGGTACAGCCGCGGCGCATGCTGGGCCAGCAGCACCTCGAGCGCCGCGAGGTCGGGCCCGTCGCCGGCCCACGGCACGCCGATCACCCGCGCGCCGCGCGCGGCCAGCTGGCCGAACGGCAGGAAGAAGCCCGGGTCGTCCACCAGCACCACGTCGCCCGGCTGCACGAGCGCGCCGGCCACCAGGTCGATCGCCTGGGTCGCGCCGATCGTCGTGATGATCGCGCCCGGCTCGGCCGGGATGTCCACGTCGGCGAGCTTGCGGGCGAGCGCCGCGCGCAGCGCCGGGTAGCCCTGCACGTCGCCGTAGCCGAGCGCCGCCGCCGCCTCGCCCGCAGCACCGCGCAGCGCCCGCCGCACGAGGTCCGCGCTCAGCCAGCCGTGGGGCACGAGCCCGGACCCCGGTGCGCGCTCCACCTCGTGGGTGCGCAGCATCGCGCCGATCAGCCAGGCTGGCGCCGGGCTGAGCGGCAGCGGCTCCGCGCGCGGCGGCTCGGCGACGCGCGAGACCTCGGCCGGCAGGCGCGCGAAGAACCCGGCCCCGCGCCGCGGCTCGGCCCAGCCCGCGGCCGTCAGGCGGTCGTAGGCCTCGACCGCCGTGAAGCGCGACACGCCCCATTCATCGGCCAGCTGGCGCACCGACGGCAGGCGGGCGCCCGGCCGGATCAGCCCGGCCTCGATGCGCCCCCGCAGGTGCGCGGCGATCGCCGTGGCCCGCTCGCCGCGTGGCGGCAGGGCGTGGCCCGGTCGGTTGACCATGACACTATCGGACATCATGCGCCTCACTGTACCGGTACTGTACTGGTTCAGTATGGCACCATCGGGCTCGGAAGTCGACGCCAGGCCAGCGGCTCGACCACGCTCAACCCAGGAGGTGCCCATGTCCATGCCCGTCACCGATGTCGCCGCGTTCCTCGGCTACGCCGCCGCCATGTCGATCACGCCCGGCCCGAACAACGCGATGCTCGCCACGCTCGGCGCGCGCCACGGCTGGCGCGGGGCGGCGCCTGCCGCGGCGGGCGTCGCGGCCGGCATGTTCGGCCTGCTGTTCGCCGCGGGCACCGGCGTCGCGGCGGCGGTGAGCGCCGCGCCGGGCCTGCGCAGGGCGCTGACCGTGGCCGGCGTCGGCTACATGGCCTGGCTGGCCTGGGCGCTCTGGCATACCGACCCCGCGAAGCCTGGCCATGAGCGCCCGCCGATGGGGTTCTGGGGCGCCGTGGCCTTCCAGGCCGTGAACCCGAAGGCGCTCTTGATGGCCCTGACCGCCGCCGGCGGCTTCATGGTCCCGGCCGCGGGCGTGGCGGACGCCGCCTCGATGGCCGCGCTGTTCGTGGCGGTGGGCGCGCCGTGCATCGCGGCCTGGGCGCTGATGGGCGATCGCCTGCGCGGCTGGCTCGGCACGCCCGCGCGGGCCCGCGCGTTCTCGCGCGTGATGGCGCTGGTGGTGGTGGCGACGGCGGTGGCGATGGTGGTGGAAGGCTGACCGCCAGCCCCGGCGGACCCCGCTGGCGGGGGCGGGCCACAGCGCGTATTATGTCTTGGTCATGCCCGCCCTCTGGACCACCCTCGCCAACCTGCTGGTGATGCTGTGCCTGGTCGTCTACCAGGCGCCGCAGCCCTGCCGTGGCGACGCCGCGGGCCACGCGTGCACGATGGCCTCCTGCGCCTGCGTCGCGGCCTGCACGTGCCGGATCGCCCACCAGCAAGCGCGTGACCTCGCGTCCGTGCTGGCGGGACGACCGAACTGCTGCCGCAGCGACCGCGAGGTGGAACACGCGGCCGAAGCCGCCGTGGCCGCCGCGATGAGCTGCCACGCCGGCGAGGCACCGACCCACTTCTCGCTCCCCGGCCACCACGGCCCGATGGTCATCGCCGGCGCGGCGCCGACCGTCTGGCCGTCGGCGCCGGCCGCGCGCCACCGCGGCCCGCGTGCGCGCCGCG
>JAKFEW010000101.1:0-12698 GCA_036675505.1 Candidatus Sericytochromatia bacterium
GCGGATCGCGCCGGACGGGACGATCCGCACGATCGCCGGCGAGGGCACCAAGCTGCTCGCGGACCCGACCGGCGACGACACGCTGATCTATCCGCTCGGGCTGACCTTCGACCGCGAGGGGCGCTTGATCGTCGCGGACGCTGCGTTGAACCAGGTGAAGATGCTGCCGAAGGGCAGCTTCTGAATTACTTCCGCCCCGCGGCGGCCTTGATCGCGCTGAACGTGCCCATCGTCTTGCCGCCCTCCTCGGGCAGCGTGGCGGTGCCGGTGAACAGGCGGCCGGCGGCGTCGAGCGAGCCCGCGTAACGCACGCGGAAGCGCTCCTTCTCGGGTGCGATCAGCTCGAACGCGAGCGCCTGGCCATCGATGGCGATCTTCTCGAGCGGCGCCTCCCAGAGGCCGATCACCTTGAGCCGGCCCTGGAACGTCCCGCCGGGGGCCGGCTGGATCGTGAAGTGGTCCTCGAAGACGCGGTCGCCGATGTGGATCGTCATGACCCAGTCGCCCACCGCGGCGGGCGCCGCGGCCCGGGCCGCATACGCCTGGGGCGCCGGGCGGCCGGCGGCCCCCATGGGCGGCGCGGCATGGCAGCCCGCGAGGACGGTGGCGACGGCGACGGGGAAGAGGAACGCGGTGTACACGTGATGCTCCGATGAAGTTGGCGTTAAGCTGGCTTGATGATGGCAGGGATCCAGGCCGCGCGCCAGCGACGCGTCGTCACGCTACCAACAACTCCGCGTTGTCATCGGGTCGTTGGCAAGCTTAACCCAACCTTGAGCCCGGCTTGAACGAGCGCGTGCCGGTCCCGCCGATAACAGTCCCCATACGGATGGTTGGGGGCGTGGCGCGTATGACGGTGATTCGGACTCTGGGAAGGCGCATCGGGACGATGGTCGCCGCCATTGCCCTCTTGACGGGCTGCGGCGCCGCGCCGATCAGCCGGCCGGCGCTCGGCACGCGTCCCGCCGATGCCGTCCAGGCCCAGGGCCGCTCGACGGCGACGCGCTTCATGGCAGCCAACATGTGCTACCGCGTGGACAAGCAGCTGCGGGTCTTCCTCGACGAGCTCGACAGCGACATCATCCGCAAGGACGGCGGCAAGGTGTTCGACCCGTCGGACAAGGGCGCCTTCGCGATCGGCATCCGCCACGCCCGCGCCCGCCTGGAGCCGGCCGCGCTCGAGGCGTTGCTGAACGGCTACGTCTTCGGCGACAAGGACGCGCCGCTCAAGGACCTGCGCGTGGCGATGAAGAACGGCCGGCTCACGCTGGCCGGCAAGCTCAAGAAGGGCATCTGGCTCGGCTTCGAGATGGAGGGCGAGGTCTCACCGACGCCGGAAGGCCGCGTGCGCATGGTGCCCCAGTCGATCAAATCCATGGGCATCCGCATCGACGACCTGATGAAGCTGGTCGGCCTGGACCTCGCGCGCCTGCTCAAGGCCCGCCAGGAGAAGGGCGTGGTGATCGAGGGCAACGAGATCGTGCTCGACCCCGCGAAGATGTTCCCGCCGCCCAAGCTGGTCGGCCCGGTCACGGCCGTGAAGGTCGCGGGCGGTGTGCTCGACCTCACCTTCCGCGACGGTGCGCCGCGGCCGCTGCCCGCGATGCCGGTCAAGGCGCCCAACTGGATCGCGCTGTGGGGCGGCTCGGTGCGCGTCAACGCGGTGGTGGCGGACGACGCTAAGGTGCAGCTCGTCGACGCCCATCCGGCCGACCCGTTCTTCTACGCGCTCGATTTCTACAGGGAGTCGCTGGAGGGTGGCTTCGTGGTCGCCGCAAAGGAAGGCCACATGGTCGCGTACCTGCCCGACGCCAACGCCTGGAGCCCCGATTTCGGACGCTTCATGCCGGCGTTGCCGGTGACGGGGGTCAAGTCGCCGAAGTCGGACATGCCCGCGCTGCCCTGAACGCCGAAGCTACCCGTGGGCCGTGGCTAACCCCAGACCTTCCACCAAGGACGCGCCGACGCCGGGCGGGCCGCGAGCAGCATCCGGAGCTCGTCGCTCTCGGCTCTCAGCTGGTCGCGCTCCGTGCGGGCGGCGGCGAGCTCGCCTGTGAGGCGATCGCGCTCGGCCTCGAGCGCGCGGGTCGTCGCCTCCAGGTCGCCGATGCGGTGGGCGGCGCGGGCGTACTTCTCGGCCAGCTCGTTCTCGGCCTTCACGGCGGTGGTGACGGCGGTGGTGACCAGGCCGGCGAGGGCATGGTCCGGCGCTGGTTCTGCCGCGTGCGCGCTGGGGTCGGGACTCGGCGGGGGATCGGAAGGCTCGATCGCGGCGGGGTCGGGGCTCACAGGCGCCATGGTGATGCCCAGGACGCGGCGCATGGTCGCGGTCCCCGCGCCGTCTTTCGACAGCCGGTCGGCATCGCGCAGCGTCGCCGCCAGGTGTTCGGGGATGACCCACTTCCCGCCAGGCCCGCGGCCGACTTCCAGGCCGAGGGAAGTGATCAGGTCTTCGAGCTTCACGGTCATGGGGTTTCTTCCCTTCGCGGTCCCATCCTGGGTGGCGCCGGTGCGCGTGCGCGGATCGGCTGGGACATAATCGTATGATCCGGGGGCGGCGCGCTCCGTGGCCGCGGTCACGCGTGGGGGCGCGGGTGGTCGTTGAACAACGGGGGGTATAACCGGCTCGCCGACCAAGAGCGCCGTTGGGGCGTCGAGGAGAAGCTGTAAGCATGCCGCCGCTCGACGAGCCGTCTCCGGAAGATCCGCCCCGAGCGAACAACGGCCATGGTGAGGACGAGTACCCGGCCGGCTACGAGCGGATCGGGCTCGTCTGGCTCATCGCCGGCAGCGTGCTCAGCCTCGGCCTGTACTGGACGTACTGGCATGTCAGACGGGCGTGGGAACTCCAGCGCCGCGTCGGTCCGCGGCGGTTCCTCACCGCGGTCGTGGCCGTCCTCGTCGTTGTCACGGTCGTAGAATACGCCGCGACGCTCCAGGCCGTCCTCGCTCCCAACCCCGCGAGTCACCCTTCGTTGTTGTACGGCCTCGTCCTCGGCAACCTGGTTGCCTTGTTCGTAGCCGCCCTTGTTATCCGACGGGATCTGGGCGAGGAGGGCCACCGTCCAGCGTTCTGGTTGACGTTCCTGTTCGGCTGCCTCTACCTGGAGTGGTTCCTCTCGCGCGATCCGTCCGCCCGGCGAACCCCGGCGGGCGTGCGTGTCGAATGGACGGCCGCTGCCCTCATGATTGCGGCGGCGGCCGGCCAGCTCGGCGCGGAGAAGTGGGTCGATCACCGGCGAGAAGTGTCGCACGAGGCCACGAAGGCGGCGCACGCCGCGCTCACGGCGGGACGCACGGTCGAGGCCGACAGGTACCTCGCCGAGGCGCTGGCGGCGTACCCGGCGAACGACGGCGCGTTGGTCCTGAAGGCCTGGACCCGGCGCCAGGACGGAAAGTTCGAACAGGCCTAGACGGATGCCCGCCGGGCGATCGACGCCATCGAGCCATGGTGGCGGGCGGCCCACGGCACGGAGCGCGTCGACTACCAGGAACGGCTCGCGGCGGCGTACCGCGAGCTCGGCCACATCGAGGTCGGGCTGGCCGGGAAGCGGGGCGCGACGTCCCCCGAGGCGCTGGACGCGGCCCGGCAGGCCTTTTGGCAATCGCTTCAGTTCGAATACGACGAGGATACCGAGAAGGCCCTGAGTCAGTTGCCAGGCGCCGAACCGGAGTCGGAACCCTGAGCGAAAAACGAAAGGAGACACGGTAACGCCTGAAAATCCTGAGTCGACCCCACGGAGGTTCGCATGCCCAGCCGATTCTTCCCAGCCGCCGCCTGCGCGCTCGCGTTGCTCATCGCGTGCCCCCCGGCCGGCGCCGAAGTGCCGGATGCGCTTTACACGCCCGCACGCGTCGCGTCCGAGCTCGAATCGCTCGCGCGCCGCTACCCGGCGCACCTGCGCATCGAGCGGATCGGCACCAGCGCGCTGGGCCGGCCGTTGCTCGTCGCCCGGCTCGGCGCGCGCCCGGGCGCCCGCCGGCCGGTCGTGTTCGCCCTCTTCGGCCAGCACCCCGACGAGCACGACATGAATGCGCTCGGGATGTACTTCATCCAGCGCCTCGCGGAGCGTCACGGCCAGGACGCCGAGGTGACGGCGCTGCTCGCGCGCAGCGAGATCGCGGTCATGCCGATGGCGAACCCGGACGGCACCGTCTACGACCTCGACGAGGCCCCGCAGCCCTTCGAATGGCGGCGGAACCGGCGGCCGCATGCGCAGGGCGTCGGCGCGAACCTCAACGGCAACTGGGGCGGCGACTGGAGGCCGGGCACGGCCGCGAGCTGGACCGGCGAGGCCGCGTTCTCGGAGCCCGAGACCCGCGCGATCCGGGACTGGCGATCGCCGCGAAGCCTTCTGGGTGCTGCCCCCGAGCGGCGTCCGCGCCCGGCTGAGCGAGGCCATGGCGAAGCACGTCCCCGCGCCGCACCGGGCCGCGGCGCTGGCGAGCTTGCCCAGCGATACGCGGGCCTGGGGCTCGACGACCGGCTGGGCGCCCGGCGCGCTCGGCGCCGTCACGTTCGGGCTCGAGATCGCGCGCGCTTTCGACGCGCCGGAAGCGACAGCATATGCCCGCGCGCTGGCTGCGGATCACGCGACGCGGGCGCCGCGGCACCTGGAGGCGTTTTTGGCGACGGCGGCGGCGCTCACGGGGGAGTGATCTCGGGCACGCCGATCGAGCCCCCGCCCACCGGCTGCGCCGGAGCCCGCCCCCTTTCCAGCCGCCCCACGAACCCACCCGGAGAGCGGAAGGGTGCTGTGGGATTCAGCGCGTGAACGTCACCCGCACCAGCCGCGGCCAGTACAGGTCCGACCGCTCCGCGAGCTTCTCCGCCGCCACGTTCGTGTTGTACGTGACCACGATCTGCCGCCCGCCCTGCGTGTCGAGCTCCGCGTGCTGCTTCGCCCCATAAAACATCGCCGCCGGGTCCTGCGGCTGGCAGGCCGCGATCTCCCGCGCCTCGCTCCACGGCCCCTCCGGCGCGGGCGCGAAGCGCAGGTTCACGGTCTTCCCGAAGGGTGGCACGTAGGTCATCACGAAGCCGCCCAGGTACGCGTTCGCGCGCACCGACAGCTCCGGCCCGGAGCCCGGCAGCGCGCCGGCCAGCTTGGGATCCTTGCTCCATCCGGTACCCGTCCAGTACTCGTGGGCGGCGCGGTCGGCCACCTTGTCCGGCGCCACGCGCGCGAGCCGCGTGGGATCGCCGCCGGCGAACAGGTACACCTTGCCGCCGTGCGTGAGCACGCTCGAGCCGTAGAGCGGCGCGTCCTCGCCCCACACCACGTCCTTCGCCTCGAAGAGCCAGCGCGGCTCGTGCACCCAGCGCGCGGCGCCCACGCCGGTGACCTTGAAGTCGAGCGGGCCGGTGCCGGTGGCCTGGATCTCGACGAACCAGAGCCAGAGCTTCTCGCCCACGTAGGCCACGTCGAGCGGCCAGAGGCGCCGGCCGGCGGGGCGACCGTGGACGCGCAGCACCTCGTCCGGCGCGGTCACGTCCTTGCCGCCCATGCCCTTCGCCGACATGAAGGTCGCCTTGCCGAAGCCCGTGACCCAGTCGCTGTTCACGACCATCGCCGACGAGTTCGCGGGCATCTTCTCGAGCTTGCGCCGGCCGTTGTCGTCCCACTTGCCGACGAGCGTGTCGCCGAAGAACCAGACGGCGCCCTCGGGCCCGAAGGGCACGGAGTACGCGCCGTCCATCCCGAGCAGCGACGGGTGCGCGCCGCGGAAGAGCGGGCCCATCTCGATCGCCTCGATCGCCGTCGGCGCCTTGAAAGCCGCCGGCGCGGCCGCGCTCACAGGCAGCGCGAGCAGGAAGAAGGCGATCACGGGGGCGAGGGCGCGGCGCATAAGCACACCATACCGCGCCCCGTGCGGCGCCAAACCCTCGGTCGGTGGCGCCAAACCCGCGACCGGCGCGCCGGCGTGGTATAAACGCCCGGTGAGGAAACGTCGATGACGCGCGTATTCGCGATCCTGTCCTGGCTCGGCGTGGCGCTGGTCGCCACGCTGCACATCGCGTTCTGGCGCGGCGCACCGCTCGGCGGCCTCACGCTCGCGGGGCTCGTGCTCGGCTTCGGGCTCGCGATCGTTGCGCTGCTCGCTTTGATCCTCGCCGTGCAGCGCGCGGCCAACACACCGGGCGCCGGGCCGAGCGCTGCGTACTTCGCCGTCGTGCCGCGCTGGGGGCGCTGGGTGTTGATGATCGGCTTCCTCTACGTGGCGATGCACTTCGTGGACTGGCTGCCGATCAGCGGCCGCGGCGGCGGTGGGGGCGACCCCGCGGCCTTCGAGCGCGCCTTCTCGGCGATCATGGCCTGGCAGCTGATGGCCGCGGCCTTCTACCACACCTACGCGCCGCGCGTCGGCGAGGAGGCCGCATGAACCCCGGCTTGCGCTTGAAGATGGTGCGCGACGACCTCGCCGGCCTGCCCGAGCTGGCGCCACCGCCGCGCAAGCTCACGATCCGCCCCTACGCGCCCGGCGACGAAACCGCCTGGGCCAGCCTGATCGAGGCGGCCTACCCCGAGATCGGGCCGGATCCTGACCGCTTCGCGCAGGTCTTCGGGGATGACCGCGCGGCGCTGCCCGAGCGCCTGGGCTTCCTGGTCACCGCCGAGGGCGACCAGGTGCTGGGCACGGCTGCCGCCTGGTGCGGCGGCGCGGAAGGCCGCGCGGACCAGGGCCGCATCCACTGGGTCGCGATCCACCCCGACGTGCAGGGCGCGGGCCTCTCGCGGCCGCTGGTCGTCTGGGCGCTGCACCGGCTCGCGGCCCTCGGGCACCGCGACGCGTACCTGATGACCGAAGACTTCCGGCTGCCGGCGATCGGGTTGTACCGCACGCTGGGCTTCCGACCGGAGCCGCGCGACGAGACGGAGGAGCAGGCCTGGGCGGAGATCCTGCCTTTGCTCGCGGGGCGAGGCTAGCCGCGCCCCGCGAGCAACGACCTTACTTCTTGAGCTTCTTCGCCGCCGCCTCGGCGCGCGCGCGCGTCGCCTTGTCGAACGACGCGAGCAGGCGCTTCGCGGACGCGTCGGCGGTGTTGCCCGAGCACACCGCGTAGTAGGCGTAGGCCATCACCGGGTCGGCGGGGCCGCCGAGGCCCTTCTCGTAGAGCCGGGCGAGCCGGATCGGGTTCGGCAGGAACGTGTCCCTTTCGTGGGCCTTGCGCAGCCAGGCGCGCGCCTGCGTGTAGTCCTGCGGCAGGCCGTCGCCCTCTTCGTACATCTCGCCGAGCATCTTGAAGCCGAGCAGCACGTCCTGCCCGACGAGCTTGCGGGCCCATTCGGCCGCCTCCGCGGGTCGGCGCTCCACCCCCGGCCCGCCGAGGCGCAGGAGCTTCGCGAGCCCGGCCATGCCGTTGGGGTCCTTGGCGTCGGCGGCCTTGCGGTACCAGCGCAGCGCCTCGGGGCCATCGATCGGCGTGCCCTTGCCCTCCGCGAGCCGATCGGCGTAAGCGACCATGCTGCCGACGTCGCCCGTCTCGGCGGCCTTGCGGCGCCAGGCGGTCGCCTTCCATTGGTCGGCCGGCAGCGCTTCGCCGACGCCCATGTCCCACAGGTTGGCGAGCTCGTTGACCGCGTTCGCCTCGCCGGCTGCGGCGAGCCGCTCGAGGATCGCGACGGCCTCGCGCGCCTCGGCGGTGGTGCCATCCTGGCGGAGGATCTCGGCGACCTTGAACGACGACGAGGTCGCGATCGACGTCACGTCGCCCTGCGAGACCTCGGCCTTGCGGGCCCACTTGAGCGCCTCGTCGCGGTTGTAGGCGTTGGTTTCGCCGTATTGGTTGCTCAGCACCTCGGCGAGGTGGAACATCGCCTGGCCGTGGCCACGCTCCGCGGCCTGGCGGTGCAGCTTGAGCGCCTTGGCGAGCGCGTCGAGGGTGGCGGCTTCCTCGATCTTGGTCGCGCGGTCGTAGAGCTCCTGTGGCGTCTCGGCCGTCGCGGCGGCGCCGATCGATCCGGGCTTAGCGGCGGCCGCGAGGGCATTCGGTGCCGCGATTAGCAAGCAAGCGATAGCCACGGCCGGGATCAAACGATTGTTCATGAACTCCTCCTCCTCTGGTCCAGCCTAAATACCCATCCGTCGCGGTACCATGGCGGCATGACCCAGATTCCCGCCCCGCCGCCCGCGATCGTCCAGCCCGCGCACCGGCCGTCCTCGCTCACGGCCGAGCTGCTCACGCGCCCGCGCACCCACGACGTGGCGGCGAACGGGCTGCGCTTCACCTACCGCGAGTGGGGCCACCCGGACGCGCCGCTGGTGCTCTGCCTGCACGGCTTCCCGGACTCGCCCGCCACCTGGGACCGCCTGGGCCCGGCCCTCGCGCGCGCAGGCTACCGCGTGGTCGCGCCCTGGATGCGCGGCTACCACCCGACCGAGGCGCCCGCCACGGATGACTACGGGGCGAAGACGCTGGGCGAGGATGCCCTCGCGCTGATTTCGGCGCTGGGCGCCCAGCGCGCCGTGGTGATCGGCCATGACTGGGGCGCTTTGGCCGCGATGTCGGCGGCGGTGCTCGCGCCCGAGCGGGTGATCAAGCTGGTCACGGTGGCGATCCCGCACCCTGGCGCCGTGAGCCCGGAGTTCGTCTTCCGGGCGCACCACTTCCTCACGCTGCCGCTCCCCGGCGCCGTCGGCCGGCTCGCGGCGAACGACTATGCCGAGGTCGCGGCGATCGTCAGGCGCTGGGCGCCGAATTGGCAGCCGACCCCCGCGACCATCGAGGAGATGAAGCGGGCCTTCCGGGTGCCGGGCGGGGCGCGGGCGATCCTCGGCTACTACCGCGCGCTCGTCGCGGGCGCGCTCCGCGGCGGCGAGCCCGAGGGCCTCGCCAGGCGCCCGATCACCGTGTCGACGCTGGCCGTGTACGGAAGCGCGGACGGCGCGGTGGACGCGCAGTACTACGCGGGCACACCGGCGTTCTTCACCAGGCGCTACGAGCAGGTCGCGTTCGATGGCGCGGGCCACTTCCCGCACGTCGAGGAGCCGGCCCGCTTCGAGGAGGCCGTGCTGAACTTCCTGTTGCCGCCGCCGCCCTAAGGCTGGTCGGCCTGCCAGGTGCGGTAGTCCTCGACGGCCTTCGCGAGGGCCTTGCGCTGGTCGGGCGTCAGCGTCTTGGCGAGTCGCTCGGCGGCCTGGCGGGCCTCCGCGGTGACGCTCAGGCTGTACCACTTGCAGGCCTCGAAGGCGTCAGCGGGGCCGCCGAGGCCC
Source organism: Candidatus Sericytochromatia bacterium (assembly GCA_036675505.1). GTDB lineage: Bacteria > Cyanobacteriota > Sericytochromatia > S15B-MN24 > JAQBPE01 > JAKFEW01. The sequence continues at coordinate 9,217 of JAKFEW010000101.1, forward strand.
TTCTCGAAGAGACGGCCGAGCGGCTCGCTCGCCACCATGTTGCCCTCGTCGAGCGATTTGCGGTAGCAGCGGCGCGCTTCGGCGAGGTCCTGGCGCAGGCCGTCGCCCTTCTCGGCGAGCTCGGCCAAAAGGAACCAGGCCTCCTCGTCGCGGCGCTCCGCGGCCGCACGCAGCCAGCGGACGGCGGCTTCGGGGGCGCGCTTCAGCCCGGGGGGCGGGTCGAGCCACAGGGTCGCGAGCGCGATGCAGGCCGAGTCGCGCTGCTGCGCGGCGGCCTTCTCGTACCAGCGGGCCGCCGCGACCGGGTCGGCGGCCGTGCCGCGGCCGGTCTGCAGCCGCGCGGCGTATTCTTCCTGGGCGTCGCCGTCGCCCTTCTCGGCGAGCACGCCGAACCACTTCGTCGCGCGCGCCTGGTCGGCGGGCAGGCCGGCGGGTGCTGGCCAGTCGTTGGCCGACATGGCCGCGAGCCGGCCCATCGCGGCCGGGTGGCCGGCTTCGGCGGCGCGGGTCCACAGGGCGATCGCCTCCTGCGCGTCCTGCTTGTTCGCGCCGAACGCCAGGGTGTGGGCGAGCCAGAACCAGGCGTCGGCCCCGCCCTTCTCACCGGCCCGACGCAGCCAGGCGATCGCCCCGGCGCGGTCGTACACGCCGTTCGACGGCTCACCGCACAGCGCGCCGAGCTGGATCTGCGCCGGCACGTGCCCGCGCTGGGCCGCGCGGACCAGCAGCGGGACGGCCTTCTTGGCGGCGTCGTCCTCGTGCGCTTCGAGCAGCTTCAAGGCCTGCGCGAGCAGGGCCTCCACCGGTTCGGTGTCCGCGGCCTGGGCGACCGTCGCGGGGGCCGGGACGGCCGCCCAGGCGGGCATGGCGGCGCCGACGGCGGCGGTGAGCAAGAGGGTGAAAGCGAGCGACGAGCGGGACATGCGGATCCTCCGAGGGTCCTCGCAGCATACCCGCGACGCCCGTCACCTACCCGGCCTGGTCGCCCGATCGCCTCACAGGTTGCTGATCAGCCCGCCCGCCTGGTTGCTCGGCGAGCCCTGGTTGCCGACCAACGCCCCGGCGTTCCAGTAGTCTGGCCCCCAGCCCACGTCGCCCCGCTGCCGGCTGGTGTCGATGAACCCGATCGTGCGGTCATTGTAGTCGTCGAGCACGTGGTAGACGCCGGGCGCGGGCAGCGGCAGGGTCACCTCGTCGGCAGCGGTGCCCATCCCCTCGACTTCCATCACCTCCATGGCGAGATGAATCGTGGTGCCGCGGGTGTAGGCCCGGGGAATCGGCGCAAACGTCTTCTGCCGCGGCACCGCGCGCCAATCGCCGGCGAGCTTGAGCGTGAGCTGCTCTTTGCCTGCCCACCAGTTCCGCACAGCGGTCAGCGGCAGCGGGAAGCGCCGCGGATCGAGGCTCGCGCGTGGAATCGGCCAGGCGAAATATTCGCAGAGCGCCAGCCCGATCGTGAACACGCCACAGCGGTCGGTTGGGCCGGGCTGGATGTACAACGCATAGGTGTGATCCGAGTAGACCGCCTCGCTGCCGAGCTTCTCGGGCACGGTGAATGGCAGATCGAAAGCGCCGTCGGCACTGACAGTGACGTCGCCCAGCCGCACGGCGTCCCCGGGCACGCAGATCGGCACCTTGCCGCGGCTGGCCCGGTCGGGCGGGAGCGCGGGGCCGAACCACACGGTCGCCGCGCCCCAGTCGTAGTCCCGGATCTGCAAGGTCGTCCGGCCGCCGGGGCACGGCAGCAGGGGGGCGACTTGGAGTCGCGGGCTGCGCCGGGGGCCCCGGTCCGCGACGACGGCGGGCGGCGCGGTCGTCGGCTGCGTCGCGGGCGTGGACGGCGATGCGCCCGCGGCGAGCACCGCGGGCGGCAGGGGGGGAGCCGATGGGGCGGGTGGCAGGGGGGTGGCCGCCACGCAGCCCAACATGAGGGTGGTGATCGCCCCGCAGACGATGCGGCGCGTCATGCGCCGGGCGTTACTCGCGATCCCAGCCGCCGAAGGCCGGCACGAGCTCCGCGAACTCCTCGTCGCGCTTGCGCTTCTTCGCGTCCGCGGCCTTGCCGTACTCGAGCACGAACTTCGCGTAGTGCGGGTAGTCGGCCTTCTTGAAGCCGAACGACTCCATCTCCTTGAAGGCCTTCTCGTTGGTCCAGCCGTTCTGGGTGATGCGGTACAGCGACACCATCGTGCCGGTGCGGTCGCGGCCGCGCTTGCAGTGCACGATCGCGGGCAGGTTCGCCTCGTCCGCGAACACGGCGAGGTACTTCTTCACCATCGACGCGGGCGGCTCCTTGGCGAAGGGCAGCGGGATGTGCACGAACTTGATGCCGTTCTTCTTGGCCAAGACCTGCTCGTTCTTCACGACAGGCGCTTCCGAGCCGCCGTTGAACTGCAAGGTGATGTCGGTCTTGATGCCCAGGCGCGCGAAGGCGGCCATGTCCTCTGCGCTCGGCACGCCGCAGCGGTAGAGGTTCTTGTCCACCTGGCGGAAGTTCTCCGCGGCGACGGTGGGAGCCTTGAGCTTGAGGCCTTCGACCGAACCCGCGCCACGCGCGGCGCCGAACGGGCCGGCGGCGGTGCCGCAGCCGGCGAGCAGCGTCACGGCGAGCAGGGTGGTGGTGATCAAGCGGTGCATGCGGGCCTCCTTCGGACGATTTTCTTGTCCTGGCGATTCCGTTAAGCCTTGCTCAGTTTCACGTTAAGGTTCGGCTAAGAATCGAGGACGTCCGGGGTTCAGGTCCGGTTAAGCCTCAGTTGCCCGTCGTCGAGTAGTGCCAGGGCTCCGGCGGGTAGTTGTGCAGACCGAACTTCGACGCGTTGCGCTTGAGCCAGGCCCAGGCGCCGGGCGAGTTGTAGAAGTCGATCGCGAGGCCCGACTCGTGCATCGAGGTGCCCGGCGCGGCCACGCGCGCGGGGTTGCGGCCGAAGCGGTTCCAAAGCACGGTCTGCTCGGCGTACGTGCGGTGGCCCTCGTTGATGCGCAGGCTGATGCCGTCGCGCTTGGCGGCAGCCACCATGGCGTCGAACTTCCGCGCGATCGACGCATGGATGAACTTGCCCTGGCGCATCACGCAGCCCTTGCGGCCGGGATAGTAGAAGTTGTCGCCGACCTTGATGTCGAGGTGCTTCCAGGTCTTGGGGCCGACCACGCCGTCGGCGTGGAGCCCGCGCGAGCGCTGGAACCGCATCAGGGCTTCCTTGGTCTTCGGGCCAAAGGCGCCGTCCACCGCGCCCACGTCGAACCCGAGGGCCTCGAGGCGGCGCTGGAGCTTCTTCACGGCGGCGCCCTTCGCGCCCACGAGCATCGTCGGGCCCTTGCCATCGAGCGGGTTCGGCTTCGGCTTGGGCTTCGGCTTGGGCTTGGGTGCCCGGTCGGGCGCAGGCCGGCGTTCGGTCTCGGGCTTGCGGTCGTCGTCGTGCCTCGGGGCCGGCCGGCGCGGGCCGACCGGACGCGGCGTCGCGGGCGCCGGGGCGGGCTGC
>JAKFEW010000155.1:0-2167 GCA_036675505.1 Candidatus Sericytochromatia bacterium
ATCCCGACCTCGCCACCTGCGCGCGAGGCAGACAGCCACGCCCCCACGACCCTCGCTCGGGACCCCGAGGTGCGCGCCAAATCCGCCGGCCGCGACTTGGCCGCTAGAAGAGAAGGTTCTGGCTACGGTAAGTAGCATTAACCAAACTTGCGTCCAGTCTTATACTATCCTTAATAGTTAACACGTCATATACAGCCCTTAACTCGCCATAACCATCCTGTGATTAGAGAGTGGCGCCGCGAACCCCACGCCACACCCGCGTTTTCAGGAGTGAGTTGAGTCATGAACGTTTCGATGAATACCGCCCGCCCCACCGCCGCCCGCCGTCCCGCCGGCGCGATCACCACCGCCGAGGCGCCTGCCGCGCCGAAGGCCCCGGCGCCCGCCACCCCGATCAAGGCCCAGGCCGGTGGCCGGTCCGGCTTCGGCGGCGCCCTGGTCGGCCTGCTGCTGAACGGCTTCGGCCCGATCTCGGGCCTGGTGTCGATCGGCAACGACGTCCGCGAGCTCAAGAGCGACCCGAACAACAAGGCCGGCCACGTGGTCGAGATCGCGGGCGACGTGATGAACATCGCCTCGGGCGTCGTCGGCTTCTTCTCGAAGCCGGCCGCCGCGCTGCTCGCGCTGGGTGGCATGGTCGTCAAGACCACCGGCGAGATGATCGCCGGCCGCGACTAGGCCTGAGAGCCAGGCCTCTCACGGATCAAATCTGGTCCTTGAACAGGAGCCCGACCCAACCGCCGAGGCGTTCGACCACGCCTCGGCGGTTCCAATCGGCCAGCGTCATCTCCTCGGCGTTCGCGATCGCCCGCTCGAAGAAGGCCTCCATCTCGGCGGCGAAGGCCGGATCGTCGATCGAGACGTTCAGCTCGCTGTTGAGGAAGAAGCTGCGCGGGTCGAAGTTCGTCGAGCCGAGCGTGGACCAGCGCCCGTCGATCGTCATCGCCTTGGCGTGCATCATCGCCGGCTGGAACTCGAAGATCCGCACCCCCGCGGCCAACAGCTGGCCATAGAGCCGGCGGCTGGCCCAGTACGGCAGCCGCTTGTCGTTCATCGGCCCGGGCAGCAGCAGGCGCACCTCGACGCCGCGCGCGGCCGCCGAGGCGAGCGCCGCCGTGGTGTCCCAGTTCGGCAGGAAGTACGGGCTCGCGAGCGATAGCTGGCGCGTCGCGCCGTGGATCGCGCCGAAGTACAAGAGCCTGATCGCGGAGTCGCCCCAGATCGGCGCGCTGCAGGTCACCATCGCGTTCGCCGGCCCCGCCTGCCCGAGCGTCGGGAAGAAGGCTTCGCTGAGATCGAGCGCCCCATGCGCGATCAGCCAGTCCTGGAAGAACGCGCCTTGCAACAGGGCCACCACGCCGCCTTCGAGCCGGACCATCGTCTCGAGCCAGGCGGGCGGTCCGCACCAGATGTCGGCCACGCCGATCCCGCCGGTGTAGCCGATCCGGCCGTCGACGACGAGGATCTTGCGGTGGGTGCGGTGGTTGTACTGGGCCGGGCGGTACCACTGCAGCGGCCGGAAGAAGCGCACCTCGCAGCCCGCCTCCCGCCAGCGCTTCACGTCGCGGTGGTGCAAGAAGCGCGAGCCGTCGGCGTCGAGCAGCACGCGCACCAGCACGCCGGCCGCCGCACGCTCGCTGAGCGCGGCGATGAATTCATCGGCGATCCGACCCGACCAGAACAGGTAGGTCTCGAGCGTGATCGAGGTGGTGGCCTGGCGGATGTCCGCGAGCATCGTCGTATAGATCGCGTCGACGTCGTCGTAGAGCGTGATCCGCTCATAAGGCCCGCTGGCGCTGTTGGTCAGGCCGGCGAGCATGGTCGCGAAGCCCTGCGCGTCGGTGCCATAGGCCCGCGCGAGCTTGTAGCGCACGGTGACCCGTAGCTCGAAGAGCACGAAGAGCAAGAAGATGATGCTGGCCGCCACCGCCGCGACGAGCAGGTCGAACCACCAGGCCATCGGGTCCTCCGGCCACCCAGTGTACCCGAACCCCTGCCGGTCGGCCCGGGTAGTTCGAACGGACCAGTGACTACTCCGTCAGCAAAAGCAGACGGCTTCTGTAGGCACGCACGGCGTAACCGCCCACGTTGCGCCTACAAGGCTCAGTCCGAGCCGCAAAATCTCTCTCGCGCTGTTGAGGTCTCTCGAAACCGAAAGACCGCAGGC
>JAKFEW010000136.1:0-12123 GCA_036675505.1 Candidatus Sericytochromatia bacterium
CCCAGCGGCGCCCGCTCCGGATCGCCGCCGGCCCGCGCCGCGGCCCACGCCGCGGCCCGGCCGTGGGCGGCCGCGCGCTCGCCCGCGGACATGCCCGCCGTGAGCGCCTCCGCCTGGGCCGGGCGCCGCAAGCGGTACGCGCCCCCGTCGCGCTCGAGCACCTCGGCCTGCATGAGCGTGGCCAACGCCGGCTGGAGCTGCTCGGCGGGCAGGTCGGCCACATGGGCGAGCCAGGCCAGATCGCCCGCCGGACCGAGGATGCCGGCCGCGCCCGCGAGCTTCACGGCCGCCGGGTCGAGGGCGGTCAGCGCCGCGTCGAGCATCGTGGCGAGGCCCCCGGGGAGATCGAAATCGGCGCCGGGGGAGGCGAGCCAGCGCCCGTCCGCGCGCCGCAGGGCGCCGGTCCGGATCCAGTGGCCGAGCAGCGCCTCGACAGCGCCCGGGAGCCCACTCGCCAGCGCGAGGATGCCGGCTTCGGCCTCAGGCGGCAGCGCGTCCTGCGCGAGGAGCGCGCGGGCGAGATCGGCGGCCTGGGCGTCATCCAGCGGCGCGAGCGCCTGCGCGACGGCCAGGGGCGACCCCGCCGCGCGAACGTCGGCGGTCCCGTCGGGTGCTTGCTCCGCAGCCAGCACGAAGCGCCACCTGCGCTCGCCCGCCTGCCCGCGCAGGTGGTCCAGCAGCGCCCGCGAGGGCGGATCGAGCCGATCGGCGTCGTCGATGAACCACGCGGCCGCGCCCGGCAGCGCGCTCGCGGCGAGCTCGCTGACCGCGGCGTGCAGGCGCAAGCGCTCGGCCGCGCCCTCGAGGGGCGGCGCCGGCGGGCCTGAAAGCTCCGGCAGGATCTTCACGAGGACGGGCGCCAGCCGCGCCGCGGCCAGCGGGTCCAGCGCCGCCAGCTCGCGGACCCAGGGCCGCAGCGCCTCGTAGGGCGCGGCCTCCGGGTCGGTGCCCGCGGCCGCGAGCGTCCGCTCGCCGGCCAGGCGGAGCGCCGCCCGCGTCTCGTCGAGCAGGCGGCTCTTGCCGCTGCCCGCCGGCCCGGTCAAGAACACGCTCACGGCCCCATCCGCGCCCAGCACGCGCGCGAGGTCGCGCCTCGCCGCATCCCGGCCGACCAGCGCGCTGCCGAGCAGGCCCGGCCGGGCCTCGTCCGACGGCGCCAGGCCGAGGGCCGCGAGCACGTCGGTCGCCAGGGCGAAGCGATCGCGCGGTGCCTTCGCGAGCAGGCGCATCACGGCGTCCGCGAGCGCGGACGACACGTGCGGGGCGAGCCCGGCGATCGGCGCGGGGCGGGCCTCCAGGTGGGCGCGCAGCAAGGCGATGGGGTCCGCCGCCTCGAACGGGGGCCGGCCGGCGAGCACGTGGTAGACCACCGCCCCGAGCGCGTAGAGGTCCGCGCGACCGTCCACGGCACCCTGGCCTACTACCTCGGGCGCCACGTATTCCAGGGTCCCCCGGATCGCGCCGCCGGCGCGCCCGACGCGCGACAGCAGGCCGAGGTCCATCAGCTTGGCGCCGCCGCCCGGCAGGCGCCGGATGTTCGCGGGCTTGAGGTCGCCGTGCACGAAGCCATGGCCGTGCAGGAACGCGAGGGCGCCGAGGATCGCCGGCAACCAGCCCCGCACGTCCGCCTCGTCGGCGGGGCGGTCGCAGGCGAGGTCCGAGCCTGGCACGAGCTCCATCGTGAAGTACGGGCGTTCGTCAGCCAGCCGGCCGAGGTCGTGCGCGACCACCAGGCCTGGGTGGCGCAGCGTCGCCATCGCCCAGAACTCCTGCTCGAACAGGAACGCGCCCTCCGCGGCCTCGGCCGGCCCGGCGCCCGGGCGGGGGCGGTGGATCTTGAGCGCGACCTCCTCACCGCGCGCGCGATCGAAGGCGCGCACGACTTCGCCCATACCGCCTTCGCCCAGCGAGCCGCGGCGCTCGTAGCGCGCCGGCAGCGCTTCTTCCGTCCCACTCATCGAGGCTCCCTTCGTATCGAGCTGCTATGATTATAACCTGACCTTAACCAGGACGACGAAATGGCCGCCAGCGAACCGCTCCCCACCCGCGCACCGGTGCGCCCGCCAGCCCTTCCCCACGCGGCGAGGGGGACACCGAGCGCGGATCCCCGGCTCATCGAAGAGCTCGACACGCTCATCGCGCGGGGCCGCAAGGCCGACGGCCAGTTCGGTGCCCGCATCCAGCTGCTGTTCATGGCCTGCCAGCAGGCGCGGTTGCCGGTCCCCGGCGTCAGCGAGCTGCCGATGACCCATGACCTGCCGCCGGGCAGCGCGGCCATGACCGGCTACCTCGTCGCCCAGCTGCCGAGCTCGCCGCGCCTGGCCCAGGCGGTGCGCGTCGCGATCTTCCGCTACCGCGAGCTGCTCGACCAGCTCGACCGCGCCGATGAGGCGCGCGCGGCGGGCAAGGTGGCGCCCTTGCTGCTGGAACAGCTGCGCCAGAAGCTGTTCTTCCTCGGGCACTACTACGAAGACTTCCAGTCGGATGCCGTGCTGAAGGCCTTGTTCCCGGCGCCGCGGGTCGTCGACCGCGCGAAAGCGCCCGCCGCCGGCCAGCCTTCGCCCACCCGGTCGCCGGACGACCCGCACGAGGTCCGCGAGGCAGCCATCGCGCGGGGCCGTACCTTGTTGGCGGCGCTCGGGCCCGGGATGGCGCGCATCGCCCGCGTGCTCACGATGGTCGACGGCGGCCCGACGCTCAAGCTGACCGACCTCTTCACGCCCGACGCCCGCGAGACCCGCATGCTCGCCCTCACGCTGCCCTCCAACCCGGACGCGCTGGCGATGCTGCGCGAGGCGCACCAGCGCTGGACGCGGCTGGGGCAGGCGCTCGCCGCGCTGGAGAAGGGCGGCACGGCCGAGGCCGTCCGCCAGCTCGGCGAAGGCCTCGCGGAGCTGCCGCTCGCCTGCCGGCAGAACCCGCTGCTGCGCGACCTCTTCCCGGCCGCCGAGCGGGGTACAAGGGAGCCGAGGAGGGCCGCCGGATGAACTACGACGCCGCACGCACCCCACGCCCCGCGACGGGAACGGGCCCGAAGCCGGGCACGCCCGGCCCTACCGCCACGCCGCCCGTGGACGCGCCGCCCGCCGACGCGACGACGACCCCGCCGCCGACCTCGCCGCCGGCCGACCGCCGCGATCCGGCGAGCGCGCCGCCCGACGCCCTCGACGCCGCGGACGACCCCGACGCGGCCGCGAAGGCCGCGGCCGAAGCCGCCCTGCGCGCGCCGACGCCCGACGACGCCAAGACCTGGGGCGGGCCGGACTCATCGCGCGACCTCAACTTCGGCCACAAGGCGGGCGCGGACGGCAAGCTGCTCCGCCGTGACGCCTCGGGCGTCCTGGTCTGGGCCGACAACGGCCGGGCCCTGACGCCCGCCCAGTGGGCCAACATGCCGGCCGCGCAGCAGAAGAAGCTGCTGGCGCTCTACCCGGACGCCGCGGAGGGCGCCCGCGCGACGGCCGCCCTCGCCGGCGGCGACGCGGCGGCCGCGCGCCGGCCCAAGCCCGTGGATCCGCCCGCCCCCGCGGCCGCGGATCCGCAGCTGGCAGCGAAGCTGAAGGCCGCGCTCGGCAACCAGTGGGCCGGCAGCACCCACAACTGCTTCAACTACGCCTGGGCGGTCACCGCCGGTGCCGGCGGCAAGCCCCTCGGGCAGGCGCGCGAGGAAGCGGTCTACAAGAGCGGCAAGCATGGCACCCAGGACCTCGCGAAGATGGTCACAGACGGCAAGGTCCGGCCGGGCGACGTCATCTACGTCAACACGAGCCCGGGCACGGACTACAGCTCGACCAACCTGGCCTACGGCCCGCACTGGTTCGTCTACATGGGCGAGGGGAAGTGGGCCGACCAGTACGGCGTCAAATCGTTGAAGGAGATGGAGCAGACGGTGCCGGGCCGCCAGATCGACACCATCTTCCACCCGTTCGGCTGAGCCCGGGGCTCAGAGCGCCGCCTTGGGGATCAGCTTGAGCTGGTTGTTGGTCCCGTCCGCGACGATCAGCCGGCCTGCGCGGTCGAAGGCCAGGCCGGTCGGCAGCCCGAGCGCGCCATCGCCGTATTCATCGGCGAGCACCCGGCTGCCGGGACCCACCACCGTCGCGACCGGCCGCCGCGGATCCCGCAGATCGATCCGCCGGACCCGCGATGGCGTCACGGTCGGCAGGTTCGCGAGCAGCGGGAGGTTCGCCAGCGCGTCGAGGCGCTTCGTGCCGACCTCGCCCACGTAAAGGCGTCCTTCGGCGTCGAACGCGAGGCTGAGCGGGCCGAGGAACACCGCCTGGTCGCCCGGCGTGCCGTCCGGCTGCGCGACGTCGCCGCCGAGCAGCAGGCCGATCGAGGCTTCGGCGGGCTGGCCCGCGATGGTCGTCACGACAGCGTCCGCTGCCCCGGGGCGCGTGATCTTGCGGATGCACATGTTGGCCGAGTCGGCGACGTACAGGTCGCCGGCCGCGTCGAAGACCAGGCCCCCAGGCCGGTTGAAGAGCGCCTCCGTGGCCGGGCCGTCTTGCAGCCCGGCGCCCTTGTCGTAGATCGCGGGCAGCCGGCCCGCCACCACGTCGATCTGGCCGTCCACGCGCAGCCGCAGCACGAGGTTCAACGCGTTGTCGGTCCAGTAGGGGCGTTCGTCCGGACCGACCGTGACGTAGAGCGGGCGGCCCAGCGTGTGGGCCATGGCGTCGAAGCTGCGGGCCGTGACGGACTGGTCGCTCGCCCAGCCCTCACCCGTGCCCGCGGCCGTCTCGACGACGCCGTCGGGGCGCAACCGGCGCAGGCGCGGCTTGACCGTGTCCAGGATCCAGAGGCTGCCGTCCGGCCCGTAAGCCAGGCCACCGGGCGTGTTGAAGGCGGCGGCCAGCGCCGGGCCGTCGGCGTGCCCGGTGGAACTGCCGGCCAGCAGGGTCGCCTTGCCGCCCTCCAGGCGCTTGATCGTGCTGCCACCGACCTCGGCCACCACGACGCGGTCCTGGGCGTCGACGGCGAGGCCGCCGGGGCTGTTGACGGCGATCGCGGTCGCCTGGCCTTGCTGCACCACGCCGTCCGTGCCGACGATGGTCGTGATCGGCGCTTGCGGATCGCCAGGCTTGAAGGCCCGGATCACCATGTTGCCGCTGTCCGCGAACGCGAGGCGCCCGTCCGCCAGCAGCGCAAGCCCGGCCGGCTTCAGCAGCGCGGCCTGCGCCGCGGGTCCGCCGTCCCCGGCGTAGCCGGCCTGGCCTGCGCCCGCGAGCACCCGCACCTGGCCGTCGCGGCCGATATGCAGCACGCGGTTGGCGAGCGTCTCGCTGAGGTACACGCCCCCCGCGGGCGCGGCCACGATGTGGCTGGTGCTGCGCATGGCCAGGCCGTCCGCGAGCTTCGACCAGCTGCCGTCCGGCCCCCTGGCGAGCAGGGTGCGGCCGGCGCCGGTTGCGGCGAACAGGGTGCCGTCGGGGGCGAACGCGAGGCCCGAGACCTGGCCGTCCGCCAAGAGCTCGGCGGGGATCGGGATCTCGCCCATCAGGCCTGCGGCATCGACGGTGAGCAGTCGCCCCGCCAGGCTGCCGGCCTTGTCCTCGCCGATCAGCACGCGGCCGTCCGGCGCGCGGACGACGCAGGCGGGGTGGTGGATCGGCGTGTCGACGGCTTTCCCGCCGGGCGCGCCCCGGCCGGCCACTCCGGTTCCCGCCACCACGCGCACGCGGCCGTCGGGCAGGATCTCGCGGACCTGGTTCCCATCAGATTCGGCGATCAAGAACCCGCCTTCGGGCGTCGCGACGAGGTCGACGAGGGAGAGCAGGATCGCCCGGAACGCGTCATCCTTTTCACGCCGGCCCACCTCGAGCCCGGCGCCGGCGAAGAGCGAAACCGCGCCGTCGAGCCCCACCTTGCGGATGCGGCCCGCCACGCTCTCGGCCACGAAGAGCTCGCCCTTGGCGTTGGTAGCCAGCGCGAGCGGGGCGGACAGCGGCACGGACGTCGCCTGGAGGCCCTCGCCGAGGTTCGCCTGGCCGGCGAGCAGGATCGCCTCGATCCGGTCGAGCGTCGCGGAAAGGGGCGCGTCCTGCTTGCGCAGCGCCTCGGTGGCCGCCGCGAGGGCCTCGGCCGAATAGACCGGCACCGTCAGCGGCAGCAGCGCCCGCGCGGCTTCCATCCCCGCGGTGAGCGCGTCGTTCTCCGCGCGCGGCAGGCGATCCAGGATGGGCTGCCGGCCCTGCACGTACGCCGAGAGGACGTAGCTCGCGGCGAGCGACGACGCCGTGTCGAGCACGACGGGCAGGGCCCCGCCGGCCGCCTGGTTGGCGACGAGCGCCGTCAGCTCGCCGCCGCGCAACTCGCCGCCCGACGCGAGCCGCACCCGCAGGATCAGGTTCTCGGCGGGCAGCGTGGCGGTGAGCACGTAGCTGCCCGAGCGGTCCGAAATGGCCACGAGCGGCCGCCCATCCGCGCCGACGAGCGTGCGTCCGGCGGCGTCGAGCACCTCGACCTGGGCGTCCGCGAGCAGGTCCTCCTGCGGCGACGGCCGGGCCTGCGCGAGCTGGAAGAAGGGCGTGACGAGGCGCCCCCCGTTGTTCGAGACGATCCCGCCCCCGTTGTTCGAGACGAGGCCGCCGCCCTTGTCGCCGATCAGGCCGACGCCGTAGTCCGAGAGCACGCCGCCGCCGTTGTTGCTGATGACGCGCGCGCCACCGCCCGAGACGACGTTGCCGCCGTTGTTGGCGACCAGGCCGACGCCGTAGTCCGAGAGGACCTTGACCTTGCCCGTCAGCTCCATCGGCACGCCCGTCTCGACGAGCCGGGTGGGGCCTGCGGGCGGGATGATGCCGGGTGCCGGCCGGGGGCTGACCGCGTTCCTCGCCGGCGAGGCGCTGCTCTTCGGCGGCTTGGGGCTGGCCTTCGTCGGGGGGACGACGCAGCCGAGCGAGAGCGAGAGCGCCAAGGCGCCTGCGGCGCCGAACGCGACGAGGCGACGGGCGCTCACGGCCGACCCGGGCGTCCGCGACGGGACGGCTGAACGCCGATGCGGCGCGCTACGCCCATCCGCTGCCGTCCAGCGGCTTCGCCATTTCTTCCTTCACCATCTCTTCGACGAGGCGATCGGCTTCGGCGGCCGAAGGCTTGCTGGGCGGCGCGCTGAGGTATTCGTCGAGCTTTTCCTGAGTCCGCGCCTGGGCGTGGATCCGGGCGTCGAGGGCCGCCGCCGACGGCTTGGTCGGCTCGGCGCCGGTGACCGCGTCCGAAAGCGCCTGCCTGGCGACGCTCTGGCTGACGAGGTTGTCGAGCTTGTCGGCCTCGGTCAGGGGCTTCTCGCCTTTGAGCACGCCGAGCTTCGCTGCGGCCAACGCGGCGGCATGGGCGGCCTCGAAGTCGGGCTCGTCCTCGTCCTGTTGCTTGGCGGCGAGGTCTTCGAGCGCCTTGCTGTCCTTGACGAGCTCGGGATCGGCCGGGTCGGCCTTCTTGGGGGCCGTGATCTCACCTTTGATTTCAGTCTGGGCCGCGACCGGCCGCTGAACGACACGCAAATCCTTGGAGATCGGCTTACCGCCACCAGGTGTAATACCAGTCATCGCGCACTCCTCTCGCAGCAGGGTGCCCCCCACATACCCGGTGGCGACGGCGACCGAAACCGGCGACACGAGATGAAACAAGCGTCAATTGGCGGGCGCGGTGCTGCACGGCGATCTCCAAGAACGGGGCGGCAGAGGCACGGACGACATACCCGCTCGCCTGCTTCCGTCGACGCCTCGAAGCGCGCTAGCGCCCCACGCTGATCATCGCGTAGGTGCCGCGCCGCGCGATCGAGCGGTTGAACTTCGCCTCGTCGACGACCATCGGGCCGCTCTTGTAGGCCGGGTCGTTCAGGTAGACCTTGCCGCCCTCGACCTTGGTGACCACCGTGTAGTGGCCGCCGTTGCTGCCCGGGAAGAGGTAGTCGGGGCACACGTGCACGATCACCAGGCGGCCCTTCGCGAGCTCGGCCTTGATCGACGAGCCCTTGGCGTTCCACAGCACGTTCGCGCTCAGGCCGTAGGCCTTGGCGCCGCGGGCGATGCCGGCCACCGAGGTGCCGTTGCGCTCGTTGGTGCCGTCGCCCATCATCCGGCGCGACTTCTCGATCGCCGCGTCGGCCTGCGCCGCACTGGGGTTGATCTTGCCGAAGGCCGTCGCCACCATCGTGAGCGAGGTCGGGCCGCAGTTGGCGTTGTCGTAACCCGGCACGTCCTCGCGCGAGTTGTACTTCGCGGTGCCGTACTGGGTGATGAACCAGCTCTGGCGGTTCGCGTGGAGGTCCCTCACGACCGGCTTCGGCTGCGGTTTTGGCTTGGGCGCAGGCTTCGGCGCGGGCTTCGGCGCGGGCTCCGCCGGCTTGGCGGGCCTGGGCTTCGCAGGCGCCGGGCCGGCGAGGATCTTCGCGAGCTGGGCCTGGAGCTGCTTGACCCGCTCCAACAGCGCCAGGACGGCCTGAGGCGGCGGGCCCATGGGCGGCTGGGGCGCAGGCATGGGCATCGGCTGCGGCCAGGGCTGTTGGGGCCAGGGCGTGGGCGCGTAGGGCGCGGGGTAGGGGTAGGCGTACGCGGCTGGGGCGACCATGCCGGGGGCCGGCGGCGCAGGTGCCGGCGCGGGGGCAGGCATCGGAACCGCCGGCGGGGGCGGCGGCGGGGGCGGCGACGGGGGCGGCGGCGGCGCGACCGGTGGGGGCGGGGCCGGGGGTGCGAACGCGGCGGGGGCGTAGGCGACGGGCGCATAGGCGCTGGGCGTGATGGCGCTCGGGGCATAGGCGCTGGGCGCAGGCGCAAACGGTGCCGGCGACGGCAATGCCGTCCCCACGCCCGAATGCCAGGCGAGCAGCCGCGATGGGCCGCCCGCTACGGCGTTCCATGCCATGCGGTGCTCCTCCAACTACCAACTCCAGGTACGTTATCGGGCCGTGCGGGCCATACTTGCTAAGGTCTGGTGAAGAAATTGTTGAGGTTTGGCGATGGTTGGATCGCCCGCCGCTACTTGCTCGGGCCGACCGAGACCAGCCGGTGGCTCCAGTGGCTGTTCACAGACTTCATCAGCAAGGCGGTCGAGATCACGCGCGGGCCGCTCGCGATCGCGGGATCGTTGAGGTAGGCCCTGTCGCCCTCGATCTTGGTGACCACGAAGAAGTGGCCGCCGCCCAACGACAGGTTCGCGCGGATATAGTTGCCGTTGATGATCGGCAGGCGGCCCTTCGCGAGCTCGGCCCTGATTTTCGCCAGGCTGACGTTCTCGACGATCTTCGCGTCGAGGCCGTAGCCACGGGCGCCCCGCGCGATGCCGTCCGAGGAGGTGCCGTTGCGCTCGTTGGTGCCGTCGCCCATCATACGGCGCGACTTCTCGATCGCCGCGTCGGCCTGCGCCGCACTGGGGTTGATCTTGCCGAAGGCCGTCGCCACCATCGTGAGCGAGGTCGGGCCGCAGTTGGCGTTGTCGATGCCCGGCACGTCCTCGCGCGAGTTGTACTTCGCTGAGCCGTATTGGCTGATGAACCACGCCTGGCGGTCCGCAAAGTGGTTCTTGGGCTTCGGCTTGGGCTTCGGCTTGGGCTTCGGCTTGGGGGGGGTGGGCCGGCCGGGCGCCGGCTTGGGCTTCGGCTTGGCGGGCGCAGTCGCCGGGCCGGCGAGCAGTGCCGCGATCTGGGCCTGGATACGCTCGACCTGCTCGACCAGGGCCTGGACGGCCTGGGGCGACGGACCTACGGGCTGGGGCCAGGGCTGTTGCTGCACGGGCTGGGGCCAGGGCGTGGGCGGGTACGGTGCGGGATACGGGTAGGGGTAGGCGGCCGGCGCCACCATGCCGGGGGCCGGGGCCACGGGGGCTGGCACCGGGACGGGCACCGGAACAGGCGGCGGAGGCGGTGGCGGAGGAAGCGGTGGCGCGAACGCTGGCAGCGGCGCGAACGCCGGCAGCGGGGCGGCCGGAGGCGTGGCCCCAGCCGGCGTGTAAGTGGTGGGCGCCCAGGTGGGGGCCGGGTACGCGCCGGGCGCGGTGGCCAGCGCCGGCTGAGCCGGCAAAACCGTCTCCAAGCCCGTATGCCAGGCAAGCAGCCGCGACGGGCTGCCCGCGACGGCGTTCAACGCCATGCGGTGCTCCTCCAACTCCTCCACCAACTCCGCGATCGTTATCGGGCCGGGCCCACCAGACTTGCTAAAACTTGGATAAAGGCTTTGTTGCCTCGAGAGCCGCCGCGGGGGTATGTGGAGCGGGAGCGGCTGAATGGCCGCTCGCGGATCACCAGGCATGGAAGCGTAACGATGGGCAAGATCGACATCAGTTCAGGGTCGCGCGAGCGGCAATTCGCCACGGCGGCCGACCCGCTCCTACGCGGCGCGATCTTCGATCCGGCCTTCGGTGCCGGCGCGCGCATCGGCGTCGAGATCGAGTTCGTGGTCGTCGAGCGGACGAGCGGCCTCTCGCTCGGCATGGCCGGCAGCCTGGTCGGGCCGGGGGACTACCTGCGGCGCGTGCACGCCGAGGCCGGCGCGGGCGCCGTGTTGGTAGCCGACCCGCTGAACGACTACCCGTGCGGCGTCGTGCTGCCGAACGGCGGGCGCTTCTGCCTCGAGAACGGCGGCCAGGTCGAATACGCGTCGGCCCCGTGCGCGTCGCTCGACGACGTGGCCGCCGAGCTCGCCGCGGCCCTCACGATTTGCGAGCGCGCCGCCTGTGACGACCTCGCCTTTCTCAGCCACGGCACCCACCCCACGCTCGAGGCGCGCCTCGATCCGCTCGTGCCCAACTCGCGCTACCGCATCATGGAGCGCTTCTTCGCGCCTGACAGCATCCACCGCTGGGGCAACTATGCCTGCTCGATCCAGGTGAACCTGGACGTCCCGGGCGACTCCGAGGACTGGAACGAGGCCTGGCGCCTGGGCTTCGGGCTCGGCCGGCTCGCGTACTTCATGTTCGCGAACTCGGCCTGGCTGCACGGCGAGCGGGCGACGGGCCCCTCGGCGCGGCTCGCGCTCACGAGCGGCATGGACGCCCGCCGGCGCCAGGTGCCGGCCAAGGTGGTGACGGCCGAGGACCCGGCGTCGGCTTACCTGGCCTGGGCGCTCGACGCGCCGGTGATCTTCGCCGGCGAGCTGCCGCTCGAGGAGCAGCCGCGCAACGGCGAGCTGTCGTTCCGGCGCTGGCTCGAAGACGGCTACAAGGAGCAATTCCCGAGCTACACCAACTGGCTCGCCCACCTCGGCACGCTCTGGCCCGACGTGCGCCCGCGGCGCTTCATCGAGCTGCGGGCGGCGGACGCGCAGCCCTTCGAGCACGTGATGGCGGTGGTGGCCGTGTGGCAAGCGCTGATCCAGGACGCGCGCGGCCGCGCGGCGCTGGCCGAGCTGTTCCACGACGCGGATCCCGACGGCCTGTCGAGCCTGCTCGAGCGGGCGGCGGACGACGGGGTCTTCCAGGACGCGGCGCTGCATGGGCGCGTGCTGGCGATCGCCCGCAGGACCCTCGCCACGGGCGGCGCGACCCGCTGGGCGGCCGCCGTGGAGTGGTACGCGGCGTTCCTCGACGAGAAGCCGGATTACTGGGATGCGCCGGACGCCCTGACCTTCGCGCGGCGGGCCGCGACCACCAGGCCCGCGCGGGTGCTCGACGCGGGGGCGTGAGCACCCGTCACGCGGGCACTTCGGCCTACTTCCAGGCCGGCAGCGGGTAGGACTCCTCGACGTCGAGGACGCGGAAGCGCAGCCGCGCCGGGCCCTTCGTGCGCGGGATGGTCCAGAACGTCGCCATGGGCTGGCCCGGGGCGGCGTGGCCGGCGGCGGCGTTGGCGTCACGGCGCTGCGGGAAGACCACGTTCACCGTGGCGGGACGGCCGGCGGTCACGTGGGTGACGATCGCGTCCTCGCCGTCGTAATGGCCGATGAGCGCGACGACGCTGCGGCTCGCGAAGTCTACCTTCGGCACCTTCACCCGCGGGCCGTGGACCGCGCCCCAGTAGCGCGCGAAGCCCGCCGCGTCGCCGATGAGCCATTCGCCCGTGGGCGCGCCGAAGGTCGCACGCGCGGGGCGCGCGCCTGCCGGGCCGGGTTGCAGCCGCGCCGCGTGCGGGCTGGTGATCGCGACGAGCGCGCGCGCGGTGCCCCTGGCCGTGCGGGCCGTGAGCGCCAC
>JAKFEW010000007.1:0-2032 GCA_036675505.1 Candidatus Sericytochromatia bacterium
GCGACGCGCCTCGTCGACGAGCGCGGCGCGGTCGCCGGTGCCGCTGGCCTCGAGCTTCGCGTACCACGCCTCGACGGCATCGGCATCGCCCAGGGCGACGCTGGCGCGCATCGCCCCGAACAGGCTGTTGAAGCGGTTCGGGTAGGCGGCGAGCGAGCGCCCGTAGGCGGCGCGGGCGTCGGCCGGGCGGTCGCCGGCGAGCAGCAGGTCGCCGAGCTGTTCCTCGGCCGGCAGGGTCGGGCCCGGCGTGACCGCGTGCTTGGGCGTGGCCGCTTCCAGCGCGGCGGCCTCGCGCAGCGACGCCTCGGCGCCGGCGAAATCGCCGCGTGCGGCCAGCGTCCAGCCGGCGAGTTCGAGCCGGAGCACGCGGATGCTGCGCTCGAACAGCGTCTCGCCGGCGGCCTGCATCTTGGCCGCCAGTGCGTCGAGCCGCGCCAGCGCGGCGTCGGCGTTCGCCAGGCCCTTGTCGCCGTCGGTTTCCAGTGCGCCGCGCGCCTGCGCGAACACCGCGATCGCCTCGGGCCACGGGAACCTGTCCCAGTCGAGGAACGCCGGCGTGCGCGGCACGATCGCCCGCGCCGCGGCCCAGTCGCGCCGCTCGAGCGCGATGCGCGCCTGCGTCGACGCGTGGTGGAACGCCGACTTGAATGACGGCTCCAGGTCGGTGATCGCGAGCAGCCGGGCGCGTTCGGCGATCGCCGCCTCGTCCTCGCCCCGCTGCAGGTGTGCATAGACGAGGTATTCGATCGCGTGCGCGAATTCGTCCCACGTGTATTGCTGCTGCGCGCCGGCGCGATGCTCGAGCGCGGCGCCGGCGGCCAGGCGGTTGCCGCGCACGACCCCGGCCCAGTCGCCGAGCCGGGTGTAGATGTGCGTCGGCATGTGCAGCGCGTGCGGGTTGCGCGGCGCGATCGTCTCGTACCGCCGGGTCAGGTCGAGCGACTCGTGCTCGCGGCCGGGCACGTCGTTGGCGTGCACGAGGTAGTGCATCGCGCCGGGGTGTTCGGGCTGCGCGGCCAGCACCTCGGCCAGCATCCCGGCGGCGCGGTCGGCGTGTTCGCGGCCCGCGGCGCCGGCCGGCGTCGTCGCCAGGTGCGCCAGCGCGGTGAACGCGCCCGCTTCGACGTCGTCGGGGAATGCGGCGTGCACGGCCTGCATCGCGGTTTCCCAGGCGGCGATGCGCGCCCAGTAGTCGGCCTCGGGCGGATCGAAGAACGCCCCGGCGGCGGCGATGAACAGGCGCTCGCGTTCACTGGCCGGCCCCGCGGCGCGCGCGGCCTGCACCGCGTCGCGGCCGCGCTGCAGTTCGGCCGGGCCCGGACGGGTCGGCCACAGCGGCTGGAACAGCGTCATCGCGATGCCCCAGTGCGCCATCGCGCAGCCCGGCTCGCGCGCGGCCAGCGCCTCGAAACCGGCGCGCGCCTGCGGGTAGGTCATGTGGTGCAGCAGCGCCATCGCGCCGTCGAAGTCGGCCTGCGCGGCCGGGGTGCACGACACCGGGAAGTGGACCGTGCCGAGGGGCTGGGCGTGCGCCGCGTGCAGCATCGCGGCCAGCAGCGGCGCGGTAAGCAGCGCCAGGCGAAAGGTGGGGTTCGTGGCCATGTTCGGACTCCGGAACGGGTCCCCGTCACAACGCGGGCGAAGCCGCGGAGGCGGCCATGCCCGGCACTTTCGCACCGGAATCACGGGTCGTCACGCCGGCGAAGCAGGAGCTTGGCTACCGTCGGCTCCCGAGCGCCACGAGGATTCCGCCATGTCGAACGAAGACCCGAAGACCCCGCTGCACCATGTCCACAGCACGATCCTGCAGCTCAAGGAAATGCGCCACTACTCCAAGACCAACGTCGAGCACCTGACGACGCAGTGGCTGCTGTTCGACGGCGAGCTGAAGAAGCTCAAGAAGGCGAAACTCGTCGAGGACCTGATGGAACGCCAGGGCCAGCTGCACGACGCGCTGGAGGCGGCGATCGCCGACCTCGAGGCGCTGGAAATCGAACTGACGCCGGCACCGGAAGAAGACGCCGCCTCCTGA
>JAKFEW010000033.1:0-48683 GCA_036675505.1 Candidatus Sericytochromatia bacterium
CCAGGGGAGTTTAGATCCCGCTTCGCTCGGGACCTTCGGTCCTGCGACCAGTCCGAAACCGGTGTCCCGCCTCGCCGTCGCCGTGTGCGCCCTGAGCCTGCTGCTCGCGCCGCTCGGCGCGGCTGCGCGGGCCGCGGACCCTACCACCGGCTCGCTCGTCGCCATCGGCGGCGGCTCCGAGGACCCCAGCCTGATCCAGGACGTGCTGGAGCTCGCGAAGGGCAAGGCCAGCCGGGTCGCGATCGTGAATACGGCGTCGAGCGATCCGGGCCGCAGCGGTCCGATTTACATGCGCTTCTTCCAGTCGCTCGGCGTCGCGCAGGTGTCCGTCGTGCCGCTGCTCAGCCGCGACCAGGCTTATGAGCCGGCCGTGCTCGATCAGCTCGGCCAGGCGGACTTCATCTACTTCACCGGCGGCAACCAGATCCGCCTGGCGCAGACGATCAAGGACACGCCGGCCCACGGCGCGTTGCTCGCCGCCTGGCAGCGCGGTGCGGTGATTGCGGGCACCAGCGCGGGCGCGATGGTCTTCGGCCCCTCTTACCTCACCGCGGGCAGCTCCTCGGCCGCGCTCCAGCGTGGCGCCGGCGCCGGCGCCGCCGCGGGTGTCGAGCTGCGTGAAGGCCTCGGCGTCGTGCCGGGCGTCCTGGTGGATACGCACTTCGCGCGCGAGGGGCGCCTCGGCCGGTTGCTGGTCGCGGCCGCCCAGCCGCCGCGCATGGTCGGCGTGGGCGTCGACGAGGACACCGCGGCCGTCATCACGGCCGACGGCGTGCGCGCCCTGGGCGCCGGCCGCGTCACGGTGCTCGATCTGGCGCGCGCCTCGATGCCGCCGCAGGCCCGCAGCACGTTCGCCGTGCGCAACGTCGAGATGCACCTGTTGGGTGCCGGCGACATGTTGCGCTGGCGCCGCGAAGAGGGCGAGCGCACGCCGATGCTGCCCGATCGCGGCAGCGAGGTGGCCGTGCCGCCCTCGATCTGGCTGCAAGGCGCCGAAAGCGTGCCGCCGGCCACCTGGTTCCAGGCCGGCAGCGGCCCCTTCTCGACCGGCACCGGCGTGTTCACCCGCCTGCCGGAGGAGATCCTGATTCTGGCCGGCGACGGGGCCAACTCCACCGCTGCGCGCTGGCAGACCGCGCTCTCGGGCGCCGGCCGCACCACGGTGCGCGTGCTGATGGCGAGCCAGCTGAATGGCCCGTTGTTGCAGCGTTACCTGCCGATTGCCGGCGGGCTGGTGCTGATCGACGACGGCCCGGGCTCGCTCGGCCGCGCGCTCGCCGGGGAGCAGGGCGCGCTCGTGCGCCAGACGGCCGGGCGCCTCCAGCTAGTTTCAGGCGGCGGTGCCGTGGCGATGGTCGGCGAGACGGCCATGAGGCCTGGCACCAGCGGCACCGGCGACCTCGTGCCGGGGCTGCGCATGACGCCTGGCATCATCACGGCGCCCGACCTCTGGGCGCCGGGCGCCTTCGACCGCCTGGTCGTCGACGCGCTGCTCGCGGGGGGCGCGCTCGGCCTCGGCCTGATGCCCGCCAACGGCGTGCGGCTCGAGGGTGGCGTGCTGCGCGTGGTCGGCGACGCGCCGGTGGTGGTGCTCGAGACCGCCAAGGTCAGCCTCGCCAACCCGGCGGTGCCGAGCGCCCGGGACCTCGTGATCCACGTGCTCGGCCCGGGCGAAGAGTTCCGGCCCTGACCTCACGCCGCCCGAAGGCGCCGTGAAGGTCGATCAGGGTTTGGCTGCGGGCGCCTTCGCCTTGGCCTGCTCCTCCTCGAAGCGGGCCTCGCGGACCTTGTACTTTCCGTACTCGACCGGGTAGGCGAGCGCCTGGAGCGGGCGGGTCACGGCGTCGGCCGCGTCGATCGTCGCCGCCACTGGCCAGGCGATCAGGCCGATGAGCGCCGTGAAGGCGTTGTTGCCCATCCAGCCGGACACCGCCTTGCTGTAGCCGAAGAGCGGCCGCATCGGGTTCGCGGGGGCCTCTGGTGCACGCTGGCCGGTCGCCTCCTCGGCATCGCGGATGGCGTCGCCGAGCTGGTATACCTTGGTGCCTGCGGCGTCGGCCTCGGCGTCGGGCAGGCTCTTGTGGAAGAAGCTCGCGCTGCGCATGCCGCTCAGGGCCTTGTCCGCGGCCTCATAGGTCGGCCGCACTTGCGCGAGCCAGGCCTTCTTCGCCTCGACGCCCGAGGGCTGGGGCGGCAGGGCGTCGAGCGCGGCGATCGCCGCGCGCATGCCCGCGAGCTGCGCGCTCGTCGGCGGCGTACGCAGGAACGAGTCGGCCGCCAGCTTCGCATCCGCCGCCTTGGGCGCCGCCGGGGCGGAGGTCTTCGGCTGGGGCGAGGTCCCCGAGGTGCCGCTGGTGTTGCCGAGGGGATTGAACATGGGGGCCTCCTACGAATACTTGGCTGTCAGGTTCAACGTACCCGCCCCTGGGCTGGGTGAACCGTTCAGGGCCCTGAGGAGCGTTTATCCCCGCGTTAAGCCTTTGTCGGCGCGGCATGGACGGCTCGTGAACGCCCGATAGCTCCTCCCGGAGCCCAATCCGTCGTTCGAGGGACCGTTATGCAGCCTGTTGCCGCTCTTCCCAGCTTCCTCGCCGCGACGCCGGCCGCCGCGCCCGCGCGGCCGCGGCTTTTCGACGTCCCGCCGCCCACGATGGCGCGGGACGCGTATCGGCCGCCGGTCCATCCTGCCGCGCCCATGCCGGTGGCGCCGGCGCAGCCGCCGATCTCGGCCAACCAGCAGGCCGGCCAGGCCACGCTCACGACGCTCACGGCCGGCCTCGGCGTGGCGGGCGTGTTCGCCCCGCCGGTGCTGCCCTTCGCGGGCGCGCTGGGGCTGGTGCAGGCGCTGGATACGCAGATCGGGAACCCGATCGCGAAGACGGTGGGGACGGTGGTGAACGGGGTGGTGGACGCCGGGAAGAGCGTGGGGAACTTCTTCGGCAAGCTCTTCGGCGGCTGAGCCCGGCCCTCCGCCGGGCCGGGTTGGTGGTCGGGCTGGAAAAGGTTCAGCTTTCGGCCAGGATCAGGATCGCCTTTGCGTCGAACTGGATCGGGAACGACTCCCGCACAGGGCCGCCGGCCCATACGCGCACGCGCTGGCCGACGCGCAGCTCGGCCGCCGATGCCCGCGCGAGCGCGCCGCCCATGCCCTGGCGCCAGACCGCGGTCGAGGTCGCGATCGTGACGACCGCCTGGTTGCTGCCGTCGGTCGTCGAGACCTGGATCCGCCCGGCATGCAGCTGACCGGCGCCGGCCGGATCGGAGGTGAGGATCTGGCCCTCGATCGTCGGCGCCTCGGCCGGTAGCCGCGGGTCGGCGGTGGGGGCGGTGGAAGCCGGCGTGGCGGGACTGGCGGAGGCCCCTGGCGAGCCCGAGGCCGCTGGCGAAGGCGCGGCCGAGGGCGAGGCCGACGGCCGGGCCGGGCCGCCGAGGCTCAGGCCTTCGTCGCAGGCGACGAGCAGCAAGGCGGCGAAGAGCGGGGCGAGGCGACGAAACATGGCGGTGGTCCTCGCTGCTATCAAAACTTTAACCGCTGGGCCGCGTCGTAGGCCTCGGAGCGCGGCACGCCGTGGGACCTGGCGATCGCCTTGGCCGCGTCCGCCGTGCGCAGGCCGCCCTGCAGCAGCTCGCGCAGCGCGTCCTCCCAGCCCTCGGCCGGACCAGAGGCGATCGCCTGCGCGCCGCCCACCACGATCACGATCTCGCCGCGCGGCGCCTCGTGCGCCCAGCGGTCCCGCAGCGTCCCCAGCGGCCCGCGCACGACCTCCTCGAAGAGCTTGGTCAGCTCGCGCGCCACACAGGCGGGACGGTCCTCGCCGAAGACGGCGGCCATGTCCGCGAGCGTCTCGGCCAGCCGGTGGGGCGCTTCGTAGAAAGCCATCGTGCGCTGTTCGGCCACGAGCTCGCGCAGGCGGCGCCGGCGCTGCTTCGGTTCGCGCCCGAGGAAGCCCTCGAACGCGAAGCGCCGCGTCGGCAGGCCCGAGACGACCAGCGCCGCGACGAAGGCGGTGGCGCCCGGGATCGGCACGATCGGCACGCCGGCTGCGATCGCGGCCTGCACCAGCGTCTCGCCGGGGTCCGAGATGCCCGGCATGCCGGCGTCGCTGACCAGCGCGACGGACTCGCCGCCGAGCAGGCGATCGACCAGGCCGGCGGCCGAGGGCCGCTCGTTGTGTTCGTGGTGGCTCACGAGCGGGCGGTCGATGCCGTGGAGGGCGAGCAGCTTGCGGGTCTCGCGGGTGTCCTCGGCGGCGATCATATCCACGGCGCGCAGGGTCGCCAGCGCGCGCGCGCTGACGTCGCCCATGTTGCCGATCGGGGTCCCGACGAGGTATAGCGTGCCGGTGGAAGTCAGGTGAGGTCCTCGCAATCGCATCCGGGTTGAGGGTACCATTTTCCTACATGGCGGCCCTGCCGCGCGAGCGAGCGACCGGGGTTTGGGTATGTAGGGTTCGGGCGAGCGGCCGGCCGCCTGCTATGAATCGAGGAGTACCATGGGATTTTTCTCGCGCGTCGCCAACCTCTGGAAGGGCTTCCTCTCGATGTTCGTGTCGGACATCGAGCGTGAGAACCCCGAGATCGTCTACCAGCAGGCGATCAACGAGCGCGTCAATCAGTACCAGAAGCTGATGAAGGCGGTGTCCAGCATCGTCTACCTGCGCAACAAGCTCGAGAAGGACCTCGAGAGCAAGACGCGCGAGCTGCAGGATGTCAGCGCCCAGATCCCTGTGGCGGTCCAGCAGAACGAGGAAGCCGCGGCGCTCGTGCTGATCGAGCGCAAGAACCAGCTCGTGAAGGACATCGAGGACGTGCGGGGCGAGCTCGAGAAGATCAGCCACCAGGCCGAGGAGGCCAAGAGCGGCCTCGTGACCTTCCAGCATGAGATCGAGAAGCTCAAGACCGAGCGCGACTCGATGCTCGCCAAGCGTGAGCACGCGAAGGCCCGCCTCAAGATCCAGGAGCAGCTTTCGGGGCTCACCGCAGACGCCGAGATCCGCGCCCTCGACGGCGTGCGCGAGAG
Source organism: Candidatus Sericytochromatia bacterium (assembly GCA_036675505.1). GTDB lineage: Bacteria > Cyanobacteriota > Sericytochromatia > S15B-MN24 > JAQBPE01 > JAKFEW01. The sequence goes on from JAKFEW010000033.1 coordinate 5,021, forward strand.
CATCCACAAGCTCGAGGCGCAGGCCGACGTGGCCGCCGAGGTCCAGGGATCGGGCATGGATGCGAAGCTCTCGAAGATCAAGAGCGCGACGGGCTCCGCGGCCGCCAAGACGGAGCTCGAGGAGATCCGGCGCCAGATGGCGGCGCAGCAGACCCAACAGAACATCGAAAAGACGATGTAGGTGGTCATGGGGGTCGAGCTGGCCATCGGTCTCACGGTCGGCGGCGCCCTGGCCTTCATGGGCTGGGCAGCGAGGCGTTGGCTGCGCGGGCCCGATTCGCCGGCACCCCCATTGCCGCCGGAGCTCGCCGGGCGCTTGCGCGAGCTTCAGGCCCTCGCGGCGGAGACCCAGCGGGTGGTAGAAGCCCATGATCTGACTGGCGTCTTGGCCGGTGCCGTCGGCCAGCTGGTCGACCTCGTCGCGACTGCCCGCCACCTGGCCGAGGAGCAGGCGCGCCTGAGGGCGTTTTTGGTCCAGACGCCGCGCAAGGCCGTCGAGCGCGAGGTCCTGCGCCGGCGCGAGAAGACCGGTGGCCCGCCCGGCGGCGTGGACGACGACCGGCTCGCGATCGCCGAGCAGCGCCTCGCGCTCGTAACGCGCATCGACGAGGCCGTGGGCGAGCTGCGCGACCGCTTCGCCGCCATCGATGAAACCGTCCGCCTGATCCACGCCCAGGCCGTCGCCGCGAGCGCCGCAGGCGTCCCCGAGTTCGACGTCGGCCGGGTCGCCCGCGACCTCGAAGCCGCCGGGGCCGCCCTCGCCGAGGTCCGCGAGCTCTCTGCGCGCCGCCGCGCGCTGCCCTCCACCTCCGCCATATAAGGAAGTCAGAAACCCATGCTCGATCGCACCGCCACCCTGCCCGTCCCCGCCTGGGCCGAGGAGTTGCGCCACCGGTACCTGGCCGGCGAGGCGATCCAGTTCTTGTTGCACGGCAACGTCCACGACCTGGTCGCCTACGAGGGCGACTTCGTCACGCTGCGCGAGTTCCTCACCAAGGGCCTGCTCGCCTCCAAGGACGTGGTGCTCTTCTACGACCCGAGCGAGGGCCTCACCTTCGCCCGGCCCGACATGAAGGACAAGTTCTTCAAGGCGCTGAACGTGCGCATGGCGATGCAAGGCCTGCCGCCGCTGGGCGGCGATCTGCCGGAAGAACCGGGCGCCTTGCTGCCGCTGCTCGAGGACTACCTGCTCACGCCCGGCGTGAAGGCCGCGCTGGTGTTGGACTACGCGGAGACGATCGCGCCGGCCGCGGAGCTCCACTTCCTCTCGCGCGACGACAAGGCCAACCTCGTCACGCTGCAACGCTGGGCCAAGGATCCGCAGCTGCTCAAGGGCGACAACGTGGTCCTGCTGGTCGCCGAGAACCTGGCCGAGGTGAACAAGCGCATCAGCGCGAGCCCGCAGGTCATCCCGGTGATGATCCCGATGCCCGATGAGCGTGAGCGCCACGCCCTCGTCGAGCACCGCCGCCGCGCGAGCGCGTTCCAGAGCGATCTCGACGACGGCGCGCTCGCGCGCATCACCTCGGGCCTGCGCTACATCCAGCTCGACAACCTCTTCCGCCACGCCAAGAAGTCCGGCATGCCGATCACGTACGAGCTCGTGGCGCTCAAGCGCAAGGAGATCATCGAGGCCGAGTGCCTGGGCCTGGTCGAGCTGATCCAGAGCAAGCACGGCCTCGACGCCGTGGGCGGCATGGAGGGCGTGAAGGAAGTGCTCACGCTGGCGGCCAAGGCGATCAAGGAAGGCAAGACGCGCCATGTGCCGATGGGCGTGATGCTCGTCGGCCCAATGGGCACGGGCAAGAGCTTCCTGGCCGAGGCCTTCGCCAAGGAGTCCGGCCTCACCTGCCTGGCGCTGAAGAACTTCCGCGAGAAGTGGGTCGGCTCGACCGAGGCGAACCTCGAGAAGATCCTCACGATCATCAAGGCGATGGGCTCGGTGATGGTGGTGATCGACGAGGTGGACCGGGCGCTCGGCGGCGAAGACGGCGACTCGGGCACGAGCAGCCGGGTCTTCGCGACGATCAAAGCCTTCATGGCCGACACCAGCAACCGCGGCAAGATACTCTGGCTCGTGATGACCAACCGCCCGGACAAGCTCGACCTCGACCTCAAGCGGCCAGGCCGCTTCGACGCCAAGATCCCGCTCTTCTTCCCGAAGACCGCCGAGGAGCGCGAGCGGATTTTCCGGGCGATCATCCGCAAGAACAAGCTCGAGGTCGATCTGCCTGATCTGGCCGGGCCGGTCGCGGCGACCGATGGTTACTCGGGCGCGGAAATCGAGGCGATCTTGCTGCTGGCCGATCAGCTGGCGGCGCTGCGCGAGGCCGAGGTGGTGACCGGTGCGGACGTGGACGCGGCCATCGCCGACTTCATCCCCAACCGCAACCGCGACATGATCGCGTATATGGAGCTGCTCGCGGTCTTCGAATGCTCGAGCAGGCGCCTGCTGCCGGAGGCCTACCGCGGGCTCAGCAACGAGGAGTTGCAGGAACGCCTGACGGCGCTCGAAGTCGCCCTCGAGATCTGACGCCTTGGCCCCGCCCGCCGAGCCCGATCCCGCCCCGCGGGTCACCACCGACGAGCTGTCGGAGGTGATCGAGGTGGCCGCGCGGCTCCAGCTCGGCTCGCTGGAGCAGGAGAAGACCGTCCAGCCCGATGTGCTCGCGGCGATCGCCGCCCAGGGGGCGATCGGCACCGACGTGTTCCAGCAGGCCCACGGGATGGTGCGGCAGCGCCGCCGCCGCCGCCGGGTCCTCTTCGCGACGCTCACGGCCCTCGCGGTGCTGGCCTGTGCCTCGCCGTGGTGGGCGCCGATCGCCTTCGCGCCGCCCACCTCGGTGGTCGAGGCGCCAGCCTTGCCCGCGCCCCCGCTCGACCCCCAGGTGGCGACCACCCGGGCTGCGGCGCTCCACGAGCGTGCGGCCGGGCTGCGCCAGAATCGCCAGTTCGTGCCGGCGCTCGCGGCCGCGCGGCAGGCCGTCGCGTTGCGGCCGATGGAGGCGCGGCACCAGTTGCTGCTCGCGCAGTGCCTCGAGGGGGCCGGCCTCGTGGACGAGGCCGAGCGCACGTACAGGACCACCTTGCAGATGGCCGATCGGCACAGCCATTCCGCCGCGCGGCAGGGCCTCGCGGGGTTGCTCGAGCGGGGCGATCGGGCCGAGCGCGAGGAGGCCGCGGCGCTCTACCGGCGCATCCTCGTCGTCGAGGCGCCGGCGGGCGCGACCTGGCAACGGCTGGCGTTGGTGGAGGCGGGGCTCGGCCGGCGCGACGCGGCGCTCGCGGCGTATCGGTCGGCGGTCGCTTTCGACCCGTCCTCGCCGCAGCCGCGCCGGGCGCTGGCCGAGTACCTGATCAAGCTCGGCCGCGACGCCGAGGCCCAGCGGATCCTGGAGGATCTGGTGCGGCGGGAGCCGCGCGAGTACGCCGCGTATGCCATGCTGTCGCGCCACCACCTGGCGCGCGGCCGGGGCGCCGAGGCGCTGCGCGTGGCCCGGCGTGCCGTCGAGCAGACCGACGCCAGCCGGATCGAGGCACGCCTGGGCCTGGCCCAGCTGCTGGAGGGCCTCGGGCGGAACGACGAGGCGATCGCCGCGTACCGCGACGCGGTCCGCGCCGACGACGCGAACCTCGAGCCGTGGCGGGGCCTCGGCCGGCTCTACGCCCGGCTCGGCCGCCGCGACGAGGCGATCGCCGCTTACGAGCAGGCCGGCGCTCGCGCCCCTGACGACTGGAACCGCGACCAGTTCACGAAGGAGATCGGCCGCTTGCGGGGGCCTCGGTGATCGGGGCGGGCGAGGTGGGCGCGCTGGGCGACGATCGGGTTCGCAATGAGACGATCACCTGCCCTTGATCTTTTTCGCGGGGGGGTGTTACTATCTAAGGGTCGCCGCGAGGCGAGCAAACGCGGGAATAGTTCAGTGGTAGAACATCACCTTGCCAAGGTGGGGGTCGAGGGTTCGAATCCCTTTTCCCGCTCTCAAACAGCCGGCCTTTTGGCCGGCTGTTTTTTTTCTCCCTCTCCGGGTGGGTGCGTGCGTGATCTGGAACACGATCCCGCCCCCTTGGCGGGAACATGTCCCGACAGCGGCAATTAACCGTTATCGAGGCGTGAATTAAGTCTCCCTTGGTCATAACTTAACGTCGTCTTCAACTCTCAAACGCAACATTCACGGTGGCGCCGGCGATAGAAAACCAGTGGTCCAGCCCTGCGGTCCCATGGGACAGCCGACGCGAGACCCGGACCCGGAAGCCCGCCGCCCGCGGCGAGAGTTTAGAAGAGGATTCCGAGATGGCCGAGACGATGACCGAAGGGAACGAGCGTAGCTCGATCAGCCGCCGGGGCGTCGCCAAGCACGTCGCCCTGGCCCTGGTTTGCGCCTCGCTGCTCACGGCTTGCGGCCGCCCCCAGCCGAACTTCGGCGCTGCGGGGGGCATGGCCGCCACGACGAGCACGGCCGGGCCCACGAACCCCCGGGTGAACGAAGTCTACACCGAGACCCAGCCCGAGATCGCCGATACCGATCCGGTCGAGGGTCCGGTCAACCTGCCGTCCGTCCCGAAGGCCTCGACGACGCCCGTCGAGCCCGCGGCGATGCAGGTCAAGGCCCTCGCGACCACCAACACGAACATGCCGGCCCCCGGCCTCGGCAACCTCAAGACCACGATCGTCCGTGCCCGCCTGACCTGGACGCCCGTGAAGGGCGCCGGCGCGTACCGGATCTACTCGGCCGCCCAGCGCGAGGGCGCTGCGGCCGGCGAGAAAGGCAAGCTTTGCTACTACCTGCCCCAGTGGCTGCCCGCGGCGATCGTCGGCGGCGGCCTGGCGGGCCTCGGCAACCTGAACGTCGGCCAGGAGTACGTCTTCACGGTCGAAGCGCTCGACCGCGCCGGCAACATCATCGCGAGCGGCCAGGACAACTGTGCCCCGCTCGCCCCGCTCGAGATTCCTTACCTCCGCGAGCCTGGCCAGAACGGCATGCAGGTCGGCCAGACCCCGTACCTCAAGTGGACGCCCTCGCGCGGCGCCGACGGCTACTACGTGGAGGTCTTCAAGACCCTGCGCGGCATCCTGCCCGCCCTCCCGATGTGGCGCGGCTTCCGCGGCGAGACCGACTCGAACGTGATGATGTACGGCCAGCAGATGGACGTTTTCGAGGGCACCAAGCCCCTGCAGTGGAGCCTGCCTTTGAACATCGGCACCCGCTACGCCTGGACGGTCTGCGCGCTGCGCACCGACACGCACAACATGCACAACGCCAAGGCGATCGCCAAGGCCACCGCCCCGCTCAACTACTTCGTGCCCTAAGCCCTGAACCGGAGCCCCAGACCCGTGATGTCCCCTGTTCGCTTCATCCTTGCCGCAGCGTTGGTCGCCACCAGCGTCGCCGCGACCGGGTGCGGCGAACGGGCCTTTCAGGTTGCGCCCGAAACGGCCGCCGACGGGAAGTCCGCCTCGGGCGAGAAGGCCCCGACCGGCGTCGCGATCACCGTGATCGACCAGAACTCGAAGCCCGTCGCGGGCGCCGCCGTCGGCATCGCCGACGCGAGCGGGAAGCAGGTTGCGGCCGACGTCGCGACCGACGCGACAGGCAAAGCCACCTTCGCGAAGGTCGTGCCCGGCAAGGGCTACGTCGCCACCGCCCGCCACAAGGGCCTGATCGCCACCCACGCGCTCGACGTGGAAGGTGAGCAGCAGGTCCTCGTCAGCGTCATGCTCGCCGCGGCCAACGGCCTCAAGGGCCTGCTCAGCGGCACGATCATCGACGGCTTCACCGGCCAGCCGCTCCACGGCGCGCTGGTCTCGGTGGTCGGCATGCAGAACACGACGCGCTCGAACGTCGACGGCTCCTACGTCCTCAAGGACGTCCCGGCCGGCAACCCGACCGTGGTCGCGGCCTTCCCGGGCTTCGGCGAGCAGCGCACGATGGTCGCCGTGCGCGGCGGCCAGAGCGTGCGCGCGGACCTCAAGCTGATGCCCGGCACCAACGGCGCGCACTTCAGCCACACGCTGATCGCGTCCCAGAAGACGATCGTCAAGGTCGACCGCCACGGCTCCAAGCTCTGGACGACCCGCAAGGGCGGCTCGCAGGCCCGCCTGCTCACGAACGGCAACGTGCTCGTCGCCAACGGCGGCGGCGTGGACGAGGTCACCTTCAACGGCGCCGTCGCCTGGGCCTACAAGCCGCTGGTCTTCGGCCGCCTGAGCAACGCCCAGGGCGTCTTCCGCGCCGCCAGCGGCAACACGTTCATCGCCGACACCGACAACAACCGCGTGATCGAGGTCTCGACCTCGCAGCAGATCCAGCGTGCCGTGAAGTACGACTTCCGCAAGCCGATGTCGGTCGAGCGCCTCGAGTCCTCCCACACCACCCTGGTCGCCGACACCGGCAACAACCGCGTGGTCGAGATCGACGACAACGGCCGTGCGGTCTGGGGCTTCGGCGACGGCAACCCCGAGAACCTCAACAAGCCCACGCACGCCGTGCGGTTGCCGAACGGCAACACGCTCGTGACGGACTCCGGCAACAGCCGGATCCTCGAGATCACGCGCGAAGCCCGGCTCGCCTGGGACTACGGCGACAACACCCGCGCCACCTGCGCCTTCCCCAACTCGGCCACGCGGCTGCCCAACGGCAACACCCTGATCGCCGACACGGGCAACCACCGCGTGATCGAGGTCGATCGCAACCGCGCGATCGTCTGGACGCACGAGATTGAAACCCCGCTCTACGCCGAACGTTTGTAGTACGACCCGAAACTGGGGCCCCCCGGCTCCAGGATTTCGCTTGAACTGAACATTAAATTCCGGTAAAGTAACCATTATAAACAGATTAGGTCCCCCGGCTCCCGGTTCCCGGTTCCAACGACGAGGATGTCCCGAATGGCGAAGCTGACCTGGCGCACCGCACTCACCACCGCCCTGGCTGGTTCGATGCTGCTCTCCGGCTGCGGCCTCGCCGCGCCCGGCCTCGGCGGCTCGCGCGACGGCGGCGCGTTCGACGCGGCCGGCAAGAAGCGCCAGGGCGCCCGCGGCGGCTTCACGCCCGCCTGGGTCAAGGACGCCGTCTTCTACCAGATCTTCCCGGAGCGCTTCGCCGACGGCAACCGCGCCAACAACCCGCCGAAGAGCGACCCCTGGGGCAGCAAGCCGAACTTCGACAACTTCATGGGCGGCGACCTCGCCGGCGTGCGGTCGAAGATTCCTTACATGAAGTCGGTCGGCATCAACGCGATCTACTTCAACCCGCTGTTCAAGGCGTCCTCGAACCACAAGTACAACACCGCGGACTACATGCAGATCGACCCGTCGTTCGGCACGAACGCGGACTTCAAGAGCCTGGTCGGCGAACTGCACCGCAACGGCATCAAGGTGATCATCGACGGCGTGTTCAACCACACCGGCGACGACAACGTGATGTTCGAGGACTGCAAGAAGAACGGCCGCCAGAGCAAGTTCTGGAACTTCTACACGATCTGGGATTTCCCGATCACCACGACGCCCAAGCCGAACTACAACGCGTGGTGGGGCTTCGGCACGCTGCCGCAGTTGACGGCCGCGAAGAACCCGGAAGTCCAGAAGATGCTCTTCGACGTGACCGAGTATTGGACCCGCCAGGGCATCGACGGCTGGCGCCTCGACGTGCCCAACGAGATCGACAACCGCGACTTCTGGCGCGAGTGGCGCAAGCGCGTCCGCGCGATCAACCCCGAGGCCTACATCGTGGGCGAGATCTGGACCGACGGTCACTCGTGGCTGCAGGGCGACCAGTTCGACGCGGTCATGAACTACCTCGGCCGCGACACGATGCTCGAGTTCTTCGCGCACCAGAAGCTGAGCGTGGACGAGCTCGACAAGCGCCAGGAGGGCTTGCGCAACCACTACGGCCAGGAAGTCACGGACGCGGGCTTCAACATCCTCTCGAGCCACGACGTGCCGCGCGTCCGCAGCGAAGCCGGCGGCGACCTCAAGCGCGCCCAGGAAGCCTACTTCTACATGTTCACGCAGCCCGGCGCGCCGGTCGTGTACTACGGCGACGAGCTCGGCATGCTCGGCGCCAAGGATCCCGACAACCGCCGCTGCATGCCCTGGGACGAGGCCAAGGACGCCAACCCGATGCTCGCGTTCATGAAGAAGCTGATCGCGGTGCGCAAGGCGCACCCGGCGCTCCGCGGCGGCCAGGTGAAGACCTACATGCGCCACAACCACCACCGCCAGTTCGCTTACCTGCGCGCCGACAAGGGCGAGAAGCTGGTCGTCGCCCTCAACAGCGGCGCCGAGGCCCGCGACGTGGCCTTCGAGGTCAAGGGCGACTTTGCCGACGGGACCGCGATGCAGGACGCGATGACCGGCAAGCGCTACACGGTGGCCGGCGGCCGGCTCGTGGTGACGGCGATGCCGCCCCAGACGGGTGCGATCCTGGTGCCTGCCACGCGCTGAGCCCGTTCAATCGCCAACGTGCGGCCGGAGGAGCGAGTCTCCTCCGGCCGCTCTTTTGTCAGAAGCGAACAGTGGACTTCGTTATGAAGTCAAGGGGATAAGTTCGTAACGGAATGTAAAGTTGACTCAGCTCTCGTTCCGAAGTCAGAAATGAGCCCGCCCGCGATCGGAAGCCGCGGTGGTCAGCGAACTGTCAGCGACGCCGCGCGCGATGGGCGAGTCGGTCGAAATTGGCGTCACTGGCGTGTTTCTGGAAAATCATCGCTCGTAAGGCGTCGACAATCGACCTGAAAGCGGCCCACCGTCCCGGCTCTGTGTTTTCGTTCCTATGTTAACTTTTATCCTGAAACGGGCGGAATCGGCGGGACATCATGGTATAGTTCCTACATCAATACTGCACTCCGGAACGTAAGCGCGTCATCATCCTTCGCTCCACTCCGCTGCGATCCACCTAAACCGAAACTGCCAGAAAGGAAGGTCCGACGTGTCCGATCGCGCCCGCTCGCTCACACGCATGCCCGTTCGCCGGGAGAGCTCGACCACGCGCCCTCGCTCGCCTTCGATCGACATTCTGAAGAAGGCCCTCGACGCCGCCGTCGTCAGCCGCCGGACCTTCGTCAACGAAACCGGCCTGAGCTACGAGTACGTTTCGCGCATCTTCAACAGCAAGGTGAAATTCCCGGCCGTCCGTGAGACGCTCGAGAAGTTCGCCGATGTCGCGAAGATCGATCCGATGATGTTCGTGGAATACCAGCAGCTCGTCAGCGTGCTACCGGAGTCGACCCGCAAGCTCTGGGCGCAGCTCCAGAAGCTCGGCCTCTCGCGCCAGGAATTCTCCAGCCGCGTCGCCATCAGCCGGACGTACATGTACGAAATCTTGCGCGGCGACGTGCCGTTCCCGCGCAACCCCGAGGTGATCGAGAAGATCGCCCAGGCGGCCGAGATGCCGCCAGAGAGCTTCTCCGAGTACCTCGCTCCGGTTCAGGACTGGGCCGAGCGGAACCCCGGGGCGATCGAGCAGGTGTTCATGAACCTGCTGGTCACCAAGATGCTCCTCGTTCGCGGCTACGCGAGCTTCGAGTCGCCGGCGAAGGAAATCTCGGACGAGATGGTCAAGATCATCCCGCCCGAAAGCCGGTTCGAGCCCTGGGTCATCGAGCTCTTCAAGATCATGGGCAAGAAGCACCTGGGCGTTCGCCAGGTCTCCGAGCTCGCCGGCGTGTCCGATCGGGACGTCCGCCTGATCCTGATGGGTCAGGTCCAGTCAGACGATCTGCCGGAAGCCACCAAGAAGCTCAAGGCCGCCTTCAAGCTCAAGTAGGGCAACCATACGCTCGCCCAGGGGAACAAGCGACCCTGGGCGAGCGTCATGCGTCTACCTGTTGGCGAGTGAGGAGGACAAACCGTGCATGCTCAACCTACGATCCTCCTGGTGGAGGACAACCCGGACACCGTCGAGTTCCTGGCGCGCCGCCTTCGCGATGAGAACTTCGAAGTGCTCGTCGCCCGCAACGGCCTCGAAGCCTGGCGGATCGCGAACGCCGAGCGGCCCTCGGCGATCGTGATGGACATCAACCTGCCCCAGATGAACGGCGACGAGGTCGTCCGCAAGCTGCGCGCGCAACCCGAGACCGAGAAGATTCCCGTGGTCTTCATGACCGCCGAGACCGAGCAACGTGTGCGCGACCTGCTCGTGCCGAACCACACGATCTGCCTCGAGAAGGCGATCAAGAGCAAGACGCTGATCGACGCGTTGTATCAGGTGCTGCCCAGGGCGGCGGCCGGCTGATCGCCCGACCGCCGGCTGGTTCGGGGGCGCTTTAGCTGCAGGCCGCGTTGTTGGCCGCGTTCCCGGCACTCGAGGCGGTGGTGTGGCTGATGCCGATGGTCACGACGTCCACGGTCGTCATCGTGGTGAACCCGAGGATGTCCGAACCGGTCTTCTTCGACTTCTTCTTGCCGCCGCCGGCGACGGCCTCGAGGTCGTCGTCGCTCAGCTCGCCGTCCGGCGATTCGACGAACTTCACTGGAACCGGCACGACGAACGTGTTCGGGCGCTCTTCGACCGCCTGCAGCGTCACGTGCGGGGGGAGCTCGCAGTTGAAGAGCTTCTCGATCGCGGCGCGCGGGTTGGCGAGCAGCTCGGCGCGGAACGCGTCGTCCTGGGCGGCCTTGGCGTAGGCGATCCGCTTGAGATCGTCGATCGACGCCTCGGTCGTGGTCTGGGACATAGGAATGACCTCCTGGTACAACGTTCGAAGGGGGGGCCGTGCCCCTATACCCGCCAGCGCTCCGCCGCTCGCCGGTTCGTCTTAACTGGAACATCCGTTCTATGATATGATGATGAGGTCCCTGGGGCAGTCAGGAGGCCTCCTTTGGCCATCATTTCCTCTTCCGACGCCGGTCAGAACGGTCCGCGGGCGCCCCGGGCGCCGCGCTCGGCCAGCGGTGAGGTCGAGCGGCTGGTCGCGCCCCAGGTTCAGGTCGGGGATACGGGCGAGCAGATGTCGCTGCGGCCGAAGCGGCTCGCCGAGTACACCGGGCAGTCCGAGCTAAAGGAAGTGCTCCAGATCGCCATCGACGCGGCCAAGCACCGCAAGGAGTCGCTCGACCACATCTTGCTCTACGGCCCGCCGGGCCTCGGCAAGACCACGATGGCGCAGATCGTGGCGACCGAGATGGACGTGCCCGTGCGCATCACCTCGGCGCCCGCGCTCGAGCGCCCGCGCGACATCGCCGGCCTGCTCGTCACGCTGCAGCCCGGCGAGCTGCTCTTCATCGACGAGATCCACAGGCTCAGCCGCCTGGCGGAGGAGCTGCTGTACCCGGCGATGGAGGACTTCACGCTCGACATCACGATCGGCAAGGGCCAGACCGCGCGCGTGCGCAGGCTCCCGCTGCCACGCTTCACGCTGGTGGGCGCGACCACCCGCGCCGGCGCGCTCAGCTCCCCGCTGCGCGATCGCTTCGGGCTCATCCAGCGGCTGAACTTCTACCGGGAAGATGAGCTCGTCACGATCCTCATCCGGGCGGCCGAGCTGCTCGAAATCGCCCTCGAGCCGGCGGGCGCGGCCACCATCGCCCGCCGCGCCCGCGGCACGCCGCGCATCGCGAACCGCCTGCTCAAGCGCGTGCGCGACTACGCCCAGGTGCGGGGCACGGGCATCATCACGGAGGACGCAGCCCACGCCGCGCTCGACAAGATGGGCGTCGATCCGCTGGGCCTCGACCCGGTCGACCGCCAGCTGCTTTCGCTGATCATCCGCCACCACCAGGGCGGCCCGGTCGGCGTCGAGACGCTTTCGGCGGCGCTCGGCGAGGACGTGAACACCATCGAGGACATCTACGAGCCTTACCTCTTGCAGGCCGGCTTCCTCGCGCGCACGCCGCGCGGGCGCGTCGTTACGGCGCAGGCGTACGAACACCTCGGTCTGGCGGCGCCAGAACGGGCCAACCGGCTGTTCTAGGCGGTACTTGCTATAATGGTGGGCAGCCCGCCGGCAACGACGCCGACGCGGTCCGAGAAAGGACCCTTCCCCATGTCCACCAAACCCAAGTTCGTCTTCTTCAAGGGCGATTTCGTGCCCTTCGACGAGGCCAAGGTCGGCGTCATGACCCATGGCCTCAATTATGGCACGGGCTGCTTCGAGGGCATCCGCGGCTACTGGAACGCCGAGCATGAAGAGCTCTACGTGCTCAAGATGCAGCCGCACTTCGAGCGCATCCACCAGTCCGCCCGGATCCTCTATATGAAGCTCGATTACTCGGTCGAAGAGCTTTGCGACATCACCCTCGAGCTGATTCGCCGCAACGAGTTCAAGCAGGACGTATACATCCGTCCGCTGCTCTACATGGCCGACGAGCTGATCGGCGTCCGCCTGCACAAGCTGACCGCGGACTTCACGATGTTCGCGACGCCGATGGGCGACTACATCGACACCACCGGCATCAAGGTCGGCGTGTCGAGCTGGCGCCGGCTCGATGACAACGCCGTGCCCGCGCGCGCCAAGATCACGGGCGCCTACATCAACTCGGCGCTCGCGAAGACCGAGGCGTACCACAACGGCTTCGACGACGCGATCTTCCTCAACGCGGACGGCCACGTCTCGGAAGGCAGCGCGATGAACCTGTTCCTCGTGCGCAACGGCCGGCTCATCACGCCGGGCGTCCAGCACAACATCCTCGAGGGCGTGACGCGCGGCGCGGTCATGAAGATCGCCAAGGAAGAGCTCGGCATCGAGACCGACGAGCGTTCGGTGGATCGCACCGAGCTCTACATCGCCGACGAGATGTTCCTGTGCGGCACGGGCGCCCAGGTTTCGCCGGTCGTCTCGATCGACATGCGTCCGGTCGGCGGCACGGGCACCATCGGCCCTGTGACGCGCCAGATCATGGACATCTACAACCGCTCGGTGCACGGTAACTACCCGCGTTTCGCCGACTGGGTCACGCCCGTCTACGGCACGCACCGTCCCGCCGTCGAGGTCGCGACCTCGGCCGGCTCCGGGGTGTAGCCGTTCTGACGGAAGGGGGGACCGGGACCGGCACCGTCGCGTTCCAGGGGGAACCTGGCGCCTACAGCGAGGCGGCCGCCATCGCCCACTTCGGGTCGACAGCCTCGCCGTTGCCGTGTCCCACCTTCGCTTCGCTCTTCGAGGCGGTGGCCAAGGGAGCGGCCGACTTCGGCATGGTGCCTGTCGAGAACTCACTCGCGGGCACCGTGCGCGAGAATTGGGACTTGCTCGTGGCGCACGACCTGCCGATCATCGGCGAGGTGCTGCTGCCGGTGCGTCATTGCCTGCTCGCGCCGCGCGGCACGCGGCTCGAGGACGTCACGCTCGCCTACTCGCACCCGCAAGCCCTCGCGCAAAGCGCGCCGTTCCTCGCCATCCACGGGATCACGCCCGTGCCCGCCTACGACACGGCGGGCGCGGCGCGGGAGCTCGCCGGGCGGCAGGAGCCGGGCGCGGCGGCGATCGCCAGCGCCCGTGCCGCAGCCTTCTACGACCTCGACATCCTGGCCGAGGGCATCCAGGCCCGCGGCGACAACACCACGCGGTTTTACGTGATCGCCCGGCAGGCGCCGGCGGGCCTGCCGGCCGAGAAGGCCACGCTGGCGTTCGGCGCCGCGCACCGGCCGGGCGGCCTCGCGGCGGCGCTGGCGTCGTTCTCGGCGCATGGGCTCAACCTGCTCATGATCGAGTCCCGGCCGACCCGCGAGACGCCCTGGGAGTACCGCTTCCATGCGGACCTCGACGGCGGCGGCGCGGCGCTCGACCGCGGCGCGCTCGACGCGCTGATCGCCGACCTCGGCGGCGCCGCCGCCGGCGCGCGTTTGCTCGGCGTCTATCCGGTCGGGTTGACGGGCGCGCATGGGCCGTGCTAGGGTGAAAACCGGAGTAAGTTTTCAATGCCCGCCCGCTGCACCTACTTTTACGGCTTTTATTTCGGCGCGAGGATCGCGACCGAACGCTAGCCGCTGCGGATGACGAGGCAGGGAGCGTGTGGTCGCAAGACCCACGCTCCTTTTTTCTTCAGTCGCTGCGCTCCTTCCAGCCGCCCCGCCCAGGGAATTTCTGATCCCGCTTTGTCTGGAGTCGTCCCCATGCCCATCTATTGCCGCGGCGTCCGCGGCGCGATCAGCGCCGACGCCAACACCAAAGAAGCGATCGTCGCCGCGACGCGCGAGCTGCTCGAGGCGATCGTGGAAGCGAACGGCATCGACCCGGCCGACATCGGCAGCGTGTTCCTCACGGCCACGCCGGACCTGAACGCCGAGTTCCCGGCCCAGGCCGCGCGGCAGATGGGCTGGGACGACGCGGCGCTGCTCTGCGCGCAGGAGATCGCGGTCCCCGGCGCCACGCCGGGCCTGGTGCGCGTGCTCATCCACTGGAACACCCCCAAGGCCCAGGCCGACATCCGGCACATCTACCTCAAAGGCGCCCAGGCGCTGCGCCCGGACCGCTTGTCGGTCCAGGCCCCGTAAACGTCAATCCCACTCAGGCTGGAACGCCAACACCCACCCCAGGAGGAATGTCATGATCGTCGTCATGCGTGCGGACGCCACCGCCGAAGACGTTGCGGGCGTCGTCGCCCGGCTCGAGCGCCAGGGCCTCAGCGCCCATGTCTCGGAGGGCGAGGAGCGCACCATCATCGGCGTGCTCGGCTCGCCCATGGACCACGCGGAGCTCGGTCCCGCGCTCGAGGCCCTCGATGGCGTCGATCACACGGTGAGGGTCTCGAAGCCCTACAAGCTCGCGAGTCGCCAGTTCCAGCCTGCGAATACGGTCATCGAGGTGCGCGGGGTGAAGATCGGCGGCCCCGAGGTCGTGATGATGGCGGGCCCATGCTCGTGCGAGTCCGAGGAGCAGGTGCTGCGCATCGCCGAGGCGGTCGCGGCCATGGGCGCGCGCCTCTTCCGCGGCGGCGCGTACAAGCCGCGCACCAGCCCGTACGCCTTCAGGGGCCACGGCGAGTCGGGCCTCGAGATGCTCGCCAAGGCACGCGAGAAGACGGGCATGCCGATCATCACCGAGGTGCTCACGCCCGGCGACGTCGCGCTCGTCGGCCAGTACACCGACATCTTCCAGATCGGCGCACGCAACATGCAGAACTACATCCTGCTCGAGGAGGTCGGCCGGACGGAAATCCCGGTCATGCTCAAGCGCGGCCCCTCGGCCACGATCGAGGAATGGCTGCTCGCGGCCGAGTACGTGATGGCGCAGGGCAACAAGAAGGTGATGCTGTGCGAGCGCGGCATCCGCACGTACGAGACGGCGACCCGCAACACCTTCGACATCAATGCCGTGGCCTACGCGAAGCGCGAGTCGCACCTGCCGGTGATCGGCGATCCGAGCCACGGCACGGGCGTCCGATCGCTCGTGGCGCCGGTGGGCCTCGGGGCGATCGCGGCCGGCGCGGACGGCCTGATCGTCGAGGTCCACCACGACCCTGACAAGTCCTGGTCCGACGCGGCCCAGGCCCTCGGCTTCGAGGCGTTCGGCAAGCTGATGGTGCAGGGCGCGGCGGTCGCGCGGGCGGTAGGCCGCGAGTGGTCGGACGCCGGGGTCGAGGTCTAGTGCGTCTCGCGATCCTCGGGCTCGGCCTGATCGGCGGCTCGCTGGGCCTGGCCCTGCGCGCCGCGCAGCCGACGCTCGAGATCGTGGGCTGGGATCGCGACTGGGCGTCCTGCGGCCTCGCGCTGGAGCGCGGGGCGATCACGCTCGCGGCCGTCACGCCGGCCGAGGCCGTGGCCACGGCCGACCTGGTCGTGCTGGCGACGCCGATCGGCGTGGTGCGCGAGCTGCTCGCGGCGATCGCCCCGGCCGTGCGCGCGGGCGCTGTCGTGACGGATGTCGCGAGCACCAAGGCCCAGGTGATCGCCTGGGCCGCCGAGGCGGGCGTGCCGTTCGTGGGCGGGCATCCGATGGCGGGCTCCGAGAAGACCGGCATGACCCATGCGCGCGTGAACCTCTTCCGCGGCGCGACCTGGTGCGTGACGCCGGATGGCGCGTCGCCGCCGGGCGGTGCGGAAACCGTCGAAGAGGTCGCCCGGCTCGTGGGTGCGCGCCCGCTGCGGCTCGAGCCGGCGGAGCACGACGCCTACGTGGCGGCCATCAGCCATCTCCCCTTCGCCACCGCCGCCGCGCTGGTGGCGCTGACCACCGCGGACCCGCGCTGGCCCAGCATGGCCGAGCTCGCGGCGACAGGCTACCGTGACGTGACGCGGCTCGCGTCGGGCAGCCCGACGATGTACCGGGACATCAGCACGACGAACGCCGGGGCGATCGCCCCGCTGCTGCGTGGTCTCGCGGCGCGGCTCACCACGCTCGCCGACGAGCTCGACGACCCTGCAAAGGTCGAGGCTTTCTTCAAGGGCGCACGCGAGGCACGCGAGGCCTGGCTGGCCTCACACGAACGCTTCCGGCTGCCCGGCTAGACGTCTTTTTCGATCGAGCTCACGAGCCCGAAGCTCTTGATCCGATCGCAATACATTTCCGCGTGCTCGAGCGGCGCCATGAGCACGAGCGCGACGCCGGTCTGGTCCGCTTCCTTCATGATCTCGGAGGCCTGCTGGTTCGACAGTTGGGGCACGGCCTTGATGAGCGAGATGACCACGTAGTCGACGTCGTGGTGGTCGTCATTGTGCAGCAGCACCTTGTAGGGGTCGAACAGGCGCTGCTTCTGCTCGGGTTTCTCCAGCGGCTTCGTCGTCAATGCGGAACCTCCTGGGCTCGGAGTAAGGGCGGGACACTCGATGGCAAGCGGGTATAACACCGTCGGCCGACAGGCGACCGGAGGTCAACCCGTTCTCATGTTTTACCCCAAAAGCAGCCGAGCGTACCGCACCACGCGTGTCTTCGCCGTGACCACCACCTGCATCGCGCTCGCCGGGTGCGGGCCGATCAACCCGAACTTCGAGACGCTCTGGAAGCCGGACGCCGAGAATTACACCGTCGAAGGGGCCGTGACCCGCGGATTTTCGAGCTTCCCCCGCGTCGGCTACGTGCAAGGCGAGGGCGAGAGCACCGATCGGGGCAGCTTCAAGATCACCGGCCCCCAGGGCGCGGGCATCACCTCGCAGGGCATCTACGTGCCCTCCGAGGTGATCACCCTCGACGCCGAGAACCGTTTCAAGAAGTCCTTCCGCGTACGACCGCGCTACGCGTTGATCCGCATCTTCGCCTGGGACGACATCAACCGCAACGGCTCCCGCGACCTCAACGAGCAGGTGGCCGGCGAGTGGGAGCTCAAGAAGGAAGACCAGCGCGGCTGGAGCTTCAACGCCCCCGCCTGGAACCAGTTCAACTTCACCTTCACGCGGTAGGCGAACAAAAAGCCCCGGTTCCGAGGAACCAGGGCCGGGATTGCGAGGAGCGGGTCTTAGCTTTCGGCTGCCGCAGGGGCAGGCGCAGCAGCGGCCGCGGCGGCCTTGGCGGCACCCTTGATCGGGCGGGCAGTGACCTTTTCCTTGATGCGGGTCGCCTTGCCCTGCAGGCCGCGCAGGTAGTACAGCTTCGCGCGACGAACGTCGCCGCGACGCAGGACTTCGATGCGGTCCACGCGGGGCGAGTGCAGCGGGAAGGTGCGCTCGACGCCGACACCCTGGAAAATCCGGCGGACGACCACAGCGCGGTTCACGCCGGTGTTCTGGAGCTTGATCACGGTGCCTTCGTAGGCCTGGATGCGCTCCTTGCCGCCTTCGCGGATCTTCGCGAACACCTTCACGGTGTCGCCGGGGTTCAAAGCGGGCACGGTGGCCTTGAGGTGGCCCTTCTCGATCGACTCGAGGATCTCGCGGGCGTTGATCTTGGACATTTGAAAGGGAGCTCCTTGGAAGACAGGCAGGCGGCCTACGCGCGGACGCCTGCGCCCGCGGCTCTATAGGCGACGAGCAAATAATGTACCACGTGGCCCGAAATTTGATCCAGCGATCGATCAGGAAAGACGGGCCAGGACGGCCTTGCTCAGCGCCTTGAGCGTGTCGAACACGCCAGCGCCCTGGTAGGCGACCGCCTGGAATTCGGGCACGCCGCGCGGGTTCAGCGCGCGGTGCAGATCCTCGACCGGCACGGCGGTGGGAAGATCGCGCTTGTTGTACTGGAGCACCCAGGGCACGTCGTCCAGGCTCAGCCCATACTCGGCCAGGTTCTCTTCCATGTTCTTGAGCGACTCGATGTTCTCGTCCCACTTCTCGCGTTGCGAGTCGGCGACGAACACGATGCCGTCCACGCCGTTCAGGATCAGCTTGCGGCTCGCGTTGTATTCCACCTGGCCGGGCACCGTGTAGAGCGCGAAGCGCGTCTTGAAGCCCTGGACGCTGCCGAGATCCAGCGAGAGGAAGTCGAAGTAGAGCGTCCGCTCGGTGGGCGTCGCGAGGTTGACCATTTCGCCGCGGATGTGCGGCGGCACCTGCTTGTGGATGAATTCCAGGTTGGTCGTCTTCCCACCGAGGCCGGTGCCGTAGTAGACCAGCTTGCAGTTGACTTCCCGGGTGGCGTAGTTGATGAGGGCCACGCTGGCCTCCTGGCAGTTATGGGGGCTGTATCAGAGCTAGAACAGGTTGTCGATCGACTGGGAGAGGTTGCTCAAGGTTGGCTTCTTGTCGGTGTATAGCGCCCGCACCTGGGCGT
Organism: Candidatus Sericytochromatia bacterium; assembly: GCA_036675505.1. GTDB lineage: Bacteria > Cyanobacteriota > Sericytochromatia > S15B-MN24 > JAQBPE01 > JAKFEW01. Next base: position 23,597 of record JAKFEW010000033.1, read on the forward strand.
TGATCTTCTCGAGCGCCTGCATGGTCTTGAACTTCACCAGACCCACCGTGACCGACGGACCGAAGACGACCGCGACGGTGTCGGTGGTCTCGAGCTGCACGACGAAGATGCTCTCGGTCTTGCCCTGCTGGAACAGGGTCTTGAAGTTCTTCTCGCCGAGCAAGCGCGCGAGCGCCTTGGTCGACGCGAACGAACCGCTGATCAGCGCGGCCAGCGACAGGGTGTCCATCGTGCTGGTCTGCCCCTGGGCCGTGATGAGCTGGCCGCTCTTCTCGATCAGCAGAACGGCGCGCGCACCCGTGTCCTGCTGGAGCTGGGCGATCATCGCGTTGAGCGCGTTGACGCCGGCTTCGGTGAGAACCAGGTTGCCGGAGGGCTTCGCCATGGGGAACGTCCTTAGAGCGGGGTGGTGATCGTCGAGTCGAGCTCGGCCCACAGCGCGCGCTGCGGCGCCGGGACCTCCTCGAGCAGAGGCTGCAGGACGCGATCGACGAAGGACGCGCCATAGACCTTGGTGACGAACTCCTGCATCGTGGCGAGCAACGGCCGGTACGCGGCCAGGAGCTGTTCCTTGGACCAGTTGTCGGGCAGGCTGTCCTGCACGCGGCCGCCGCGCCAGCGCAGGCCGAGGGCCGCGGTGCGGGCCTGCTCGTTGAGCTGGGTCTCGAGGCCTTCCACCATCTTCACGCCGCTGATCGAGGCGAACTGGGCGAAGAGCTCGTTGGCAACGCGTGCGAAAAGCTGCCGGAGCTGCTCCTCGGGTGCGCAGGAGAGGCCGACCTGGTCGTCGGCAAACAGCTTGGCAACCTGCTCGAGCACCGCGAGATCGCCCTGGCCGAGCTTGCGCACGAGGTCGCCGAAGGACATCCCGCTGCCGAGGACTTCCACGAGGGCCGGCTTGCCCTCCTGGTACATCAGCATCGGGTGCACCCAGGCGCGCGGCGAGAAGAAGTCAGGCAGCTCGTCGCGGATCTTCTGGTAGCGCTCGAGCCGGCGCATGCCTTCCTGGGTGACCGCCTCGAGCGGCAGCGCTTCGCCGGACGCGCCCGGATCGCCTTCGGCGAAATCGAACACGCCATGGGTCCACAAGAAAAGGTCCGCCGCCGCGTTCTCGCCGGTGAGGTTGCCCAACTTCGCGTCAAGCAGCTTGCCGTCGCGGAACAGGAACAGGCCCACGCGGCCCTCGCTGCGAAGCGTCAACGTGCCGGTGGCATTGCCGAGCGCGAGGATCTGGAGCAGGTCGGGGAGGCTGAAGTCCTGGAGGCTGCCTTCTTGGATCATAGTGAAGATAGGTCCTTCCTGAGCCTGACGCCGTTCACCTGGCGATGATCAGCTTCTCGTGCGGGGGAGCGCCGCGTTCGCCCGTGGGAATGGTCAGGCTGGCGACGCGGACGCTGGTGCGGAATTCCTTGACGAGGTCGACGAAGCCGGCTTCATCGAGGGGATAGCGGTCGTTGAACGCCAGGGCCCAGACCGGAAAGTGCGTGCAACGTCCCAGGAAGCGTCGCAAGGCCTCGGCGTAGAGGTCAGGATCGGTCAGGGGCAGTCCGAGGGTCGGTGGTCCCGGGATCACCGCAGCCGACCCTGGCAGAACCAGGTTCGGATCACCCTTGACCCAGCTCTCGAAGAGCGCGAGGGGCTCGGGATACTCGAAATAGCCCTGATCGGTAGGAGGGTAACAGAAAAGCAAATCTGCTTCAACCCGCGATGCCAGGTGGTACGCGTCGCCCCGGAGTGCTTGATTGGGCAGCCCATTATTGAATACCCACGTGTTCACCGTTTGTAAATAATGCTGGAAGGCCAGCGCGGGCGTCAGCGGCTTATTTCCGAGCTCTCGGCGGTTGAAGGAAAGCCAGTACCACATCGTTTGGGCCACCGCGACGGCGCCCAGCGCCCGCTCCACCTCATCGACCTCCGGCCGTGCGAGGTGGGCGTTCCAGATGCCGAGCCAGATCGTCTCCTCGGGCGTGAAGAGTCGGTTGGCCCAGGGGCCGAAGCGCGTCGCGACGGCCGGGTCGCGGATCACCGCGAGCCATTCCTGGATGCGCGCCGAGGACACGAAGCGGTCGCCGTTGGCCACCAGCGCGCGCGCGAAGCAGTAGTGGCTCTCCAGCAGGTCCGACGTCACGACGCGCTTGCCCGCCCGCTTGAAGTAGCGCGACACCGTCGCCTCGCCTGCGAAGGGCTCGTAGACGCTCTTGAAGGCGATCCCCGCCAGCTGCTCGTCGATCCAGCTGGGCGACAGCCACTTGGCGCGCACGGACGCGCGCAGCGCCCGGCCCTTCATGGACACGGCCAGGCCATCCGGCTTGGCCGGCGCCCCGCGCTCGTCAAAAGTCCACCTGCCGAAAGCGGGTGGTGCCTGTGCCGCTCTCGCCGCCGTCGATCTCGACCGTCCACCAATACCGGCCGGGCGACACGTCCTGGCCGAAGATGGCGGTGGGCTCGCCGACCCAGGGGCTCTGCCACAGGCGACCGCCCTTGTTGTCCTTTTCGATCGTGACGCGGTAGCGCTGGGCCCGCGGGTGGGTGCTCCAGTGGAACGGCACCACCGCTTCCGCGCTCACCAGCAGCGCCATGCCGGCCTCGGGGTAGAGCAGGCCGTTGTAGGCCACCTCGAAGCCGGGCACCTCCTTGCCGCCGCCGTCGACCAGGTCGAAGGCCAGGCTGCGCCAGTAGGCGACCTCATTGGGCCGGACCCCGGTCTCGAAGAGCTGCTCGTTGGGCACGGCTTGGCGATCGTCGCCGACGCCGGCATATTGAATCTGCCACTTGCCCGATGCGATGCCGTTGAACGTGTAGCGGCCGTTCGGGTCCGTGGCCGCGACCTTCGGGGTGGGGCCCGCGAGCGTGACGCGCTTGCCGGCCGCCGGCTTGCCGTCGTAGGTCACGACGCCGGTCACGATCCCGGCCGCCGGCGCGCCGAACCCACAGCCGATCACCCCCGCGGCCAACGACAGCGGGAGCATGAGGATCAAGACGCGCAGGCGAGGGCTGAAAACGGACACCGCCCCGATAGTATCAGAACTTGAGCGTCGACTTGAGCAGAATCGATTCGGAGGTGATCGGGTCGCTGGCGTTCGGCACGATGATGTTCTCGATCAACTTCGCCTGGGCGTTGTACTCGACGATCAGCCCGGGGATCAGCGGGTTCTCGATGCCGAGCTGGACGCTCAGGCCGGCGTTCTTGCCGAGGGCCTGGCCGCCCGCGCCGGTGGTGTCCTTGGAGTCTTTGCGGGCGGGCGCGCTCACGGTGTAGTTGTCGAGGCCGGCGATCAGGATCGAGGGCGTCTTGAAGCGGCCGCCGAACAGCTCGCGGGCCGGCAGGCCGATGATCGCGCCATAGCTCAGCACGTCCACGCTCTTGCCCGGATCCGAGCTCGAGCTGACCACCGCGTTGACGTCGATGCCCGCGAGCGAGGCGCGCAGGCCGCCGCCGTACTGGGTGATGGCGTCGTTCGTGACGTTGAGCTGGAGGGTGCCGCCGACCGGCGCCTCGCCGCCGACGTCGAGCACCGCGGCCGTGTTGTAGGAGGTCTTCACCCGCTGGGTCGTGTTGAGCAGCTGCTGGGTGATCGCCTTGTGGTCCGTCTCGAAGCCGGCCTTGAGGGCGACCGGTCCGAAGGCGGCGCCGAGCTGGGCGATCACGATGTTGGAGTTCACGCCGCCGGACACGGTCACGGGGCCGAGCGGCGCCTCGACGGTCGCGCCGACGTCGCTGCCGACGCGCAGCGCAGCGGCGTCGGGCCCGAGCGCGCCCACGCCGACGATGAAATCGCCGGCCTTGAAGCTCTGATCCGTGCTGGGGCCGAAGCCCACCAGCCACAGCGGGAACCGGCCGACGTTCACCGTGGCGGCGCCGACCTTCGAGGTCACGCGGGCGCTCTTGACGTTGATGGTGTCCGCGGTCGGCGTCTTGCCGAGCGCGCCCGACATGACGGCCGGGACGTCGCCGGAGCCCGAGGCCTTGATCGTGCCGCCGATCAAGGTGTCGTAGCTGGTCGCCTCGGAGACGTTGCCCTTGAAGGTGACTGAGAGGCCGGTCGAGATATAAGGCGCCGTGCGATCCTTGCCGATGTCGAGGGTCTCGTCGCCGAGCAACGTGTCGACGCGGCCCTTGACCGTCACCATCTTGGCGAGCTTGTCCTGAAGCTCCTTGAGGCCGACTTCGCCCTTCTTCACGCGGCCATCGAGGTCGTCGAGCTCCTTCTTGAACTCCCCGCGCAGGCGGTCGACGGTGGCGCGGTCGGCGGCCGGGATCGGGGCTGTGGGCGCAGCGACGGGCGTGCCCTGGCCGATCGTGTCCATCTTCTGCATGACGCGGGTCAACGCGGCGGCGAGCTCGTAGCGGGTGACGGTCTTGGTGCCCCGGAAGGTGTTGTCGGGGAAGCCCTCCATGACGCCATAGCGCTCGGTGAGCTGTTGGATCGCCTTGAAGGCCCAGTGTTCGGGCGGCAAGTCTTGCATCTCCGCCGCCGTGACGGCGTGGGCAGGCATCGTGGCGAGGGGCGCGGCCACCAATCCCAGCGCGCCGGCCAGCGCAAGCGCGATCCGGGCGGGACGATGCAAGGTCAAAGCGGCCTCCTCTGGTACGATGCGGGCAAGATCGATGGAGCCGACGGCCAATCATCTGGTCGTCCGCTTTTTAATACCCATGAAGGGCCGCGTCAGAACGGGCGCTGTTCGCCTTCGGCCAGTCGACGTTGTAGGTCGTCGAGGCGCGCGGTCATGCGGGCGATCGCCGCCGCCGCGTCGCCGCCCGCGCTCTGCTGGCCGATGGCGCCCGCCATCAGGTCGAGGTCCGCCCGCAGCGCGCGCTCGAGCTCGGCGGCGTAGCGCCGGCCTTCGGTGAGGCGCGAGGTGACATCCTCGTAGACGGTCTGCATCTGCGTGTCGCCGGCGTCGACGCGGCGCGCGAGCGCCTCGTAGAGCCGGGCGTTCTCCAGCGCCATCGCGATCTGGCCCGCCAGCTGGCTCGCCAGCGGCACGAGCGACTCATCCAGCGCGCACGCGCGGCCAGCCTTGAACCAGAACATGGCGCCGACCGGCTCGCCGCGGACCAGCAACGGCAGCCCCAGGGTCGAGCCGACGCCCAGCTGCGCCCTGATGTCCGGCATGATGTATGGATCGTCGGAAAGGTTCGAAGCGACGTAGGGGCGGCGCGTGGCGAACAGCCGGCCGGTCAGGCTCTCGTCCGGGCGCAGCGGCCGCACGCGCAACCAGGTCGCGAACCGCTCGCGTTGCTCCGGGTCGCGGTGGTAGACCGCCGTCGGCGGCAACGTGCCGCTGGCCGGGTCGAGCAGCTGGATCGTGCACATGGTGAGCCCGAAGGCGTCGACCACGCGCCGCGCGATCGCATCGAGCAGGTCCTGGAGGCACATGGTGCTCATGAGGATCGCCGTGCAATCGGCCAGCAGCGCCATGTCGTGCGAGCAGGCCTCGGCCTGGCCGTAGAGCCGGGCGTTCGCGAGCGCCAGCGCCACGCGGTTCGAGATGATGCCGATCAGCTGGGCCTCGAACTCGGTGTACGGCTCGGCCTCGAGCCGCGCGCAGACCAGCCAGCCGAGCGGGCCGGTCGGCGTGCAGAGCGGCATCGCGATCAACGCGCCCAGGCGGCGCTTGCCGAACGCGCCGGCGCTGGAGAGGCGATCGGCATAGAGGTTGTGCGGCTGCGGGTCGCCCGTGCCGAGCTCGAGCATGGCCCAGAGCTGCTCGGCCTTCTTGGCGGTGAGGCCGAACGCACCTATCAGCTCGGGCGCGCCGTCCTGCGTGACCCAAAGCGCCGCGAGCGGCGAGCGGAACAGGCGCGCGCCGCGTTCGAGCAGCGCCGCCGTGATCTCGCGCGGATCCAGGCTGATGGGCAGGGCCCAGAGCAGCTCGTTCAACTCCCCGACGGCGCCCGCGGCGAGTTCGTCGGCCGACCCGGCACCCCCCAAGGCCATCGGCGCTACCAGTACCGGATCTTGCCGGGCTTGTAGAACTTCTCGCGCCGCCGCCAGTAGCGGGGCTCGTCCTCGTTCTTCCCGGCCGCTGGCTTCTGGCCCTCGCCGCCTTCCTCACCGCCGGGATCCTTGAGGTTGCGCATGCGGTTGAAGATCAGCCGGATCAGCTTCGAGCGCTCGACCTCGTGGATGTCGACGAACTCGACCGGCGTGATCGATGCCGACGCCATCGTCTTGCGGATCACGCGGCCGGCCAGCGTCAGCGTTTCGGTCGGCAGGTGGACGCGGAACTTGTAGACGCCCGGCAGGACGGGCTGGTCGAAGTCGAGCAACATGCCGCCGCCGGAGAGGTTCACGGTGGTGCCGCGCGCCTTCACGTATTCCTTGCTGAAGCCGATGTTCTCGACCACCTCGAAAGGCAGCTCGATCGCGAGCCGGAAGAACTTACGACGCTCCTGATCGGGGGCCAGAGCCGGCTTGTCGTCGTCCGCGGGAAGCGGCACTTCGATCAGCATCTCGGAGTAATGGCTCTGGCGGCCGAGGTCGAACTTGATGACCTCGCCGTCCGGCAGGATCGCCCGCCCGATCACGCCCTGGTAGCCGCGCGCCGGCTGGTGGATCGCGACGCGAACCAGCAGCCGGTCTTCCTTGACCTCGACGATCTTCCCGGTGACCTTCTGGCCATCCAGGGTGAGGACCATCGATGAGCCGAGCAGAGACGAATCGTCGCTCATGGGCGGCACCGGACCCGTCCGGCCTTCACGGCTAAACCTGGGACGTGGGCAGGGTCAGCCACTGGTTCGGGTAGATCACCGTCCGCCCGTTCAGCATCGCCTTGTTGAGCATCACGATCTCGCGCCAGCGGTTGGCATCGCCGAGCTTCTTGGCCGCGATCGTGTAGAGGTTGTCGCCGGGCGAGACGAGGTAGGGCTTGGCCATCGACGGCGCCTTCGCGAGGACCGGAGCCGGCGCGGGCTTCTGGACCGCGACGGTCAGCCGCTGGCCGGGCACCAGCAGGTAACCCGCACCGATCTTGTCCTTGTTGGCGTCGAAGATCTCGCGCCAGCGGGCACCGCTGCCGAGCACCTCGTGGGCGATCGCGTAGAGCGAGTCACCCCGCCGCACCTGGTAGATGTTCGTGGTGAGGTTCCGCTTGGTGGTGATGGAGACGTTGCGCTGTTCCGAGAAGATCGAGCGCAGGCGCGGGTTCAGCGTGAACGGTTGGCCGTTCGAGGACACCCGCGCGCCGTCGGCGCTCGCCAGCTGGCGCTGGCCGGGGGCGAGCGCCGGCGGCGAGACCTGGGCACGCACGACCTGCATGGGGCGCGTGAAAGGGAAGAGCTGCGCGCCCGTGGCGGCCAGCGCAGGCGGCACGGCGCGCGTCGGGGGCGCGGCGGGGCGGGCGGCCATCGCGAGCATCAAGTTGGGCGGCAGCGGCGTGCCGGCGAAGGCCGGGGCCGGGGTGAGCACGGCCGGCAGGGTCGCGATGCCGGCGGCGGCTACCCTCGCGAGGGTGGGGCCGGCGAGCTTGTAGCGCTCGCGCGGCGCGGCCTCGGCCGCGGTCTCGCGAACGAGGGCGACTTCGGCGAGCGCCTCGCCGGCCAACGCGGCCTCGTCGGCCGGGCCGCCCAGGATCTGCATGAGCGCGGCGATCTCGTGCTCGATGCCGGTTTCGGCATCCAGCGCGGGCGAGTTCGGCGTCAGGGGCGAGTCAGCCTGCATGGCGAACAACCTCTTTCAGAGGGGGACCTCACCAGCGTACGACAGGGAGGTCTCCTGGACTGTTATGTGGATCACCAAGAAAGCGCTCCATGCATTATATCGACCAAATGGCCGCGGACATAACCCCCCTCGATCCGCCAGCCGCACCGCCGCGCGTGACGAGGCATACGGACGTGGACGTGACGAGCGAGACATGCGATGATACCGGTTGAATCCGGCATTTCGGCCGGCAAATCCCGCAAAGCGCCGCCACTACTTAGCAAGCGACCTGTACAGACATGTCCGAAACGACCTTTTCGCTCATCGTCGTCCTCACGATCGCCATCGTGCTGCCCTTCATCATGATGGGTCTCTCGGCGGTCCTCGGGCCGCAAAAATCGGCGCCGCACAAGCTGGAGCCCTACGAGTCCGGCGTGTCGATCCCGATCGGCACCGCGCGGGAACGCTTCTCGATCAAGTTCTACCTCGTCGCGATCCTCTTCATCGTGTTCGACGTGGAAGCTGTGTTCCTGTTCCCGTGGGCCGTGAACTTCCGGCAACTCGGCTTGTTCGGGCTGGTCGAGATGTTCATCTTCATCGCGGTCCTCTTCGCGGGCTTCATCTACATCGTCAAGAAAGGCGCGCTCAAATGGGACTAGAGTCGCTCGAGTCCAAGCTCCCTGAAGTCTTCACGACGACCGTCGACGCGGTTCTCAACTGGGGCCGCGAGAACTCGCTCTGGCCGATCCCCTTCGGCACGGCGTGCTGCGCGATCGAATTCATGTCGACGGTCTCGTCGGCCTACGACATCAGCCGCTTCGGCGCCGAGGTCGTGCGCTTCTCGCCGCGCCAGGCCGACCTGATGATCGTCGCGGGGACGATCAACTACAAGCAGGCCCCGATCCTCAAGCGCATCTACGAGCAAATGCCGTCGCCGAAGTGGGTCATCTCGATGGGCGTGTGTGCCAGCTCCGGCGGCTTCTACGACAACTACGCCGTCGTGCAGGGCATCGACGAGATCATTCCTGTCGACATCTACGTCGGCGGCTGCCCGCCGCGCCCCGAGGCCGTGCTGGACGCGGTCATGAAGCTGCAGGGCAAGCTCGAAGTCTCGTCGGTCAAGGACAAGAACTACACCGACCCGGCGGACCTGCACGCCATGCGCACGATCGCCGGCCCGCCCGCGCAGCCCCGCTAGAAGGCCCGAATACCATGGACGCCGTCACGAACGAAGCCAAACCCTCCGTTATGCAACGCCTCGTGGGCAAGCACAACGATGCCGTGCTCGGCACCCACGCCTTCCGTGGCGACGAGACCGTGGTCATCCGCCGGGAAGACCTCCGCGCCGTGATGACCTTCTTGCGCGACGACCCGGAGATGGCCTTCAACTTCTTGATGGACGTCGCCGCCGTCGACTACTTGACCTACCCGGAGCCCAAGCCCACGCGGTTCGAGGTGGTCTACCACCTTTACTCGCTGCGCTGGGGCCACCGGCTCCGGATCAAGACCCCCGTGGCCGTCAACCAGAGCGTCCCCACCGTGAGCGATCTCTGGGAGAGCGCGGACTGGGCCGAGCGCGAGACCTGGGAGATGTACGGCATCGTCTTCGACGGCCACCCGAACCTCAAGCGCCTGCTGACCCACAAGGATTTCGTGGGTCACCCGCTGCGCAAAGACTACCCCACCCGCAAGCGCCAGCCCCTCGCCGAGTCCGACACGATGATGGACGAGATGGAGAAGAGGCTGCGCTTCAAGGGGCTGAAGTAGAAGGCGGAAGAAGATGCAGATCCCCGGCACCCCGACCAAATCCACGGCGGCTGAGGTCGCGGGCGAAGAGCCCGTCTTCTACAAGGACCTCCACACGGACCTGATGTTCCTGAATCTCGGTCCGTCGCACCCTGCCACCCACGGCACGCTGCGCGCGTTCGTGGCCCTCGACGGCGAGACCATCGCCGCGGCCGTGACCGAGATCGGCTACCTGCATCGCGGCTTCGAGAAGACGTGCGAGCACCGCACCTACAACCAGGTCATCCCGTACACGGACCGCCTGAACTACTGCTCGGCGATTCTCAACAACATCGGCTTCGCCAAGGCGGTCGAGAAGCTGCTCGACATCGAGATCACGGATCGCTGCAAGTTCATCCGCGTGATCGTGGGCGAGCTGATGCGCATCGTCGACCACCTCATCTGCGCCGGCACGAACCTGGTCGACATCGGCGCGCTGACGAACTTCTGGTTCCTCTACAACAAGCGCGAGATGGTCTACACCATCCTCGAGCGCCTCACCGGCGCGCGCCTCACGAACAGCTTCACCCGCATCGGCGGCCTCTATCGCGACCTCTACGACGGCTTCGAGGCGGACGTCTTCGAGGTGCTCAAGGAGATCGAGAAGGCTTCGGGCGAGGTGCAGTCGTTGATCGCGAAGAACCGCATCTTCGTCGACCGCACCCAGGGCATCTGCGTGTTGACGCCGGAGCGGGCCATCTCCTACGGCTTCACCGGCCCGAACTTGAGAGCGACGGGCGTGCCGTACGACATCCGCAAGGTGCACCCGTACTACTACTACGACACGTTCGACTGGGACATCGCCCTCGGCTCGACCGGCGACACCTACGACCGCATCATGATTCGCTTCATCGAGATCGAGCAGTCGATCCGGATCATCCGGCAGGCGCTCAAGCAGCTGCCCGGCGGCCCTGTGAACGTCGACGACAAGCGCGTCACGCTGCCTTCGAAGTCGGACACCTACCAGAACATCGAAGGCCTGATCAACCACTTCAAGCTGGTCTTCGAGGGCGTCAAGGCGCCCGTCGGCGAAGTTTACGACGCCACCGAGGGCGCCAACGGCGAGCTCGGCTTCTACCTCGTTTCGGACGGCTCGGGCTACCCCTACCGCATCAAGTGCCGGGCGCCTTGCTTCTACGCGTTCAACGCGTTCCACGAGATGATCGAAGGCCACATGATCGCGGACGCGGTCGCGACGCTGGGTTCGGTCAACATCATCGCCGGCGAGCTCGAACGCTAACTTGGGCCTTCGGCCGAACTTCAGGCCTTCGGCCTTCCAGCCGCCCCACCCACCCACCCCAACCAGGGAATTTGAGATCCGCTTTCGATATGGCTTATACCTTCTCCCCCGAGACCCAGGCGAAATTCGATCGCCTCGTGACGCGCTACCCTCAGAAGAAGGCGGCGCTGATCCCGACGTTGTGGCTCGCGCAAGAAGAGATCGGCTGGCTGCCGCCCGAAGCGCTCGCGCATTGCGCGGCGGTGCTCGATCTGCCGCCGTCCAAGGCGTACAGCGTGGCGTCGTTCTACACGATGTTCAACCTCAAGCCGGTCGGCAAGTACAAGATCGAGGTCTGTCGCACGCTGTCGTGCGCGATGTGTGGCGCGTTCGAGCTCATCGCGCACCTGGAGCACAAGCTCGGCATCAGGCTCGGCGAGACCACGCCGGACGGCAAGTTCACGCTGATGACCCAGGAGTGCCTGGCGTCGTGCGGCACCGGCCCGATGCTCCAGATCAACGGCAAGCGCTACCACGAGAACCTCACGCCCGGGAAGCTCGACGAGCTGCTCGCGAGCCTGACGTAGGAACCCGGCCATGTCGACGACCAAGATCCTCTCCGCGTACTGGCACGTCCAGGACTCCCACACCATCGACGTGGCGCTGCAACAAGGCGCCTACGTGGTGGCGCACGACGTGCTCAAGGGCGCGCGGTCGCCCGAGGACGTGACCAACGAGGTCAAGAAGTCCGGCCTGCGCGGCCGTGGCGGCGCCGGCTTCCCCACCGGCATGAAGTGGGGCTTCCTGCCGAAGGACAACCCCAAGCCCCGCTACCTCGTCATCAACGCCGACGAGTCGGAGCCGGGTTGCTTCAAGGACCGCTACATCATCGAAGAGTCGCCCCACATGTTGATCGAGGGCTGCATCCTGGCTTCGTACGCGATCAACGCGCACGATTGCTACATCTACGTGCGCGGCGAGTTCTGGCACCAGCAGCGCATCTTGCAGCAGGCGGTGAACGACGCCTACGCGAAGGGCTACCTCGGCGATCGCTGCTTCGGCACCGATTTCAAGCTGAACATCACCGTCCACTCGGGTGCCGGCGCCTACATCTGCGGCGAGGAGACCGCGTTGCTGACCTCGCTGGAAGGCGAGCGCGGCTACCCGCGCCTCAAGCCGCCGTTCCCGGCGACCCACGGCCTCTTCCAGTGTCCGACCGTGGTGAACAACGTCGAAACGATCGCCAACGTGCCCTGGATCGTGCGCCACGGCGCCGACGAATACTCGAAGATCGGCAAGTACGTCGTCGGCGAAGACGGCAAGCCCAAGGTCGACAGCCGCGGCACGCGCCTCTTCTGTGGCTCCGGCGCGGTCAACAAGCCGGGCGTGCATGAAGTGCCGCTCGGCATGAAGCTCATCGACTACATCGACGAGTACCATGGCGGCGTCAAAGGCGAGCTCAAGGGGGCCATCCCCGGCGGCTCGTCGTGTCCGATCCTCACCGCCGACGAGGTGCGTAGCGTCGAGATGACCTACGAGTCGATGGTGGCGCACGGCACCATGTTCGGCGCCGGCGGCCTGATCGTCATCGACCAGGAAACCAGCCTGGTGTGGGTGCTGCACAACCTCCTGCGCTTCTACGCGCATGAGTCGTGCGGGCAGTGCACGCCCTGCCGCGAAGGCACGGACTGGCTCTACAAAATCTTCAGCCGCGTGCTCGTCGGCAAGGGCAGCGAAGCCGACCTCCAGGAAATCCTCGACATCGCGGACAACATGGAGGGCAAGACCATCTGCGCGTTGGCGGCGGCGGCGACCATGCCCACGCGCAGTTACATCAAGAAGTTCAAGGACGAGTTCGTCTCTTACTTCGTGAAGGGCGGCCGTCCGGTCGACCTCCGGGGTCGTTACATCCAATCGCCGGCGATGGCCCGCCTCTAGAAACAGGGACCCAGAGATGGCTACTTTCTCGCTCAATGGCAAGCAGGTCGAGGCGCCCGACGGGATGAACCTCGTCGACGCCGCGAAGCTGCATGGCGTCGAGATCCCGCACTATTGCTACCACCCTGGCCTCAGCGTCGCCGGCAACTGCCGGATGTGCCTGTGCGAGGTGGAAGGCGCCCGTGGCCCGCAGATCGCCTGCAGCCAGGCCGTCAAGGACGGCCTGGTGGTGCGCACCGACACGCCCGCGGTCGAGAAGATGCGCAAGGGCGTGCAGGAATTCCTGCTGCTCAACCACCCGATCGACTGCCCGATCTGCGACCAGGCAGGCGAGTGCCGGCTCCAGGACTACTACATGGAGTACGGCAAGTACGAAAACCGCTCGGACGTCACGAAGGTTCAGAAGCAGAAGGCCATGGACATCGGCCCGATGGTCGTGCTCGACCAGGAGCGCTGCATCCTCTGCACGCGCTGCGTGCGCTTCTGCGAAGAAATCTCGAACTCACATGAGCTGATCGTATCCGGCCGCGGCGACACCTCGGTGATCGAGCCTTTCCCCGGCACGACCCTCGACAACAAGTATTCGGGCAACGTCGTCGACGTCTGCCCGGTCGGCGCGCTCACGAGCAAGGATTTCCGCTTCAAGATGCGCGTCTGGTTCATGAAGTCCGTGAAGAGCGTCTGCACGGGCTGCAGCCGCGGCTGCAACGTCTTCCTCGACTTCAAGGACTCGGTGGCCTACCGCTACCGCCCGCGCCACAACCCCTGGGTCAACAGCTACTGGATGAGCGACGAGGGCCGCCTCAGCTACAAGCGCGTCAACGACGGCCGGCTCGACCATGCCCGCGTGCGCGGCGTCCGGGCGTCCTTTATGGACGCGCTCAAGGAAGTCGCCGGCCTGTTGTCGGGCAACCGCCCCGCGGGCGCCTTCGCCGTCGTCGGCTCGCCCCACAGCTCGCTCGAGGACAACTTCGCGCTCAAGGCCTTCGCCGAGCGGTCGCTCAAGGGCGCGGCCACCTATGGCTGGGACGGCACGCCGGCGGGCTACGAAGATGATTTCCTGCTCAATGCCGACAAGACGCCCAACCGCACGGGCGTGAAGTGGCTCGGCTTCGACCAGGACCGCCAGAAGCTGCTCGACGCGCTGAATGGCGGCGGCCTGCAGGTGCTGTTCGTGATGAACAACGACCTGGCCGGCGACGATCCGGCGTTCGCCGAGGCGCTCGCCAAGGTGCCCACCGTCGTGTACTTCTCGAGCCACGACGACGCCACCGCGAAGCTCGCGAGCCACGTCCTGCCCGTCGCGGCCCATGCGGAGAAGTACGGCACGTTCGTGAACTTCCAGGGGCGCATCCAGCGGTTCTACATGGGCTACGAGGCCCCCGGCGACGCCGTCGCCGAGTGGGACCTGATCGCCCACCTCGGCCGCCAGTTCGAGGGCGGCTGGACCTGGGCAGACGTCGAGGATGTCTGGGGCGAGATGCGCGCCGCGCACCCCGAGCTCGGCGAGGCGACCTGGTTCGGGCTCGGCGACGAGGGCTTCCAGCTTCCGTCGCTCGGCGAGGCCCGGCCCGCGCCGAAGGGCGTTGGCCAGCGCCCGCGGCAAAATCAGCCAGCATAAGACTATCGCGGCTTTTCGCTGAAACCTGGAACCGCTACGGAGCACCTCAATGCAGCACTGGTTAGACCCCGCCATCATCATCGCCCGCAACCTCCTCATCATCGTGGTGGTGCTCAACATCGTGCCTTTCCTGGTGTGGCTCGAGCGTAAGGGCTCGGCCTTCATCCAGGACCGTCCCGGCCCCGAGCGCGCCGCGGTCGGCCCGTTCCGCGTGCTCGGCCTGCTGCACGTGCTCGCCGACGCGATCAAGATGATGACCAAAGAAGACATCATCCCGTCGACGGTGAACCGCTTCTACTACCTCGCGGCGCCGGTCATCGTCGTGGCGATCGCCTTCACTACGGTCGCTGTCATCCCGTTCTGGGACACGATCGACTTCCCGCGCAACGGCGAGCCGGGCTGGCCGGTGATCGGCGGCCAGCTCTTGAACCTCGACGTGGGCATCCTCTGGTTCTTCGCGATCGCCTCGCTGACCGTCTACGGCATCATCTTCGCGGGCTGGTCGAGCAACAACAAGTTCTCGCTGCTCGGCGCGATGCGCGCCTCGGCGGCCGTGCTCAGCTACGAGATCCCGCTGGGTCTCTCCGTCATCGGCGCGTTGATGATCTACAGCACGGTCAGCCTGCCCGAGATCGTGCGCTGGCAGGGCGTCCACACCTGGGGCATCTTCCTGCAGCCCCTCGGCGCGCTGATCTTCATCGTCTGCGCCTTCGCCGAGACGAACCGCGTGCCCTTCGACCTCGCCGAGTCCGAATCGGAGCTCGTCGCGGGCTACCACACCGAGTACTCGGCCATGAAGTTCGGCATGTTCTTCCTCGCCGAATACGGCGCGATGATCGTGAGCTCGTGCCTCTTCGTCACGCTGTTCCTGGGCGGCTGGCAGGTGCCCTTCCTGACCACCGCGGAGCTGATCGCGATCGCCAAGCCGCTCGTCGTCTACTCGCTCGGCGCGGCGTTCTTCGTCTCGTTGATCCTGGCCGCGCTGCTGATGGTGAACTTCACGGCCAACGCGGGCCGCTGGAAGGACTGGCGCGACCTCGAGCCCGCCATCTGGGCGGTCGTCGTGATCGGTGGCGGCATCACGGCGCTCGCCGCGATGTTCTTCCTGCTGGCGATCGATCCGCCGAACTGGTTCGCTCCCGCCTTTGCGGGCCTCGCCCAATTTGGTATGTTTCTCGCGAAGGTCCTCTTCCTTTGCTGGATCTTCGTCTGGGTGCGCTGGACCCTCCCGCGCTTCCGCTACGACCAGGTCATGAACCTGGGCTGGCGCTCGCTCCTGCCTCTTGCGCTGGTCAACATCCTGCTGACCGGCCTGGCCATCACGGTGCTGAACATATGAGCCACGACAAGCCGATTGACATCTCGCGCCTCGCTGCCGGTGGACCCGCCGTCGGCGGATATCACCTGCGGCCGGAAGGTTTCGAGCCGCCGGTCAAGGTGGTCACGCGCGACGTGAACCACCTCGGCGAATCGGTCTACCTCTTCGAAATCGCCAAGGGACTCGGCCTGACCATGGGCCACGTCCTCAAGAACCTGTTCGGCGGCCTCGTCGGCTTCGGCGCGATCCGCACGATCGGCTACCCCGAGCAGAAGCGCGAGATCCCCGAGGGCTGGCGCGGCAAGCACCGCCTCACCACCCGCGAGGACGGCAGCTCGAAGTGCGTGGCCTGCATGATGTGCGCCACCGCCTGCCCGGCCGAGTGCATCCACATCATCCCCGCCGAGAGCGAGAACCCGGACATCGAGCGCTACCCGGACCGCTTCGACATCGACCTGCTGGAGTGCGTCTTCTGCGGGATGTGCGTCGAAGCTTGCCCGGTCGACGCCATCCGCATGGACTCCGGCGTCTACTCCCTCACCGCCTTCGACCGCGAGAGCTTCCTGGTCACGAAGGAAGAGTTGATGCAGGTGAAGGCCGACCCCTTCGTCGCCGGCAAGACGTACTAGGATACCCACCAGCTATGCACCCCTTCAGGCCTGCGGCCTTCCAGCCGCCCCACCCACCCACCCCAACCAGGGAACTTTAGATCCCGCTTCGCTCGCACCAGGACTCGCCGCCAAGATGCACCCTGCCTTTTTCTATATCCTCGCCACGGTGTCGGTTCTCGCCGCCCTCGGCATGATCTTCCAGCGCCACCCGCTCTCGGCGGCGGTGTACCTCGTCGTCTGCTTCCTCGGCCTGGCGGGGCTCTACGCGATGCTGTCGGCGCCGCTGCTCGCGATTCTACAGATTCTCGTCTACGCCGGCGCCATCATGGCGCTGGTGGTCTTCGTGATCATGCTCCTGAACGTGCGTGACGAGGACCTGCCGCACGAGCCTCACATGTACTGGCATCTCGGCGGCGGGCTCGCGCTCGGCGCCGCGCTATTCGTCGTGCTCAGCAAGGCGATCCACAAGGTGCCCGGTGAGGCGGCCCCCACGGCGGACCTCGTGGCCCGCTACGGCGAGCAAGTCGGCGGCGCGCCGAAGTTCGGCGGCATCGAGGCCGTCGGCCTGCACCTCTTCAACCAGTTCGTCTTCCCCTTCGAAATCATCTCGATCCTCCTGACCGTCGCGGTCGTGGGCGTCGTCGTGCTGGCGAAGCGCCGCATTTAGCCTGGAGCCTGCGCAATGGTGCCCACCCAATACTACTTGCTCGTTTCGGCCGCGCTCTTTTGCATCGGCCTGGCCGGCTTCGTGTCGCGCCGGAATTTATTCATCGTGTTCATGTCGATCGAGCTCATGCTCAACGGCGTGAACCTGAGCTTCCTGGCCTTCTCGCGCCACATCGGCTCGCTCGATGGCCATGTCTTCACGTTCCTGGTCATCGCGCTCGCCGCGGCGGAAGCCGCGATCGGCCTCGCGATCGTCATCTTGATCTTCAAAAACGCCGGTGCGACGGCCGCGAGCGACGCGCTCTCGGTCGACAACTACCAGTCCCTCAAGCACTAGCCTCAGCCCGATAGGTAGCCCGGATCATGCAATCCACAGCCCTCGTCAGCCTCATTCCGCTCTTCCCGCTCGTCGGGGCGATCGTGCTCGGCCTCGTGGCCCTGTTCTCGTCGCACCGCGAGGTGGGCCCGGACAAGGGGCTGGTGGGCTTCCTGGCCTGCCTCGGCCCGATCATGTCGTGCATCGTCGCGACGATGCTCTTCGCGGATCTGCGGACCAACCCCCAGGGCTTCGTACACGTGGCCTTCACCTGGTTCTCGGTCGGCTCGCTGCATGTCCCGGCCGAGTTCTGGGTCGATCGCCTCTCTGGCGTGATGATCATGATCGTCACGTTCGTCGGCTCGCTGATCCACATCTACTCGGTGGGCTATATGCAGCACGAGCGCGGTTTTACGCGCTTCTTCGCCTACCTGAATTTGTTCACCTTCTCGATGCTCGTGCTGGTGCTCGCGAAGAACCTCCCGCTCATGTTCCTGGGCTGGGAGGGCGTCGGCGCCTGCTCCTACCTGCTCATCGGCTACTACTTCACCGAGACCGAGAAGGCGCAGGCCGCGAACAAGGCCTTCATCGTCAACCGCATCGGTGACCTCGGCTTCCTCATCGGGATGTTCGTGCTGTTCTGGTACCTGGGCACCAAGGGCGTCTGGACGGTCGACTTCGCGACCATCCGCGAGAACGCCCACCTGATCACCCCCGCGATGGCCGGCGTGATCGGCATCCTGCTCTTCGTCGGCGCCTGCGGCAAGAGCGCGCAGATCCCGCTGCATGTGTGGCTCGCGGACGCGATGGCCGGCCCCACGCCGGTCTCGGCGCTCATCCACGCCGCCACGATGGTGACGGCGGGCGTCTACATGGTCGCCCGCATGGCCGCCCTCTACAACCTGGCCCCGAGCACCAGCCACGTCATCGCGATCGTCGGCATGACGACCGCGATCATGGCAGCCACCATCGCGATCACCCAGCACAACATCAAGAAGGTGCTGGCCTATTCGACCGTGTCTCAGCTCGGCTACATGTTCGCCGCCGTCGGGGCGGGCGCGTATTCCGCGGGCGTCTTCCACCTCTTCACCCACGCCTTCTTCAAGGCGCTGCTCTTCCTCGGCGCGGGCGCGGTGATCCACGCGATGCACCACGAGGAAGAGATGGACAACTACGGCGGCCTCTGGAAGAAGCTGCCCTTCACCGCCACGACCATGCTGATCGGCTGCGTGGCGATCGCCGGCATCCCGCCCCTCGCGGGCTTCTTCTCGAAGGACGCGATCCTGTTCGCCCAGTGGCAGCAAGGCTGGTACTGGCTCTGGGGCGTGGGCCTCTTCACGTCGTTCCTGACGGCCTTCTACATGTTCCGCATGTGGTTCCTCACCTTCCTGGGCACACCGCGCGACCACCACGCCTACGACGGCGCCCACGAGGGCCCCGCGGTGATGAACGTGCCGCTCGCGATCCTCGCGGCGGGCACCCTCGTCGTCGGCTTCCTCGGGCTGCCCGAGGCGATGGGCGGCTCGAAGTTCGCCGCCTGGCTCGCGCCCGCGGTCGGCGCCCACGCCCATCTGCCCGCGGACCTGAGCGGAAAAGCGCTCGAGGCGGCGACCTACGGCCTTCATCAGACCGAGTACCTGCTCGCGGCCTTCGCCATCCTCGGCGCCGTGGCGGGCATCACGCTCGCCTTCCTGCGCTACGGCGGCCAGGCCACGCCGGTCTTCGGCAGGGCGCGCGGCCTGTTCGCGCTCTTCCAGAACCGCTACTTCTTCGACCACATCAACGACGCCGTCTTCGTGCGCGGCTCGATCGACTTCCTCGGCTGGGGCTTCCGCCACGTCGTGGACCGCTGGATCATCGACGGCCCCATCCGTGGCCTGCCGACGCTCTATTACAAGTTCTCCGACACCGTCCGCGTCATGCAGAGCGGCGCCGTGCGGACCTACGCTTACGCGATGCTGCTGGGCACCCTGGCCATCTTGTTCGTCGTGATGTCCGGCTGGTCGCTGCTGCGCTTCTAACCCACCAGGATTGAGCTGTAATGTCGTTCTTGCTATCGCTGCTGATCTTCCTGCCCCTCCTCGCGGGCCTGGCCATCCTCTTCTTCGGTGACGAAGACGAGCAGGGCTTCGCGCGCTGGGGCTCGCTCGTGGTGGCGATCGCCAACGGGCTGCTCTCGATCGGCCTGTTGGCCGGGGCGGAGCGCGTGGCAGGCGGCATCCAGCTCGCGAGCTTCGAAGAGAAGCGGCCCTGGATCGACGCGCTGGGCATCCAGTACTTCCTGCGCACCGACGGGATGTCGACCTTCTTGATCATCCTCGCGACGGCCTGCACGGCGATCGCCATCGCGGCCAGCTGGCGCATCGTTTCGGAGAAGGCCCGCATCTATTACGGCTGCATGCTGCTCCTTTCGGGCGGCATGATCGGCGTGCTCGCGGCGGCCGACCTCTTTTGCTTCTACGTGTTCTGGGAAGTGATGCTGATCCCGGCGTTCTTCCTGATCGGCGTCTTCGGCGGCGAGCAACGCCGCCCGGCCGTGATCAAGTTCGTCATCTATACGATGGTGGGCTCGCTGCTGATGCTGATCGGCATCACCTACGTCGGCTGGCAGCACTTCGTCCTCAGGGGCAGCTGGACCTTCGCCATCGACGCGCTCTACGGCCTGCCGTTCCGGGATGGCATCGCGATGTGGCCCTTCCTCACCTTCCTCGCCGCTTTCGGCATCAAGGCCGCGCTCTTCCCGCTGCACACCTGGCTGCCCGCCGCTTACAGCCAGGCGCCGATGCCCGTGACCTTCCTGCTCTCGGCCGTCATGGCCAAGCTCGGCATCTATGGCCTGCTGCGCGTCGCGCTGCCGATCTTCCCGGAGGCGGCGCAGGTCGCGATGCCGGTGCTCGCCGCGCTCGCCACGGCCGGCGTCGTCTACGCCGCCTTCGTGGCGCTCGCCCAGGAAGACGCCCGGCTCGTGGTGGCCTACGCCTCGATCAGCCACCTCGGCGTGATCCTGCTCGGCGTCTTCTCGCTGACCCACCAGGCGGTGGCGGGCTCGGTCTTCCATATGGTCGGCCATGCCGTCACCACCGGCGCACTCTTCCTGCTCGTCGGCTTCATGGCCGAGCGCCGCGGCTCCACGCTGATCGCGGACTGGGGCGGCGCCGCGAAGACGGTGCCCGTCTTCGCCACCTTCTTCATGCTCTTCATGCTGGCGGCCGTCGGCCTGCCGGGTCTCACGGCGTTCATCGGCGAGTTCATGATCTTCCTGGGCGCCTTCAAGCAGCACGCCACGGCCACCGCGATCGCGGCGACGTCGATCATCTTCGGCGCGGCGTACATGCTCTGGTGGTACCAGCGCACGATGTTCGGCCCGGTGCAGCACGACGGCGTCGCGCGCATGGCCGACCTCAACATGCGCGAAGGCGCGCTGCTGATGCCGCTGGTGCTCGCGATCATCGGCCTGGGCGTGTTCCCGCAGCCGATGCTGTCGGCGATCGCCCCTTCCACCGCCGCCTACCTCAAGCACTTCGGCGTGGCCGCGGATCCCGCGCCCACGGTCTCGCCCACCAAGGTCGGGCCGCCGGCGCATGGCGCCGTGACCCACGGCGAGGCCGGCGATGCCGCGCCTGCCGAACACTCGACGCAAGGGATTCACTGATGCTCGCCTACGCGCCCCTCTTCCCTTTCTTCCTGCTGACCGCCGTCGCGCTCATCGCGATGTTGATGTCCGCGCTCGTCGAGGACGGCGCGAAGGTCGGCTGGTTCACGGCCGCCGGCCTGACCGGCGTGGGTGTGCTCGCGGTGAACCAGTGGGCCTCGAACGACGGCCCCCACCGCCTGCTCTCGGACGCCGTCACGATCGATGGCTTCTCGTATTTCTTCTATCTGCTGTTCTGCATCATCGGCGTGGTATCGACCGTCATGGCGATCCCGTACCTCGACCGCGAGCAGGCCCAGCGCGGTGAGTACTACGCCTTGCTCGCGTTCGCGCTCACCGGCATGTTCGTGATGGTGTCGTCGGATGACCTGATGACGCTGTTCCTGGGCCTCGAAACGATGTCGCTCGCCGTCTACGTGATGGTGGGCTGGCGCCGTCACGTGCTGCGCTCGAACGAGGCCGTGCTCAAGTACTTTTTCCTCGGCTCGCTGGCCGCGGCGATCTTCCTCTACGGCATCGCGCTCATCTACGGCTCGGCGGGCACCACGAACCTCGTGGACATCGCGAGCCTGCTGCACACGCCGGCGCTCAATATGAACCCGGTTTTCGTGCTCGGCTCCTTGATGGTGCTCGCGGCGGTCGGCTTCAAGGTTGCCGCGTTCCCCTTCCACATGTGGGCGCCGGACGTGTACGAGGGCGCACCCACGCCGGTCACCGCCTTCATGGCGACGGCGGTCAAGGCGGCGGCTTTCGCGCTCGCGGTCCGCGTCGGCCTGGCGCTCTTCTCGGTGGGCCAGCTCCACGAGATCGGCCAGGCGGTGGTGTGGCACCTCGCGATCCTGACGATGTTCGTCGGCAACGTCTTCGCGCTGGTGCAGAAGAACATGAAGCGGATGCTGGCTTACTCCAGCATTGCGCATACGGGCTACCTGCTGGTCGGCATCGCCGCCCTGCCGGACGCCGACGCCGGCGCCGCGATCATGTTCTACCTGGTGGCCTACGCCTTCACGAACCTCGGCGCGCTCGCGTGCGTGGCCTTTCTCGCGGGCCGCGAAGAGCGGGTGGAGAACATCGAGGACTACGCTGGCATCGCCTGGCGCTACCCGCTGGTGGGCCTCGGCATGGCCATTTGCATGTTTTCGCTGATCGGCTTCCCGCCCACCGCCGGCTTCTTCGGCAAGTACTACCTCTTCATCGCGGCGATGAAGGCCAACCTGGCCCCGCTGGTGGTGGTGGCGGTGATCAACAGCATCCTGTCGGTCTACTATTACCTGCGGGTCATCGTGACGATGTACATGGTCCCGCCCTCAGGCGCCGTCGACCCCGCTGAGAGCCACATCCCGGGCCCCACGCGCGCGGTGATCGTCTATGCGTCGATCGCCGTCGTCTGGGCGGGCATCGGCACCGCCAACATCACCGCCTTCCTGCCGGGCGCGGCGCCGCTCATCACGAGCGCGAAGGACTCGATGAAGTCGCTGATGAGCAAGCCCAAGCCCGAAAGCGAGCGCACCACCACCACCGGCGAACGCTGACTGACCGCTCAGGACGGCGGGGGGAAGAGCGTGCTCATGTGGGGCACGCCCTTGAAGTGGAGGTGCAGGTGGCTGAGCGGGTAGACCGCGGCCCGTAGGCGGGCGTTGTCCACGCTGCCGAGGAGCGCGGCGTGGGAAACGGGGGCGGACTGGGCGATCAGGCCGTCGACTTTCTCGGCATGCTGGTTGACCTGCCGCGCCTGCTTCCACTGGGTGACCGCCTGGTGGGTCTTGCGGGTGGCTTCGGCGTCGGACAGGAAGAGCTGGGCGAGCAGCGGCAGCCAGGGGCGCAGCGGGGGAATCACGCCGGCCTGCTCGGCGGCCGGCATCAGCGCGGGCTCGACCAGCGGCCAGGGCTTGCGGCCGGTCGGCAAGCCGGTGGCCTCGAGGGCCACGTCGGCCAGCGTCAGGCGCGGCGAGACGTAGGCCATCACCTCGCGGGCGAGCTTGAGGGCCTGGTCGAATGCGCGGCGGGCGCCGAGGCCTGTGCGGTCGTCCGGGCCGCCGCCCGAGCGCGAGAAGGCGTCGACGCCCGGCAGCGGCGGGAGCGGACGAGGTGGGGCGCCAGGCGTGCCGGGACGGGGGGGCGCCACAGGCGGCCGGCCCGGCGCGGGGCCGAGCTTCTGGGTGGCGCTACGCGGCGCGAGCCCGCGAATCAGCGCCACGTCAGGGCCCGGGTGGCCGCCGGGCTTCGGCTGGGGCCTTGGTTCGGCTTGCGGCGCCGGCTTGCCGGCTTGGCGCAGGTGGTCGCCCAGCTGCTGGGCCCGGTTCGCGGCGTCGGCGAGCGTGACGAGGTCGAAGCCCTCGAGCTTCTGCAGCGTCTCGAGCGCCGCGTCGTTCGGCACCTGCTTCAGCGCCACGGCCGTGTCGTGGGCGATGCGGTCCATCAGGTGCACGCGCCGCATGAGCTCACGCTCGCGCGAGCTCTCGTCCCAGGCCTGCGGCCGGCCGAAGATGTCCGGGAAGTCGGCCCGCACGCCCAGGCTCACCTCGCGCGCGAAGCCGAGGGCGCGCTCGACGCGCGAACGTTCGCGGCGGACCCGGTCTTCGATGCCGGCCGCCGGCGTGGGCAGACCCAGGTTGCTGCTTCGCCGCTTGTCGATGATTGACCTCCGGGGTTCGCTCCGTTAGGCTGACCAAAGTCTAGCACGCCTGCTGGGTGCCCGCCGTTGACCTCACCGCTCGCCGATCACACGCCTCCCGGCTATACGCCCATCGGCCTCCTGGGCCAGGGCGCGTTCGGTGTCGTCCTCGAGGCGGTGGACCCGCGTGGCCGGCGCGCCGCGCTCAAGGTGATGGCCCCCGCGGCCGCCCACAGGCCGGAGGCGGTCTGGCAGTTCCTCGGCGAGCACCGGCGCCTGGCGCGCCTGCGGCACCCGGGCTTCCCCGAGGCGTTCGAGGCCGGCACGATGCCGGATGGCCGGCCGTACTACGCGATGGCGCTGGCGACGGGCGAGACGCCCGCGGGCCCCCTCACGCCGGCCCGCGTGCGCGCCGTCATCGGCGCGGCCGCGGAGGCCCTGGCCTACCTCCACCGGCAAGGCTGGGTGCATGGCGACCTCAAGCCCGAGAACCTGCGCGTCACCCCTGAGGGGCGCGTGGCGCTGATCGACGTGGGGCTGATGGCGCCGGTCGGCCAGCGACGGGAGGCGGTCGCGGGCACCCTGGAATACCTGGCGCCCGAGGCCTTCCGCCTCGCGCCGGTGGCCCCGGCGGCGGACCTGTACGCGCTCGGGGCGCTGGGCTATTCGCTCTGGACCGGCGCCACGCCGTTCGGCGGGACCGCGACGGAGCTCGTGCGCGCGCACCTGCACGCGCCGCCGCCGGCGATCGCCGGCGCCGACGCGGACCCCGACCTCGCGCGGCTGCTCACGAGCCTGCTCGCCAAGGATCCTGCCCGCCGCCCGGCCTCGGCCGGGGCGGTGCTGGTGGCGCTCGGCCTCGCGCCGGCGTCCGCGGCCGAGGAGCCGGTGGCGCTGGTGGGTGGCACGTTCGTGGGCCGGGTCGATGCGCTCGCCGCCTGGGACCAGGCGCTCGCGACCGATGGAGCCGCCTGGCTCGCCCTGGTCGGCGGTCCCGGCGAGGGCAAGAGCCGGGTGTTGGACGAGCTGCGGCTCGTGGCCCAGGCGGCGGGACGGAGCTGGCTCGGCGCGGCCTGCGCCCAGGCCACCGGCGCGCCGGCGGCGCCGCTGCGGGCGGTGGTGGCGCAGGCCCTCGCCCTCGCCCGTCGCGAGCCTTCCACCGCCACGGCGGACTGGCTGGGCGGCGAGATCCCGCAGGCGCTGCGCGAGCTGGAGCCACCGGCCCGCCAGGTGGCGCTGCGCGCGGCGGCGGCCGCGGACCTCGCGGGCGCGGCCGCGACGCTCGGCGGGCTCGCCGTCGGGCTCGACGATTGGCAGCAGGCCGACGAGGCCGGCCGGGCGTTCCTGGCGTTCCTGCGCGGCCTCGAGCCGGCGCCGCCGATCGCCTGGGCGATCACGCTAGACCCGGAAGCGCCGGACCTCGCGGCGATCGCCACCGCCGGCGCGCGCGTGGACCTCGGCCCGCTCGAGCCGGCCGAGGCGCACGCCTTGCTCGCGGCCCGGCTCGGCGGCGCGCCACCGCCCGAGCTCGAGGCAAGGCTCGCCGAGGTCGCCGGCGGCAACCCGGCCCTGCTCGACCTCACGCTCGAGCACCTCGTGGCGACCGGCGCCCTGCGCCGCGGCCCCGCCGGCTGGACGGTGGCCGAGGGGGCCGCGGGGGCCGACCTGCCCGTCGGGCTCGCGGCCATCTGGCGCGCGCGCCTC
>JAKFEW010000004.1:0-11514 GCA_036675505.1 Candidatus Sericytochromatia bacterium
CTGCCGCCCGCGCCGGCGCCGGGGCCCTACCTCCCGCCGCCGGCCCCGGTTCCCGCCGGCCCGACGCCGGCCGGCCCCGCCGTGGACCCGGGCGCGAGCCCGGAAGCCAGGGCGCTCCGCGACGCCTACGAGCAGCTCGCGGGCACGCCGCGGCGCGACCTGATCGTCATCCCCGCGCAAGGCCACACGGTGGTGCGCGACCTGCGCGACGCCAACGACCGCGCGCGCGACGCCGGCGAGCTCGACGAGCGCGCCCGCGGCCTCGTGGCGACCCACGCGGCGACCGAGCAGGCGCAGCTCGCGAGGCTCGGTGCAGACCAGCAGGCCCAGTACGGGCGCCTGGTCGCGGCCACCGAGCAGGACCCGCCGGCGCGCTTCGCGCTGCAGGTGCTGCTGGCCGAGGGCCGGCTGACGGCCGGGCCCGCCAACAAGGATAGCCTCGGCCTGCTCGCAGCCCTCGACCGCGCGGCGACGGGGCCCGTGGCGAGTGGCCTCGATCAGCGGCGGATGGTCGCGGACATGATCCAGGAGATCGCCCGGCCCTCGTGCATCGCGCAGAAGGAGCGCGGCACGTGCGCCGGGGCGACGACCCAGATCATGCTCGCGACGGCGCAGCCGGCCGAGTACGCCCGCCTGGTGGCTGGCCTCGCGAGCCCGGAAGGGCGCGTCGTCACGGCCGGTGGCCCCACGCTCACCCGTTATCGCGGCACCGCGGGCGACGACGGCACCACGCGCACGATCAGCGCGCGCCTGTATCAGGCCGCCGTCATGGCCTACGCGATCGCCGAAGGCCGCGGCGCGCAGTACCGCAACACCGAAAACGGCCAGGGGCTGACCTACGACGAGACGGCCCTCGCGATGCGCGCGGTCAGCGGGCGCAAGGTCGAGGCCCTCGACCTCTACAACGAGGCGCACCGCCGCAACGAGGCCCTCGAACGGATGGAGCGCGAGACCGCGGCCGGCAAACAGGTGCAGGTGGGCGCTGACGGCCACGCGATGGTGGTGACGGGCGTCGACCGGGCGCGCAGCGTGGTGCTGGTGATCAACCCGCATGGCACCGAGGAGCGCATCGACCTCGCGACCTTCCGGCAGGGCCTCAGTGGGGCGAACTTCTACGTCGATTGAGCCCGCTCGGCCGGAGGCTCACGCCGGCGCCACCGCCGCATAGAGGCGCACGTCGAACGTGTGCCCGCGCTTCCACGCGTAGCGCCGCTTCACGCCCTCGAGCTGCATGCCGGCCTTCTCCAGCACGCGGGCCGAGGCCAGGTTGTCCACGTGGCAGATCGCCTCGATCCGCACCAGCCCGAGCGGGCCGAGGCCATGGGCCACCACCGCCTTCGCGGCCTCGGTGGTGAGCCCGTGGCCCCAGTGCGCGCGGCCGATCCAGAAGCCGAACTCGCCGCGGCGGGCCTCGCGCTCGAGCGCGTAGAAGCCGATCGCGCCCATCACCACGTCGCTCACGCGGTCGGCGATCGCCCAGGTCGCGGGCTCATGGCGCGCGTAGTGCTCGCGCTGCGCGCGGATGAAGCCCTCCGCGGTCGCGATCGCCGTGTGGTGCTCCCATGAGGTGTAGCGCGTAAGCTCCGGGTTGCGGCAGTGCGCGTACACGTCGGCCGCGTCCGCCTCCCGGAAGGGGCGGATGCGGGTTCGGCTGGTCTCGAGCGTGAAGTCGTCCATGGCGCGCCTCCGTGCGCTCGCTCATTCTCCCACAAAGACGCCGCCCCGACCTTTCGGTCGGGGCGGCGCCTGGAGTGGCGTGGAGTGAGAGTGGAATCGGGGTGGAAACTGGCTTAGGGGTAGGTCCTCCGCAGCAGCGAGGGGGTCGCGCTCGGGTCGCAGCTCGGGTCACCGGGCTTGCACCAGTACGGCCGCAGCAGCGAGGGGTTCGCGCTCGGATCGCAGCTCGGATCACCCGGGTTGCACCACGACGGGCGCAGCAACGACGGGTTGGCCGCCGGATCGCAGCTCGGGTCGCCCGGCCGGCACCACGAGGGCCGCAGGAGCGAGGGGAAGCGCGCCGCGGGGTCGCAGCTCGGGTCGCCGGGGGCGCACCACGCGGGCCGCGCCAGGGCCGGGTTCACGGCCGGATCGCAGGTGGGATCGCCGGGCGGGCACCAGGTGGGGCGGACCAGCAGGGGGTTCGCGGCCGGATCGCAGGTCGGGTCGCCGGGCGGGCACCAGGCCGGCCGCGCCATGTCGAGCTGCCAGGGCTTCGGCGGGAAGTTGGGCACCACCGGGTTCGCCGGCAGCGCGCCCTTGGTGTGGCAGGCGCAGTTCGGGCCGCAGCAGGGGCAGTGGCCGTTCTTGAGGTGGTCGTCGATGCGCCGCGTGGTCTCGGAAAGGCGCATCGTCAGGCTCATCACCTGGTTGCGCAGGAGGTCGAGCTCGCGGCGCATCTCGGGCGAAATGCCGGTGTTCGGGAGCGGACGTACGCCGGTGAGGTTCACCGTGTCCGTCCGGTAAGCTGGGTTCGGCGCGATGGCGGGCGTGTTGGGCGAAGTACCGCGGGCCTGGGGGGCGCCGGAAGCGGCGGGGGCGAGGAACCGGAAGCTGTCGATGGTTGCCATGGGACTCTCTCTCCTCTGACTCGTCCGACGCCCCGGTACCGTACCGGGACCGCATCGGGTTCGATGGAGAGGTTGTCCCGTCGATGAATTACACGCGAATAGCAGCGACGCCGATCGACGTTAAACACCGTTGAAGGATTGACCAAGATCGGGGATTCAGGCTGCCCGCTCAGGTGCCGGCGAGTTCCCGGAAAGTCTGTTCCAGTGCGTCGCTCGGCGGAATCCCGAGGCGCGCCTTGAGCGCCTTGCGGCAGTCCCAGTACGACTGGCGCACGCGTTCCGGGCGCCCGGCCGCGAGGTGGTGGCGCATCAGCCGGATGTAGATCTCTTCCTCGCATGGCGCGAGGGCGGCCGCACGCGCGAGCGCGGCGCCCTCGGCGGCCAGGTCGGCGCGGCGGCCGTCGTGGGCCGCGAGCCAGAGCAGCGCCTCGATCGCGCGGCGGCGGAACTGCTCGCGCTCGGCCTCGAAGTGCGCGGCCAGGCCGCCGTCTTCCAGCAGGTTGCCGCGATAGACCACGAGTGCCCGCCGATAGGCCGCGGCGGCCTCGTCGGGCGCCTTGTCGCGCGCGCGATCGCCTTCCGCCGCGGCGGCGTCGAAGGTGCGCCAGTCGAGCGCCAGCACCAGCTCGGGCGCGAGCATGTACCGCTCGTGCTCGAAGAGCACGTAGCGCGGCGCCTCGCGCTTGCCGAGCGCGGGCTCGAGCACCTTGCGCAGCGTCATCACGTTCACGCGCACGCTGGCGAGGAACGCGGGCGTGCGCGTGTCCTCGCCCATCAGCTCGGCGAGCTGCTCGGCGGGCAGGCCGCGCGGATAGAGCGCGAGGGCCGCGAGCACGAGGCGGGCCTTCTTGCGGGGCCACTGGTCGAGGCGCATGCCGCCCTGGAAGACCTCGAAAGCGCCGAGCAGCCGGAGATCGAGCACGCCGTCGGTGCCGCCGGCGGACGCGGCGGCGGTGGCGGACGCCACCTGGGCTGCGGGTTCCGCCTGGCCTGCGGGGGCCGCCTGGGCGGCAGGTGGTGCTTCGGCTGCGGCCACAGGCGCCGCCACTGGTACTGTCGCAGGTACTGTCGCAGGTGCCGCGGGGGCCGCATCCACGACGGCTGCCTGCCCGGGCTGGGCCACCGGCGCGACTGGCCCGGCGTCGGGCGTGGCGAGCGGCCTGAGCTCGTCCCAGAGCCCGCGATCCGATTCGTGCAAGAAGCCGTAGTCGTAGCGCTCGATCGCCGCCTCGGCCGCCGTGAACGCTGCGAGCGCCGCCGCGCGATCGCCAAGCTTCAGCCGCGTCGCGGCCTCGAAGAGTCGGACGCGCGCGACATGCAGCCGGGCGCCGAGGCCTTCCAGCGCCGGCAGCAGCTGGGTCCAGCCCGCGAGCGCCGCCTGGTGATCGCCCGCGAGGTGCGCGGCGCGGGCGTCGGCGATCGCCAACGCATAGTCGTAGATGTTGGCTTCCGCGGGTGCGCCGGCCTCGCGCCGCAGCTCGCGCGCCCGGGCGTACTGCTTGCGCCGGATCGCGGTCCACATGAGGCGCTCCAGCGGGATCTTCATGCCTTCGAGGAACTCGGCCTTGGTGAAGACCGCGTTGGCCTTGCGCAGCCACTCCTCGCCCGCGCGGTCGTCGCCGGTGGCGGCCAGGTACTCGCCCTGCACGGCGTAGGCGCAGCCGCGGTCGTGCCAGTCCATCGCGTCTTCCCAGCCCACGGGCAGCGCGCGCAAAAGCGCGCCAGCGCCCGCCACGTCGCCCGCCGTCAGGCAGAGCTGCGCGCGCATCACCGAGGCGTAGAGGTGGTAGGGGCGGAAGCGCCAGGCCTCGGCGAGCTCGATCGCCTCGTCGATGCGGCGCCTGGCGGTCGCGAGGTCGCCTACGTGCCAGGCCGCCGTGAAGAGGTTGAGCAGCGCATAGACGCGGCAGGTCGCGACCTCCACGTCGTCGCCGACGGGGATCGCGAGCACGGCCTCGTTGCACTCGCGCATGAGCCCCATGTCGCCTCGGCTCTCGGCCGCGAGCGCGCGCATGAGGTTGAGGTCCGCGAGGTCCTCCGGGCGGCCTTGATCGAGCAGCGCCATCGCCTGCATCGCGAGCTTGCCGAAGCGCGGCATCTCGCGTGAGATCAGCGCGATGCCGGCGAGCCGCACGAGCGCCTTGAGCTCGCCCGCGCGATCGCCCCGTGCGCGGTACAGCTCGAGCGCGCGCTCGAAGCAGGGCAGCGCGTCCTGGTGCTGGCCACGCCGCGCGGCCAGGTAACCGCGCCACAGCGCCACGGCGGGCTCCTGCGCGCCGGCCTCGGCGGGGACCGCCGCGAGGCAGCGCTCGATCGGGGCCTGGCGGCCGGTCGCGAGCATGGCCGGGAAGCAGGTCTGGCCGGCCGCGAGCGCGGCCTCCCAGTCGCCGATCGCGACCAGGTGCGGCAAGGCGAGCTCCGGCCGGCCCAGCTCGAGGTGGCTGGCCGCCGCGCCGCGTTGCCACGATTCGTACACGGGCCCTGGGATCGTGCGCGCCGCCTCGGCCCGCAGGAACTCCTCCAGGTAGGTCGGGAAGCGATAGCCGGCGTTGCCGGCCAGCCGCTCGACCAGCAGCTCGGCCTCGAGCGCCTCGAGGTGCGCCGCGGCGTCGACGCGGCCGAAAGCCTGGCGGCAGGCCTCGGCGCCGAGGTCGGTGAGCAGCGCGGCCTGCAGCATGAAGGCGCGGCGGGCCTCGGGCTGGGTGAGGTAAAGCTCCTCGGCGACGTACGCGGCCACGGCTTCCGCGCCTCCGCTCCCGCCGTTCAGCGCGTCCGCGTCGACGCCGTGGGTCAGGAGCTCGAGGCCGAGCGGCCAGCCGTCGAGCGTCGCGGCGCCGGCCTCCCAGGCTGCCGGCACCCCGCCGTCGGCATGCGCCTGCAGGAACGCGCGCCGCTCGGCCTCGTCGAAGCGCAGGCGCTCCACGCCGATCACGCGCAGGCGGCCTGACGCCTGGTGGCGCGCGAGCGGCAGCGCGAGCTTGCGCCGCGAGGCGAGCAGCACGCGCACGCCAGCAGGCAGGCCCTCGAGCGCCGCGAACAGGCCGCGCAGCAGCTCGGGCGCGTCGTCGGCCAGGTGGTGGACGTCGTCGAGGGCGATCGCCGCCGGCACGCCGTAGGCCGCGAGCGCCCGGAAGAAGCGGATCCAGAGCGTGCGCGGCTCGCAGCCCTCGCCCGCGAGCGCGGCCTCGACGTCCTGGCCGAAGTCCGGCAGCCGGCGCCGCACGCTGGCCACCAGGTAGTGGAAGAACGCCGCCGGGTCGGCGTCGTAGGCGTCCAGGCCATACCAGGCGACGACCGCGCCCGCGGCCCCCTCGCGGGCGGCGAGGGCTGCGAGCGCGCGCGTCTTGCCGTAGCCGGGGCCCGCCACCAGCAGCGTGGCGGGCGGCAGCGGTTCGCCAGCCGGAATCAGCGGCGCGCGCGACCAGCCCGGCGGGGGCGCGGGCTCGGCGATCTTGCTCTCGATGATCCAGGTGGCTGGCATGGGACGCGCTCCGTCGCCTTCATACCCAGGCCCGCGCGCTGCGGCTTCACCCGAGTTTAACGATCGCCCGACGTGCCGTAATCCGCGTGTAATTCCGCGCGGCGACATCATCCACGGAAGCGCGGCGGGCGGGAGCCTCGACCGCCGAGTGAGAGAGGAGCCCGTCATGACCATCGGTTCGAACTACGCGTCCGCGTCGCCCTTCGCGGCCTACCAGGCCCAGGGCCCGGCGCAGCCCGCCGGCCCGGCGCAGATCGCGACGCCGCGCCTGGTGAACTGGCGCCTCTCGGCCGACCGGGCCCAGGTTGCCACCGGCGGCGACGCCGTCGATCCGCGGCTCGGCTTGCCCGGCCAGGCCAGCGCCGGCTATGGCGTGCCCGGGGCCGTGAACGCCTCGGACTTCGACATGCTCGACCAGAACCGCGACGACGTCCTCTCCGGCACCGAGCTCGCCAACACCCCCGCCGATTTCCGCCAGGCCGCGGACGCGGACGGCAACGGCGAGCTGACCCGCGCCGAGCACGCGGGCGGCGCCGGCCGCCTGGCCTTCGCCCGCCAGGACGGCAACGGCGACGGTGTGCTCTCGGGCTCCGAGCTCGCCGGGCTCGACGAGGCCACCCGCCGGTCTTTCGATGCGGACGGCAACGGCGAGCTCTCGCGCTGCGAGTACATGACCGGCGCCCAGGTCGAGCGCGCGATGGCGCAGGACCGCAACGGCGACGGCTACCTCTCGGGCAACGAGATCACCCCCGACCTCGCCGGCTACGCCTACCAGGCCGCTGACGGCCGCAAGATCCTGAGCCGCGACCACCTCAAGGCCCAGCTGATCAAGGCCTGTCCCGCTCCTGGGCCCACGCCCGGCCCATTGCCCGTGCCCCAGCCCACGCCTTTTGCCCCGCCGGCTCCGCCGCCCACGCCCTTCGCGCCTCCGGCCCCCTTGCCGCCGCCCGCGCCTTTCGCGCCCCCCGCGCCGCAGCCCCTGCCCGCGCCCACCCCGCGGCCGCGCCCGACCCAGCCCGTGCACGTCGACGCGAGCAACTTCGAAGCCGAGGTCCTCAGGTCCGACATCCCCGTGCTGGTGGACTTCTACGCCGACTGGTGCGGCCCGTGCCGCGCGCTCGCGCCGACGCTGGATCGCGCGGCGGCGAACGCGGCGAACAACTTCAAGGTGGTGAAGGTGAACGCGGACCAGGCGCGCCAGCTGATGCAGCAGTATGGCGTGCAGGGCCTGCCCACGTTGATGGTCTTCAACCGCGGCCAGGAAGCCGGCCGCCAGCTCGGCGGGATGAGCCAGGGCCAGCTCGAGGCCTGGGTGCGGCAGCAAGCCCGGTGAGCTGCCGCCTCGAGGCGGGTGCGGATGTGAGTAAGGAGTGAGCGTTATGCAGGTTCAGCGTTCGGCCAACTGGAACACCAACGCCATCGGCACCGAGCCGCTCGACGCGGCGGTCGCCGAGGTCCCCGCGGCCGCCGCGGCGCCCCTGCCGCGCCTCGCCACCTGGGCGCAGGCCGACGGGGCCGCTTTGTCCGCCACCGGCGACCTCGCAGGCTCCGACGACCTGCCCCTCACCAGCGCCGAAGCGCCGGTCGGCGGCAACGGCGGCTTCGACTTCTCAGCCCTCGACGGCAACGGCGATGAAGTGCTCTCGGGCTCCGAGCTCGCCCCGCTCGGCCCCGAGATCCTCGCGGCCTGGGACGTCGATCGCAACGGCGAGCTCTCGCGCGGCGAGCAGGCCGTGGGCGTGGACCTCGCGCGCGCCTTCGCGAGCGACCGCAACCAGGATGGCTACCTCTCGGGCAACGAGATCACGCAGGAGCTCGCGAAGTACGCGTACCAGGCGGCCGACGGCCGCAAGATCCTGACGCTCGATACGCTGCGCGCCGCGAAGCTCGCCGAGCTCGGCGTGGGCCCGCAGCCTGCGCCGTCCCCGGTCGGCCCCGCGCCGAGCCCGGCTCCCTACGCCCCGAGCCCGGCGCCGCCCATGCCGCCCGTCCCTGCCCCGCCCGCACCTGCACCCTATATCCCGCCGCCGGCGCCCGCCCCCGTGCCGGCTCCCGGCCCCACTCCCAGCCCCGCCCCCGGCCCGCTCTCCCCCGAGGACGCCACGCGCATCCGCTCGGCCTACCGCGAGAAGGCCTCGCGCAACGGCGCCCGCGACGGCAGCCTCGACCTGCTCGACGCCAACGGCTTCACGCCTGAGAAGATGGAGCTCTTCAAGTCGTTGCTCGAGGCCAACGCGGGCTTCGAGGGCGCGGCGCTCGCGCGCCTCTCGCCCGCGGACCAGCAGGCCTATCAGCGGGTGAAGGGGGCGATCGCCCACGATCCGCCGGCCCAGCTCGCGCTGCAGGGCATGCTCGCGTATGGCGGCCTGGTGGGTGGCGATCGCGACACCGCCGGCCGCGACCTGCTCGCCAACCTCGACGCGATGGCGGTAGCCCCGGTGGCCGAGGGCATCGAGCGCCACAAGCTGGTCGCCGACGTGATCCAGGAGGTCTTCGAGCCCTCGTGCATCAACCAGCACAACCGCGGCACCTGCGCGGCCGCGAGCGTGCAGATCAAGGTGGCTGCGGACCGGCCCGCCGAATACGCGCGCCTCGTCGCGGGGCTCGCGAGCGCCGATGGCCAGGTGACGCTCAAGGACGGCTCCACGCTCGAGCGCGAGCCCGGCACCGAGCGCGCCGACGGCACGCCGCGCACGCAGTCGAGCCGCCTGGTGCAGGCCGCGTTCATGGAGCACGGCGAGACCGACTACGACTACTCGAACGCCTCGGACCGTCACCGCGGCTCGCGCGGCGGGTTCAGCGGCCTGACCCAGAAGGGCGTCGACCGCCTCATGGAGGGCGTCTGGGGCCAGCAGGTGAAGACCTACAACGACGTCGACCGCGAGGTCCTCGCCCAGCTGAAAGAGTGCCTCGCGGGCGGCAACACGGTGCCCGCCGGCATGGCCTGGGGCTCGGGGATGCACGCGCGCCACGAGGTGCTGCTGACGAAGATCGAGGGCGACACGGTGTATTACAACAACCCGTGGGGCCTGCAGGGCAAGATGTCGCTGGATGCCTTCATGGACCGCGGCCCGTCGGTCAGCATCCCGACCTGGCGCTGAGCGGGCCGGCGACGTCGGTTCAGCGACCCTTCATCTCGAGCCCCAGGTTGGCGCGCACCTGGTGGGCGAGCTCGTCCGCCCCGGTGCTCGGCCAGAAGGAGCCCGGCTGGAGGTGGCCTGTGGCCCAGGCCGCCCGGATCGCCGCCACGCTGTCGGGTGAGTCGTCGTAATCGGCGACCTGCTGCGCGAGCTGCCGCTCGGTGAACAGGAGCTCGCGCTCCCACGGCTCGGGCTCGCCGAGGACCTGGTACCAGCCGGAGTCGGTGTTGTAGGCCAGCCCGCGCAGCAGCCGGCCCGGTGTTGCGTGCACGTAGGCGAGGTGCTCGACGTTCGCCTGCACGGCGAAGCCGATCGCCTCCCCGATCTGATCCGCGAAGTCTTCGACCAGGCGTCGAAGATCGTCGAAGCTCGCGCTGTTGAAGTCGTACCAGACCTGAACGAACCGATCCGGTGGCGTTTCCAGCAGATGAGTCAGGTCCTCCCGCTTCAGAAACCGGCGGTTGGGCTCATGGCCGGCTCGGCGGGCGAAAACGACGGAATAGCGCGTTGACATGGGTGTCCTCTGAAACGCGTGGTGGGACGTCGACCGCCATTGTCGCTGGCCGCCCACCATGGCGGGTGCGATGATTACCGGCATTTAACGATCTATTCCCCGTCCGTCACACCCCTGTAATCGGAGCGGCCGAAATCTCCCCCAACGGGCCGGGAAGCCCGTGGAGCGAGAGAGAGGACCGTCCCGATGCTGCCCTACAGGCGTCCCAAGCCGGCCTCGCGACCCGCCGCCGAGCCCGAGGTCGCGTCGGTGACCCCCGCCGCCGAGCCTGCCGCGGCGATCGCCTACGTCGCCGACCAGGGCGAGGTCCGCGGCGGCAGCGCGCCCTCCCGCCTCCGCCTGCCCACCGTCGCGCGCCCCCAGCGTGCCACCGCGACCGCGTTGCTCGCGGGCAAGGCCACCACCGCGACGCTCATCCCGCCCGTCACGATGGCGCGGGCCGCCGCGCCGGCCCAGGCGCCCGCGAAGCCGGCCGCGCCCGCGGATCCGCGCGCCGTCGCCATGGCCTGGCTCGAGCGCGGCGACGCCCTCGCGCTCATCAGCGACCACGCCGCCGCCGAGCGCGCGTACCGCGCCGCGATCCTGGTCCGGCCCGTCACGACGGCGGCGCACCTCAAGCTGGGCGTGCTGCTCTTCAAGCGGCGCCGGCTGGCCGAGGCGCTCAAGGCGCTGGAGCAGGCGATCGCCCTCGATCGCACGGCCGTCGGCGCGCGCTACCACGTCGCCCTGATCGCCTTCGAGTCAGGCGACGGCCAGCGCGCGACCGCGCAGCTCACCTGGATCAAGCGCATCCGCCCCGAGCTGCCCGAGGCCTACCTGCTCCAGGCCGCCGTCTTCGAGCGCCAGGGCGATCGCCCCTCGGCCGCCGCCGAGCTGCACGCGCTGCTCGCGCTCGCGCCCGGCCACGCGGGCGCCTGGCTGCGGCTCGGCAAGCTGCAGCTCGCGATGGGCGATCGCCAGGGCGCGCTCACGGCGCTCGAGCGCGCCTGTCGCCTCGACCCGCGCCTGGCCGAGGCCCACTTCGGCCGGGGCCGCCTGCTCGAGGCCGCCGAGCGCCTCACCGAGGCGGGCGACGCCTACCGCGCCGCGTTGGCGGCCGGCATGAACCGTGAGGCCGTCGAGGAGCGCCTCGCGATCCTGCGCCGCCGCCGCTCGGCCGCGGCCGGCGTGCGCGGCCTGGCGGCCTGAGCTTCCCTGGAGAGAGAGGAGAATTCGCATGAACATCGGCCTGTACACCCCCCGCGGCGCCGGCCGCGCCGGCCGGCCCGTGCCGACGACCGGCTCCCCCGCCGTCGACCAGGCGGTCGAACGCGCCTTCGCCAACGATCGGAACCGCGACAGCTACCTGTCCGGCAGCGAGATCACCGCCGAGCTGATGCGCTATGCGCAGGCGGCCGCCGACGGACGACGCATCGTGAGCCGCGAGGGCCTGCGGGCGGCCATGATCGCGGAAGCGGGCGTCTCGCCCCAGCCCGCGCCCTGGCCGGCACCCGCACCAGGCCCTTCCCCGTGGCCCAGGCCGGCGCCGGCACCCGCCCCATGGCCCGCCCCGGCGCCGCTGCCGCCCCCCCGCGTCGGGCCCGTGCCCCCACCGCCGCAGCCTTACGCGCCGACACCTCAACCCTATGCTCCGGCGCCTCAACCCTATGCTCCGGCGCCTCAGCCCTACGCTCCCGCGCCTCAGCCCTACGCTCCCGCGCCTCAGCCCTACGCACCCGCGCCCCAGCCCTATGCTCCGGCGCCCCAGCCCTACGCTCCCGCGCCTCAGCCCTACGCCCCCCCCCCCCCCCCCCCCCCCCCCCCCCCCCCCCC
>JAKFEW010000036.1:0-1950 GCA_036675505.1 Candidatus Sericytochromatia bacterium
CTGGAATTCGACCCGGAACGCGGCGCGCGCGCGCTGCAGACGCTGGCGGAGGTGCGCGACGAAGTGGCCGTCATCCGCCCGCCGGACTGGCATCGCGGCCCGCATTCGTTCACCCACATCTTCTCGGGCGGCTATTCGGCCGGGTATTACAGCTACCTGTGGGCCGAGGTGCTCAGCGCCGACGCGTTCGCGGCGTTCGAGGAAGCCGGCGTGTTCGACGAGGCCACCGGCCAGCGCTACCGCCGCGAGATCCTCGCGGTCGGCGGCTCGCGCCCGGCGCTGGAGAGTTTCGTCGCGTTCCGCGGCCGCGAGCCCGAGCCGGAGGCGCTGCTGCGCAGTTACGGCCTGGTCGCCTGAGCCGTCACGGATCCGGAGGCGCGTTTTCCTCGTCGATCCAGCCGTTGTTGCCGCCGTAGGCGGCCAGCTTCGCCTCCAGCGCCTCCATCAGTTCCGGCAGCTCGAGGCCACGACGGCAGCGCGCCCGGCCGTCGACGATCGCGTAGGTCTCCGGCGGGAACCGGGTCGCGGCGCCGCGTGCGCTCATCCAGCGCACGTCGCCGAAGGACGGGTCGCCGGCGAGGAGGACCGGGCCGAGCAGGTCCTTGCCGTACGAGTAGTCCGTGTCGCACGTCGCCCAGCTGCCGGACGTCGTCGGATACACGGCGGCCGACAGCTCGCTGACCAGCCACGTGCGGGTCGGCGCGATCCCGACGTAGAGCACCGCCCAGCGCGACGCCGCGATCTCGTCGAGCATGAAACCCG
This sequence comes from Candidatus Sericytochromatia bacterium, assembly GCA_036675505.1. Taxonomy (GTDB): domain Bacteria; phylum Cyanobacteriota; class Sericytochromatia; order S15B-MN24; family JAQBPE01; genus JAKFEW01. The sequence goes on from JAKFEW010000036.1 coordinate 763, forward strand.
CCGATTCGAACTCGACGACGCCAGAAACCTCGCCCGACAGCGGCTCGACGATGCGGTAGCGACCGAGATACGCGTAATCGTCCGGCGCGCAGCCGAACTCGTCGACCTCGCCGTTCCTCTCGGCGTGCCGGGGATCGCACGGCAACTTCTCGTACGAAACTTGCTCGCCGATGAAGGCGACGAGGCGCGGCCTCGGCGGCGCCGGGTGAAGTGCCGCGGCGGGCTCGGCCGAGTGCGTGTTCCCGACGAGCCCCAGCATCGCAGCGAGCAGTGCGACTCGGGAGCCGATCATTCGCCGGCCTCCCGATGCCCGCCGGCGCGAGGGCGCGCGCCGGCGGGCGTCGTCGTCCCGAGATCGACCTCATCCAGCACTTCGCGATCCACGTAGGTGACGATCGCCTCGAGCGGCACGCCCCGCCGACAGCGGACGGTGCCGTCCACGACCGCGTACACCGCCGGATCCCACCGTTTCTCGATCGCGATCGGCGTGAGCCGCGACGTGTCGTCGACGATCAGCGCGGGGGAAAATTCGATGTCCTGCAACGGCAGCTTGTCGTAGGTCCCCGTATCGCCGCAGGTGGCCCAGCCGCCGTCGGCCGTGGGGAAAACCGCGAAGCCCTGGTATTTGTGCAGCCAGTGCGGCGCGTCGTCGTGAAGGTAGACGAACAGCAGCGCATGACGCGCGTTCACCCAGTCGAGGTCGCCGTAGTGCGAGCCGACGTCGAACTCGATCTCGGGTCCCGGCTCGATCCCGTGGATCGTCTCGACGATGCGGTAACGCGCACGGTAGTACGAGTCCATCGAGATGCAGATCGTGTCGCCGCCGGACTTCGCGTTCTCCTCGGCGCACGGGTCGTAGTCGAGGTCCTCGTACGCGAGTTGCTCGCCGACGAACACCAGCATCGCCGGCGCGGGCTCCGCGACGGCGGCCCGCGCGGTCGACGCGGCAAACACGGCGAACGCGAGCAGGCAGCACAGCTGGCGGACAGGCGTCATCGGCGTTTCCATCGGTTCCGGGGCGACGGACACAGCCTGCCACGTGCCGCCCTCGGGCGTCACCCGCGCGTTGCTTGCGGCATCACGCGATGTCGGTGACGCTGGCCGCATGAGCCGGAAGCCTTCCCGGCGGCGATGACCCCCATCCGCCGCCTCTCCCTGATCGTCGCCTGCGCCCTGTTCATCGAGAAC
>JAKFEW010000031.1:0-48332 GCA_036675505.1 Candidatus Sericytochromatia bacterium
CGCGGCCGAGGCCGGCGGGGTCGGCGGCGAGCCGACGGGGCTCGCGGCGGCGGCCGGCGGCGCGTCGGCGGGCACCACCGGGACCGGCACGACGCTCATGCCGGCAGGGGTACAGGCCGCCAGAAACGCGGTGAGGGTGACAAGGCCGAGGTATCGCAAGAATTCTTCTCCGAAATGAGCGCAGGTCGGACGATTGAACCGGCCGAGCATCATATCACGAGATATCGTCGGAATGACAGCGTGTACGCACGTCAAGGTGCCGTATCCTTGCCGACCTCCCCGCCGCCCGCCCGGGCGCGGCGCTTTCAACCCTCGCGGCGCAGCTGCTCGGCCCGCGCGGCCTCGGTCGACCAGGCCCCGACGTCGGGCACCAAGCCGCCGTCCGGGTCCGCGGGCGCCGCATGCTCGGTCTCGACGAGGCCCTTGTCGATCTCCTCGAGCGATTCCTCGCCGATCTCTTGCGAGACCAGGCCCTCCCGGATCGCGCCGATCACGGCGGCCTTCTCCACCTGCAGGACGCGCTTGCGGATGCTCGTCAGGGCCACGTCCATGTGCGCCTGGTTCTCGGTGCCGAGCCGGCGCAGCTCGCGCTCCGCCCGCGCGATCGTCACCTGGTAGCGTGCCCGCAGGCGCTCATAGGCCGACTTCGAGAGGATGCCCGCGTCGGCCAGCCCGGCGATCTCGGCCTGCGCGGCCCGCGCGCGGATGAGCGCGAGCTGCTGCTCCTCGAAGCAGCGCTGCAGGCCCGAAACGCCCGCGATGCGCATCAGGCGGATCGCCGGGCCGAGCGAGAGGCCCTGCGCGACCAGCGAGATCAGCACCACGCCGAACGTCACGGTGAGGATCATCCCGCGCTCCGGGATCGAGGTCGGCAAGGAGAGCGCGAGCACCATGGTGAGCGACCCCTTCATATTGCCCCATAGCATCACGTGCTGCCAGGACACGGGCACCGGGCGGGCACCGAGGCGGTGGAGGATCGGGAACCCGCCGTAGATCGCCACGGCGCGCCCCGCGACGATCGCCACGATGCAGGCCAGGATCGGCCCGGCCTGGGCGATCAGCGCGTCCGGCCGGATGTTCAGGCCGACCAGCAGGAAGACCAGCGAGTTCACGCCGAAGGCGGCGTACTCCCAGAACGAGCCCATCGCGATCTGGCTGGTCGGCGCGAGCGCGCGCTTCCAGCCGTAGTTGCCGACCACCAGGCCCGCGATCACCACGGCGATCACGCCCGAGACGTGCATGCGCTCGGCGAGGTAGTAGGTGCCGATCGCGAGCAGGACCGAGAGCGAGATCTCGGCCAGGTGGTCGGGGGCCTCGCGCATCACCCAGGACGCCAGCAGGCCGAGCAGCCCGCCCACCACCACGCCGCCCGCGGACACCACGACGATCTCGACCAATGTCCCGGCCGGGTGGAACACGCCGGTCACCACGACCGCGAGCACGACGCGGAAGAGCACCAGGGCCGTGCCGTCGTTGAACAGGCTCTCGCCTTCCATGAGGGTCGCGAGCCGGGTCGGCACCTTGAGGGTGCGGAAGACCGCGAGCACCGCGGCCGTGTCCGTGATCGAGAACATCACGCCCATCAACAGCGCGACCGGCCAGCTGAAGTTCAGCAAGGCGTGGATGACGACGCCAGTCACGCCGGCCATCGACAGGAACCCGGCGGTCGACAGCAGGCCGACCGGCAAGAGATCCTCGCGCAGGTGCGTCGCGTCGGTGTTGATCGCCGCCTCGAAGAGCAGGATCGGCAAGAAGAGCCCGAGCACGACCTCGGACTGCAGCTCCACCTGAGGCACCACCTGCCAGACGCCCAGCACGAGGCCGGCGACGACCAGGGCCGTGCCGTAAGGCACCTGCAGGCGCCGCGCGACGATGGCCACCGCCGTGACGGCGGCCATCAGTTCGATCAGGAGGAGGAAATGGTCGTTTGCCACGGTACCTAGGAGGATAGCCGGCCGACCGGTCGAACGCTACCCACCCAGCCAGGCGAACCCCGAATTGCTCACCTGCATGCGCGCGCCGTTGTTGGCGACCACCCGCACAGGCGCGAGATCGCCGCTGAAGGCGGCGCCGTTGTTGCTGATGATGCGCGAGACGCCATCGGCCGCCCTGCCGGCGGCACGCTTGAGGCCCTCACGGCCCTCCCAGCCCAGCTTGCCGAGCTCGAGCGCCGCGCCGGCCGCCAGGATTGCCGCGCCGACCGGCGCGAGTGGCGGCACCATCGCGCCGAGGGCCATCGCGACGCCGCCGACCAGCTTGGCGGCACCCGTGGCCGCGCCCAGCGCGCGCGCCAGGCCGTCGCGCCCCTGCGCCGCCGCGCCGACCAGCTCGTCGCGCAGCGTGAGCACGCCCGAGGCCACCGCCCCTACCCCGCCGAAGGCCTCCAGCGCCACGCCGACGCCCGGCACCGCGGCGAGCCGATCGCCGGCTGTGGCCAGGTTCTCGGCGAAGGCACCGAGCGAGGCGGCGATCGCGTCCGGCGAGAACGTGGTGCGCGTGTACGCCGCCGCCACCTCCGACAGCGCGGTGATCGTGCCGGCCGCGCCGAGCGCCCGCGCGGCCACAGGCCCGTTGAGGCTGTCGACCTGCGCGGCGATCGTGTCCAGGTCGATCGCGAGGCCGCCGGCGCCAGCCGACCAGCCCCGCGAGGCCAGCTGCAGGTCGTCCGTGCTCATTCGCCGCGCGGCGGGCGCGGCCTCGACGGCGGACACCGCCTGGATCGCCGCCACCTCGGTGACCGCCAGCGGGCCCGTCACGGGGGGCTGCCACGGCTTCCAGACGAGCGGCGCGTCGTTGTCCGACGGCCCGCCGACGCCCTGAATCTCTCGCTGCGCCATCGTGCCTGCCCCCAGCGACCGTTCGATGATCCGTCACTGGGGTATTCATACCCCGGTTGCCCGGTTCCAAAGGGTCCACGAAGGGACGCCGTCCTTGAACGCCACCACCATCGGCCTCACGATCGCCACGATCGTCTTGTGGGGCCTCATCCCGATCTTCGACAAGGTCGCGCTCGCGAGCTACCCGGCCTCCCCGCTCGTCGGCATCGCGATCCGCGCCGGCGCCGTTTGCGTGGTCGCCCTTCCGCTCGCCGTGTTCCTCGGCGATGGGCCCGCAGCCGTCCGCGCCATGCCAGCCCGGGCGCTCGCCTGCTACGTCGCGAGCGGCGTCCTCTCGCTGCTGCTCGCGCAATATGCCTATTACGCGCTGCTCAAGCAGGCCGAGGTCTCGCGCGTCTTCCCCTTCCTGTTCGCGGCCGCGCCGATCGTGACCATGGTGGTGGGCGTCGGCGCGCTCGGCGAGACGCTGACCACCAGGCAGCTGCTCGGCGCGGCGCTGGTCATCGGCGGCGGCCTGCTGCTTTTGTGAGCCCGCGGGACGCCATTCCATCAAGATCAATGACGGTTGAACAAGTGTTCGTTTTGAGATTTGAGTATTGAGATTTGAGTTGCTTCGGTGTTCGTGCAAACCTCCTCGGCGGGCTCCTCGGCTACCTTGCCCAACCCAAGGTGCGTGGATCCAAGTTTTCAGTTGCCCAACTCAAATCCCAAAACTCAAATCTCAAAACTTGATCCGCCTTCCCCTCCCGTCACCTTGATGGCTGGGACCCCCGGCCGCCAGAATGGTACGATGGCCGGCATGACCCGCGCCGCCGTCACGCTGCCCCTCTCCCTGCTCCTCGTCGCGGCCTGCCAGCCCGCGCCGCTCGCCCCCGAGCCGCCGGCCGGCGGCGAAGCGGGAACGGCGATCTTCGGCACGGTGAAGCTGCCGCGCCGGCTGGTGCTGATCCCGAGTCCGCCCGCCTACCCGCAACCGCCGTCGCCGCTGCCGTCGGGCGCCGAGCTGCCGGCCGCCTTCGCCGAGGTCTTCTGCTCGGACGCCGCGGGTACGCGCATTCCTGGCATCACCAAGGAGAAGACCAACGAAGACGGCGCCTACAGGCTGCGCAGCGTGCCGATCGGCTACGCCTACGTGGTCAACGCCGTTTACCGCGACGTCGACGGCCGCCCGCTGCGCCTGCGCACGCTCGCCCGCGTCGTGGACGGCCCCGTGGAGGCGCCGCTCGATACGGCGACCACGGTCGTCGCCGAGGCGGCGCTCGCGGGCCAGACCGGCCTGCTGGTCGGGTTCCCCACGGACGCCTGGGCGCGCGCGGTCAAGGTCGCCGCGGCGCGCATCGCGCCGGAGGGACCGACCGACATCGGCGACCCGGCGCTGGTGGCGGCGGCGATCGCCCGCCTGCGCGCCGACGATCAGGCCTGGGCATCGGACGTCGACGCACTGCGCGCGGGTCTCGGCATGCCTGCGCCTGCCATGTCGCCACCGGCGGCACGCTAGCGCGCCCGAATCGGGTATCATGGAATGCGGCCGGATCGCCCGGTCGTCTGCTTCCCGAGGTATCGAACGACCATGAACGTCTCCCCGCGCACCGCCGATGCCACCGCCGATCTCTGGCGCCGCAACCTGGGTCGCATGGCCGGCGAACGGCTGGTCGGCGAGCGTGGTGATTGGTGGTGGACCGGCACGCATCCGATGGGCTGCGCGGGATTCATGTCGGACGGCGCGCTCACCTCGCTGCCGCAGCTCGACCTCGCGCGGGCCGAGCGCGACGCCCTCCAGGACTACTTCGACAACGGCTGGGCGCTCTCCGAGACGCTCTTCGCGGCCCTCCGGTCGGAGGAGGCCTTCTACCGCCCACCGGTCCACCGCCTGCGCCACCCGCTGATCTTCTACTTCGGCCACCCGGCCTGCCTGTACGTGAACAAGCTGCGGCTCGCCGGCGTGCTCCAGGGGCCCGTGAACGCCGCGTTCGAGGCGCTCTTCGAGACGGGCGTCGACGAGATGTCCTGGGACGACATGGCGAAGAACGACGAGGCCTGGCCCTCGGTCGAGGAGGTGCTGGCCTACCGCCGCCAGGTCCACGCGCTCGTGAGCGACGTGATCCAGAACCACCCAGGCGTGGGGCCGGGCGCGACGTTCGCCGACGGCAGCCCGCTCTGGGCGCTCGCGATGGGCTTCGAGCATGAGCGCATCCACCTCGAGACCTCATCCGTGCTGATCCGCGAGCTGCCGGTCGCGCTGGTGCAGCCCCCGGCGTTCTGGCCGAGCGCTCACCCCTCGGCGCTGGCGGCGTCCAGCGCGCTGCCGGGCGAAGGCGTGGATTTCCCGGCGAACCCGCTGGTGGCGATCGCCGGCGAAACGGTCACGCTCGGCAAGCCGGCCGACTTCCCGTCGTTCGCCTGGGACAACGCGTACGGCGCCGACATGCGCGCCGTCGCGCCCTTCCGCGCGGCGCGCCAGCTCGTGAGCAACGGCGAGTACCACGCGTTCGTGGCGGACGGCGGCTACCGCGACCCACGCTGGTGGAGCGAAGCGGGCTGGGGCTGGCGGGCGTTCGGCAACGTGAAGTGGCCGACCTTTTGGGTGCCCGACGGTCCGGCGGGCTCGCACCGCTTCGCGCTCCGCGCGCCCTTCGCCGTGATCGCGATGCCGTGGTCCTGGCCGGTCGAGGTCAACTACCACGAGGCCAAGGCCTACGCCGCGTGGCGCTCGGCGCGCGACGGCGCGGCGTACCGGCTGCCCACGGAGGCCGAGCATCACCTGCTGCGCGACGAGGGCGATCGCCAGGCCGCGGCGGTGGTCGAGCTCGACCCGGTGATGGTGGAGGACGGCGCAGGCATGGCCGCGCGCGGGCGCAACGTCAACCTCGCCTACGGCTCGCCGATGCCGGTGGACGCGGGCGAGACCAGCTCCGCCGGCGTGATCGGCGCGATGGGCAACGCCTGGACCTGGTGCGAGGACCACTTCCACCCGCTGCCGGGTGCCAAGCTGGACCCGCTCTACGACGACTTCAGCGCGCCGTGCTACGACGGCGAGCACCAGATGATCCTGGGCGGCTCCTTCGCCAGCACCGGCGAGGAAGCGAGCGTCTGGGCGCGTTACCACTTCCGGCCGCACTTCCACCAGTTCGCCGGCATCCGCCTGGTCGCGGCGGCCCACTGCGACGCCGTGCACGTGGGCCGCCGCGGCGTGGCGCTCGCGGCGGTCATCGCGGCCGAACAGACCGTGCCGGTGGCGGGGGTGGGCGCGAATCCGTATGAATCCCGGCGGTCGGTCGACGAGTACATGTTGATGCACCACGGCGCCCCCGCCGACGTGATGCCCTGGCCGGCAGGCCCCGTCGACGGCCTGGATTTCGCCGGCCGCTGCGCCCGCCTGCTGATCGACGCCTGCCAGGAGGCCGGCGTGCCCACGAACCGCGTGCTCGATCTCGGCTGCGCCGTGGGCGGCGCGAGCTTCGAGCTCGCCCGCGCGTTCGGCGAGGTCGTCGGTGCGGACTGGAGCCAGGCCTTCGTGGACGCCGCCGAGGGGCTCCGCCGCGACGGCGAGGCCACCTACTTCCTGCGCCACGAGGGCGACGTCGGCGAGGAGCGCCGGGTGGTGCTCGATCCGGCGATCGCGCGCGACCGCCTGCGCTTCGAGCGCGCCGACGCCCAGGACCCGCCCGCTCACTGGTCGAACTTCGACGCGGCGTTGCTCGCGAACCTGGTGGACCGCCTGAACGACCCGGCCGCCTGTCTCGCGCGCCTGCCGGGGCTGATCGCCTCGGGCGGGCTGGTGGTGTTGACGACGCCCTACACCTGGCTCGCGGAGTTCACGCCGCGCGAGCGCTGGCTGGGCGGCCACGTGCGCGACGGCGCGACGGTGCGCGGCGCCGACGGGCTGCGCGCCGCGCTCGCGGGCTCGTTCGAGCTGGTGCGCGAGGCCGACCTGCCCTTCGTGATCCGCGAGCACGCCCGGAAGTTCCAGTGGAGCATGGCCCACGCCACGGTCTGGCGGCGGCGCTAGCGCCCGCTGAGCCGGGCCGGGACCACGCGAGCTCAGAACTGCGCGAGCTCCACGGTCGTGTCGAAGATCTTCGCCGCCGGCGCGAAGGCGCGCACCTCGAAGGGCTTGCCGCCTCGCGGCGGCACGTCCTCGATGGTCGCGACCACATGCGAAAGCTCGCGCTCGCCGTCCTTGAAGGAGACGCCCACGATGACGCGCTGGCACGGCACGTCGCGCGCGTTCAGCAGCCGGCCCGAGACGCGGTAGTAGCCCTCGCTGTCGCGAATGCCGCGCACGTCGCGCAGCAGCAGGTCCAGCTTCGGGTCGCGCAGCTCCACCACCGCCTCGTCCGGCAGGTGGCCCGGCGTGATCACGCTGTAGAACACCAGCCCCGCGAAGGCGCCGACGACGGCCGAGAGCAGGTGATAGAGATCCATTCCGCGGCGCCTGGCGGGCGGCTTCGGCGGCACGGGCGGCGTGCCCGCTCGCCGGCGGGCGTCGGCGGGCGTGCGGGGCCTGGGCGTCGGGGGCATGTCAACCTTCGGCGGCGGCGAGGGTGGTGAGCGCCTGCCGGTAGTCCTCCGGCGTGTTCAGGTTCTGCAACGAGTGCAGGTCGGGATCGTACGGCAGCAGCTCGTCTTCGCGCACGTAGTGGACTTTCAGCCGCGGGTAGAGCCCCATCACGCGGCGCTCGCCCGCATGCAAGGCCTCGGCGATCGTCGGCAGCACGCGGCGATCGTAGACCGCGCAGATGGGCGAGAGCGCCTCGTGCGTGAGCGGCACGACGACGTCGCCCCAGCTGCGCAAGCTCCACAGGTAATCGAGCAGCAAGTGGTTCAGGAAGGGCATGTCGCAGCCCACCACCAGGTTGTGGACGCCGCGCGAGGCGAGCAGGCCCGCGAAGATGCCGCCCAGCGGCCCTTGCCCGGGCTCGACGTCCGTCACGATGCGGATGTCCGGCAGGTGCATATGCTGCTCGGGCTGGTTGGTCACGAGGATCAGGTCCTCGAAATGGGGGCGCAGCTCGTCGACGACGCGCTGGAGCAGCGGGCGATCGCCGAAGCGCATCAGCGCCTTGTCCTCGCCCATGCGGGAGCTCTTGCCGCCCGCCAGGATGATGGCCGTCTTGAACATCGGCACCTCCTCCGGTCGATGACCGTGCCTCATTATACACAGTAGGCGGTTTTACCCGGCCTTAATCCGGAAAATGATGGGCCGGGTGCCATCCTGGGAAATGCCCGCCCGTCTGGGTATATGTGCATCAGGCGCACCGTGCGCCGGTTGCGCGGAGCGTCCTGACACAGGGGGTGTCGTCATGCACGAAGCCCGTTTCCACTGCCGCATCATCGTCCTGCACCTCGGCCTCGCCGGCCTGGTGGCGGCCGGTTGCGCCACGAAATCCCCGGTCAAGGCCGAGCCCGAGGATGTCGTGGGGATCAAGCGGGGCAACGAGGTCCGCCTCATCAACGAAGGCGGGCCCGTCTTCGCGATGCCCGGCCAGGTGCTCTTCCTGGCCTCGGCGCGTGCTACCGAGGACCCCAAGGTCACGGCCGAGCGCGGCGACGGCACCAAGATCCAGTCCGTGCCTTCGGCCCTGATCGGCGCCGACGGAACGTTCTTGCTGCGCGGCGCGATGTCGGCCGGCGTCTTCTTCGCGACCACGGTGGTCGAGGACAACGACTCGGTCTACCGCATGCGCGCGCTGGTCCGCCCCGAGAACGACAAGTCGATCACGATCGACACGGTGAGCTCGCTCGTCGCGGCCGACATCATCCAGGCCTCGAAGCGCCACCAGAAGGCCGAGCTCGGCGCGATCTACGACCGCACCACCAAGCTCACGACCGACCTCCGCGCCGCGGTCCCGGCCGAGGAGATGCAGGACGTCATCCTCAGCGCCTCGAACGACGCGCTGATCGGCCAGCTCCACGCGCTCGCCTCGGCGCGTCCCGCGCTCTACGACGAGCTGCGCGCCTGGGAAGAGATGCTCCATGGCGATCGCGCGACCGCATCGCCCCCGCTCGGCGGCCAGGCCGTCGATTCGCAGCCGCCCGCGGGCGAGCCGCCCAAGTAGGGGGCTCACGCCCGGCTGGCCATGCACCACCCCTGGTTGCCCTTCACGTTCCTGCCCCCTGGCCTGCCTGCCCATCACCAGCCACGGCCCGAGATCATGCGCCGGCTGCGCGAAGGCCTGCGGGCCGATCGCCGCATGACCGTGCTCTGGGGCCCGCCGGGCGTCGGCAAGACCACGGCGGCGGCGGACTGGTTCCGCGAGTGTGGCCTGCCTGGCCTGTGGTACAACCTCACGCCGTTCAGCCTCGATCCGGCGCTTTTCCTCTCGAACCTGCTGGTCGGCCTCAAGCGCACGTTCCCGACCTTCGACCCGAGCTGGGGCCCCTTGCTCGAATCGGCCACCTACAAGGCCGCCTCGCCCGCCGTCACCGGCAACCTGCATGAGGCGTTGGTCGAGCTCGCGCCCGCGGGCTTCGTGCTGGTGCTCGACTGGTGGGACGCCACGCCGACGCCGGCCCTGCGCGTGGTGATCGAGCTGCTGCTCGACCTGCTGCCCGAAAACGCCCAGCTGGTGCTGGTGAGCGACCAGGAGGAGGTGCTCGGCCACCTGCCGCTGCGCTCGAAGGAGTGCCTGATCCTCGGCCCCGACGAGCTGGGCCCCCAGCCTGGCGAGCGCCGCCGGCTCGCCGAGCTCGAAGGCGCCGAGGCGGTCGGCGAGTTCGGCGACTGGCTCGACTGGGCCTGGCAGCGCTGGTGCGCCGTGCAGAACATCCCCTCCGAGGGCCCGCTGCCGCCGCCCTGGGACGCCGTGCTCCCGGCGGCCGCCCACCTGCCCTGGATCGAGCCCGCTGTCTGGCAGGCCGTGATCGAGCCGCACGCGCCCTGGCCGGCCGCTGCGACCTGGCCGCCGGTGCTGACGCGGCTCGCGGCCGAGACCCCGATCTGGCTCTTCCACCCGGCGGCCCGCGATCGCTTCCGGCTCCAGCTCGACCCGGCCCAGCGCCAGGACCTCGAACGCAGGCTCGGCGTGCACCTCACGCAGACGAGCCCTTTGCACGCCGTGCCCGCTTTCATGAACGCGGGCGACACCTACCAGGCCGAGGCGTTGGCCGCCCCGGTCGGCGAGGGCCTGCTGGGCAGCTACCACTACCAGGCGCTCGCCGAGCTGCTCGGCCACTTCCCCGCGGACTACCGCACGGCCTCGCCGCGCCTTTGCTGCCTGATGGCGGACCTCAAGCGGGTCACCGGCCAGGTGGACGAGGCGCTCAAGCATTACCAGGAGGCCGAATGGCAGGCACGCGCCCGCGGCGACGGCCGCTGGCAGGGCCGTGCCCTGGCAGGCCAGGCCGCGGTGTACGGCATGCGCGGCGACGAGCGCTTCTACAAGCTCGCGATGGAGGCCAAGGAAGTGCTGCCGGCCGAGGATCTGGCCGGCCGCGCCAACGTCTACAACCTGCTCGGCATCTACCACATGCAGGCGAACGAGCTGCCGCTCGCGATGACCTACCTGGAAGAGGGCTTGCGCCTCTACGGCAACATCCCGGACCGCATGGGCCAGGGCAAGGCGCTGATCAACCTCGGGCTGTGCCACTCGAAGGTCGGCAAGTTCGCCAAGGCGCGCGAGACCTACCAGGAGGCGATCCGCTGCGCCGAAGACTCGCTCAAGCTGCCGAGCCCGATGGTTTACAACAACCTAGCGCGCATCTTCGTGCTCGAAGGCGACATGCGCGCCGCCTGGGAAGCCGCCGAGCGGGCGCTGAACCTCGCCAACCAGCTGGGCAGCCGGCGCGAGATCGCCTACGTCGAGTCGACGCTGGGCGAGATCAACGCGCACCGCGGCGATTGGGCCAAGGCCACCGTCTATTTCGAGGCCTCCTACGACACCGCCGGCAACAACCGCGACGCGATCACGCAGGCCCACGCCCTCGCGAGCCAGGCCGAGGTGGCCATGCGCCAGGAGGCCTGGACCAAGGCCCGCGTGCTGCTCGACGAGGCGATCGTGCTGCGCGGCGCGCCGCTCTCGGACCCCGCGGCGTTCAACCTCGCCGAGGTCGACGCCCGGCTCAGGCTCGAGCTCGGCGAGACCCAGCAGGCCGAGGAGTTGCTCACGCCGATCCTCAAGTACACGGAGCGCCACGGCTTCCGCTACTTCCAGGCCTCGGTGGAGTTCGGCATGGCGCGGGTGCTGCAGGCCAAGGGCGACGTGATGAAGTCGTCCGAGATGTTCCAGAGCGCCTGCAAGATCGCCGACGACCACGAGTTCCGCTACCTCAAGCAGCTCGAGAGCCGCGGCTTCAACGAGCGCACGCGCGTCGTGCCGGCCGCCCAGGACGCGCTGCAGCCGGAGCTCACGGTCTACTCCTTCGGCCATTTCGCGGCCAACGGCGAGGACGGCAAGCCGCAGGAGGGCCTGTTGCTCTCGAAGAAGACCCAGCAGCTGCTCGTCTACCTGATGCTGCACCGCAAGGGCCTCACCCGCGAGGAGCTCTCGGACATCTTCGGCCACCAGGGCGACTCGCGCTCCTCGGCGAGCCTGATGCTGGTTTCACGCCTGCGCCAGGCGCTCGAGCCGACCCTCGCCAAGCACCAGCCCTCGCGCTTCGTGCTCCTGCAAGACGGCCGCTACACCTTCAACTTCGGCCTGAACTACACGCTCGACGCCGAAGAGTTTCTCTACCTGTCCCAGCAGGCCCGCGACCCGCACGTGAAGGCCGAGGAACAGCTCGCCGCGCTCAAGAAGGCGCTCGACCTCTACCGCGGGCCGTTCATGCCGAACTGCGACGACGAGTGGTGCGTGATCGAGCGCGAGCGCTTCCGCCTGCTCGCGAACGAGGGCTACGCGATCCTTTTCCAGGCCTTCGAGGACCGCGGCGATTTCCGCGAGGTGATCCGCCTGGCGGAGCAGGCGATCAAGCATGATTTCCTGAACGAGGTGGCCCACCGCACGAAGCTGGTCGCGCTCGCGAAGCTCGGCAAGCGCGAGGAAGCCTTGAAGCACTACAAACGCACCGACCAGCACCTCTCCAAGAAGTTCGGCCTCGCCCCCGGCGAGGAGCTGGCCAAGACCTTCCAACAAATCCTCCGCGGCCACCTCCGGTAACCCAAGCACCCTTCCCCTCTCCGGGTGGGTTCGTGGGGGGGCTGGAAACGGGGAGAGGTGCCCGCAGGGCGGTGAGGGGGTCTCAGGGCACACCCGGTGCCTCGCGTGGGTCCCCCTTCGGATGACGGCCGGGTCGGTGCGGCGAGGTTCCCTGCGGTCGCTGAGTTAGGTGGGGCCCCTGGCCGCTATCGCGGCCCCCCACCTCCCAAGGCTCCCTCCGGGAACCCCGCCTGCCCGCCCCGGCCTGGCTGCCGTTGCTCAGGCCCGAGGCGCTTTGGCGCCCGACGTATCGCCCAACTCCGGCTCCAGTCCCGTTCGGGCTTCTTGCCGGTCGATTGCGGGCGAAAGCCATTCGCCAGTGAGGTCTCCGAGCCAATATCCCCAATACGCCGGGCCGGCGCCGAACCACGCGACGCCCTGGCGATCGACGCCGACCAAGCGTTCGATGTCGGCAGCCGGGTCGAACAACGAGCGAGGAAGGTGCCCAACCACCTCCCCTGTCGGCCCGAGGGCCATCACGCCATGTTCGCCGGCGACCCAGGTATTGCCGCCCACGTCGAGCCACAAGGAACTCACGCCGAAGCGGTTCGGCGCATCCCAGCCGAAGCGCCGGACCTCGCCATCGAGGCGCACGGCGTCGACGCTCCAAACGAGATCGCCGGAATGTCTCCAACGTTCGATGGCCTCGAGCCCGTACGCCGGCGCGAAGACGTAGGAGCTGCGGTCCGCCGCGACCACACGGGCTTCATGCCCCTTCCGCAGCGGCGGGGCGGCGTGAGGATCACCGTCGTCGGCGAAGAGCTCGACTCCCATCCCCGAGATGGCCACGATCGTGCCGCCTTCGGCGAAAGCGAGTTCGCGCTCGAAGTAGTTGTGGTGGCGCAGGTACTTGTGGAGCGAGAGCGCGCCGGTCGTGAGATCCATGGCGACGACGCAGGGCTCGAACTCCTGGTAGACGTCGTGGAAGTATGCCACGCGGCGTTGCAGGTCCACTGCCTCGAGGAAGTACTGGTGATTGTCCTGTTCGAGTTTCTTCCACGAGAAGCGTGAATCGTCGTTCGAGTGAGGCGATATCAACCAGCCCTCCACGTCGTCTCGCCGTGGATGCCGCATCCGAGAGGCGTAGACGCCCGGGAGTCGGGGATGAGGACGCCCTCCGGCTGGCCGTGCCAAACGAGTTCCAACGGTGGTGGCTGCTAGTCGAACAGCCCCGCGACGCCGTGGCCGATCTTCGAGAGCAGGCGGCCGGCGCCGTAGCTGGAAACGGCACTGATGCCCACGCCGATCGCGATGAAGGCCCAGATCGCCGGGCTCATCGCGCCGGTAGGCGACATCGGGGCGGCCATCGCGATGGTGGCCATGCCGCCCACGACCGTGCCGAGGCCCGTCGCGCCGAAGGTCGTGATCTTCTCCCACAGCGGCCACTTCTTCTTGCCGCCCTTCTCGCGCAGCTCGTACTCCTTGCCGTCGATGACCACGGTCTTCTGCTGGGGCGCCGTGGCCTTGGCGGTCACGGACAAAGCGAGCGAGTCGCCCGAGGTCGGCGCGGCGGGCTTCGCCTGTGAGGGCGCGGCCGGCTTGAGCGGGCCGACGGCCGGGCGGACGGGGGGGGTGGCGTTGATGGCGGTCATGGGCGGAATCCTCTATGCGGTGCGGGAGGCGCGGCGGATTACTTGAACCACCCCAGAACGCCGTTGGCGGCCTTGGAGGCGCCGCGGCCGGTGAGGTAGCCGATGCCCGCGCAGGCGAGCAGGCCGATGGCGAAGGCCAGCGTGCTGGCCGGGGTGAAGGCGCCCGAGAAGTCGACGCCGATGGCGCAGAACGCGCCGATGGGGATGCCTGCGATCGCGCCGACGCCCGTGGCGCCGAAGGTCGTGATCTTCTCCCAGAGGGGCCACTTGCGCTTGCCCTTTTCGCGCAGCTCGAATTCCTTGCCGTCGATCACGACGGTCTTCTGAGCCGGCGCGGTGGCCTTCGCGGAGATCGCAAGCGTGTCGCCGGCCGGCCTGGCCGTCGTGGCGGCTGCGGGCTTGGCGGCCGGATTGGCGGCGGGCTTCGCGGCGGGCGCGGCGACGGGGCGGTTGGCGGTCACGGGGGTGGTCATCGGAAGGCTCTCCATACTCGGCGGTCACGCGCGCACTTGGCTGTGGATCTTATCGGGGCCGGGGTGGGGGGGACGTTGATGATTCGATTCAGATACGGTAAAGGACCCATTAAGGGTTTCATGAGCCGTCATGGCGTTTCGGCCTGATTCCTGTATCGGCGGGCATAGCGACACGCCGGCGACAGGGTCGCCGGCGTGGTTTGTAATCAGGTGAAAAACTGGCTAAGGCCGCCTTAGCGCGTCACCGCGATCGGCATGCGCCGGCGCAGCTCGCGGCGGCGCTGGGAGCTGCCGGGGTCCTCGTCGCCGAGCAGGCCGAAGTAGCTCTGGTAGGCGTCGATGCTGTGGCCGAAGACCTCGTCCATCGCGGTGGCGAGGCGATCGGCCATGTCCACGCCCTCGAGCGGCTCGAGCAGCTGGCTCGAGAGGCGGCGGCCCCAGCCGGTCGCGCCGTACTTGTGGCGCTCCACGAAGACGTTGCGCACGCGCTCGAGGCGCGTGGTGGCATACAGCAGGCCGGACTGGCGCAGGTAATGGAGATCGTTGCGCAGCTCGCCCGGCAGCTCGTCGGCGGCGTAGGCGCTCGGGAAGCGATCGCCCCAGATCGCGCGGATCGCCGGGTGGCGCAGCAGCGTCCAGACCGCCTCGCGGCCGTCGAGGTAGAGCCGCGGCTCGTCGAGCGCGGCTTCCAGCCGGTTGAGGGCCGCGTAGAGCGACAGGAAGAGGATGTCGAGGCGCGAAGGCTCGAGCGGCAGGCGGTCGAGCAGCTGGTCCATCACCTGGCTCTCCAGCGCGAGCAGCAGGCCCAGGCGCGCGCGCTCGCCGCGCCAGAATTCCTGGACGAAGTGGTGGGCCTTGTCGAGCGTGAGGGTCGGGTCGATCGCGCGGTAGCGCTCGACCCACTCGCCGAACGTCTGCTCGTCCATCGTGAAGGGCTGGTCCGGCGGCGCGTAGACCTGGATCGCGGTCGCCTCCAGCGAGGCCGTGACGATGCCGCCCACCATCGGCAGGTCCGTCAGGCGGCCGTGCCACGGCACATGGCCGACCTTCTGGGTGCGCAGCGGCGCCACCGGCGGGCTCACGCGGGCGATGTCGATCAAGAAGGGCCGCTCGAGCGCGCCGGAGAGCCGGTCCTGCAACGGCCGGGCCACGCTGCCACGCCGCTGGTGCAGCGACTGGAGGGCGTAGCGCGCGGCGGGCGAGAGCAGCGGGAAGTCGAAGGCCTCGACCAGCTCGTAGGGGGTGCGGCCGCCCACCAGGTCGGCGAGCTGCCGCCAGGCGTGCGGGGCCCGCTCGCGCAGGAAGTGCTCCATATCGACGTCCTGGCCCTCGTTGGCGATCGCCCTGAACCTGATCTGGAGCGCCTCGTCGGCGCCGACCAGCGCCTCGCGGATGCATTCGGCGAGCAGCAGGTCGCCGAGCCGCGACAGCGGGTTGTTCTGGATGTTCGAGATCAGCTGGTAGCGGGCGGCGAGCAGCTGGATCGCGATGTAGGTGTGGCTCGCGCTCAAGACCAGCCCGTGCTGCGCGTCGAGCGCCCACAGGTGGCGCAGCGACTGGACGTCGATGCCGTGGGTGAAGCCGCAATAGTAGTTGTCGCGCATCGCATAATCGATGCGGTCGGCGTCGATCTCCGAGTGGATCAGCAAGTTGAGGTCGCGGCGCGGGTGCTCGCCGGTCGCGAGCGCCGCGAGCTCCTCGCGGTCGATGTGGCGGTAGTCCGGGTGGCGCGACAGGACCTCGCCGATCTCCGGATCATGGAGCAGCAGGTGGCGCGTGTGCTCCTCGTGATCGTGGTACTCGGCCAGGAAGCCCAGGCCCGGCTTGTCGGCGTAGCGCCGCGCCGCGTCCTCGAGCGAGTGCGAATAAGGGCGGTGCCCCAGGTCATGCGTGAGCGCGGCCAGCCGCAGCAGGCGCTGCTCCTGGTGGGCGAAGATCGGCAGGTCGCCCGCGATCAGCCAGGCGGTGTGCATCGCGCCGATGATGTGCTCGAACCGCGTGTGGTGAGCGCCCGGGTAGATGACGTAGGCCATGCCCATCTGCCGCACGCCCCGCATGCGGGCCAGCGGGCGCGTGCGCAGCAGGTCGCGCTCGCAGGCCGTCAAAGGGATCAGGCCATGGATGGGGTCGCGGACGGAGTCGGTGAAGTGCAGCGTCACGGCCGCCAGCGTACCATGGACTTACAAACTAGTGATGACCGGCGCTCGACGCTTGAATCGAACGGCGTCTCGGGGGATGATGGAAGGACCTGGAACACCACCGCTCCCTCCTCCCGGGCGCCGGGTCCCTCAAGGGACCTGGCGCCCGGCGTTTCGGACCGGTATGGTAAGATTTGGGTGCCTATTCAAGGAGGACCGGTCGTGAGCCAGCCCAAGATCATCGCGTACATGAAGCCCGTCTGCGGCTGGAGCAATGGCGTGCGCGCCGTGTTCCAGAAGTATGGCCTCGAGTACGAGGACAAGGACATCATCAACAACCCCGCCAACTACCAGGAAATGGTCATGAAGAGCGGCCAGCCGCTCCAGCCCTGCGTCGAAGTCGACGGCGAGATGATCGCCGACGTCAGCGGCGACGAGGTCGAGGCCTGGCTGCTGCAGAAGGGCATCGTCATGCCCCTGCCGGCGGAAGCGAACGCGTAAGCGGGTCGTAGACCAGACGGGCGCCCCTCCGGGGGCGCCCGATTCGCTTCAGGCGGGCTTCGACCGTCGCATCAAGGCTGGTTCCGCGCGCGCTTGAGGCGCTCGAGCCGGGCCTGCAGCGCCGAGGTGCGCAGCACCGCGGACCCGCCGGCGGGAGTCGCCTCCGCTTCGGGCTCGGGCTCTGGCGCAGGCTCCGCGACCGGCGCGACCGCCATCACGCCCGCGGCCTCGGTCGGCAACGGCTCAGGCGCCATGGCCTGCTCCACGATGCCTGCCGCGGGGCCGAGCTCGGCGAAGAGCGGCGCGAGCACGTCCTCCATGAAGGCGGAGCCAGTGTATTCGTCCGCAGGCGACGGCTCGGCGGGCGTGGGTGCCGGGCTGACAGCCGTCGCCTCCACGGCGGGCTTCGGGGCGGCCTTGCGCGCCCGACCCACCACCTTGTACTCCAACAGGTCGCCGATGCCGCAGCCGAGCTCGCGGCAAAGCGCGTCGAGCAGCGTGAGGCTCAGGCGGTCCGGCACCTCGTGGCGCACGCGCGACAGGTAGTTCTCGCCGATGTTCATCCGGCGCGCGAGCTCGCGCCCTTTGATGCCACGCAGGCGCATCAGCTCGTCGAGCTTCCAGACGATCACGCCGCGCCCCCTCAGTCTGCCGTGACGAGC
Source organism: Candidatus Sericytochromatia bacterium (assembly GCA_036675505.1). GTDB lineage: Bacteria > Cyanobacteriota > Sericytochromatia > S15B-MN24 > JAQBPE01 > JAKFEW01. Next base: position 17,341 of record JAKFEW010000031.1, read on the forward strand.
ATGTAACCCTGGCGCGACGAGTTGAGGAAGCCCGGCTCGACGCCGAGGTCGCGGAACTTCGCGCGGATGTTCTTCATGTGCGTGTGAATCACCTGCGGGTTGCCGAGCCGCGGCGGGTAGTCGAGCGCCTGGGTCAGGAGCCCCTCGACCGAGACGATCTGATCCGGGTGGCCGACGAGGTGCTTCAAGATCGCGAGCTCGGAGCCCGTCAGGCGGACCTCCTGGCCTTCGGACCGCGCCAGGTAGCGGCGCACGTCGAGCGTGAGCGGACCGGCCGAGAGGGTCCCGTCGCCGACGCCCACCGGCTGGCCGGCGACCGCCCGCGGTGAGCGCCGCAAAAGCGCCTTGATGCGGAATTGCAGCTCGGTCGCATCGAACGGCTTGACCAGGTAGTCGTCGGCGCCCTGCAAGAAGCCCTCGTACTTGTCCTGCGACTCGGCGCGGGCCGTCAGCAGCAGCACAGGCGTCGCCCCCAGCTCCGGCGTGTCGCGGATCGCCTTGGTGAGGGCGAGGCCGTCCATCCCGGGCATGTTCACGTCCGAGACGATCAGGTCCGGCGGATCGCGCCTGGCGCGCTCGAGCGCGTCCACGCCGTCGTAGCTGCTCTCGACCTCGACGTCGCCAATCACCTGGATGATCGCGGCGACGAGCCTGTGGATGGAAGGGTCGTCGTCGACGACGAGAACTTTCTTCACGGGGGGTGCAACCTCTTCTGGGCGGAGGCCATTATGAGCCGATTTCTCGGCCGCGTGCAACCGGGTCACACGTGGTCGCAAGGCCGACGGTCTGCTAGAATGGCCCCATGATGCCCCTCGCCGGCCGAACGGCAGCGGCTGTGGTCAATCCGACGCCGCCGCCGTCCCGCAACCCCCTCTTGCTCGCGGCCCAGGTCGTGGGCGTCACGCTGGCGCTCGCCAGCCTGCTCGTCATCTACCTGCCGGACCTGCCCGTGGTGGGACGCTTCTTCTATCCGTTCTACTACCAGCAAGAAATCGAGCGGCAGGCCAAAGTCTACGGGCTGGATCCGCTCTTCGTCGCGGCCGTGATCCGCCAGGAGAGTGGTTTCCGGCCGGCCGCCCGCTCGGCCGTCGGCGCCGTCGGGCTCATGCAGCTGATGCCCGCGACCGGCCGCTGGGCAGCCGGCAAGATCGGCATCAAGAACTTCAAGGACGACAAGCTCGAGGACCCCGCCACCAACATCCGCCTCGGCTGCTGGTACCTGAACTACCTGTTCCAGAAGTTCAAGGACCCCGCCAAGGTGCTCGCGGCCTACAACGGCGGCGAGGGCAACGTCGACTACTGGGGCACCCTGAAAGGCGAGCAGCTCGCGTGGGCCTACCCCGAGACCCAGACCTACGTGTCCCAGTGCCTGCGCGCCTACCGGCGATACCAGGACCTCTACGGGCATGAGATCGCCCGCGTGACGGCGCCGATGATGCGGGTGGTGCCATGAAGCACGGTGGGTCATGAGCGGGCGGCCCGAGAAGCTTGCGCGCGCCCTCGGCCGGGCGCTGCGCGATCTGAACATGGACCAGCGCGTCAAAGAGAGCCGCGCCATGGTGCTCTGGCCCGAGGTGGTCGGCGAGGTCACGGCCGCGCGCACGCGCCCGCTGCATGTGAACCGCGGCACGATGCTCGTGGCGGTCGCCTCCTCGGCCTGGGCGAACCAACTGAACTTGCTCAAGTCGCGCTACCTCGATGGCCTGGCCGCGCGCGTGGGACCCGGCGTGATCCAGGATCTGCGCTGGCGGGTCGCGGAGCTCAAGGCTGACGACGACCCGACGGCCAACCCGCTCGACCTCGTGGCGGTGAAGCTGACCACGCGGGAAACGCGGCAACAGCCGACGCTGGATGAGGCGGAGCGCGAGGCGATCGCCCGCCAGGTGGCCGAAATCGGCGACCCGAAGCTCGCCGCGCGGATGACCGAGGTGCTCACGGCCCAGGCGGCACGGCGCAAGCGCCTGCGCGACGTGGGCTGGATCCCCTGCCAGCGCTGCGGCGTGCTGCACGACGCCGCCGATCGGCCTTACATGCGGGCACGCACCGACGCAGAGCTCGCAGAAGCGCCCAGCGCGCCACGCGGGATGGACCCGATGGGCGTCGCGCGCCTCTGCCCGCCCTGTAGGTTGGAAGTCGGGCAGGCTATGGACGCTGAATGAAAGAGGGCCCGAGCGAAGCAGGATCTAAACTTCCCATGGTGGGGTGGGTGGGCGGGGCGGCTGGAAGGCCGTTGCAAGCCGCAGAACGCCTTCCAGCCGCGATAGATAAGGCCTGAAGTGCGCGACGTTACAGCGAGGGGCTATCGGCCGCTGGTATGATTCGCCGAGGCGGTCCGGATCCGCATGGGCGCTATGCCCGCCGTTGTAATACAATGAGTCGTGCTCGGGTATAGGGTTCATGACGCCCCTGTCCCGCGGCTTAACACCTTCCCGACAGGTGTCAGGAGAGCCCGATGTCGAAGATCATACTCTCAGGTGACCTGGGCCGATTCCGGCCCGAGATGTTGGTACGGATCCTCGAATCGATCCGCGCCGACGTCATCGTCACCCTGGAAGGCGCTTCGACAGGCCAGATCACCGTACTGCAAGGGAAAATCGTCGGCGCGGCGTTGCCGCCCAACAAGGGAATGGACGCGCTCAAGGACATGGTGACCTGGAACCAGGGCACCTTCACCGTCCGCGACATCTCGGGCACGCAGACCACCTCGATGGTGCGCAGCCCGGACATCATGAACTTCCCGGACAACGCGAGCATCTTCCGCGCGATGATGGCGCTGCGCCGCCCGGTCGCCGCCGGCGGCGGCCCTTCGCCCGCCGCGCCGCCGCGCCCGAGCGGCCCCGGCGCCCCGGCAGTCGGCAACGGCACGCCGGGCGGCGGCATGGTCCGCCCCGGCGCCCACCCCGCGGGTCCCGGCATGCAGCGCACCACCCAGGTCGGCCCGAAGATCGGCCCGCTCGCGAAGATCCCGCACCTGACCGACAAGGGCAAGGGCACTGTGAAGAGCCTGCAGGCCAACTTCGCGCGCGGCGTGAACGTCGAGGGCGACAAGTGGCGCGTGCTGCTCAAGTGCAACGGCGAGCTGAACCTTTACCAGATCGGCGACGAGATCCAGATCATGGGCGAGCGCCTGCTCAAGTCCGTGAAGGAGCTCCAGGACGAAGGCATGGTCAGCTTCGACAGCATCGACCAGCAGGCCGCCCAGCGCCTGACCGGCAACTTCAAGTTCGGCGAGTATATGATCGCGAAGGGCCACATCACCCAGGTCCAGCTCGAGGCCGCCCTCCAGCGGCAGCAGGAATTGGCGCGCAAGGGCCGCTACATGTGGCTCGGCGAGATCCTGGTCGAGATGAACTACGTGCGCCCCAGCCAGGTGCAGGAAGCCCTGGCCTACCAGAAGCGCGCCAAGAAGTAGGCGCCCGCGGGCGCCTGGTCGGCTTTCGACGTCGGCCTACTTAATAGGCGTAAGACTCGAGCAGCCTGTAGCGGGCCGGGTAGGTGGCCTGGAAGGCGGTGAGGTCCTCGCCGCCGAAGTACCGCGCGCCCACGAAGTTGGCGTACGCGTCCGCGAAGTCCTCCACGAGCGTGCCCGTGGTGTTGAAGGCGTTCCGGCTGTATTGCGTGAAGAACATGCCGTCCGACCTGGCGGCCTCGGTCCAGGCGGCTGGCGGCGCCGAGGCGCCGAACTTCGCCATCGCGAGGACGTGGCCCATCTCGTGGAACACCACCCCGCGCGTCACGGTCCAGTCCGGCGACGGCGGGTTGCGGTAGAAGACGATCGACTGGGGGAGGGCGATCGCCGTGGCCGTGAACTTGGCCGTCTTGAAGCGGGCCGCGGCCGCTTGAGCGCGCGGGTAGCCGCCCGGGTCGAAGACGACCTGATGCAGCAGCGCACGGTGCGCCGGCGGCAGCATCACCAGGTGCTGACTGAGGAAGCCGAGCAGGCGGGTGCGCTGGGCCTCTTCCACCTCGGCCGGGAAGTAGGCCTGGATCGTGGGCGTGTAGGGAAGATTGATGGCCTCGGCCCGGGCCGGCGCCGGGCCGGTCGAGAACGGGAAGTCCGGGTCGAGCGCCTGGGCCCGCGCGGGCGACGCGCAGGCGACGCCAACCAGGAACGCGAGGGTCGGGAGGAAAGGTCGCATGGTTGTACTTTCCCCCGGACGGCGGTCCCCCAATCATCGGGTGACATAATACCCGCCAAGCGAGGCTCCGCGCCCCGCTCCGCCGGCGGGGGCGCTATAATGTCCGAATGTCCAAGAAGCCAGGCTACTCCCCGATGATGACCCAGTTCCTCGCCGTGAAGGAGCAGTACCCCGACGTATTGCTGCTCTACCGCATGGGCGACTTCTACGAGACGTTCTTCGAAGACGCCAAGATCGCCGCGCGCGAGCTCGAGCTCACGCTCACCAGCCGCGACGGCGGCAAGGACGGCGAGCGCATCCCGATGGCCGGCGTGCCGCACCATGCGCTCGACAACTACCTGCCGAAGCTGATCGCCAAGGGCTTCCGCGTGGCCATCTGCGAGCAGATGGAAGATCCCGCCCTCGCCAAGGGCCTGGTGCGCCGCGAGGTCGTCCGCGTGGTCACGCCCGGCACCGTGCTCGAGGCGAGCATGCTGCGCGAGAAGCAGAACAACTTCCTCGCGGCCGTCGTGAAGGGGCCGAAGGGCTTCGGCCTGGCCTACTGCGACGCCTCGACCGGCGAGTTCTCGGTCACCGAGCTCGCGGACGCGGCGCGCACGCGCCACGAGCTGGACCGGCTCGGCGTGGCGGAGTGCATCCTGCCGCTCGATGCGGCCCGCCTGGGCTGGGTGCCAGCGCCCGACAAGCGGCTCGCGCCGGCCGACCTCGGCCCGGAGTGGCAAAGCGCGCTGCCGGACGAGATCCAGGTGACGCCCCGCCCGCCGGCGGGCTTCGAGCTCGAGCCCGCGCGCCGCGCGCTGCATCAACAGTTCGGCGTCGCGAGCCTCGAGGGCTTCGGCTGCGCGAACCTGCCGCTGGCCATCCGGGCCGCGGGCGCGATCGTGGGCTACCTGCGCGAGACGCAGAAGGCCCAGCTGCCCCTCTTCGCGCGCCTGCGCACCTACCGGGACGCGCGCTGCCTCGTGCTCGACGGCGCGACGCGCAAGCACCTCGAGCTCACGGCCACGTCGCGCGACGGCAGCTTCAAGGGCTCGCTGCTCGCGCTGATCGATCGCACGAAGACGGCGATGGGCGGGCGCAAGCTGCGCGGCTGGCTGCTGGCACCGCTGCTCGACGGGCTGGCGATCGCCGATCGCCTCGACGCCGTGGAGGAGCTCGTGGAAGACGCCGCCCTGCTGCGCGCCCTGGGCGATCGCCTCGACGGCGTGCGCGACATCGAGCGCCTGGCCGGCCGCGTGGCCGCCGGCACCGCCAACGGCCGCGACCTGGTGGCGCTCTGCGATTCCTTGCTCATGCTCCCGCACGTCGCGGCCCTGGTGGCCGGCCGGCGTCCCGCGCTGTTGGCCGCCCTGCACCCGGCGCCCGGCGAGCTCGTGGCGCTCGCGGGCGACATCCTCGACACCCTCGTCGAGGCCCCGCCGATCGCCGTCACCGAAGGCGGCCTGATCCGCGAGGGCTGGTCGCAGGAGGTCGACGCCTTGCGCGCGCTGCTCGGCGACAACCACGACTGGCTCGCCGAGTTCGAGGCCGCCGAGAAGGCCCGCACGGGTGTCAAGAGCCTCAAGGTGGGCTTCACCAGGGCTTTCGGTTACTACATCGAGGTGACGCATGCGAACCGGCACCTGGTGCCGGCGGAGTACCACCGCAAGCAGACGCTCGTGAACTGCGAGCGCTTCATCACGCCGGAGCTGAAAGAGCGCGAGACCGCGATCTTGCAAGGTGAAGACCGGCTGCACGCCCTGGAATACGAGCTCTTCGTGCAGCTGCGCGAGAAGGCCGCCATGCTCGTGCCCGAGCTGCAGGCCGCGGGCGGCCGGCTCGCGGAGCTCGATGCGCTGGTCGCGCTGGCCGAGGTGGCGGTGGCGCGGGGCTACGTCCGGCCTTCGATCGCGGACGACACGCGGCTCGCGATCAACGAGGGCCGCCACCCGGTGGTCGAGGCGATGCTGCCGACCGGCGCCTTCGTGCCCAACGACGCCTTGTTGGACACAGACGCAGATCAACTCATCGTGCTGACCGGGCCGAACATGTCGGGCAAGAGCACGTGGATGCGCCAGCTTGGACACATCATCATCCTGGCGCAGATGGGCTCCTTCGTCCCGGCGCAGAGCGCCCATGTGGGCCTGGTGGACCGCATCTTCACGCGCATCGGCGCGGTGGACGACCTCGCCACCGGCCAGTCCACCTTCATGGTGGAGATGAACGAGACGGCGAACATCCTGCACCACGCCACCGAGCGCTCCTTCATCGTGCTCGACGAGATCGGGCGCGGCACGAGCACGCTCGACGGCCTCTCGATCGCCTGGGCGGTCGCCGAGCACCTGGCCCAGGACGTGCGCGCCCGCACGATCTTCGCGACGCATTACCACGAGATGACCGGCCTCGCGCTGCACCACGCCGGCGTGCGGAACTACCGCGTGCTGGTGGAAGAGACCGAGGACGAGGTGATCTTCATGCACCGCGTGGTGCCGGGCGGGGCCGACCGCTCCTATGGCATCGAGGTGGCCCGGCTGGCCGGCCTGCCGCCGAAGGTGGTCGCGCGCGCCAAGCAGGTGCTGAACGCGCTGGAGAAGAACAACAAACTGGCCGCCAGCCTGCGCAAGACGCTCGCGAGCGAGGAAATCGGCGGGTCGCAGCTGCCCTTGTTCGAGGCGAGTCGAGGTTAAAGGCCCCTCGTCTGGTACAATGGCGCCCGCCCCCCGGCCGGAGGACGCATGACCCCCACCTACATCCTCGCTGTGCTCGCCGCCCTCGGCCTCTTTGTGAGCATCGTACTGGTCCCCGTGCGCATGGCCTGGGCCAGCTCCGGTTCTGCGCGCCCGGCGGGCGGCGGCTGGTGGGTGCTTTCGCTGGTGGCGATCGCGCTGTGGGCCTTCACGACGTCGTCCGGCCTCAAGTCCAACGCCAAATCGATGACGGCGATGGCCCTGCAGGAGCTCAAGGTCGTCACGGCGGCAGACGTGCTCAAGGAGCCGGACGCCTGGCTGAACGTGCCGGTGGTGGTGCATGACCAGGCCTTCTGCGCCGAGCCCATGAACGATCCGGACGCCGAGGGCCAGCTCGCCACGCGCGTGAAGAGCTACGGCGAGGACGAGGTCGAGGGCGAGGAGAGCGACTACCTGACGACCGTCGAGTACGGCACCGAGCAGGACGTCGTGAAGTTCACCCTCGGCGCGCCGGATTCCAAGCTGCGCAGCGACGAGGAGGGCTTCACGGTCCTGCCGGCCGGCCCCGTCACCACCAAGAAGATTCCCACGAACGAAACCACGCCGCTCAAGGGTGGCGCGCCGTTCGAGGATACCGAGGAGCGCCGCAGCATCGCGTGTGGCACCACCATCCACGTGTCGGGCATCGTCACGAAGGAAGGCGAGTTCTACGTCCTCGACCCGCTGCCGCGGAGCATCTCGATCCTGACCGACCGGCCCTGGAGCGAGATCGTGAGCACGGCCACGACCAAGGCCCGCAGCGAGTCGCGCGGCTTCTGGGTCTGGCTCGTCCTGGCGGGCTTCTTCGGCCTGCTCCAGCTCACAGGCGCGCTGATGGCCCGCGGCAAGGCCTAGCGACCCGATGCCCGGCTCCGTACTAGTCACAGGGGCCTCGGGCTTCGTCGGACCGTGGCTGCTGGCGGCGATCGCGGAGCGAGGCTGGGGGCCGATCACGGCCCTCGGCGAGCCGCCCGCCGACCCCGTGCCAGTCCTTGAAGGCGGGGCCGCCGCGAAGCGGCGGGAGGGGGCCCCCGCCGTGACCTGGCGGCCCGGCGACGTGCGCGACGCGGCAGCGGTCGACGCGTTGGTGGCCGAGGTGAAGCCCGCGCGCGTGTTCCACCTGGCCGCCCAGGCCTCGGTCGCGGCCTCGCTCGAGGACCCGGGGACGACCTTCGAGATCAACGCGCTCGGCACGCTGCGCCTGCTCGACGCGCTGCGCCGCCACGCGCCCACCGCGCGCACGCTGCTGGTCTCCTCCGCCGAGGTCTACGGCCCCCGCGGGGGCCGGCTCGCCGAGGACCTCGCGCCGGCGCCGGCCAACCCGTACGCCGCGAGCAAGGCCGCGGCCGAGCAGGTGGCGGCGGCCTTCGCGCGGGCCTACGGGCTCGCGGTGGTGGTGGCCCGGCCGTTCAACCACACGGGCCCCGGCCAGAGCGCGCGCTTCGCGCCCGGCGCTTTCGCGCGGCAGATCGCCATGATCGAGTCGGGGCGTCAGGCGGCCGTGATCCGCGTCGGCAACCTCGAGGCGCGGCGAGACTTCCTGGACGTCCGCGACGTGGTGCGGGCGTATCTCGCGCTGGCCGAGCACGGCGAGCCGGGCCGGGCGTACAACGTGTGCCGCGGCGAGGCCGTGGCGATCCAGGCGATTCTCGACGGGCTGCTCGCCCATGCGAAGGTCGGCATCGACGTGGAGCCGGACGCCGGGCTGATGCGACCGTCGGACGTGCCGGAGCTGGTGGGGGAGCCGGCCGCGCTGCAGGCGGCGACGGGGTGGGCGGCGGAGATTCCGCTGGCGACCACCCTGGCCGACCTGCTGGATGACTGGCGGCGGCGCATGCCGTTTTTTGGCGACGTGGCGAGCCACCTGGCCTGAAGATCTTTACCTGTTAATTGGGTGTTATTTCCCTTGCCATAACCGAATCCCGGCCGCCGCCGCCCGACAACTCTCCCATCGGTCCGCCCCTTCCGCGGACAGCTACGTGAGAGGAACCCCCGATGTCCGTCGCCGATCGCCTGGGCCAGAACGTCCGCAAGTTCGCCATCGATCGCATCAAGACATTCAAGCCGAACTCCGCGAAGTTCCTCGCCGCTGTCGAAAAGGCCGAGGCCCGCGGCGACGCGCATGTGCTCAAGAACCTCGCCCTCGCGGCCGAGAAGTTCGCGGGCACCGGCGAAAACGCCGCGCTCGGCGCCCGGGCGCGCCAGGTGTTCCACGACGGCGCCGTGCTGCGCGCCGACAAGCTGATCAAGAGCAAGCCCGCTTTCGACGAGGCCAAGGTCTACCAGGGCTACATGAACCGCGTCGAGGAGCAGGTCTCGGCCAACCGGCAGATGCGCGTGAAGCCCGTGCAGGCGGAGGCCGGCGCGACGGCCGCGAAGGCCCAGGGCCACGCCAAGCTCTACCCCTCGCTCGAGGCGGTGATGCAGGATCTGGAGCGCTCGAAGGGCACCCTCGGCGGCCCGCTCGGTGCCGCGCGCAAGGACCTCGCCGAAGCGCAGCGTGCGCTGGCGACGGCCGCGCCGGAGCGCAAGGGCCAGGCCCAGGCCTGGGTCGACCGGGTGCAGAGCCAGATCGCCAAGCTCGAGGCCGAGCTGGAGCAGATGACCGCGAAGCCCCGCGCGTGGGTCGCGAAGGAGCAGGCAACCTACGACACCGGCATGCACCCGCTGATCACCGCCCTGGCCACCGCCACTGGTGAAGTGAAGAAGGTCGACGTGCCCACCGGTTCCTTGCTGAGCGAGTTCAAGGGCCTCGAAGGCGCCGTCGGCCGCCTGAAGAAGCTGGCCTGGCGGGTCAGCCAGGGCTTCGATCCGAACGCCTGGTCGGCCGCCGCGAAGCGCCTCGGACTCTGAGCCCCAGCCCATCTCGCCGCTCTTGACATAATGACCGACGTCACAGCGAGGGGCTTGGTGATCTGGTAGAATGACGGGCACTTTATGACGCCCGATTTCACCCCCGCGGGGGCTTCCCCAGAGGATACTGCCATGAACACGCAGTTGGACCGCCCGTCGTCGGCGGCGTCCACCGGCTTCGTGCTGCCCAGCGTTTCGATCGTGATGCCCGCCTACAACGAGGAGGACATCATCGAGACGGTCGCCCGCAACTGCGCGGCGTACCTCGAAACGGTCTGTCCCGATTACGAGGTCGTGATCGTCAACGACGGCTCGAAGGACCGCACAGGCGAGCTCCTCGACAAGCTCCACGCCGAGAACCCCAAGATCGTGCCGGTCCACCAGCCCAACAAGGGCTACGGCGGCGCGCTCCAGACCGGCTTCGCGAACGCCAAGAAGGAGTACGTCTTCTTCATGGACTCGGACAACCAGTTCGACATCCGCGAGCTCGACAAGCTGATCCCGCACCTCGGCAGCGTCGACGTGGTGCTCGGCTACCGCGAGCACCGCCAGGACCACCTGGGCCGCAAGTTCAACGCCTTCGGCTGGAAGACGCTCGTCAACCTCCTCTTCGGCCTCGGCGTGCGCGACATCGACTGCGCCTTCAAGATCTTCAAGCGCGACAAGCTGATGATGGCGTTGCCCGAGAGCGAAGGGGCGATGATCAACACCGAGATGCTCGTGAAGCTCAAGCGCCGCGGCACCAAGTGGGTGGAGGTGCCCGTGACTCACTACCCGCGCCTCGGTGGCCAGGCGACCGGCGCCAACTTCCAGGTGATCATCAAGGCGTTCAAGGAGCTCCTCAAACTCCACGGGAAGCTCAAGAACTTCTAGCGTAGCGGCCGCCAGCATGCAGCTGCCCCCTTTCGCCTTGATGTTCCTGCCGCCCTATATCGGGGCAGGCGCGAGCTTTCTCGCCCTCGTCGGGCTCTTGATGATCATCTTCAAACCCTTCTCGCCCGGCCTGGCCGTCTCGGGCCTCACGATGGTGGCCGCCGCCGGCTACGCAACCTACCTCCAGGGCGGCGTCGGCGTCGGGGCGGTCATCTGCGGCGTCATGATGCTGTTCTTCTTCGCGGTCGGGCAGTTCTCCGGCTGGTGGACCCACAAGCTGGGCGTCCATTACGTCTATTCGACGCCGCAGCTGATCTGGGGCGGCTTCCTCGGCATGTGCCTGATGATGATCTTCAGGGCGCCGTTGTTCCTCCAGATCATCGCCCTCTTCGTGGGCGCGATGGGCGCCTCCATGGGCATCGAGAAGCGTCCGTTCAAGGAGTCTTTGTCGCGCGGCCCGCTCGGCGTCTACTCGTCGCTCGGCCCGCGGGGGCTCCACCTCTTGATGGCGCTGGTGGTCATCGACCTGTCCACCTACTACGTCCTCATGCTGTCGCGAGGCTGACCGTGGGGCGCCGAGGCCAGATCGATCCGGAGGCGAGCCAGTCGGTGGCCATGGTCCGCGATGCCCTGAAGGGCCGCGGCATGCGGCAGCAGGAGCTCGCGGAGCGCACCGGGCTGTCGAAGGACCACGTCTCGCGCATCCTGCTCGGCAAGGTGGCGTTCCCGCGTGGCCGCGACACGCTGCATGCGATGGCCCAGGCGCTCGGCCTCGACCCGCTGCAGTTCCCGGAATACCGCCATCAATTACAGGTGTTGCCCGAATCCACGCGCAGGCTCACCTCGCACCTCAAGGCGCATGGCGTCACCCAGCACGAGTGGATCCGGCGCATCGTGCCGCAGTACAGCGAGGGGCACCTCCAGCTGATCCTGCGTGGCGGCTCGCCCTTCCCCAAGGAGCCTCGCACGATCGAGCTCTTCGCGCAGGCCGCCGAGGCGGATCCGTTCCTGTTCTCCGAGTACCTGCCGCTCGCCGACTGGAAGGACCGCCTGCTCGCGGCCGCCGAGCTCGCGCTCGACCCGACCGACACCGGCGTCTTCAAGCACCTGCTCGGCAAGATCGAGCGCGTGATGGCGCACCGCGACGCCGCCGAGGAAGACTTCGGCGAGCGGCTGCTCAAGCGCTTCCTCGCCCGGTCGTTCGACAGCGTGGGCCTGCCGCCCGATCCCGAGCTCGACGATCAGCTCACCTACCTGCCCCCGATCAGCCAGTACCAGCCCGAGGTGCGCGCCATGTTGCGCGCGCTGCACGCGGCCGGCCTGCGCGTGGCCGACCTCGCCGAGCGTGCCGGCGTGGATGCCGACACCTTGTTCGCGGTCGCGAATGGCCAGATGAAGCTGAAAGACGGCCCGCTGCGGACAGCGGTGTTCCGGACGCTCGGGATCGGGGCCGCCGACGTGGCCAAGGAGGGCTAGCGCATGGCCAAGATCGTGATGGCAGACGACGACAAGCACTTCTTGCAGGTCGTCGCGAAGTTCCTCAGCCAGGCCGGGCATGACGTGCAGACCGCCCGCAACGGCGAGGACGCGCTGATGCTGATCGGCGTGTTCAAGCCCGACATGTTGGTGCTCGACGTGGCGCTGCCGCTCGTGACGGGCGACGAGATCGGCCGGGCGGTGGACCTGCCGATCCTGTTCATCTCGGGGCGGGACCTGGACCGGGTGGAGGAGCTCGCAGGGCCGCGGATCCGATTCTTGCAGAAGCCCGCGGATCTCGACGAGATCATCGAGAACGTCGACGAGCTGCTCAAGCTCTGACGCCCTTCCCGCGCTCCCGGGAGGTGCCTCAGTCCCCCGGCGTCTCCGGCCAGACCGGGAACACCAGCGCGATGCGCGTGCCGCGCCCCGCGGCGCTGTCGATCACCACTTCCCCGCCGTGCTGGTCCATCAGCGCCTTCACGCGCCACAGCCCCACGCCGCTGCCAGGCACCCGCACGGTCCGCGCGCCGTAGCGCTCGAAGGGCGAGGCGAGGCGTTCGGGCGGGAAGCCGGGGCCCGCGTCGGCCACGACCAGGCGGATGCCGTCATTGGCGATGGCCGTGACCGTCACCTCGCCGCGGTCGGTGTATTTGATCGCGTTGTCGACCAGGTTCTGCAGCATCTGGCCGACCCGTCGCTCGTCGGCGCGCACCTTCGGCACCGTGCGGAAGGCCTCGCGGTCGAGGCGGACGACCAGCCCCTTGGCCTCGGCCGAGGGCTGCAGGCCGCGCACGATCTCGTCGGCGATCCGCTCGAGGTCGAGGTCCTGCAGGCGCAGCGTGAGCTTGCCGGCCTGGACCCCGGCGGCGTCGAGGATGCCGTCGATCTTGCGGGTCAGCATGCGGGCGTTGAGCAGCACGCCGTCCACCATCTCGCCTTGCGGCTCGCTGAGCTCGCCTTCCATCCCCTTGAGCAGCCCCTGGCAGGACGCCATGATGGCCGCCAGCGGCGCGCGCAGGTCGTGGCTCTCGGCCTCGAAGGCGGCCGTGCGCGCGGCATCGTAATCGGCGAGCGCGGCCAGCTTGGTGTCCTTCTCCTCGAGCAGCCGCACGTGGCTCTTGAGCTGCTCGGTCTGCAGGCGCATGGCCTGGAAGAGCCGGGCGCTGTCGAGGGCCACGGCGGCCTGGGCGGCGATCGCCTCCATCATGCGCAAATCCTCGGGCCCGAAGGCCCCCAGCGCGACCCGGCTGTCCACGTACAACACGCCATGCAAGGCCTGCTCGACCAGCAGCGGCACGCACATCACCGAGCGCACCTGCAGGTCCACGATGCTCGCCTGGGTCTTGAACGCGTCGCTCTCGCGCGTGTCGAGCACGCACTCGGGCGCACGCTGGGCGACCACGCGCGCCACGATCGACTTGCTGTAGGCCTCCTCGCTTTCCGTGCCCCACGGGCGCAGGTCGCCGCTCGGGGTCGCGAGCAGGACCAGCACGCGCTCGGCCTGCGTCACCTCGCGGGTGAAGGCGCGTACGCGCTCGAGCACGCCTTCGGGGTGGCGCGAAGCGCCGAGCGCCCGCGTCAGCTCGAGCAGCATCTCGAGGCGGCGGCCCCGCTGCACGTGGCGGTGGGCCTCCTCGATCTCGCGCATCTCGCAGAAAGGCGTGCGCGCGGGGTGGGCGAGGAAGTTCGCGCGCGCGCCGGCGCTGGGGAAGGCCTGGGTGAAGCGCGCGAGCAGATCGTGTCCGCGGCGCGAAAGCCGCTCCGCGAGCAGCTCCTCGCCGGCCGCGAGGTGCTCGACCGCGAGGCCGAGGCAGGCCAGGGCGAGCGGGGCTGGCGTGCGCAGGCGCTCGGCGAGCGCGTAGGCGCGGACGAGGTCGGCCGGGCCCTGGTCCACCGGCGCGCGGCGATCGACGAGGTGCAAGGCCAGCAGCAGGTCGGCCTCCAGGCCGTCGAGCTCCTCGGTGCGCGCGAGCGCGAGCGCCTCGGTCCAGCATGCGCGGGCGTCTTCGAGCTGCTCGCGCCGGAAGGCGAGCCAGCCGGCCACGCGCCCGGCCTGGGCGCGCGGCGCCGCGGCGCCGGAGGCCGCGATCAGCGCGTCGACGGCGGCGAGCTCGCGCTCGGCCTCCGCGAGCTCGCCGCCCATCACGTGGGCCTCGGCGAGCAAGAGCCGCGCCTTGAGCAGGAGCTCGCCGCCGCCGGCCTTCTCGATCGCCGCCACGGCAAGCTCCGCCGCCCGCCTGGCCGACTCGAAGGCGCCCAGGAACAGGTGGCGCTCGGCCTCGTAAGCCAGGCCGTACTGGCGCAGGTAACCGCTGCCGAGCGCGGCCTCGCGCTCGCGCGCCTCCGCGAGCGCGGCTTCCATCCCCGGCGCGTCGCCGAGGTGCAGCCGCGCGACGCTCTCGACGTACCGCACGAAGCCCAGCAGGAAGCCGTAGCCGGTCGCGTGCGCGACGTCGGCGGCCAGCTCGAGCCGCCCGAGCGCGTCGCGCCAGCGACCCTGTTCGGCGTCGCAAAGGGCCAGGTTGAGCAGCGCGAGCCCCTCTTCCTGGCGGTAGCCGATCTCGGCGGCGAGCGCCCGGTTGGCCTCGAAGTGCTCGCGCGCTTCCTTGAAGCGGCCGAGCCCCATGAACGCGTTGCCGATCAGCATGTGCGTGTCGAGCCGACCGAGCGGATCGGCGTCGGCCTCGCGCAGCCCGAGCGCCTCGCCGAGGTGCGCGAGGCCGATGTCGGCGGTCTCGGCGGCGCCCGCGAGCAGGGTGCCGAGGAAGGACAGCGCCTCGGCGGCGAAGCCTGACAGGTCGTGCTCGCGGGCGATCGCGAGCACCTCGTCGTAGGCGGCCGTGCTGGCGGCGCGATCGCCCGCGTAGAAGCGCACGCGGCCGAGCGTCGTGAGCCCGCGCAGGCGCTCGCGGATCGCCGCGGGATCGTCATGGAGGGGCGCGAGCAGCACGATCGCCTCTTCGATCGCCTCGCGCGCCTCGGTCAGGCGGTTCATCGCCTGGCGCGTCTTGCCGAGCGAGACCAGGATGTGCGCGCGATCGAGCGTGGTGGGCGCGTCGGCGAGCGCGGCCTCGTAGGCCTCGGCGGCGGGGCCGAGGTCGCCGACGACGCGGCGCACGTCCGCCTGGACCACGCGCATCGCGTAGCCGGCCGCGCGGAACCGCCAGGGCTCCGCGTGCGCGCCGATCGCCATGAGGCCCGCGCCGAAGTGCGCGAGCGCGAGATCGTTGGCCCAGATGCGCGCGGCCGCCCGGCCCGCCGCCAGCGCCCACTTCACCAGCGCCTCGGGCGACTCGCCCTCGGCGTGGAGGGTCGCGATGCGGTGCAGCAGCGCGGGATCGCCATCGGGCTCGGGGCCGGTCAGGTCGTGCTCGGCCTCCAGCGCGCGGGCCAGCTCGCTCGAGAGCTTCGCCCGGCGCGCCGGCGCGAGCCGCTCGCGGATCCAGGCCGCCCACCAGCCGTGGGCGAAGCGGAAGCGACCGCCCGCCAGGCCGAGCAAGCCGCGGGCGACCAGCCCGCCTAGCTCCAGCGGCCAGGTCGTCGGCAGCTGGCCGGCGAGCGGCTGGAGGTCGTCCTGCACGAAGGGCGCGCCGTAGACCGCGAGGGCCTCGGCGAGCAGGCGCTGGTCGTGGTTCAGGCGACCCCAGGTGGCCTCCAGCATCGATCCGACCGTCGAGGGGATCGCGATCGCCGCGCCGTCGTCCCGGCCGAGCGCGCCGCTCGCCGCGAGGTGGCCGATCGCCTGGGCCATCCAGCCCGGGTTGCCCTGGGAGGTGTCATAGAGCCGCTTGGCGAGCGCAGCCGCGTCTGCCGACTCGACGACCGAGCCGACCCAGGCAGCCGCCCGCCGGGCGTCGAAGCCCGTGAGCGCTTGCGTCTCGGCGCCCTTGACCGGCTCGGTCGAGGCGAGCAGCCAGTGGCACTCGCGCAGCACCGTGGGCCAGCCGCCCGCGAGCACGCCGCGGCTCGCCGCGTCGGCGAGATCCCAGTCGTCGATCAGCACGGCGAGCCGCCCGCCGCCGCCCGCCTTGCGCAGCAGCTGCGCGAGCACCTGCGGCAGCACGCGCGAGAGGCGCTGCGGGTCGTCGGCGGGCCGCACGTCGGGATAGGCCCACGGCCAGAGCGAGGCGATCACGGCGCGCAGCGGCGCGGGGATGCTCGCGACGGCCTCCGGCTCGTTGGCGGCGGCCCAGCGCCAGAGGCGCTCGAGCAGGCCATAGGGGCCGTCGCCCTCCTCGCCGGCCAGCAGCACGGCCGGCTTGCCTTGCCTGCGCAGGTGCGCGAAGGCCTCGCGCAGGCAGCGGCTGCGACCGATGCCCGGCTCGCCGACGAAGGCGATCACGGTCTCGGCCGGCTCGGCCTCGGCCCACTCGCTCCAGGCGGTCGGCGGCAGGAAGGCGCCCTCGCCCACGGCGAAGGCGGCGCCCTCGCCGGCCAGGCGGGCGAGCCGGCTCGCGACCTCCCGCGCGCTCTCGGGGCGATCGCCCGGTTCCTTCGCGAGCAGGCGCATCACGAGGCCGCTGAACGCCGTCGAGAGGTGCGGGGCAAGCGTGGCGAGCGACTCCGGCGCCTCGTCGAGCACGGCGGTGAGCAGCTTGTCGGCTGGACGCTCCTCGAACGGCGCGCGGCCGGCGGCGAGCCTGTACAGGACGGCGCCGAGCGAGTAGAGATCCGCCCGGCCGTCGGCCGGCTCCCCGCGCAGCACCTCGGGCGCCATGTAGAGCGGCGTGCCCTCGCTGCGGGCCGGCGACGGCGCCGGCGCGAGCATGCCGAAATCGACGAGCCGCGCGTGGCCGGTGGGGTCGACCAGCACGTTGCCGGGCGTCACGTCGCGGTGGACAAGCCCTTCTGCATGGATCGCGGCGAGGCCGCGCGCGAGCTGCGCGCCCAGGCGCGCGACCTCGGCCTCCGGCAGCGGCGAGGCCTTCGCGGCGAGCGGCGCGCCCTGGTGGAACGCCATCACGAGGTACGGGCGGCCCACCTGCGTGACGCCATGATCGAGCGTCTCGCCGAGGTGCGGGTGGCGCAGGCGCGAGGCGAACAGGTACTCCTGGCGGAAGCTCGCCTCCACCATCGGGTCGTACCGGTGCGCCACTTTCAGCACCACCAGCCGCTGGTCGGCCGGGGCGCTGGCCAAATAGGCCTTGGCGAACGCCCCCTCGCCCAGCTCGTGGTGCAGGCGATAGGGACCGAGCATCGTTTCGGCGGCCGGCGTGGCGGATTGGGTCATCGGGCCTCCTGGTTGCCGCGCACGATCCGCACGCGCCCATTGTCGGTGTCGGCGACGAGGAGCTCGCCGCGACGGCCCCGGGCGAGGGCCTGGGGGAATCGGAAGGTGGCGGCCGCGAGCGCGCCGTCCTGGTCGCCGCTGCCGCCGGTGCCCACGAAGGTCATGATCGTGGGCGACGGCGCGAGCGCGCTGCCGATGCGGCGCACCGCATGGTTGCCGGTGTCCGCGATCCAGAGCGCGCCGCCCTCGTAGAGCAGGCCGGTCGGCCCCGCGAGCCGCGCCTCGGCCGCGGGGCCGTCCACGTAGGCCTTCTCGCCGGCGGCGCCCGCGATCACGGTGGCCTCCCACTGGCTGCCCGGCACGCCGATGACCGAGGTGCTGCCGCCGGTCCCGCCAACGCTGCCACCGGACGGGCTGGCTGCAGGGGCGGGCGGCGCGAAGCGCACGATGCGATGGTTCTGGGTGTCGGCCACGAAGATCACGGGCCGAACCTCGGTCGACGGCGCGATCTCGCCCGGGATCACCGACGGCGACGGGATCGGCGACGCGTTCGGGTTCCGGGTCGGCAGCTGGACGGCCACGCCGGCCGGCTTGGCGAACTGGTCGGGGCCACTGCCCGTCTCGCCGCCGAGCACCGTGGTGACGCGCAGGCCGCCGCCGCTGGTCGCTGCGATCTTGCGGATGCGGTGGTTGTAGCTGTCGGCGACGTAGACCGCGCCGCCCTGATCGACCGCGACGCCGGCCGGGTGCCAGAACCAGGCGTCGGCCGCCGGGCCGTCGGCGAAGCCGCCGATGCCGGCGCCGGCGTAGGTCTCGACCACGGGCTCGGTTGCCCAAGTGTCGATACGACGCACCCGGTGGTTGGCGTAATCGGCCACGTAGAGCCAGCGCCCGCTCGGATCGAAGGCCAGGCCGCGCGGATCGTTGAGCTCGCCGGCCGTGCCGCCGACGCGCCGGCCGGCCGACCAGTCACAGGCCGAGCTCCACGTGAGCTCGATCACCTCATGGGTGTCGTAGAGCGAGATCCAGAGGTGCCCCTCGGCGTCGACCGCCGCCCCGGTGGGCTTGATCGGCATGCCGTCGATGTTCATCGTGCCGACCGTCCCAGGGACCTGGCAGGGGTTGGTGCCGAAGGCCGGGTTGATGTTCACGATCTGGTCGGGATCCGGGCTCGTTCGCGGCGTCGGCGGCGCCACGAAGCCCGACGGGCGCGGCGTCGGCGAGGTCGCGAGCCAGGGCTCGGCCGAGGTGCGCTCGGCCGGCAGCGACGGCGGCCGCACGGATCGGCGTTGCTCGGCCTCGGGCGCCGGCGGAGCCGGGCAACCGGCGACGAACACGACGAGGACCATCACAGTGAGCGCAGGAGCAAACGAGCGAAGCAGGATCAAGATCTCCCCGGTTGGGGTGGGTGGGCGGGGCGGCTGGATAGCGCGAAGCGCTGAATTTCGGCCACGATAGTGGCCAGGGCGTCCGTCATATACCCGCTTCGCGGGCGGTTTGGCCCGGCAAACGAAAATCCCCCGGGACGTCATCTTACCCCGCCCTTAACCCAACCTTTCCCAACCAATAAGAAGACCTTGGTCGATCGGGCCGATATAGATCCAACGATCCCCTGACCGTCCCGGAGGTCCCCTGCCGATGACCAAGCGCTCCTTCGCCAGCCTGACGGCGGCCCTGCTCGTACCCGCCGTGATCCTCGCGGGCTGCGGGGCTAACCCGGCGGCGACCAAGCGCAGCAAGTCGAAGCAGCCGCCCCGCCAGATGATGCAGGGCGGCCAGCTGATGGGCCAGAACGGCCAGATGCCGATGCAGGGCGGCCCGCAGTCGCCCGAGGTGGCGCAGATGCTGACCTCGCTGCGCCAGGCGCAGCAGCAGATCCCGGGCTTCACGGCGACGGTCGAGACCTTCGACAAGGGCCCCTCGGGCCAGGAATCGACCACCATGAAGGTGGCGTACAAGAAGCCGAGCACGCTCAAGATCGAGATGATCAAGGCCTCGGGCCAGGCGCAGGGCGCGAAGATCCTGTGGACCGGCGGCGGCCAGCTCAAGATCAAGCCGAGCTTCCTGCCGATGTCGGTGGAGAAGAGCGTTTCCGACGACATGGTGAAGTCGAAAAATGGCTGGACCATCCGCGAGACCGAGGTCAACGCGATCTTCAAGGTCGTCTTCGACCCGGGCGCGCAGATCGTGGCGAAGGGCGTGCAGCCCATCGACGGTCGTCCTATGGCCGTCTTCGAGGTCCGTTCGCCGGCGAGCCCGAAGGGCTGCACCAACGAAGTGATCGGCCTCGACCCCCAAACGGGCCTTCCGGGCGTGCGCATGATGTTCAAAAACCAGACGCTGATCTACAAGCTCACGCTCAAGAACATGGTCGTGAAGCCCCCCTCGTCCGCCGAGCTCGACGTCTAACCACTTCAACGGTCGAAACGGAGACGGGTCCCACTGCGGTGGGACCCGTCTCCGTTTCGACCGGCGGAAAATGTTGCAGCGCCCACAGCCGCTCCCGTTAACAGTATCCGATCGTTTAACCGGCCCCTAACCGTAGGATAGGTGGATCATAAGAATCTCTGACGACGATCCGGCGACATATCCGTATCAAGCCCCGATGTTGTTGGAGGTCGTCCCTTATGACCAAGCGTTTCCTCACCGCCGGTATCGTCGCCGCCGTCCTCCTGGCCGGTTGTGGCAGCTCGCCGACGAGCTCCAGCAACAAGTTCCGTAACCGCTCGCCCTTGCAGGGCAGCACCCCGCTCGGGATGCCCACCGGCCCCGCGGGCCAGATGGTCCCCGGCATGCCCGCCGGCGGCGGCGACGTGCAGGGCCTGTTGGGCGCGATCGCCCAGGCGCAGAACGGCGTCCAGGGCTTCCAGGCGACGATCGAGTCGTTCGAGAAGGGCCCCAAGGACGAAGAGACCCAGACCCTCAAGCTGACCTACAAGAAGCCCTCGACGCTCCGGATCCACATCACGCAGGGCAAGGGCCAGTCCCAGGACGCCAAGGTGCTGTGGACCGGCGGCTCCGACCTCAAGGTCAAGCCGAGCTTCCTGCCGTTCTCGGTCAGCAAGCCGATCAACGACGAAGCGATCAAGACCCGCAACGGCTGGACGATCAAGGACACGCAGCCGAAGGCCCTGGTCGACGTGCTGCTCGATCCGGCCGCGGGCCAGCAGATCCTGGGCGAGAACACCGTCGCCGGCATGCAGCTCGTGATGGTGCAGTGCAGGTCGGCCAAGAGCCCGAAGGGCGCGACGCACGAGATCATCGGCGTCAACAAGGCCAACATGCTGCCGGCCTTCCGCGAAGTCTACAAGGGCCAGACCGTGATCTACCGGATCGTGCTCAAGGGCCTCAAGATCGGCGTGCCCAGCTCGTCCGAGTTCGAAATCTAGCGCTGAACCGCTCGCGGCGCCCCGGCTACGGCCGGGGCGCCGTTCCCGTGAAGACCGCCTCGAGCCACAGGCCCACCGGCTGCCACCAGGGCCAGCCGACGGTCGCGAGGAGCAGCAAGGCGCCTGCGAGGCCCCCCAGCAGGTAAGGCGCCCAGCCCGGCCCGGCGGGCGCCTCCTGCACGGCCGGGGGCGGCGCCTCGACCGGAATGGTCGACTCGAGCCAGGTGACCCGGATCCGCGGCGCGGACCCGGGCCGGCGCGCCAGCGGCCCGGGCTCAGGCCGCATGGTCCTGGAGCTCCTCGACCCGCGGCGCCTGTGGCCGGTTCGGCTCGAAGAGCGCGTCGACCTCGGCGCCGTCCAGCGTTTCGTGCTCGAGCAGGGCCTTCGCGAGACGCGCCAGCTCGTTCTCCCGCGTGGTCAGGATCGTGCGCGCGATCGCGCGGGCCTCGTCGAGGAGCAACGAGACGGCCTCGTCGAGCTGGCGCTTGGTCGCGTCGGAGAGCGTCGCCTCGCGGTAGGCGCCCGGGAAGCCCGGCGCATAACCGAAGTCCCAGACCATCGCCTCGGCGAGCTGGGTGGCGCGCTTGAGGTCGGAGCCCGCGCCCACCGTCACGGCGCCGTCGCCGAACGCCATCTCCTCGGCGAGCCGGCCGCCGTAGAAAACGGCGATCTCGGCGATCAGCTCCTCGCGGCTCGCGAGGTGGCGATCCTCGCGGTGGACCGACCAGGTGAAGCCCAGCGCAGCCCGCCCGGTCGGGATGATCGAGACCTTGTGCAGCTGCTTGGCCGACTTCGAGAAGTGGCCGACGACCGCGTGGCCCGCCTCGTGCCAGGCGATCACCTCGCGCTCGTGCGGCGAGATCGTCTTGGCCTGCACCTGGCCGATGCCCATCCGCTCGATCGCCGTGGTGAAGTCTTCCATCGTGACGATCTGTCGGTTGGCGCGGACGGCCATGATCGAGGCCTCGTTGACCAGCGTCGCGAGCTCGGCGCCGCTCATCATCGGCGTGGCTGCGGCGAGCTGCCGCGTATCGAGCGTCCCGACTTTCTTGAGGCGCTTGAGGTAGTGCTCGAGGATCGCCATGCGCCCCTCGAGGCTCGGCAGGCCGACGTAGACCTTGCGGTCGAAGCGGCCGGGCCGCAGCATCGCGGCGTCGAGCGACTCCTCGAAGTTGGTCGCGCCGATCGTGATCACCGTGCAGCCGTCGCGGCCGAAGCCGTCGAGCTCGACGAGGAAGGCGTTCAGCGTGTTGTTGTGCTCCTGGCCGCCGAACTGGTTGTTCACGCGGCTGCGGCCCAGCGCGTCGATCTCGTCGATGAAGACGATCGCCGTCTTGTGCTTGCGCGCCTCGGCATAGAGCTTGCGCAGCCGGCTCGCCCCGACGCCCACGAAGACCTCGTTGAAGTCCGCGCCCGAAATCGAGAAGAACGGCACGCCCGCTTCGTTGGCGATCGCCTTGGCGAGCAGCGTCTTGCCGGTGCCCGGCGGGCCGACGAGCAGGACGCCCTTGGGTGCCTTGGCGCCGATCGCATGCAGATCGGCGGCCTTGCGCAGGAAGTCGACGACCTCCTCCGCCTCACGCTTCGCCTCGTCGACGCCGAGCACGTCCGCGAACTTCACGTTGTCGTTGTTCGATTTGGTGGGCTTGAAGCTCGCCTTGCCGAACGAATTGCCCATGACCTTCACGTAAACCACCGCGAAGACCAGGGCGTTGAGGGTGACGAACAGGAGCGTCCCCAGGAGCCCCAACATCGTCCACAGCCAATCCTGCCACATACCGACCTCCCGGGCCTGTCGCCCCGACTCACACTGTAAGCGCAAGGTCGGGCGGCCCAGTTGGCCATTACGCCCAACGATCATCGGTCGCGCCCCGCCCGCATCGGGGGACGGGCGTCACAGCCCGCGCCGACCTGCGCGAGCTACCATGGCCGCGGCCCGCGCCGTCCGAACGCGGGCATTACACTTATGTCCAAAACGCCCCCTCCCTTCGCCATCGCCTACCGCGCGCTCCTCGGCGCGCTGCTCGCGCTCACCTGCACCGCCGCGCACGCCGCGCCGGTGGCTGGCCTGCGCGCGCCTGCGGCCGGCAAGGAGCCCTTGATCATCCAGGTGCTCGACTGGCGCGGCTTCGGCCTCGTGTTGCAGGCTTCGGCGCCGATCGTGCCCGAGGTGTTCGCGCTCAACGCGCCCCACCGCTTCGTCGTGGACCTGCCGGTCGCCGAATTCGCGGACCCGGCGCTGAGCCGCACGATCCCGGTCGGCAAGGACGGCATCAAGCAGGTGCGCATGGCCCGGCAGGCCAACGGCGCGATCCGCCTCGTCTTCGACTGCGAAGGCGCCCCGGCGTTCCAGGTGATGCAGCTCGGCGACAAGGCGACGCTCGTGGTGGCGCGGGCCGGCCAGCACGACGCCGCCCTCACAGCGATGGTGCGCGCCGCGACCGACGACGCCGGCGGGGTGGGTGGGCCGGCGTCTCAGGAGCTGCGAGGCATCTGGGCGCGCGAGCAGGACGACAAGGTCACGCTGCACGTCGGTGGGCCGAAAGACTTCAAGTACGTGCTTTTCCAGGCGTCGCCGGACCGCATGAAGCTGCGCGTGCCGCGCGGCAAGTACCAGGGGCTGCTGCCCGCCCGCGGCAAGCTGCTCGAGCGGGCCGAGATGAAGGCGGGCGCCGACGGCTGGACGATGGACATCGACCTCAAGGACGGCCACTACGAGCTGCACGAGACGCGCGATCCGGAGGGTGGCGTCACGCTCGTGTGGGAACGCGTCGAGCCGCGCGCGCGCGCCGATCGCCCGCTGGTGGTGATCGACCCGGGCCATGGCGGGGCCGATCCGGGGGCGATCGGGCCGGGCGGCCGGCGCGAGAAGGAAGTCTGCCTCGCGCTCGGCCACGCCCTGCGCTCAAGCCTGAGCCGGCGCGGCCTCAACGCGATCCTCACCCGCGGGGCCGACGCCGAGGTGCACCTCGCCCCGCGCCTCGCGCTGGTCGAGCGCTGGCGGGCGGATCTGTTCGTCAGCCTGCACGCGAACTCGCACACGACCGGCGACGCGTCGGGCCTCGAGACGTATTGGCGCGAGCCGGCCTCCCAGATCTTCGCCGAGACCGTCCACCGGACCGTCGCCACGCTGCTGCGACGCCCCGATCGCGGCACCAAGCAGGAGAAGTTATACGTCTTGCGGCACCCGCGCGTGCCGTCGCTATTGCTCGAGAGCGGCTTCATCTCGAACGCCGGTGAAGAGCGCCTGCTCGATGACCCGGAGTTCCAGGCCCAGACCGCGTTCGCCATCGCCGCAGGCATCGAGAACTACCTGATGGGACCCTCGCTCGGTTCCAGCCCGCGATCCCCTTCTTCCCTGGTGGTCCACGCTCCGTGAACTTTTACGAAGCACCCCCGGCCGTCGGCAACGACCGGGTATCATAACATTGGCCCAAGTTCGAGGAGACCCGATGGAACTCAAGCAATACTGGCAGATCTTGTGGAAGCGGCGCTGGTGGGTCGTTCTGGCCTTCCTGTCCGTCGTCGTGGCCACAGGCGCGATCACGTTCACGATGCCGCCGATCTACCAGGCAGGCACCAAGTTGCTGCTCGAGCAGCGCGATAGCACCCTCAGCGCGCTCGGCAGCCAGATGGCGGAGATGGCCGAGCTTTCGAGCCTGTCCCGAACGGGTAGCCCGCTCGACACGCAGGCCGAGCTGCTCAAGAGCGTGCCTGTGGTCATGCAGGTCATCAAGCGCGTCAACTTGCGCAACCCGGTTTCGGGCGAGCTGATGACGTCCGAGCAGTTCCTCGTGTCCGCCAAGGTCACCCAGATCAAGGGCACCGACATCCTGCAGCTTTCGTTCCAGCACACCGACCCGATCGTCGCGACCCAGGTCAGCGACGTGTGGGCCCAGGTCTTCGTCGAGCAGAACCGCCAGGCCAACCGCCTGGAGGCCTCGAGCGCCGCGAAGTTCATCAAGTCGCAGCTCGAGAAGACCAAGCTGGACCTCGCGACCGCCGAACAGGCGCTGCGTGACTACAAGGCCACCCACGGCGCGGTCGACCTCAGCGAAGAAGCCCGCGCCTCGGTCCAGGGCATGGCGACGCTCGAAGTCGAGCTGCGCCAGGCGACCGCGGCCCAGCATGTGGCCTCGAGCCGCGTGAGCGCGATGCGCAAGCAGCTCGGCATGTCGTCCGCCCAGGCGATGACCTCGACGGCCGTCAGCCAGGACGGCACGATCCAGAAGCTGCGCCAGCAGCTGCTCGAACTCGAGACCAGCCCGATCCTTTCGAATGCCTCGCTCACGCCGGACCACCCGGAGGTCAAGGCGCTCCAGAACCAGATCAGCGTCATCCGCCGCACCCTGGCCCAGGAGGCCGCGGCCGTCGTGGGCCGTCAGTACAGCGGCGGCGGCGACGCCGTGCGCTCGAACCTCGACCCGATCCGCCAGAACCTCACCAAGGAGCTGGTGGCCGCCGAAATCGACGCACTCGGTTACCAGACCCGCGTCGACTCGTTGTCGCGCGTCGTCGGCACGTTCAACGGCCGCCTGGCGACCCTGCCCAACAAGGAGCTCAACCTCACGCGGCTGTCGCGTAACGCCACGGTCACCGCCGAGCTGTACAAGATGCTCCTGCAGAAGCACGAAGAAGCACGCATCCAGGAAGCGATGAACGTCGGCAACGTGCGCATCGTCGAAGAGGCCACGCTGCCCGATCGCCCGGTGAAGCCCAAGAAGCTCCAGAACATGCTGGTCGCGATCGTGGTCGGCCTGATGGCGGGCATCGGCGTCGCGATGTTCCTCGAGTACCTCGATGACTCGATCCAGACCACCGACGACGCGGAAGACGCCGTCCCGCTCACCACGCTCGGCATCATCCCGTGGGTGCGCTCGCAGGAGTCCGCGCAGCTGGTCGCGCTCACCGATCCGCGTTCGCCGGCCTCCGAGGCCTACCGCACGCTCCGCACGAACATCAAGTTCCTGTCAGCCGACACCGCGATCCGCACCTTGACCATCACCTCGGCCGGCCCGGAAGAAGGCAAGTCGACGACGATCGCCAACCTGGCCGTCTCGTTCGCCCAATCGGGCAAGAAGGTGCTGGTGGTCGACACCGACATGCGCAAGCCGACGATGCACAACGTCTTCGGCCTGCCCAACACCGACGGCGTCTCTTCGGTGCTCACCGGCGAGCGCACGCTCGATGAGTGCCTGCGCCACACCGGTCAGGAAGGCCTGCTGGTCCTCACCTGCGGTCCGCTGCCGCCGAACCCCGCGGAACTGCTGGAGTCCCAGCGCATGACCAACCTGATCGAGGAGCTCAAGGAGCGCTTCGACCTGGTGCTCTTCGACGCCCCGCCGATCATCGCGGTCACGGACGCCAGCATCCTGGCCTCGCGCGTCGACGGCCTGCTGCTCCTGCTGGGCATCAACAAGGTCACGCGCAAGGCGGCCCGCCACGCGCTGCAGCTGCTCGGCCGCGCCAAGGTCAAGGTGTGGGGCTCGGTGGTGCGCGGCGTCCGCCCGGACAACGACGGCTACTACTATAGCTACTACCACCGCTACTACGGCAACGTCGAAAACCGCAAGGACAAGACCACGCCGCGGCCGGCCAAGCCGCCGACGGAAGCCAAGAGCGCCGTGGCCCAGGCGCCATCCCAGGCGGGCGAAGCGGTCAAGATCGACATCTCGAAGCTGCAAAAACCCTAGCCATCGCTCGGCGCCTGCGGCCCTCGGGGCCGCAGGCGCCGTTCCACCACCCAACTTTTGGAGGCTGTCCATGGATCCACTCGTCGCCTTGGATCTTCACTGCCACCTGCTGCCAGGCATCGACGACGGGGCCAAAGACATCGACGAGACGTTCGCCCTCGCGAACGCCCTCGTCGATTACGGCATCACGCACGTCGCGGCGACCTCGCACATCCAGGCCGACCTCTACCCCAACACCCGCGCGACGCTGCTGCCGCTGGTCGCCTCGACCCAGGCGGCGCTCGACGCGCAAGGCATCCCGCTGACCCTGGTGCCCGGCGCCGAGGTGCGGCTCGACCTCGAGAGCTGCAACTCGCGCGACTGGCTCACGATCGGCGACCGCGGCGCCTACATGCTCGTGGAGCTGCCTCCCGGCATCCCGCTCGTCGAGAGCCTCGAGGCCCAGCTCTTCTCGATCCAGGCCGCGGGCATCACGCCGATCATCGCCCATCCCGAGCGCCAGGCCGTGTTCCAGAAAGATCCGGCCGTGCTCGAGCGCTGGGTCGCCGAGAAGGGGATGCTCACGCAGGGGACCCTCTGCACGCTCGCAGGCGCCGCCGGCGAGCGGACCGTGGCCGCGCTCGAGACCTTCCTGGTGCGCGGGCTGGTACACTTCATGGGCACCGACGCCCACCACCTCGACCGTCGCATCCGCGACCTCGACCTGGCCGTCACGCGGCTCGAGACCCTGGTCGGCGCCGAGAATGCCCGCTTGATCCGCCACGAGAACCCGCGGGCCCTGCTCACGGGCGACCCGGTCCGGCGCCCCACCCCGGTCGCCCCACCGGCCCAACCGGGCCTGGTGAAGCGCCTCCTGGCTTCCCTCCGACTCGCCTGAAACGACACCTGATATGCCACGCATCGCACCCCTGTTCACCGCCTGCCTCCTCGCCACGGCACTCGTGCTCGGCCGCATGCCGGACGCCTCGGCTCAGAGCGCGCCCGTCGTCGACAAGCAGTACGTGCTGCGCTTCGGCGACTCGCTCAACCTCAAGGTCGTCGAGAACGAGAAGCTCACCATCGAGCGCCAGCCGATCCGCCCGGACGGCCGCATCAGCCTGCCGCTGATCGGCGAGGTCAACGCCGGCGGCCTCACGCTCCCGCAGCTGTCGGAGCGCGTCACCAAGTCCTACGCGAAGTTCTTCGTCGACCCGCACGTGGTCATCAACGTGGCCGACTTCCGGCCGCTCGACATCACGGTGCTGGGCCTCGTCCACCGGCCGGGCACCTACCAGGTGAAAGAGCCGATCCGGCTGCTGCAGGCGATCGCCCTCGGCGGCGGCTTCGATACCCAGCGCTCGGATCTGCGCAACGTCCTCGTCGTGAAGGCGAACGGCGACGTGCAGCGCATCGACCTCTTGGCCGTGCTCGAGGGCAAGGTCGAGGACAACGTCGTCATCACCGACGGCGACACCGTCCGCATCAACGAGGTCGGCACGCCGGACTGGTATCGCATTTTGCCGCCGATCGCCTCCGCGCTCAGCATCGCCAGCACCATCGTCATTCTCCTGACTCGCCGATAAGCCGTGGCGACAACCATTAGCCGCAGGCGCTCCCGCCGCTAATCCTCGTCATAACGCGCATTCAGGCTCGTTTGGTAGCCTGTGTGAAGGGGTATGAAGGACAAAGGGAGGCTTCCTCCCTTTGTAGGTCCGGAGGAACGGTTGTGATGATGCGTGGCGCCTGGCGACCCGGCACCCACCTCCTGATCGCGGCGCTGCTGGCCGCGACGGGCTGCCAGCCGGCGTCGACCGTCAAGCCCGCTGGCTTGACCCCCAAAAAGGCCATCAAGAGCACCACCACCACAGCCCCCGCCAAGGGGCGCCCGGACCGCGACGCCACCCCCGGCGCCACCGGCACCACGCCCAACGGCCCGCAGACGCCCGCCGGGACCGCCGGGCAGGCCGGCAGCGGCAGCAACCCGACGCCCTCGCTCCCGCCGATCATCGCGCCGACCACGACGCCCATCCCGAGCCCGAGCGCCGGCTCGGGCTCCTCCGGCGGCTCGTCGGGGGGCTCTTCCGGAGGCAGCTCGTCGGGTAGCACCTTCGCCGGCCTCAGCGGCCTCCTGACCGCGCCGGCCCGCGTCCTCTCCGACTCCGGCGCCTCGATCGTGAGCAACAACGGCTCGAGGCTCATCAGCAACAACGGATCGGCGATCGTCAGCAACAACGGCTCGCGCCTGATCAGCAACAACGGGTCGGCGATCATCAGCAACAACGGATCGGCGTACCGCCTGCTGGCCGCCGAGTCACACAAACTCATCACGAACGCCTTTGTCTACCTGACCAATCGCGACGAGAAGTACTACCTCGACGCCAGCGGCAACGTGCTCGCCACCACGGTCGGCAGCACCGGCCGCTACCAGTTCTCCAGCGGCTTCCCGGTCGGCAAGGACGTCGTCGTGAACGCCGTCATGAATGGCAACCTGCGCATGGCGGGCTTCGTGGTGCCAGGCAACAGCGGCGGCGCGCTCAACCTCAACCTCGGCTCGACGATGGCCACCGAGCTCCTGCGCGGCGAGGCCTACCGCACCGACAAGAGCCTCCAGGACTTCGACCAGGCGAAGTTCCAGCAGGCGGCCACGCTCAGCCATCAGGCCGTCGAGAGCGGCGCGATCGGCTCGGTCAGCACGGTGAACGACCAGACCGGCGTCGCCGTCGACGTCGGCCGCTTCGACCTGCGCGCCGACCACACCGCTGACCTGCGCAACCAGTACGTGATCGCCTTCTCGGCCACGAGCGTCGGCGACACCGTGCTCAAGGCGATCTCGGACACCTGGAAGACCGTCTTCGGCGAGCGCCCCGCCGCGGTCACCTCGCTGATGGGCAGCGGCGAGGAGCCGCAGGTCGTGACGAGCATCGCCGAATTCCTCTCGCTGGGCTTCGCGGAGGGCGATTCGCGCAACGGAGTCGAGACGCCGCCCGCGAACATCCCGCTCGGCTACAACTACAGCGTGGCGGTGTCGAAGGTTCCGAGCGAGTTCGGCGGCCACCAGATCTTCGTCGGCTGCGCGACCACCGCGGGCAGCAGCGGCCACATCCGCTGGGTGCGCACGGATGCCGCGGGCGTGGTCAAGAAGGTGACCACCATCTGGCTGCCCACCTACGCGGTGGGCCACCCGCTCGGCATCTGCATCGAGCGCGAGCCGACCGGCAACGTCGCGAGCCCGGGCTCGTTGTTGGTGGCCGATCCCGGCACCAACAAGGTCTACCGCGCCTACCTGGTCGACGAAACGGTCCCGGGCCAGACGTTCTACGACGAGGGCGGCACGACCCCGTTCTTCGACGACGACAATGACCCCGGCACGCCGGACGTCCAGAAGACCTTCGACCTCGAACGCCATTTCGTCGAGATCGTGGCGGGCGAGAACGAGCCGCTCTACGCCGCCAGCGACCCGTACGTGGGCTTCCTCAGCGTGGCGCACCCGTTCGTGGTCGACCCGGCCGAGGAGGCCGCCTACTACGGCGATCCGGGCGACGGCGATCCGGAGCCCAAGACGCCGGACTACGCGACGCCGCTGCGCTCGCGCTGGCGCCTCGCCGACGAAGGCCAGCGGCTGTACGGCACCGGCGCCCAGGTGCCGTCCCCGTCCCGCTACGCGCACGTCGATCAGCCCTACGACGTCGACGTCGACGAGCGCGGCAACATTTACATCGCCGACAGGTCCAACCACCGCATCCGGTTCATCCCGAGCGCGATCGGGCTGGCGCTCGAGGCCGACAGGAACTACTTCGAGTACCAGACACCTTTGCTGAACGGCAACGAGGAGATCGCGAGCCTGAGCGGCGCCAGGCCGCAAATGGCCCTCGGCGCCATCTACACGATCGCGGGCAACCCGCTGTGGGATCCCGCCCGCACGCCGGACGGCACCTCGGGCTGGTTCGGTGAGTATGGCGGCGACGATGGGCCGGCCCAGCTCGCGCGCTTCGACCAGCCCTTCGCGATCGCCTGGAACAACGTCGACAAGTGCCTCTACGTCGCTGACTTCGACAACAACCGCATCCGCAAGATCAGCCGCGAGACCGGGATCGTCACCACCGTGGCCGGCAACCCGCAAGGTGCCCAGCGCTCGAACGGCCAGGGCGACTTCGACTTCGCCGGCGGCTACAGCGGCGACGGCGGGCCGGCGACGCAGGCCGAGCTCAGCTTCCCGAAGGGCCTGGCCATCGACGGCAAGGGCCGCCTCTACATCGCGGATACCGCCAACGGCCTGATCAGGATGGTCGACACCGCCGGCGTGATCACCACCGTGGCCGGCCGCTACCACGATCCGAACGGGCTGCCGACCGACAACGCCGACGACGGCGACGCCCGCAGCTACGCGGACCTCTACGAGACCGAGAAGATCGACGTCGATCCGCAAGGCAACATCATCTTCAATGACTACCGCCACGGACGCCTCCGCAAAATCTGGCGGCAGTGGGAGTACTAGCCATGACCCACCGCCACCGCTTCGCCCTGATCGGTCTCATGTTGGCGCTCGCCGGCTGCGCGCCCGGCGTCGGCCGCAACACGGCGCCCACCACCGCGCGCGTCCCCGACGGCGCGGGCGCCGGCGCCGCGCGGCAAGGCGCCCCGCTCACGGCCC
>JAKFEW010000125.1:0-143583 GCA_036675505.1 Candidatus Sericytochromatia bacterium
GCCGGCCGTGCGTCCGCGGCGCCGGCGGGTGCGGCTCGGTCGCCTCTTCGCCGCCGCGCTGTGCGCGACCGCGGCGACCGGCGTGGCCTGGCTCGTCACACGGCCGGGGCCCCGCACGCTGCCCGCGCCGATCCTCACGCCGGAGCTCGAGGCGGCCGTGCTCGGCGCGATCGCCCCCGGCTACCCGGCGCGCAAGCCCGTGCTGCCGACGCTCGACGGCCCCATGCCGGCCGTGGCAGGGAGGGTCGACGCGATCGCCGCGCTCGACGCCGATGCCGACGGCCGCGCCGAGTGGGGCGTCGCGTACGTCTGGCTCGGCCCCGACGCGCCCTCCGGCGCGCGCGCCGTGATGCCGGGCTTCGCGGTCGTGCGGGCGGGCCGCGCCGGCGCGCCGCCCGAGCTCCTGTACGAGGCGCCTGCGGCCGGCGACTGGGAAGGCTCGCGCGGGTCCTCCTTCGAGGCCGCCACCGAGCATGCGGCGCGCGTGGAAGCCGTGAAGTGGGGCCGCCGCGAGGTCGGGTTCCTGGCGACGCACGTCGTGGAGACCTCCGTCGGCGGCCGGATGGCGCGTGGCCTCACGCGCGCCTTCGTGCCGCTGTTGGGCGGCTGGGTCGCGGCCTGGGAGGGCGTCACCGAGACGCGCCTGCGCCACGACCGCGCCGACGAGGTCGCGAGCGAGAACCGCGTCGAAGCCGTCGATCTCGACGGCAACGGCACCGCCGAGCTCCTGGTCACGCCGAGCTGGTACTACCGGCACCTGGGCAAGGACGACCGCGGCGTCCACTTCACCGCCGAGGGGCCCGGACGGCTGGTCTACCGCCGCGACGGCGCGAGCTTCACGCCCGCGGCGCTCGACGGCGTCGGGCCCGGCCCGCGTCCGCGCGTGCGCCAGGCACCGGCGCTCTACGCGGTGCGCGCGCCGCGCGAGCCGGTGATCGACGGCGACTTCGGCGACTGGGACGCCATCGAGCTGACGCAGCTGGGCACCTTGATGCTCGAGGATCCCGCGCAGCTGCGCTACCGCCGTCGCGAGCGGCGCGGCACCCACGATTTCAGCGGCGCCGTGCGCTTCATGTGGGACGAGCGTGCGCTCTACGTGAGGGCGGACGTGATGGACGACACGCTGCGCGTGGCGCCGGCCGGCAAGCGCCTCTTCGAAGGCGACCACCTCGGCCTCTGGCTCGACATGGACCTCGGGCGCGACTTCGCCGTGGCGCGGCGCGACGCCGACGACTGGCAAATCGGCCTCGCGCCGCACGCTGGCGGCGATTCGCGCCGCGCCGCCGGCGGCGACGCCTGGATCTGGGTGCCGCGCGCCGGCCGCGGCGGCGCGCGCGTCGCATCGGCCCCGCTGCTCGACCCCTACGAGGGCGCGGTGCGAGGCTGGAAGCTCGAGGCGGCCGTGCCGTGGGCGGACCTCGGCGGCCCGCCGAAGCTGAGCCCGGGGCCGGCGCCGGCGGGGGGCGACCCCCGGCGCGAGCTCGCGCCGCGGCGCTACACCCTTCGGCTCGCCGGCATGATCGGCCTCGCGGCGGTGCTCACGGACAGCGACGAGGAGCCGCAGGAGCTCGCCTACGTCTCGTCGCCGAACTTCGGCTGGGGCGCCCCGCGCACGTTCAACACGCTGATGCTCGTCGAGGGCGTCCGCGCCCCGGGCCCGTGAGGCCTGTACCGAAATCGTAACGCCCGGCGGGGTAGAATTGGGCAACCGGCGCCTGCAGCTCAGGTGCTGGCGCCTGTGGATCGCCATCACGTCAAAGGACCTCCGAACCCCATGCCCACGACCACCGCCCCCGTCTGGAACTTCTACGCCGGCCCCGCCGCGCTGCCCAAGGCCGCCCTGGAGCGAGCCAGGGCCGAGTTGCTCGACTTCGCGGGCACGGGCATGTCGGTCATGGAGATTTCCCACCGCGCCAAGCCCTATATGGCGCTGCAGGCCGAGGCCGAATCGCTGATCCGCGAGCTGCTCGGCGTGCCGGAGTCGCACCGTGTGCTGTTCCTTCAGGGCGGCGCGACCCTGCAGTTCTCGATGATCCCCATGAACTTGAGCGCGGGCGGCCGAGCCGACTTTGTGAACACCGGCGAATGGGCCACCAAGGCCTTCAAGGAGGCCAAGAAGCTCGGCGACGCCGGGGTCGTCGCCACGGCCGAGGCGTCGAACTTCGACCGCGTGCCGGACGCCGTGCCTGTCGCGCCCGACGCCGCCTACTTGCACCTCACCACCAATGAGACGATCCAGGGCGTGCAGTGGCGCGAGTTCCCGGACACCGGTGCCGTGCCGCTGATCGCCGACATGTCGAGCGACATCATGAGCCGTCCGCTCGACGTCTCGCGCTTCGGCCTGATCTACGCCGGCGCCCAGAAGAACCTCGGGCCCGCCGGCGTCACGCTGGTGATCGCGCAGGGCGACCTGCTCGAAAAGGCCCCTGAAGGCCTGCCCACGATGCTCGACTACCGCACCCACGTGAAGAACGGTTCGATGTACAACACGCCGCCCACCTTCGCGATCTACATGCTGCGCAACGTGCTGGCCTGGATCAAAGACTCGGGCGGGCTCGTGGCGATCGAAGCGCTCAACGAGCGGAAGGCCCAGCGGCTCTATGGCGTGATCGATGGGCACGCCGGGCTCTATACAGGCCACGCCCGCCCGGCCGACCGCTCGCGTATGAACGTGACTTTCCGCCTGCCCGACGAGGCGACGGAGAAGGCTTTCCTCGCCGAGGCCGAGGCCCGCGGCCTGGTCGGCCTGGCCGGACACCGCTCGGTGGGCGGCTGTCGGGCATCGATCTACAACGCCATGCCGCTCGAAGGCGTCGAAGTGCTCGCCGCGTTCATGGAAGAATTCGCCCGCCGAGGGGCTTGACAGGCCATTCTACTAGGATAAAATGATCTACGAGTAAACGCGTTCGTAGGCTCTAACTCGGTTGTATGGGACGTTTATTCCCCCTTCGTCGAGTGCCGTAGGCTCTAACTCGCTTGAATGGGACGTTTATTCCCCCTTCGTCGAGTGCCGTAGGCTCTAACTCGCTTGAATGGGACGTTTATTCCCCCTTCGTCTAATGGTAGGACAACGGTTTCTGGATCCGTTGATTGGGGTTCGAATCCCTGAGGGGGAGCCTACCAAAGAGAACCGCTTCCGATTCGTCGGAAGCGGTTCTCTTTTTGGGCTACAATCCTCGCTCGGTAGGCTGAAGCCTCCAATCGGGCATGAAACCCCTGGAGCCTTTCGCCGCATCGTCGTTGCCCCTCCGAGCATCCTGGAAGGTCCTATGCGTCACCGTTTCGCCACCTTCGTCGTCGCCGCCGCCCTGCTCGCAGCTTGCGACCAGAGCAAACAGGGCGACACCCCGCCGGCCACCGGGGCCACCGCCACCACAGGCGCCGTCGCCTCGGGCGCGCCGGCCGCGTCCGCGTCCGGCGCCGCCATGACCACCCTGGCGACCTCGCCGACCCCGGTCCGCTCGCCCGTGCCCAGGACCTTCGAGGGCCGCGGGGTCTATTTCACGGCGACCACCATGGTGCTGCCGCGCTACCAGACGATGATGAAGGCGCTCAAGGCCTCGGGCGGCAACATGTTCGTCTTCGACGCCAAGGACGAGGGCGGCATCGTTTCGTGGCGATCCAAGGTGCCGCTCGTGAAGGCCATCAAGGCTGACGCCGAGGGGCCGATCCGCGACCTCCGGGCCAAGGTCGAAGAGGCCCACAAGCTGGGCGTCCACGTCGCCGGCCGCATCGTCTGCTTCAACGACCCGATCCTCGCCAAGAAGCGCAAGGACCTGACCGTGAAGCGCGCAGGCGGCGGCGTCTGGCTCGAGAATGGCTACCTGAACTGGGTCGACCCGTCGATCAAGGAGAACCAGGACTACATCATCGACCTCGCCAAGGAGATGGCGGCGATGGGCGTGGACGAGGTCCAGTTCGACTACATACGGTTCCCCGCCCAGGGCGACACCCAGAACGCGCGCTACGCCTTCGACATGAAGAAGCAACAGAAGCACGAGATCATCACGGCCTTCTTGAAGCGCGCCTACGAGGAGCTACACCCGCTGGGCATCCTCGTTTCGGCCGACGTGTACGGCATCATGGCCTGGGCCCAGCCGATCGACGTGCGCATCACGGGCCAGCAGCTCGAGGACATGGCCAAGCACCTCGACGTGATCAGCCCGATGCTCTACCCCTCGCACTTCAGCAACGGCTTCGCGGGCGTCGCGAACCCCGCGGACCAGCCCTACCAGTTCATGCACAAGGGGCTCACGCTGCTCAACAAGAAAGTCGATGGCACAGGCGTCGTGATCCGCCCCTGGATGCAGGCGATGCCCTGGAAGGTGAGCTCGTTCACGCCACGCTACATCGTGGAGCAGCTCAAGGCCGGCCGCGACACGAAGGCCACCGGCTATCTGATGTGGAACGCCCATAACCGGTACGATACGGCCTTTGCCGGCATGAAGACGTTCCACGGGAAATAGGAGTCCCGCCCCATCACCATGCCCGAGCTTTCGGACGCCCACTCGAGCCCTGCCCACCCTGCCGACGTGCCGGGCGGCGAGATCGTGCGGGTCGTGCCGTCGAGTGAGCCGCACGCGGAGCTCGGCACCGACGACAAGTGGAAGGCGATCGCCCGGCTCTCACGCGACCTGAGCCAGGCGGGCGAGGGCGAGGCGCGCCATGTCTGGCTGGAGCGCTTCGCCAAGGACCTCTGGTCGGTGAGCGAGGCGCGCTGGTACCCGATCGCGCGCAACCTCGTCGACATGCGCGACCGCCCGGCGCGCGGGCCCGCCGCCTTCTGGGAGTACGTCGCCCAGCTCGGCCACCCCGTGATCGTCGCCGGCGAGGACCTGCAGGGCCTCAGCAAGACCCAGGAGCTGCCCGCGCTGATCGAGGATCAGCGCTGGCAGACCTTCCTGATCGCGCCGGTGCTCACCCCGGGCCGGGCCGTCGGCGTGCTTGTGCTCGCCGAGGACACCGACCGCGAGTTCGCGGACGGCGACGTCGAGCACCTGGACGCCGTCGTGCCGCAGATCGCCGCGGCGCTGGACGCGAACACGCTCGCCGAGGAGAACCGCTACCGAGAAGCGTACAGCCGGGCGCTGGGCGACATCGACATGATGATCGCGTCGTACGACGTGACGGAGATCCTGCGCCACGGCGTGCGGAAGATCCACGAGACGATCGACGTCGAGAAGGTGCTGGTCTTCATCGTGAACCAGGAATCGGGCGCCGTGCGGCTATCCGTTGCGGAGGGCGTGCCCGCGACGCGTGACGGCGGCGCGCCGGACGCGTGTTCGCTGCTCGCGATGCAAGCGCTCAAGGAGCGGCGCAGCCGGCTCGTCGGCAAGGACGAGATCGACGCCGTGGCCGGCATGACCGAGCGCCAGGGCATCGTCACGCCAATCATGGCGAACAACCAGATGTACGGCGTGCTCGAGGTCTTCGACAAGCGCAACGGGCGGGCCTTCCACCGCAACGAGGTCGCCTTCGTGAACCAGGTGGCCTTGAAGCTGGCGCTCGTGATCCAGAACACCCACGCGTACCTGACGATCAACCGCCTGAACGAAAGCCTCGAGCAGAAGGTGAAGGATCGCACCGGCCAGCTCGAGCAGGCCATCACGAGCCTGCAGGACACCCAGGCCCAGCTGATGCAGAGCGAGAAGCTCGCGACGATCGGCACGCTCGCGGGCGGCGTCGCCCACGAAATCAACAACCCGCTCGCGGCCATCCTCGCGAACGCCCAGCTGCTCCGCATGGACGTGGAGGACGAGGAGCAACTCGAGAGCCTCGACATCATCGAGGACGGCGCGAAGCGCTGCAAGCACATCGTCGAGGGCCTGCTGAACTACTCGCGCACGGCCTCGCCCGAACAGCGCTCGCTATCCGTCAACATCATCATGAAGGATACGCTGGACATGCTCGGCCATCAGCTCAAGCACGCCAGCGTGAAGCTCGATCTCCAGCTCGGCGAGGTCTCACCGGTGCTCGGCGTGGCGACCGAGCTCGGTCAGGTGTTCACGAACCTGCTCGTCAACGCGATCGACGCGATGGTAGACATGCGTGGGCGGACCGGGCCGAACCGCCTCGCGATCCGCTCCGGTCAGGAGGGCAAGCAGGTCTACGTGGACGTCGAGGACGATGGCCCCGGCATGGAGGAACATGTGCTGCGCAAGATCTTCGACCCCTTCTTCACCACCAAGCAAGTGGGCAAGGGCACCGGCCTGGGCCTTTCGGTGAGCCAGCAGATCGCCTCCTCGCTGGGGGGCCACATCGAGGCGCGCGCGGTCCTCGGCCAGGGCGCCACCTTCCGCGTCGTGCTGCCGTCGGCCCATGGCGGCGGCACGGGGCCGCTCGGATGAGCGAAGAAATGACGCCGCCGCAGGCGGCCGAGCCAGTCGCAAGCGATGGCCTGGTGCCGATGAACCTGCCGCTCGACGCCTCGCTGCGCCAGCGTCTGCGCGCGACGCGCGACCGCCTGGTGCACGAGGCGGCGACCAACCTCATCCGGCTCGGCAAGGAGCTGCCCCACCTCAAGAAGGCCGGCTATTGGCTCTACGGCACGGCCACGCTCGTGATCCCGCGCGGCAAGGAAGTGAAGAAGCTGGGCTCGATCGGCGACACCGTGCTGCGCGGCGCTCAGCCCAGCCTGCGCGGCTTCAAGACGCTCCAGGAGATGGGCGTCGACACCGTCATCAACTTGCGGCCCGAGAGCGACCACGAGCGGCCGATCGTCGCGAAGCACGGCATGCGGTACATCTACCTGCCGCTGCCGCCGCTCGACGCACCGACCCACGCCATCACGCTGGCTTTCCTCGAGGCGGTGACCGATCCGGGGAACGGGCTGGTGTTCTTCCACTGCTACCACGGCGTGGACCGCACGGGCACGATGGCCGCCTGCCTGCGGATCGCCCGCGACGGCTGGACGGTGGAGGAGTCGGTCGCCGAGATGCGCGCTTTCAAGGTCCACGAGTCGGGCCAGCGCTCGAAGTTGGCCTACGTGGCCGACTTCGCGGCGCACTGGGCCGCCCTGCCCGAGGGCACCCGCCGCCGAACCCTGCACCTGCCTGAGCCCGAGGCGCAGCCGGCGCCGGCACCGACCGGCCTGATCGCGCGCGCGCGCACCTGGGTCGCGGACAAGCTCGCCCGCTGGTGGCCCGGGCCCGATCAGTCGTCGAGGTAGGAGCTGCCGAAGTTCAGCTCGGCGGACGGCACGCTTCCACGCGCCTCTTGAGGCCAATCGTCGCCGCTGCCGCCGGCATCGAGGATCCGGAATTCATCGCCCGCGTGGCCGGCGGCCGCCAGTTCGGCCTCACGGCGCGCGCGCGACTCGGCGCGTTCCTGCACCTGGAAAGCGAGTAACGGCGCGAGTTGCTCCGCCGTCACCACGCCCTTCTGAACGAGGATTTCGCCGAGCAGTCCCTCGGATAACTGCTGCTCGAGCAGCGTGTCATAGACCCGCGACGGGGAGACCAGGCCGCGCTCGATCAGCAGCAGGCCGAGCGGCGTGTGGTCCGCGGACGGCACGGCCAGAGTTTCCTGGATCTCGGCGGCCCCGTCGATGTCGCCCTGCGACATGTAACCGAGCTTCACGATCACGTCGCCAAGCCGCTGATGGCGGCCGAAGCGGCGAATCTCGCCTTGCTTGATCAGCGCTTTCTTCAGCTGCTCCTTGGTGAGCTTGTTCTCCTTGAGCAGCAGCAGGCCGAGTTGCAGTTCCCTGGCGTTCATGGGGGCGAGATCCTCGATTCCCCATGTTTCTACCCGCCTCCTCGCGCTTTCTTACGGTATCTCAGGGCTTGACGACGGTGGTCCAGCCGAGCGTGAAGCGGCGATCGGCGCCGAGCCCCTGGTGCACCAGGTAGGTCGTGCCACCGATCGTGGCCGCCCCAGAGGATCCGACGGCCTTGGCCATCCACGGCTCGGCGCCCGCGTAGCGGAAGGGCTGGAAATCTTCGATTTTCAAGGTGCCGAGGTCGCGCGGGACCTCGGCGACCACCAGGCGCTGGTCCGCGTCGCCGGCCCGGATCGAGACGAAGGCGTAGGTGCGCCCACCGACCGTCGCGATGTCCTGCGCCTCGGCGACGCCGTCGGTCTCCGTGCCGGCCCGCCCGTCGAGCAGCGCCGTATCGGGTCCGAGGGCGCGGGCAGGCTCGCCCGGCTCGACGCGCCGGAAGCGCACGAACTCCTCATGCGGCCGGACGTTGGGCCGGCCCCCGCGCACGATCGTATAGGTGAGGAAGGCGCGGCCGCGGTCGTTGACGAAGAGCTGGGGATCGATCACGCCGAAGTCGGTGTCGCCCGGCCCGAACGGGGCGAGGTCGTCGAAGATGACGCCGCGGTCCGCGAACCGGGGCGATCGCCCCTCGCGCAGCGCGGCCTCGAAGGCCGCGAGCGGCATCTCGGCTTGACGCAGGCGGAAGGTGCGCCACTGCGGCGGCTGCGGCGCGGGCATGGCGCCCGCGCTGTAGAGCAGCACCGCGCGATCGCCGATGACCTTCAGCTCCGGGGCCCACGGCGAGTCGAGGCCTGCGGGCAGCCCGTCGATCTCGAGCCGCAGCTCGGTCGGGCGGAAGACGAGCGGCCCGCCGGTGGCGTCGACATCGAAGGCCTTGAGCCACATGGCGCGCAGGTCGCCGAACACGATCCAGCGGGCGCCGCCGCGCGGCCGGCCGTCGTCGACGAAGGCCGGATCCTTGGGAAACGGCGTGGTCTGGGCGAGGCGAATCGGGCCGCCCATCAGGCCCGGCTTCACCGGCTGGCGCGGGCCCCAGAGGCCAGCGGTGCGGATGGCCGCGTCACCGCGGACGGCGGCGCCGGCGGCAGGCGTGTGGGTGCAGGCGGAGAGCAGGGCGGCGGCGAGCAACAGGGAAGGCGGTGAAAGGCGCATGCTTTCCCTTATCGCCTCATGGCGCGCCAGGCTGACGTGCAAGGGTCGAACGCACGTCAAGGGGCTGTTCTGGGCCATGTGGCCGGCCATGTGCGTATGTTCGGCCCCTTGCCTTTCGAAAACATGTTCGATACACTGGTTGAAGTGTTATGTAAAGCAACCAGTGGCCCACATGCCGAAAAGGACCGCCTGATGCTCGACACCCGTCAACTCAACCTCGAAACGAGCCGCGCCAGTGCGCTCGAAGCCCTCGCGGCCGCCGTGCTGGGCGTGGCCGACCGCACCGCCGTGCCGGCCAAGCTCGCGATCCCGCCCGCCCGCTGGGCCGCGCTGTTGGCCGCGCTGGATGACGACCCGCCGGCGGGAGCGCCGGCGGAAGGCTTCGCGCCGGTGCTCACGACCCTGCACCGGGCGTTCTACAACCTGAGCGCCGAGGATCGCTACTTCCAGGCGATGGCCGGCGCGCGCTTTCCGCTCGAGGCCGCCGGCGTGCGCTGGGTCCGTGGGCTCGGCCCCACGGATGGCGAGCGCGACACCTTCGACGCCGCGCTGGGCCGGTTGCGGCTGGAGCGCCAGGGGCTCGAGATGCGGCGCTGGGTCGAGATCGGCGGCCAGGCGGTGGACTGGGCGATCGCGGGCCTCCTGCCCACCGGCCGCGCCGTGCGCCTCGCGATCGTGGTGCGCGCGGACCGCGGCCCCACCCAGGCGTTGCTCGCGGACCTGACGGACGACGCGATCGCCCAAGGGGGCTTCGACGTGCTGGTGTTCAGGCCCTGGCAGGTGCGCTGGGCCACGGCCTGCGCCCTGGCCGTCGGTGCCAGCCTCGAGGCCGCCCACCCGCACCTGCGCTTCCCGCGCCGGCTGCATGATCCTGACGAAGCCCCTCCCGTGCACAAGGGTCAGGCATCGCCGATCGCGTCCACGCCACGCTCGCGCACGCCCCGCTGGGGCCTGCGCGAGGCGCTTCGTGCGCAGCACCCGGGCCTGACGCCCCAGGCGTTGCTGCCGCTCTACGAAGACGCGCTGGATGAGATCACGGCTGCGAGTGAAGAGTAATCCCCCAACCCCAGGGCGGGGGGAGGGATTCAGGGTACATGGGGATCAGCCGAGGCTCGCTCCGGCTGGTTAAGCCATTGGCAAGTCTCCCTTAAGACCGGGCTATAATAAACCAATCCGACGCCCCGAGGTACCCCGTGTTCGCCGCCCGCCCCACCCGATCGCCCGCGATGCGCCTGCTGTACGCAGGCCTCGTCGCCGCGCTGATCGGGGCGCCCGGCTGTCGCGGCAACAGCAACCTGCCGACCGCGCCGCAGGTGCCGAACCAGACCGGCGCCGCGCTGTTCAGCATCGAGATCCAGGCGCGCACCAAGGCCGTCGCGATCGGCCAGCAGGTGCCGCTGCGCGTCCAGGGCAAGGACGATCGGGACACCCCGATCGACGTCACGGCCACCTGGAAGTCGAGCGACGCCACGATCGCACGCGTCGACGCGCAGGGCACCGTCACCGGCCTCAAGAAGGGTCGCGTGACGATCACGGCCACGACCAAGTCCCCGCCGCGCGAAGCCACGCTCGAGCTGACCGTCCTCGGCCCCGGCGAGACGGCCCCGGCCACCGGCGGCAGCGGGATGAGCTTCGGCGGCGGCGATCTCGACAGCGCCGGCTCGTTCCCGGGCTTCGACCCCGATTCTGGGGGCCCGTCGCCGACGGCGGACGATGACGGCGCCCTGGCCGGCGGCTCGCCGGCGCCCGCGGGGCTGGCCCTCGCGGTCTATCCGGCCGTGCCGCGCGTCGCGCCCGGCGAGCGCATCCGCCTGGTGGCCCTGCAAGGCCCGAAGGGTGGCGAGGCCCCCGCGGCCGCCGTCTGGCGCAGCGCCGACGCGGCGATCGCCACCGTCGACGACGCCGGCGTGGTCACGGCCCGCAAGGCCGGCCGCGTGACCATCACGGCGAGCTCGCTGGCCTACCCCGCGCTGACCCAGCAGGTCGAGCTTTCGGTGATCGCCCCGGTGCCGGTGGCCGCGATCCGCGGCATCCGCATCAGCCCTTCGCGCGTGGCGATGAATGTCGGCGAGACCTTCTGGCTGCTGGCCGAGGTGCCCACCAACGACGGCGGCTACG
Organism: Candidatus Sericytochromatia bacterium; assembly: GCA_036675505.1. GTDB lineage: Bacteria > Cyanobacteriota > Sericytochromatia > S15B-MN24 > JAQBPE01 > JAKFEW01. The sequence goes on from JAKFEW010000125.1 coordinate 10,994, forward strand.
ATCCGTTGATCCACTGGGAGTCGGGCGACCCGGAAGTCGTCGTGGTCTCCGAGACCGGCCAGGTCACGGCCATGGGGCCCGGCACGACGACGATCACGGCCGTCGCCGCCGGCTACACCGCGGGCGACCTCTCGGCGGTGGTGCCGGTGGAAGTCCGCAACGTCTCGATCGGCCGAACGACGGTGTTTTGAGATTTGAGTTTTGAGTTTTGAGCGGGTTCGCGCTCAACTCAAATCTCACAACTCAAATCTCACAACTCGAACGCGTCCGCGTTCGCCTTCGGGTTCCAGCGGAACTTGGTGAAGGTCACCTCGACGACCTTCTTGCCTTTCGCCCACATGGTGACGCCGCGCAGCGCCGGGGCGTTGGGGTCCACCGCGACCAGTTCGCGCTCGATCTCCTTGTCGAGCCGCGGTACGCCCACGACTTCCACGTAGACGACCGCGGTCCCGGCCACCGTGCCACGCCCGGCCACGGTCCAGCGCGCGTGCGTGCCGAGCAGGCGCTCCGAGATCGCGTCCGGCGTCTGCTCGTTGAACTTGTGGCGCCGGTTGGACGAGAGCAGGTCCGCCCCCGCATCGAGCGTGAGCGGCAGCAAGCCGAGGACGCCCGCGCCCTTTACCCGTACCTTCTTGCCGTCCAGCGTCACCATCTTGGCGCCGCCGACCAGGAAGTTGTCGGTCTCGAGGATCTCGCCACGGATCTTGCGGGGCTTCACCCAGATCATCTTCGTGCGATACGTGGAGCGGCGCAGCTCGGTCACCTGAGCGCCAGCCTTGAAGTGCCCCTCGGAGTAGGCCTTCCCCTCGGCCTCGGCGCCCGAGCAGGCCTCGAACGCCTCGCGCATCCGCTGGAGCAGCGCGGCGCCCTCGCCTTCGGCGCCGGGCGCGCCTGGCCCGGCAGGCGGCGCCAGCGTGGCCTGCACCGTCGGGCGCTTCGGGCGTTCAGGCGTCAGCCCGGCCTGCCCGCAGGCCGCGAGCAGCACCAACGCCATCAGCCCCAACCCCATTCGCATGTTGTACCGCATCAGGCCGACCTCCGGCGCTTAGTTTATCAAAACATTAATATTTGGTAAAGAAGAAATGTCCGAGCCAGCTTAAAAGTCCGTTAAGCCTGGCCTAAAGCGCACATGATCAGCGGCGCAATCGGCTACGAACCGTACCAGGGTCCCCGCGTGGGGACCACCGCGACGCACACTACCGGAGGAGGCCGGACCGGAATGGGCTCTTATCCCATGAACGCCTATGCCTACCAGCCCTGGAGCGCCCCCGTGTCGCCCCCGCGCCCGGTCGCGCCGCCGCCGCCGCCTCCGCCGGCGCCTCCGCCGCCGCCTGCCCCCGCGGCCTGGGGTGGCTCGCCCTACCAGCCGGCGTACAACTACGGCGCCCCCCAGGGGGCTGCCGGCGTCCCGAGCCTGGGCGCCGCCCAGCAGCTCGTCCAGAGCTACCAGAACCCCGACGCGCTCCGCCAGGAGCTGGCCGGCGTGCTGGCCCTCGGCCAGTCGCAGGACCTCGCGGGCCCCAACCAGGTGCGCAAGCTGCAGGGCTACCTGGCCCAGATGCAGCCCGGCCAGCTCGAGAGCCTCAAGAGCTTGCTGAACGCCGGCCAGACGCGTGCCGAGCAGATCTTCATCTTGAAAGCCTTCACCGCCAACGAGCCGTGGCAGAACCTCGTGCAGTTCGCGAGCGAGATGCGCGGCCAGCCCGAGAGCGAGATCATCCGCCGTTGCACGATGCGCGACGATCGCGACGTGGTGCAGCAGTGGCAGGACGCCTGCGGGCCGACCATGCTGCAGGCCGCCGCCGGCGAGGTGGATCCCCGCTTCGCGTGGGAGCTGAACAAGACCTACGACCTGGGGTCGATCGACCCGCTGGGCTCGAACAGTGCGGTGGCCCAGCAGCAGAAGCAGTGGCTCGAGGCCTATGGCGGCCGCGCCGTGCAGCGCGGCCAGTCGGGCGGCACGGGCATCGCGATCGGCCAGATGCTGAATGAGATGCTCGGCCCGATCACCGGCGCCCAATACCAGACCGTGCCGGCCGACAACAAGGCCTGGGCGCTCGACCAGGTCGCCACCCAGCTCGCCAACGGCTTCGACGTGCCGCTGCGCATCTCGTGGGACCGCCCCTCGGGCGGAACGGACAGCGGCCACTTCGTGCTCGCACTCTCCGTGCGCGGCTACGCCGGCAACCGTGAGTTCCAGATCCACGATCCCTGGACCGGCAAGACGGCCTGGGTGAATGAGCGCACGTTGCTCGGCGACCAGATGCCGCCGATGTTCCCGAACTACGCGCGCCTCACGCACGTCTACGCGCCCACCGCCGTCGCCTGAGGCGATGCGGCCGTCTCCTCGCCGGGCGCCCAACCCGGACTACCGCGACCCGCGCGACTACCTGCGCGCCGGGTTCTTCGCGGCGGACGGCAAGACGATCCGGCCTGAGCTGCTCGCCGAACGGGCAGCGGCAATGGGCCGCGAGCTGCTGATCCGCGCCGTGCCGCTCGAGCTGGTGGGGGCGATCGCCCGCACGCTGGACACGCTCGCACGCTCGCCCAAGCCGCTCGAGGAGCGCCGAGCCTGGCTAATCGCCCGTGCGCAGGGGCAAGACCCAACGCTCAAGCGTCACCCGACCCTGGTGCGCCTGCTGCAGGCAGGTGCCGCCGCCGTCCGCCGGCCGGACGATCTCGCCGCGCTGGCGACCCACCTGAAACGGGTCCATCAGCTCGCGGCTTTCGAGCGCGTCCTGGGTCGGGCGATCGCGCTCGAGCAAGCGGCGGCTGAGGCCCGAGCGGCCCGGGCCGACCGTATGCGGGCGCACAAGCGCCGCCGGAGCCAGCCGCCCTATTAAGGATTGCCGAAAACGCGGTAATATACGCCACGGATTGTCAGGCCCCGGCCTGACATTCTGTTGCTGGAACCTATTCGCGCCTCTCCGGTCGATCTTGCCCGGAAGAGGCCTTCGTAGCCTTTCACGCACAGCCCCGTCACAGTCAGAGAGGAGATCCGAGCCCGTGATGAGAGGGGAACACCCATGATCGTAGTCGAGAATCTCACGAAGCTTTACGGCGCCCGCATTGCGGTCGACAACGTCAACTTCAACATCGCGAAGGGCGAAATCGTCGGTTTCCTGGGGCCGAACGGCGCCGGTAAGTCCACGACCATGCGCATGCTGACCGGCTTCCTGAGCCCAAGCGCAGGCCGCGTGACGATCGGCGGCCACGACATGGCCGAGAACCCGATCGCAGCCAAGCAGATGCTGGGCTACCTGCCCGAAACGCCGCCGCTTTACCCCGAGATGACCGTCCGGGACTACCTGGACTTCGTCGGCCAGCTGAAGGGCCTCACCAAGGCCCAACGCAAGGAGCGCCTCGAGTACGTGCTCGACAAGTGCTTCCTGCGCGACCGCACCAACCAGGTGATCGGCCAGCTCTCGAAGGGCTACAAGCAGCGCGTCGGCATCGCCCAGGCGCTGATCCACAACCCGCCGGTGCTGATCCTCGACGAGCCGACCTCCGGCCTCGACCCGCAGCAGATCATCCAGATCCGCGCGCTGATCAAGGAGCTCGCAGTCGAGCACACGATCATCCTGAGCACGCACATCCTCCCCGAGGTGCAGACCACCTGCAACCGCGTGCTGATCATCAGCGGCGGCAAGCTGGTCGCGGAAGGCTCGGCGGAACAGCTCGAGGCCCAGCTTCAGGGCGGCATGCGCGTCGAGATGCTCGTCCGCACGACGCCCGAAGCCCTCAAGGCCCGCCTCGGCGAGATCCCGAACATCGGGGAGGTCGTGATCACGCCGCGCGCCGACCAGCCAGGCCTCGTCACCGCCGAAATGACGGCGCCCCCGGGCACCGACCCGCGCGAGCAGCTCGCGAACCTGGTTGTCGGCGCAGGTTGGGGCCTCGTCGAGCTCAAGAGCGTCAGCCTCAGCCTCGAGGAGATCTTCCTCAAGCTGACGACCACCGAGACCGGCGAAACCGTCCCCAAGGAGACCGCCCATGTCTAAGATCCTCGCCATCGCCAGCCGGGAGATGCGCAGCTACTTCGCGTCGCCGCTGGCCTTCGTGGTCGCCGCCATGTTCCTGCTGGTGGTCGGCTATCTCTTCTCGTTGATCCTCTTCCATACGAAGCAGGCCAACTTCCAGCCGCTGTTCTCCAACATGGCGGTCATGTTCCTGCTCGTGATCCCCGCGCTCACGATGCGCCTGATCGCCGATGAACGGCGAACGGGCACGATCGAGCTGCTGATGACCTCGCCGATCCATGACCGCGACCTGGTGCTGGGCAAGTACCTAGCGTCGCTGTTCTACCTGGCGTTCCTCACCGGCCTGACGTTCGCGTATCCGCTGATCGTCGCCACGACGACCAAGCTGGACTGGCCGGTGGTCTTCACGGGCTACCTGGGCACGTTCCTGCTCGGCGCCTCGTTCATGGCGGTGGGCGTGCTCGCGAGCTCGCTGACCGCCAACGTGATCATCGCCGCGATGATCACCTTCGCCATCTCGCTGATCGTCTGGCTGTTGCCCTCGGCCGGCCAGATGTTCGGCGGCGCCGCCGCCGACGTGCTGACGTACATGTCCGTCATCAACCACCAGGAGAACCTCGGCCGCGGCGTCTTCGACACCAGCGACATCATCTTCTACTTGAGCTTCATCACCGCGTGCCTGTTCATGGCCATCCGGTCGGTGGAGACGTACCACTGGAGGTAAGCCTGGCATGTCGGATCCAATGAAGAAATCACTCGAAGACGAGCGCCTTTCCACGCTCGACAAGGTCAACCTCGCCTTTGGCGTGCTCGCGATCCTCTTGCTGTCGGCCTCCCTGGCGATGAGCTACGTGCCCGCGACCTCGGTTCGCTGGCCCGCCGAGCTGCCGGGCTGGCTGCGCACGGGTGGCATGGGCGCGATGGTACTCTACGTCATCACGCTGGCGCTGCTCAAGGAGAAGGAGATCGGGTCCTTCCTCAAGCACCGGCACACCCACTCCGGCCTCAACATCTTCCTCCAGATCGTGGCCCTGATCGGCATCCTCGCGGCGCTGAACTACTTCGGCACGCGGCACCACAGCCGCGTCGACGTGACGGAGAACAAGCAGTACAGCCTCTCCGAGCAGAGCAAGAAGATCGTCCAGAACCTCAAGGAGCCGGTCTCGGTCGCGCTCTTCGTGAAGAAGGGCGACACCTACTCGACCAACCTCGAAAACCTCTGGAAGGAATACGCTTACGCCAGCGACAAGATCAAGCTCGACGTCATCGACGTCGACCGCGATCCGACCATGGCGCGCCAGAACAAGGTCACGACCTACGGCACCACGATGCTCTCGCGCGGTGAGCGCAAGACCACCATCACGGGCTCGCAGGAGCAGGACCTGACCTCGGCCCTGATCAAGGTCACCCAGGACAGCCAGAAGACGATTTACTTCGTCGTCGGCCACGGCGAGCTCGCGCTCGACAAGTTCGACAAGGAAGGCCTGAGCCAGCTCAAGGACGCGCTCGAGAAGCAGAACTACAAGATCGACGTCCTGCCGCTGTTCAGCAAGTCGGCGGTGCCCAGCGACGCCGCCCTGGTGGTGGTCGCCGGCCCGAACAAGGCGCTCGGCGACAAGGAGCTCGACGCCCTCGACGCCTTCATCGGCAAGGGCGGCCGCGTGTTCCTCGCGGCGATGCCGCAGGCGCCGTCGAACCTCGACAAGCTGGCCCGGAAGTATGGCATCGAGATCAAGGACGACCTCGTCCTCGACCCGGCGATGAACTTCTACGGCGACCTCGCGGCGCCGGCGGTCCAGAAGTTCCCCTACCACACCGTGACGCAGGGCCTGCAGGCCGCGTACTTCCCGGCCAGCCGTTCGCTGCAGAAGGTGAAGGACGCGCCCAAGGAAATCGCGATCACGCCGCTCGTCGAGACCTCCGACAAGGCCTGGGGTGAGAGCGACCTCAAGTCGCGCCCGGTGGCTTACACGGAAGGCAAGGACACCAAGGGACCCGTCCCGCTGATGCTCCTCGCCGAGAAGGGCAAGGGCCGCCTGATCGTCTCGGGCAACTCGCTGTTCTTCGCGAACGCCGGGTTCCCGCAGCTCAACAACGGCGACCTGTTCATGAACGCCTTGAACTGGATGGCCGACGAGGAGAGCCTCGTCTCGATCCCGCCCAAGGAAGCCGCGAACAAGCAGCTGACGCTCGTCCCCGCCCAGTACTACACCATCTTCTTCGGCACCGTGCTCGGCTTCCCGCTCGCACTCCTGTTCGCGGCTGGCCTGGTGTGGTGGCGGCGTAGGTAGGAAGCAGCCATGAAAGACAACCAGAAGTTCACCATCGGCCTCTTGGCCGTCGCCGTGGGCCTCGGCACGTACATGTACTTCGTCGAGTCCACGAAAGAAGTCCGCCCCGACACGAAGGACGTGGAGGTGTGGAGCCTGAGCGAGTCGCAGGCGCAGGATCTCAAGAAGCTCGTCGTGTCGAACGGCACGAAGACGGTGACGTTCCTGCGTGAGGGCGACAAGTGGAAGATCCAGGAAATGCCTGGCCGCGAGGTCGACAGCGTCAACTTCAAGGCGCCTTACGACAAGCTCCGCGACCTGATGGCAACCCGGAAGCTCGAGGACAAGCTCGGCGACAAGGCCAAGTACGGCCTCGACAAGCCGACCGGCTCGGTCACCTGGGGTGAGGCGAACACGCCTTACAAGCTGACGTTCGGCGGGGTCAACCCGACGGCCGACGGCATCTACACCCATGTGGCGAAGGACGACGGCGTTTACGTGATCGCGAAGTACAAGGTCGACGAGTGGAAGAACCTCGCGGCCACGCCTCCGCTGATCGCGACGCCGGCGCCTACCAAGGCCCCGACGGCTGCCCCGGCTTCGCCCGCGGCCTCCCCCGCCGCGGCCTCGCCAGGCGTGGCCTCGCCCTCGCCGGCCGGCGCGGTGACCACGCCGATACCCGCCAAGGCCCCGACGACCGCCCCCGCGGCGTCGCCGGTGGTCAAGCCGAGCCCCGCGGCCTCCGCCGCGGCCAGCCCGGCCGCCTCACCGGCGCACTAGCACCCGTTCGCTCAATTCAGCACCCCCCGAAACCCCCTCACCGGAAAGCCCACCAGGCGAAGGCCTGGTGGGCTTTCCGGTGAGGGGGAAATGGTCCTCTCGAGCCCCGAACCCTCACCGGTCGGGCGTTAGCGCCTCCGCGCGCCGGGGTACGAACGGCGTATGTCTCCCCGTCCCTTCCTCGCGTTCCTCGCCGCCGGCCTGGTGGCCGCCACGGCGCTCGCCGCGCCCGCCCGGGCGGAGACGCGTGTGCTGACGGTGCTCGGTTGGCTCAACGAGCAGGTGAAGAAGAGCGAGCTCGCGGTGCTCGGCCAGGCGCAGAACAATGCCTACCCGGATCCGCATGGCGGCAAGATGAAAGTCGCGCTGCTGGTCGGCCAGGTCTACCACGGGCCCAGGCTGCCGCCCAAGCTGGTCGTCCACGTGAAGCCGGGCTGGCACCGCGGGAAGTACGTGCTGCCGACGCCGATCACGCGCGACCAGTGGGTGCTGTTCTTCTGCAAGAGCGAAGGCGGCGCCTGGACCGCGGCGCCGGTCGGGCGCGTCGTCGAGACGCCCTACAAGGGCCTGACCTTCTTCCCGGACTACGACGTGGTGCTGGAAGACGCGGCGCCTGGGCTCTCGTGGAGCTACGTGCTCGACAGCCTCTCGCAGCTCGTCGCCACGCGCAAGCAGATCATCAACGGGTACCTGCCGCAGCTGCGCAAGGCCGCCTCGAAGGAGCAGCAGGACCGCATCCGCTGGGCGATCGAGTACGAGGTCAAGGACCACCTCGGCCTGCCCGTGCCCTGAGCGGCGCGCCATGGTTCCCAGACGGCATCCGATCCACGCTCACATCTCTCGCCTGGTGGCCTGCGCTTCACTGACGCTCGCGACCGCCTGCCAATGGGGCGGGACACCGGAGATCGGCGCGGATTTGACCGTGGGGTCGCTGCTGCTCGGCTCGGGCAACGCGCGCCTGGTGTCGCTGAAGGCCGGGGACGAAACCGCCGTGACGCTGAGCGGCGAGCGTGCGGCGCTGATGGCGGTGAACAGCCAGAGCGCGGCGAGCGAAAAGGCGTCGGTGTCGTTGGAAGAGCGCCGTAGCATGCGGTCGGTCCTGTCGACGCGCAGCGCGCCTGGCGAGCCGGGACCCGCTGCGGTAGGCTTCGAGGAGCGGCTGAGGAGCTGGGAGGCGCCGCTCCGGGCCTTGCAGCCCCAGGTGATGAACACTTACAAGCTCGCCGAGGCGGCGCGTTACCATGTGGGCGACGAGGAAGAGTTCTGGGTCATCGCGGACCTCGCCGAGGGGAAATCGACGGAGATCCAGGTGCCCGCGCGGGCGGCGTACGTGGGCGAGCATTGCTACGTCTTCGTCGACCAACAGCTGCCGCCTGGCAGCCTCGAGGCGCGCGTGGACACGATCGGGCGCAGCTTCGACGAGCAGATCTTCCCGACCGACTCGCGGCTCTTCGGCCCGCCGCTCGCCCAAGGCGTGAACGGCGATCCGCGCATCACGCTGCTCATCTCGCCCGTGGTCGGCAACTACGGCAAGGACACCACGATCGGCTACTTCACGCTGCGCGACCTCTTCGCCCCGGGCGCCGACCCGACGAACCCGGTGCTCAAGCGCAGCAACCAGCGCCTGATGCTCTACGTGTCGCCGTACGTCGTCGCCCGCGGGCAGGCGTCCGACTACCTGGGCACGATCGCCCACGAGCTGCAACACCTGATCAATGCGAGCCAACGGCTCTTCCGCCAGCGCGGGCAGGGCCGCACCGAGGATTTGTGGCTCGATGAAGGCCTCGCGATGTACGCGATGGAGGCCAACGGTTACGGGCTCGCGGGCGATGGCGGGGTGGTCTTCAACCACGTCGCGAGCTACCTCGCCGAGCCGGGCGCCTATTCGCTCACGGATTGGCGCCGGAACCCCGGCCAGAGCGCTTACGGCTCGGTCTACCTGTTCACCACCTACCTCGTCGAGCGCTTCGGCGAGGGCGTGCTCGGCGAACTGGTGGCGAGCCCGCAGGTGGGCACCGCCAACGTCAACGGGCGGCTCGGCTCGCGGGGCACCAGCTTCAAGCAGGTCTTCGACGAATGGACGATCGCAAACTTGCTGGACGACACCGGCCTCTCGGCCGATCCGCGGCACCAATACCGAAACTTGAGCCTGCTCGGCACCTACGGGAGCCGCAAGCTGCGGGGCCTCAGGCTCGAGGGCCTGGCGCTACCCGGGCGGGCGACGGTGGACCTCAAGCCCTACAGCGCGCGATACTTCCTCCTGCCACGCGGTGCGGAAGGGTCGATGGAAGTCGGCCTCGGCGGCGCGGGCTCCGCATTTTCCGGCTTCCTGGTGATCCCCTGAAGTGACCCCATGACCCATCAAATCGCGATCGACTTCGGCACCAGCAACACGGTGGTGGCCGCCTGGAACGAGGCCACTCGACAGACCGAGACCCTGCGGCTGCCGCCGTTCTCGGCAGCGGGTGGGTGGGCAGGCGAAAGCGGCGCACCCAGCACGATCCCGACGCTGCTCTATATCGAGGACGCCGCCGAGCCGCGCGTGCGCGTGGGGGCCGAGGTGCGTGACCGCGGGGAGGACGTGCCGGGCGACCAGCGCTTCTTCCAGGGCTTCAAGCGGGCGATCGCCGCCGACGTCCCGGGCTTCTCGCCCAGGCTGGACGGCCTGGAAGTCACGGCCCGCGTGGCCGGCGAGCTGTTCCTGGGTGAAATCATGAAACGCCTGCCCGAGGCCGGGCACCCGCTCGACGAGGTGATCTTCACCGTTCCCGTGCAGGCCTTCGAACGCTACCTCGACTGGCTGCACGGCCTGGCCCGCAAGCTCGACGTGGGCCGGATCCGGCTGCTCGACGAGTCGACGGCCGCGGCGCTCGGCTACGAGGCGCTGATGCCGGGGGTGCCCGTGCTGGTGGTCGACTTCGGCGGCGGGACGCTCGACGTCTCGCTCGTGCGCACGCCGACCGCCCGCCAGGCCGGCGTGACGCTCGGCGCGGGTAGCAACGGGCATGGCGGCGCCCGTGGCTCGAACGGGTTTGAACGGGATCGGGTCGCGCAGGTGATCGCCAAGGCCGGCCAGGTGATCGGCGGCGAAGACGTGGACCACTGGCTGCTCGATGACTTCCTCAAGCGCCACGGCCGCACCCGCGGCGACGTCGCGGACGACCTCCACCAGCTCAAGACGCTCGCCGAGAGAGTGAAAATCCGCCTTTCGACCCAGCCCACGGCTGAGCTGGCCTGGTTCGACCCGGGCAGCGCCAAGACGCTCAAGACCACCTACGACCGCGCCGACCTCGAGGACCTGCTCGAGGCCCACGACTTCTTCGTGCGGATCCAGGCCTCGCTCGACCAGGTGCTCCGCCAGGCCGAAGGCAAGGGCGTGACGCGCACGGACATCGCCCAGGTCCTGCTCGTCGGCGGCACCACGCTGATCCCGGCCGTGCAGCGCGCGGTGCGCCAGAACTTCTCGCGTGACCGCGTGAAGGCCCATATGCCGTTCGAGGCCGTGGCCCACGGCGCTCTCCAGCTCCTGCGCGGCGTCGACGTGGCCGATTTCCTCTATCACGGCTACGGCATCCGCTACTGGGACGTGCGGGCGCAGCGCCATCAGTACGAGCCAATCTTCGCGCCTGGCCAGCCCTATCCCACGCCCGAGCCGATCGAGATCGTGTTGCGGGCCTCGCGACCCGCCCAGCCCGCGATCGAGCTGGTGATCGGCGAGATGGAGGCTGTCGCGGCCGGCGCGTCCGAGGTCGTCTTCGACGGCGCCCGGCTCGTCACGACGGCGGTGGGGGCGGCCAGCCTGCGCGTGGTCGCCCTGAACGACGCCGAGGGCGCCAAGACGATCGCCAAGCTCGACCCACCCGGCTACCCGGGCGTGGACCGCATCCGGGTGTCGTTCCGCGTCGACGGCGATCGCCGCCTCCGGCTCACGGTCGTCGACCTCCAGACCGACGCCCGCCTGCTCGACGACCAGCCCGTCGTCGAGCTGCGCTGAACGGAGCCTGTCATGTCCCAGCTCCCCTTCTTGCCGCCGCCGCTCTCGCAGGTCGTCGAGGACCACCTGCGCGCCTGGGCCTCTTTCGCCGCCGCCGCCGCCGACGTGGCGGGGTTGCCCGCCCGTACCGCCGGCGTGCTCACGGGCGCACCGCCCGTGGCGCCGGCCGATCCCCTGCAGGTCGCGCTGGCCACCATCGCCCAACTCCAGGCCCGCCTGCGCGAGGCCGACGGGCAGGTCGGGGCGCTCGAGGCGCGGCTGGTCGAGCTGGGCGAGGCACATGCGGTCCAGGTCGAGGGCTTGCGTCGCGCGTACGACGCGCTGGAGCGTGACGCCGCGAGCCGGGCCGCCCAGGCGATCGACGACCAGAAGCTCGCCCTCTGGCAGGTGCTCGAGCCGCTGCTCACCCAGCTGCCGCTCGTGCGCCATGCCGTGGCCAAGGGGCGCGAGGTCGAGGCGCGCGACCTGCTAGACCTGCTAGGCCCGCTCGACGAGGCGCTCGGCCTGCTCGGCCTCGCGGCGATCGGCGAGGTGGGCGGCGAGGTGTCGTTCGACCCGACGCGGCATCAGGCTGCAGGCGCCCCTGCGCCCGATCCGGGCGCGCCGGTGCTCGTGAAGCATCCCGGCTACCGCCTCGATGACCGGATCCTGCGACGCGCCCGCGTGGCCCTGGTCGACTAGAGCGATACCCGTTGGGAATACAGCTCTAAGGCCTCAATTGTTCCAGTCGATGTCCGCGCGGCCGCCGAGGACGATCTCGCGCACGACCTGGTCGCCGTTCAGGATCTGCCAGTGGCCGTTGCCGGTGTACCGGAACCGATGCTTGCCGGCGAGCTTCGACACCGTCTCGAAAGCCGCCGTCGCCTCTTCCGGCGTGCGATAGGTGCGGTCCTCCGCGGGCGGCGTGAACGAGGGACGCGCCTTGCCCTGGGCCTGGGTGGCGGCGCAGCCGCTCAACGCGACGACGGCGAGGGTGGCGAGAATGGAAAGGACGCGAGCCATGAGACCTCCGGAACGGATGTGACAGGATTATGGTACCCGCTGCGATGAGGCGGGTTACGTGCCAAGCGTCACATGGCGCCACCGTCGCAGGGCGGCGGAGGCGCGTGCTCAGGTGCGGGAGGCGACCAGCTGGCGGCGGCGTTCGTCGACGATCGCGAGGATCGCGTCCACCACGTTGTCGATCGACCGATCGTCCGAGTGCACGATCACCGCGTCCTCGGCCGGCCGCAGGGGCGCGACGGCACGCTGGCTGTCGGCCAGGTCGCGCGCCAGGATCTCCTGCTCGAGCTCCTGGAGGTCGACGTGGATGCCCTGGGCCATCAGCTCTTGCCAGCGGCGGCGGGTGCGCTCGCGCGTCGAGGCGGTGAGGTAGACCTTTACCTCGGCGAACGGGAAGACGGCCGTGCCGATGTCCCGGCCGTCCATCACGACGCCGCCGTAGGCGCCCATCGCCTGCTGCTGCGCGGTCAACACCTGCCGCACCGCGGGGATCGACGCGACGCCCGAGACGTTCGAGCTGACTTCGGGGAGCCGGATCTCGGCGGTCACGTCGTGCCCGTCGACCAGCACGTGTTGCTTGCCGGTGAGGTCCGCCGGCGGCATCAGGGCGATCGTGGTCTCGGCCGCGAGGCCGGCGATCGCCTCCTTGTCGACGAAGGCCACGCCGGCGTGCAACGTCTTCCAGGTGATGCCGCGGTACATCGCGCCGGTGTCGATGTACACGTAGCCGAGCTTCTTCGCGACCTTCTGGGCCACGGTGCTCTTGCCCGCACCCGCGGGGCCGTCGATCGCGATCGTCAGCCGCTTCAAGCGGCCCGTGTTGCGATCCGGGGCCTTCTCGCTCATGCCTGACGCGCCTCCGAGCCCGCTGCCACCGGCGCCGCGAGGGGCGCTGGCCCATCCGTCGCCACGTTGTCGATCAGCCGTGTCTTGCCCACCTGGGCCGCCACGGCGAGCATCGCCGGCCGGGCGAGGTCGACGGTGTCGACCAGGGTCTCCCGGTCGACCAGCTCGAGGTACTGCAACGCGACACCGGGCGTGGCTTCGAGCACCGCGCGGGCGGCCGCGAGCACGTCGGCCGGGCGCGCATGCGGGCCGTGCGAGGCGGCCCAGCCGGCCTGCAGCGCGCGGGGCAGCGCGAGTGCGGTGGTTCGCTCATCCGGCGAGAGGAATACGTTGCGGCTGCTCATCGCGAGGCCGTCGGGCTCGCGTACGGTGGGCACGAGGACGAGCGCGATCGGAAACATGAGGTCGGTCGTGAGGGCACGCAGGACGGCCGTCTGCTGGAAGTCCTTGAGGCCGAAGTAGGCCCGGTCCGGCTGCCACAGCGCGAACAGCTTCGCGACGACCGTGGCGACGCCTACAAAGTGGCCTGGCCGAAACGCGCCGCATAGACCGCGCGTGAGCGACTCGGGCGGGAGTACCAGGGTGCCGGGCACGCCTGGGCCCTGCGGATACATCACCGCGGGCTCCGGCGCGAAGATCCAGCTGGCACCGGCCTCGCGGCAGACGGCGAGGTCGCGCTCGAGATCGCGCGGGTAACGGGCGAAGTCCTCGTTTGGCCCGAACTGCGTCGGGTTGACGAAGATGCTGACGGCGACCTCGTCGCACTCCCGGACGGCCTGTTCGATCAACGCGCGGTGTCCGGCGTGCAGGTAGCCCATGGTCGGAACGAGACCGAGTTTCCGGCCTCCCCGCCGAGCCGACTCGACGGCCCGCCGGACCTCCGGAACCCCGTGAACGACTTCCATGACGCCCTCCTGCCCCCATCTTACCATGCGATTCCAGGGCATCCGGCAGGCACCGGAATGTCCGACCTCGGCTCGACCGTACGGCCTCGAAGCCTGTAAAACCGCGCCGAGACAGCGAATCGGACGCCCGGTCGGTGCCCGGCCCTACGTACGCGTTCGTGCAACAAGTCCATGCGGCCTCATGACACCCTTCGTAAACTGAAATCACGGGCGAGGGGGCTCGGTGGGCACCCAAAGGTGGGGGAGGAAACCGTGAAGGGAAATGAGCGCGAGATCCTGGGCTGTCTGGTTCGAGACGCCCAATCGGGCGCCACGATCGGCTGGGTCCGGGGCGTCATCTTCGATCCGCAAGGCGAGCGCGTCACGGAGTTGCTGGTCGATCCGCAGGGCAAGCCCCGTGGACGGTCGGCCGGCGAGCCTGGCGAGCGAATGATCGGCGAGCCGCTGTTCGATCCGGCTGGGCGATGCCTCGGCGAAATCGTGGACGTCGTCGTCGGCGCCCAGAGCGGGCGGCTGCAGGGCGTCCTGGTCGATCGTGGGCCGGGCGAGCCGGACTTCCTGCCGGCCTATCAGGGCATCATGTGCGAGGAGGGCCGCTGGACCTTGCTCGAGGAGGCGCCGCGCCTGCGCGCCTCGATGTACCCGACCGAGGAGCCGCCGGTGATGGAGCCGAGCCCGACGGATGACTGGATGGTGGGCCAGATGGCCGTCGACAGGCTGGTCGATCGACACGGCAAGGTGATCGTCGAAGCTGGGCAGCTCATCACGCCCGCGATCGTCGAGCATGCGAGCCGCGCTGGCATGCTCCATCTCCTGGACGCGACGCCGCGCGACGCGGTGGCCGGCACCTGATCGTCCTCCCTCTCGACCTTGTGGTGGAGAGGGAGGTTAAATCTCGGTAAACCGGGTACGCATGAAGGGAGCGAGCGGCCATATAGATCGGGTCGCCCTCCAGGATCCCCGGCCATGTCGACCAGCGCGAACAACCTGCCTCCCACGCCCGGCACCCGCGCTGCGGGCTTGATCCGCGCGCTCGGCGACCTGCTCGGTCCGACGCCCGCACCGCCACCCGTGCCCACGAACGCGGGCATCGACGACCTGTCGCGACTGCTCGATGAGCTCGCGCTGCTGCGGCCCGTCCTGAGCCCGGTTACCGACCCCGCCGCCCAGGCCGCGCTCGCGCGCCTGACCGTGCCCGGCGGCGCAGCCGTCGTCGACGCCGCCGGCTGGCGGTCGCTCGGCCGCGCCTGGGCCACCGCGGATGCGGCCGGCCGGCGTGAACTGGCCGCTCGCCTGAGGGCCGCCGAAGTCACCGTCGCGACGAGCCGCGACGGCCGCTTCGTGACGTTCCGCGACGCCACCGTCACGGCGATCGCCGAGCCCGGCGCGGACCGCCTGCGCGTCCAGCGAACCGGCCGGGCGGACTGCTACGAGGGCGTGACGCTCGTCGCCGCCCTGACGATCGAGGCCGACCACGTCTACAGGGAGACCGCCCGTGGCACCGAAGTGTGGACGGCCGACGGCAGCGGCACGTTGAACGGCGCGCCGATCGCTGCGCCCCCCGCGCCCCGCGTCACCGGCGAGCCGCCGCGGCGCCCGCTGTCGAGCCTCCCGCCGACCAACGAGCTCGACGAGCCGGAGTGGAAGGGCAAGAGCTGGATGACGGTCTACGGGCCGGACTACGACGAGGCGATCGTCGAGGCCGGTGGCACGGTGGTCGAACCTTACCGTGCCGCCGCCGACGCCGATGTGTACAACTGCCACTCCTATGCCACGACCGGTGGCGCCGGGGACCTCTTCGATCCTTACTTGCGCAACGGCCAGCCGCATTGGCTCGACAACCCGATGGCGCAGCTCACGGGCGGTCGCTACGGCAGGGTCGCCGAGGACCAGCGCGTGCACCCGGGCGACGTCGTTGTCTACAAGAAGGACGGCAAGGTCACCCACACCGGCCTCGTCACCGAGGTCGACCGCTACGGCAACCCGACGCGTATCCAGAGCAAATTCGGCGTCCTGGGACGTTACGTGCACGATACCTTCGACGTGTCGCCGCTTTACGGCGCGCCAGCCGAGTTCTATCGCCCGAACGGCAGATAAGACGCACTTCCGGCCGGCCGGCCCGGTCGGATTACGATGCCTCGTTCTGTGGAACATAGAGATCAACCCTCGCCTAGTCGGTTGGAGGGGAGTGAGGAGGATCGTCTATGTCGTTTCTGAGCGGGATCGCGCGCCTGAACCCCTTCATCTCGCCCCCGCCGCCGCCGCCACCCCCGCCGCCGCCGCCGCCGCCGCCACCCCCACCGCCCAAGCGCCCGGTCGACGCGAACGGCGCGCGGGGCGGAACCGGCGATCTCCACGCGGCCGGAGGTGCCGAGATGGCGCCGCCGCCCTTCGAGAGCGACGTCCACCAGGCCAACGACAAGCTCTGTGTGCCGACCAGCGCGCAGCGGCGGCTCGAGGAGCACAACCCGATCAAGGTCAACCAGATGAAGCAGGATCTCGCGATGACCGGCCAGACGATTCTGCCGAACGGCGAGACCCTGCGCCTCAGCGCCAGCGCCCGCCAGCAAATCGACGCCCGCGCGAACCTGCCGGACGACCAGAAACAGGACGCGATGCTCCAGTCCGCGCTGATGGAGTACGCCACGAACGGCACCTACGATTTCGAAAACGACACCACCACCTCCACCCCCAAGCCGGATTACACCATCACCGCCAGCGGCCTGAATTACGGCCAGGCCGCGAAGCTCAACAACGCCATGGATGTGCCGTTCTACGACCAGTCGACCCTCCGGAACAACCTCAACTCGGCCGTCGAACGGGCCCCCGGCGAAAAGAAGGTCGGCGACATCATCACCGATGAGATCGAGCGCCAGATGAACGCGGCAGGCGGCCGCGGCATCCAGGTGCCGATCTTCGCCGAGAGAGAAATGCCCGACGGCCCGGGACGCCATTTCGCGGACGAGGGCGTCAATACCTTCCACATGGTCGAGGTGACCGGCCTGACCGGCGACGCGATCACCTTCAAGGACGGCAACGGCGAGAGCAAGACCATGAGCCGGGAGCAGTTCGGCCTCCAGGTCACGATGGATCCCGACGGGCCGATCGGCAACTACGGCGGCTACAGCACCGCCCGTGGCACGACTGGCGCCAGGCGCTGAGCCCGGCAGCCTGCCGCCGATCCGCATCGCGGATCGGCGGCTTTTTTGTTATGTTGTTCTACGCATGGCCATCACCCTCCAGATGCTTCGGTCCGGCAGCAGCGGCAACGCCGCGATTGTGACCGCCGGGCGCACCCGCATCCTGATCGACGCCGGCATCGGCCCGCGCGTGCTCGCCAAGGAGCTCGCGGTGATGGGCCTGAGCGTGCGCGAGTTGACCGGTGCGATCTTCACCCACTGCCACAGCGACCACCTGCGCGGCAACACGCTCGCGCTGCTCGCCCGCGAAGGCGTGCCGATCCACCTCAACGAAGGCACCTGGGAGGCCGCGCGCATCCGCGAGGCGCGCACGGACCTCGACGGCTTCCCGGCCCACCTGGTGCGCATCTTCGATCCGGGTCGGCCCTTCGCGATCGACGGGCTCGAGATCGACGCCTGTCGCATCGTCCACGGCCAGCCGGGCGCGAGCAACCCGGCGGGCGACCCGGTCTGCTTCACGCTGAGCGACGGACGCGACACGCTCGGCTACGCGACGGACCTCGGGCACGTCACGGCCGCGATCATGACCCACCTCAAGCGCGCCGACCTGCTCGTGCTCGAGAGCAACCACGACGTCGAGATGGAGCGGATGTCGCCGCGGCCGTACCACGTGAAGCAGTGGATCATCGGCGACGCCGGCCACCTCAGCAACCCACAGGCCGCCGAGGCCCTGGTGGACCTGTTCGAGGGCCGCGAGGGCGGCGGCGTGATCCTGGCCCACCTGAGCGAGATGTGCAACACGGTCGGCATGGCGCGCGCGACGGCCATGGACGCCCTGGCCGGCCGCTGCGAGATCGCGGTGGGCGTCGCGAACCGCAAGCACGCCACGCCGCCCTGGGAGCTCGACGGCGGCCGCGCCCGCGCCTTGCGTGAGGAGCCCCATGTGCCCGAGCTCCAGCTGTTCGCGGGTTGGCCATCCTGGTAGCCGGGTAAGATTCCGTTGAGGAGACCCACGGTGCGCCGACCTCTACTCCTGCTCCCCCTGCTCCTCGCAGGCTGCACGTTTCACATCAACCAGCCCAACCTCACGGCCAACACGGCAGTGGGCGATGGCCCCAAGGTCGTAGGCGGCGGCACCGCCCCCGCCGTCGCACCTGTGGCCGGTTCCGCCGGCACGCCCGCGGCGCCGGCCGCGAGCCCCGCCGCTCCCACCCCCGACGGCGCCCCACCCGATCCCCCGGGTGCGGGCGTCCGCGACCAACAAGCCCTCAAGACCACCCTCGCCGTCGAAGCCAGCCGCGACGCGCGCGTGGCCCAGACCTTCGTCGCCGGCCGCACAGGCTCGCTCGCGGGCGTCGGCGTGCGCCTCGCGCTCCGCGGCGAGCGGGCGCCCGAGGCGGTCCTCCGCCTGCACGCGGCCCCCGAGGGTGGCCCCAGCGGCCCTGCGCTCGCCGAGGCGACGGTGCCGCCGGGCGACGTCACCAAGGACCGCGACGAGCGTTGGGTGCTCGCGAAGTTCCAGGCCCCCGTGGCCATCGAGGCCGGCGCGCGCTACGCCTGGGTGCTCCACGTGACCGGCGCCTACCCGCTGGTGGTCGGCGCGGGCGACAACCGCGCTTACGAGGCCGGCGAGGGCTGGACGGCCAGCGCCGCCGGGATCGTGTGGAACCGACAGGGCCTCGACCTGGCGTTCCGCACGTACCTGGCCGACTGACGAGCGGGCCTGGGCGGTCAGGGGCCGGCCAGCGCGTCCCGCACGGCCGCCAGGTCCGCCGGCAGCGGCGACGCGAACCGCATGAGCGCGTCGGTGCGTGGGTGCCGGAAGGCCAAAGTCTCCGCGTGCAGCGCCTGGCGCAGCGCGAGTGCCGGTCGGTCCGCCGCGTACAGGGCGTCGCCGATCAGCGGGTGGCCGATCGCCGCCATGTGCACCCGGATCTGGTGCGTCCGCCCGGTGCGCAGCACCAGGCGAAGCAACGCCGCTCCCTCGGGGGCCGGCCGGTCGAATCGCGCGACGACCTCCCAGGCGGTGCTCGCCGGCTGGCCGCCCTCGCGCACGGTGCGCGCGACGGGGTGGTTGCCCGCCAACGCGATCGGCAGGTCCACCTCGCCGGCGTCGTCGCCAGGCTGGCCCCAGACCAACGCCAGGTAGGCCCGCTCGAGCTTGTGGGCCAGCAGCTGGACGTCGAGCCGCTGGTGCGCCAACGCGTGCTTGGCGAACACGATGAGCCCCGAGGTGTGGCGGTCGAGGCGGTGCACCGGGTGGATGCCCGCCGGCTCGCCGCGCTCGGCCCAGCGCCAGGCCAGCCCGTTCGCGAGCGTCCCTGAGTACACGCCGTGGGTCGGGTGCACCACCACGCCGGGCGCCTTGTCAAGGACGATGAGGTCGAAGTCGTCATAGACGATGGTGAGCGGCACGGGCTCCGGCGCCACGTTGGGCGCGGGGTCGGGCGCCAACGAGAGCACGATTTCCTCGCCCGGCTGCAAGGGATCGACCGTGCGGCGGTGCAGGCCTTGGACCACGATGCCGCCCGGCGTCCGTTTGAGCTTACGGATCAGCGAGGTCGAAAGCCCGAGCTCGCGCTCGAGCCAGCGGCCGACGGTGCCGGGCGGCGCGTCTGCCGGCACGCGGGTGCGAACGAGCTCGATCGGGACGCGCTCGTTCCGGGCGCCCTCGCTCCCGCTCAAGGCGCCTGGGGCGTGGCCAGGGCGTGGGCGTGGAGGGCGTTCGTCAGCGCCGCGAACTCGGCGAGCGACAGCGTCTCGGCGCGGCGGCCGAGGTCGAGGCCGATCTCCTGGGCGGCCGACTGCAGGCGATCGCGCGGCACGCCGGCGGCAAGCAGGCCATTCTGCAAGGTCTTGCGGCGCTGCTGGAAAGAGCCGCGGATGATCCGCGAGAGCGTCGGCGTGTCCGCGACGTCGACGGCCGGCTCGCGCCGCGGCTTGAGCATGATGACGGCCGAATCCACCTCGGGTCGCGGCTTGAAGGAGCTGGCCGGCACCTTCGTCACGATCTCGACCTCGGCCGCCAGGCGCGCGATCAGCGTGAGCGAGCCATAGTCCTTACAGCCCGGCTTCGCCATGAGGCGCTGGGCCACCTCCCACTGGACCATCAGGATGATGCGCTCGGCGAGCGGCACGACGGCGGTCAGGGGCTCCTTCGCGAGCCGGTCGGCCTGCAACAGCTGGAGCAAGATGGGCGTGGTGATGTAATAAGGGATGTTCGCGACGACCTTCACCGGCCGCGCGGCGTCCAGGCCGAGCGCCTCCCAGGGCGTCTTGAGGAAGTCGCCCCAGACCACGGCGAAGCGGTCCGGGTGTACCGTCGTGAGCACGTCCAGGAAGGGGGCGAGCGTGCGATCGATCTCGACGGCGACCACCTTGGCGGGCCCGGCGGCGATCAACGCGCCGGTCAGGAAGCCTCTTCCCGGGCCGATTTCCAGGATCTGATCGTCGGGCCCGATCTCGGCGGCTTCGACGATCCGGTCGCGGATGCGCTCGTCGTGCAGGAAGTTCTGGCCGAGGCGGTGCTTGGCGCGGTGACGTTGGGGGGTGCTCACAGGCGGGCCTCCGTGCCTTCGTAGATGCGACCGATGTTGGCGCGGTGCCGAACCACCACGTAGATGGCGGCGACGGCGCCGAACGCGACGTAGGTGAGCGGCGCGCCGCTGCCGAAGATGAAGAACGGCAGCACGACCGCGGCGACGATCGAGCCCGCGGAGACCATCCGCGTGCCGTAGAAGACCGCGCCGAAGATCACCAGGGTGGCGACCGCGGCCAACGGCGCGATCGCGAGGATCGTCCCGATGCCCGTCGCGACGGACTTGCCGCCGTTGAAGCCGAGGAAGATCGACTTGCTGTGCCCGATCACGGCGCCGGCGCCGGCGAGCACCACGGCCCAGGCGGGCAGGCCGAGGGCGATGGCGACCAAGCAGGGGATGAAGCCCTTGGCGGCGTCGAGCAGCAACACGATCGCCGCCATCTGCTTGCCGGCCGCCCTATAGACGTTGGTCGTGCCGATGTTGCCGCTGCCGACCTCGCGCACGTCGATGCCCTTCACGGCCTTGACCAGCCACAGTCCCCACGGGATCGAGCCGAACAGGTAGGCGGCGATGGCGAGCGCGCCTGCGATCGCCACGGTGGCCGGGCTCATCGTTTGTGCTTGTCCTTCTCGCGGCGCTCGCGGAACAACACGCGGATCGGCGTGCCTTCGAAGCCGAAAGCCTCGCGCAGCTTGTTGTGGAGATAGCGTGTGTACGACTGCGAGACCAGGCCCGGATCGTTCACGAAGAGCACGAAGGTGGGCGGCCCGACGCGCACCTGGGTCGAATAGTAGACCTTCATGGCGCGGCCCTTGTTGGTGGGCGGCGAGTTGAGCGCGATCGCCTCGGTGATGACCTGGTTCAGGAGGCCCGTCGTGATGCGCCGCTGCGCCTCTTGCGCGGAGGCTTCCGCGGTCTGGAGGATCTTCTCGATGCGCTGGCCGGTGATGGCGGACGTGAAGATCATCGGCGCGTAGTCGATGTGGTGGAGCTTGTCGCGCAGGACCTTCTTGAAGGTCTCCATCGTGTAGGTGTCCTTGGGGACCAGGTCCCACTTGTTCACCACCAGCACGGAGGGCTTGCCCGCGTCGTCGGCCATGCCGGCGATGCGCTGGTCCTGCTCGGTCACGCCGGCGGTCGCGTCGATCACCATCACGACGACGTCCGCGCGCTCGATCGCCTTGAGCGATCGCACGACCGAGAAGGCCTCGATGCCGTAGTCCACCTTGGATTTCTTGCGGATGCCCGCCGTGTCGACCAGCAGGTAACGTTTGTCGCCGATTTCGAGCAAGCTGTCGATCGCGTCACGCGTCGTGCCGGGGATGTCCGAGACGATCATGCGCTCGTGGCCGAGCAGCTTGTTGGTGATCGAGCTCTTGCCCACGTTGGGGCGACCCACGATCGCGACCTTGAGCTCCTCGGTGGGCTCGAGCTCGTCGGCGGGCGGGAAGGTGTTCACGATTTCGTCGAGCAGGTCGCCCACGCCGAGGCCGTGCACCGAGCTGACGCCGTACGGCTGGCCGAGGCCGAGCTCGTAGAACTCCGCCGCGTCGGCTTCCATCTGGACGTTGTCGACCTTGTTCGCGACGATGAGGACCGGCTTGTTGGCCGAGCGCAGATACTGCGCGATCTCCTCGTCGGCGGGCGTCAGGCCCTGCTTGGCGTCGACCATGAGGAGGATCACGTCGGCCTCCTCGACCGCGGCCTCGGCCTGCTTGCGAATCGATTTGAGGATTTCGTCCTCGCGCTCGCCGGGCACGATGCCGCCCGTGTCGATCACGATGAACTCGCGTCCATTCCAGTCGGACTTCAGGTACTGGCGATCGCGGGTCACCCCGGGCTCGTCGTGGACGATCGCCTCGCGGCGGCCTACGAGGCGATTGGTGAACGTGGATTTGCCTACGTTCGGGCGGCCGACAACGGCGACGGTGGGCAACGGCATTGCTTGATGAACCTTCCTTGGAGTGTGTCCAATCTACCACATCGCGGGCCTGTGAGCGGAGAACACGGGTTGGCGGCCGTTGTTCGGGCGCCGCATTCAACATATTGTAACAATTGATACGAGCGATGGTCCCGCGGAAAATCGCTCACCAGAACAGCGCGTGACGCCGCTAGCGAGCGCCGGTCACGGCTGTTACAAAATATGTACTTAATAGATTCTTTACAAACTATCGGGTACGGTTTTGACAGTGACTTGCGCTGGACACGCTAACTGTCAGGCGCTGAGCCGAAAGGAGCCACTCCTACCCATGCACAAACTCCGCCGTACCCGTCTCGCCCTGACCGCCGGCATGGCCGTCACGATGCCCCTCGTGGCCGTCGTGGGCTGCCAGACCCCCGGGACCTCCCCCACCGCGCCGGACCTCGGCGCCGGTGCAGCCCAGGCCGAGGCCTATCCCGGTACGACAGGCCACGTCTATCCCGACGCCGGTATCGCCATGACGAGCGGCCCGCTGCGGTACGTCGCGGCGCCCACCGAGCTCAAAATCGCGGGCGTCGCCGCCTCGAGCAGCTACCTCAGCCAGCCGACCGCGGCGATCGACAACAACCTCAACTCCGCGTGGGCCAGCGGCAACGTGAACGGCCCCACCTTCACGATCACGCTGGCCGCGGAGGCCGAGCTCACGGACCTCCTGCTCAAGACCAACCGCGTCGGCACCTACGACGTCGAGGTCTCGACCGACGGCACGACCTGGCGGACGGCCCTGGCCGGCATGAAGAACCAGTCCTGGAAGGTCGAGACCAAGAAGTTCCCGGCCGAGACCCGCGCCCGCTACCTGCGCCTGAAGTTCGTGAACGGCGGCAAGCAGGTCCAGCTCTTCGAGGTGGACGTCAAGGGCGGCGAGGCCGCCGTCGTCGCCACGCCGACGCCGGCTCCGACGGCAGTCCCCACGGCTACGCCCACGCCCGTCACCGGCGTGTTGAGCGCGACCGCCTCGGCCTCCGCCGGCACGTACGTCGCGGCGCGCGCGATCGACGGCAATCTGGACACCGAATGGCAGTCCGGCGCCGTCACCAACCCGACGCTCACGGTCGACCGGGGCGCCACGGGCGACCTCACCGGCCTCGACGTCAAGATCAATCCGCAGGGCAGCTACGACCTCGAGGTCTCGGACGACGGCGCCACCTGGCGCACGGCGCTCCTGGGCGCGAAGAATACGACCTGGAACCTGGAGCGCAAGACGATGCCTGCCGGCACCACCGGCCGCTACCTCCGCTTCAAGTTCATCAACGATGGCAAGGGCGTGATGGTCTTCGAGGTCAAGCCGTTCGGCACGCTCACGGCGACGAGCCCCGCGCCGAGCGTCGCGCCGACCGACCTGCCCTCGGCGGACGTCAGCCTCGCGCCGTCGATCGAGCCGACGATCGCGCCCACCGTCGCGCCGACGCCGGTGTCCACCGCCACGCCTGCGCCGGTCTCAGGCACGACGATCTCGGTCGACACCGGCCGGGTGCTGCATGCGGCCCAGTCGACGATTCTCGGCACGAACCGCAACCACGTGACGCGCGATTTCATCAACGGCGCGGCGAAGCTCGCGAAGATGCGCGAGCTTACCCCGACCTGGGGTGGCGGCAAGTACCTGTATCGCATCGGCCACGGCCCGACCGACGGCCGCACCGACTACAGCTACATGACCGGCTTCCACTTCGAGCGCGTCTGGAACGCGGTGGCGCCGTATCCCTACGACGACATCCGCGAGGGCCTGAAGGATGCCAACGCGATGGGCGCCGAGCAGTTCCACACCATCAACTTCGGCACCAGCGATGCGGCCGAGGCCGGCCGGTACGTCAGCTACCTGAACAAGTCGACCGACGGCAACCGCGCCAAGTACCCCTTCGCCCAGCAGAACGTGCGGATGTTCGAGCTCGGCAATGAGATCCCGTGGGACGTGGTCCGCGGCCACTCCCAGTACGCCTACAACGAGAGCGTCTACGCCCAGCGCGCCAAGCTCTTCGCGCAGCAGATGCGCGCCAACTCGGACGTGCCGATCGAGATCGGCGCGGTCTGCTCGATCAACTCGAACTGGCAGGGCCAGGGCTGGAGCGGCGGCGCGACGACGGTCAAGAACGTCCTCGAGATCATGGGCCCGGAGGTCGACTTCCTGACCTACCACGGCTATCCGTCCTGGCCGCTGTCGTATGCCAACGGCGATCGCTACGCCACGATGGCGCAGAACGAATGGAACCGCCAGAAGATCGAGACCGAGATCAAGCCGGCCATCCGCCAGTACGGCGGCGGGCGGAACATCTGGATCGCGAATACGGAGTTTTTCACGCACTTCTATGCGGACCCGACGAAGTCGCGCGGGCTGTATGGCGCGCTGTACGCCGCGGACACGCTGACCCTGGCGCTCAACCAGGACATCCGCACGGCGGTCGAGTTCTGCTTCGACCATGGCGACCTTTCCGACGCCGCGTTCTTCTTCAACAACGATCCCACCCGCGTGACGGCGATCTTCAAGTTCCAGCAGATGCTGGCGAAGCACTGGGGCGACAGCGTCGTCGCGACGTCGTCGAACGAGATCCCCACGCGCTTCGTGAAGGGCATCTCGACCACGATGAACGTGCCGCGGCTCTCCTTCAGCGCCGCCACGTCGGGCTCGCGGACGTTCGTGATGGTCACGAACCGCTTCGACGACGCCGACGTGAAGTCGAATGTGGCGCTCGGCTTCACCCCGCGCAGCATCACCGCCTACACCCTCGCCGACCCCAACAAGTGGAACGCCGCGAACGCGACGGTCACCACCACGAGCCCGACCAGCCTGAACGGTTACACGTTCAAGGCCGCCAGCGTGACGATCTTCGAGATCGATCGCTGACCAGCTGAACCAGACCTCCCTGCGGGGAGGTCAGTAGACGGGGCCTTCGGGCCTCGTCGCCGCGCGCCGGCCTTGCCCGCCCCCGGGCACGTCCGGCCAACCGGAGGTATCTCTTTGTTCCGTAACGGTTACCTGCTCCCTCTGTCCCTCGCCGCCGCGATCGCCGCCGGCTGCCAGGCCCCCACCGGCGCGCCCTCGCTGGGCTCTCCCGACGCCCCGAGCGGCGACATCGCCGCCGTGCGCGCCGGATCCAGCCGCCATCTATCGATCATCGAGGCCACGCCGGTCATCACCGCCACCGCCTCGGTGAGCTCCGGCGCCTCGGTGCCGGCGCGCGTGCTCGACGGCAACCTGACCACCGAATGGCAGTCTGGGCTCGTGGCCAACCCGATCCTGACGCTCGACCGCGGCGGCGCGGGGCCGCTGGCGGCGATCGACCTCAAGGCCAAGCCCGGCCAGCTCTACGCCGTCGACGTCTCGACCGACGGCACGACCTGGAAGACCGTGCTCGTGAACCAGCAGAACACGACCTGGAACCTCGAGCACAAGGTCCTGCCGGCCGACACCTCGGGCCGCTGGCTGCGCCTGCGCTACGCGACGCCGGGCACGGCGAGCGTGATGGTCTTCGAGGTCAAGCTGACCGGCTCCCTCGAGGCCACGGTGCCTTCGCCGGCGCCGACGGCCGAGCCCACTGCCCCGGCCTCCACGGCACCCGCCGGCCTCTCCGCGACGGGCGTGCCCACCGCAGGCCTGTTCCCGGCCTCGCGCGCCGTCGACGGCTCGTTGAGCACGGAGTGGCAGTCCGGCGCGGTCGCGACCTCGTCGCTGACGCTCGATCGCGGCGCCACTGGCCCGCTCACGGCGCTCGACATCAAGCTGAACCCGGGCCCCACCTTCGACGTGGCGGTCTCCGACGACGGCACGACCTGGACGACCGTCGCGACCGGCCAGAAGACCACGACCTGGAACGTCGAGCGCAAGGCCCTGCCCGCAGACACTTCCGGCCGGTACGTGCGCCTCGCGATCACCAACAACGGCAAGAGCGCGATGGTGTTCGAGGCCCGCCCGCAGGGCACGCTGAGCGGCGCCACGCCGGCCCCGGCGCCGATCGGCGCGTTCTTGGCGACCCGCTTCGGCAACCAGAGCGTGCCCCGCTCGGCGGACGGCACGCACACCCGCGGCTACGAGCTGGTCCAGGAGCTCGGCATGTCGACGATCCGCGAGGGCTGGAACTGGGCCAACTTGCAGACCCAGAAGGGCTCCCTGGTGTCGTGGATCGGCGCGTACACCGACCCCAAGACCGCGAAGCTGGCCTCGCTCGGCCTCGCGACCGAGGCCATGGTCTGCGACACGCCGGTCTGGGCCACCAGCGACACCAACGCGCCCTACAAGAAGTACACGGTGCCCGCTGGCCTCAAGTCGGCGATCTTCGCGGACGGCACGGACGTGTACAAGCCCGGCGTGCAGCCGAACCCCGACAACTACTTCGCCTGGTACATGTTCACGATGGCGAGCCGCTACAAGGGCCAGGTGGCTTCCTGGCAGGTCTGGAACGAGCCGGACTTCCCGAGCGGCCAGACCACCGCGGGCTACACCGGCACCAACGGCGCCGCCCGCTACTGGACGGGCACGGTGCAGGACTACGTGCGCCTGCTCAAGGTGGCTCACACGGTCGTGAAGGGCGTCGACCCCGCGGCGCGCGTCGCGCTGGGCGGCCTGGGCTACGAGAGCTACCTCGCGGCCGTGATCGACAACGGCGGCGCGCCGTACTTCGACATCGTGGACTTCCACGCCTACGGCTCGGACAAGTCCACGGCGAACGGCGTCCTGAACAGCAGCTGGGGCTTCCTCGGTCGCTATCAGGCGATGAAGAACGTGCTCGCGGCCAAGGGCGTGACGGGCAAGACCTTCGCGGCCTCGGAGACCGGCATGACCGCCGACCTCCCCGAGGAGCAGGCCGGCTACGCCACCAAGCTCCTCGCGACCGGCCTCGGCCTCGGCGACGTCGAGCTCGTGCAGTGGGCCGTCTTCACGAACCCCGGTCACCTGAACATCGGCGTCGTCGACAAGGCCACGCTGTCGGTGAAGACCAAGGGTTACCACGCCTATGCCTACGCCACCAGGCAGCTCGCGGGCTGCAAGCCCGCCGGCGCCGTAGCCGCCACGGGCGCCCAGGGCTGGAAGTTCGTCCGGCCCGACGGCAAGGCCATGTGGGCGGTCTGGTCGAAGTCGACGTCGCCGGTCGCGCTGGCGCTGCCGGTGGCCTCGGCCAGCGTCCGCGACAAGTACGGCGCGGCGCGCACGGCGAGCTACGCAGATGGCCAGCTGGCGCTCAACCTGTCGGCCGACCCGGTCTGGGTGATCGAAAACTGAGCGTCTCGGTACCTGTATATTAAGAGGGCCCTCCCCTTTCGGGGAGGGCCCTCTCAGGCTTTCAGAAGAAGCGAAGCTTACTTCTTGCCCGCAGCGACCTTCTTGCCGGCCTTGGCGCCCGCGACGGTCTCCTTCAGACCCTTGCCGGCGGTGAAGGCGGGGGCCTTCTTGGCGGCAATCTTCAGAACGGCGCCGGTGCGGGGGTTGCGACCCTCGCGGGCGGCGCGCTCGCGGACCTGGAACGTGCCGAAGCCGACGAGGGTGACCTTGTCGCTCTTCGACAGCGCGGCGGTGATCGCATCGATCGTCGCGTTGATGGTCGACTCAGTGTCCTTCTTCGACAGCTTGGTCTTGGCGGCGACGGCGTTGACGAGCTCTTCCTTGTTCAATTCCTTACTCCTTCTGATGATACGGCTAGCAAGCAGGCTAGAGGCCGTACCCTGCGGGCGTTTTGCCCACGTCCCTAACGAAGAAGAAGGTATCACGACGCCTGACGGGATGCAATACTTTTTTCGCAAGATCTGGCGGGAATTTTATGTAGATCGTGAGCCGCGATCTCTGATGGGTGGCCAGATACGAACGACGAGCCCCTCCCCCGACGGGGGAGGGGCCTGGTGTCAGATCCCGGAAACCCGCGTGATTAGCCGCACTTGCTGTAGCCGCAGCTCCGGCAGGTCACGCAGCCCTCGCCGAATTCCAGGCCATTGCCGCACTCGGGGCACTCGGGGCTCTCGCCATAAATGTGCACGGCGTCCGGACCGAACCGATCTGCACCTTGCTTGACCGGTGCCGCGGCCGAGGCCGTCACCGACACCGGAGCAGGCTGAGCAGCGAGGACCTGGCCCAGCATACGCGGGCTGTCCTTGAGCACCTTGCCGATGGCGTCCGGGATGCTCAGCACCTGGTTCGCACCGAAGCCGTAAGGGTTGGCGCCGCGGATGCCGATGAGGCTGCGCGAGATTTCGTCCACGGGCACGTTGTACTGCAGCGACAGGCTGATAAGGCGGCCGATGGCCTCCGACAAGCTGAACAGCGTCCCGCCCGAGCGGCCGATGTTGGTCACGACCTCGCGGATGCCCTGCTCGTCGTAGTTCACCGTGGTGTAGAGCTTGCCGTCGCCCGTCGCGGTCGTACGGGTGAAGCCGTACAGATCCTCGGGACGCGGACGGGCACGGCCCGACGCCGGGGCGGTGGCCGCCGCCGCGGGTGCCGCGGGCGCGGCCTGCGGCGTCGCCGGGGCCTGCGAGACCGACAGGGGCTGGAATTGCCGCGAGTTGTTGCGGTACACCGTGATGCCCTTGCAGCCCGTCTCGTAGGCGAGCCGGTAGGCCATCTCGACGTCTTCGACCGTGGCCGACTCGTTGAAGTTGATGGTCTTCGAGGTGGCCGAGTCGTTGTAGTGCTGGAACGCGGCCTGGATGCGAACGTGCTCTTCGGGCGTGATGTCGTGCGCCGTGCGGAAGATCCGCACAGCATCCGCAGGCACCTCGAAGTCCTTGAGGTGTTCGAGGCTGCCGTGGTTGCGGTCGATCGCCTCCATCAGCTCGTCGCTGAAGAAGCCGTTCGCCTTGGCGTAATCGAGGAAGACGCCGTCGACGTCGACCATGTGCGTGTCGGCCTGCCAGCGCTTGAAGGCGAGGGCGAAGACCGGCTCGCAGCCGCCCGAAGTGTCGGCGAGGATCGAGAGCGTGCCCGTCGGCGCGACCGTGGTCGTCGTCGAGTTGCGCAGGCCGAATTTCTCGACCTCGTTCATCAGTGCGTTGAACGTCGCCAGGGGGTGACGGCCCGGACGAGCGTCGCGCTCCGCGAACATGCGGCGGAAGATGTCGTTCGACTCGGCCTCGTGGCCCAAGCGACCGGGGAAGGGGCCGCGCTTCTTGGCGAGTTCGAGGCTCATCACCTTCGACTCGTAGTCGATGAAGCTCATGAGTTCCTCGGCGACGCGCAGGCTCTCCACCGAACCGTAGCCGATGCCCAGGCGGTACAGCATCCGCGCGAAGCCCATCACGCCGAGGCCGATCTTACGGGTGGCGTGGGTGACGTCGTGGATCTCGGGGATCGGATACTTGTTGGCATCGATGACGTTGTCGAGCAGGTGGGTCGACGCGTGGATGCACCCGCGCAGACGCTCCCAGTCGATGGCCGCGCCCGCGGGCGTGTCCAAGATGAATCGCTCGAGGTTGATCGAGCCCAGGTTGCAGGACTCGTAGGGAATCAACGGCTGCTCGCCGCACGGATTGGTGGCCTCGTAGTGCCCCATCCACGGAACGGGGCAGTACTCGTTCATGCGATCGATGAAGACGACACCGGGCTCGCCTGTGCTCCAGGCGCGCTGAACGATCTCCTTGAAGACCTTGCGCGCGTCGAGCTGGCCGTCGACGGCGCCCGAGCGAGGATTCACGAGGTCGTAGTCGGTACCTTCCTCGACGGCTTTCATGAAGACGTCCGTCACGGCCACCGAGATGTTGAAGTTCGTCAGCTTGGAGAGGTCCTCCTTGTGCTCCACGAAGTCCATGATGTCCGGGTGGTCGACGCGCAGGATGCCCATGTTGGCGCCACGGCGCATGCCGCCCTGCTTGATGCTCTCCGTGGCCGCGTTGAAGACGTCCATGAACGAGACCGGGCCCGAGGACACGCCTTTGGTGCTCTGGACGAGGTCGTTCTTGGGGCGCAAGCGCGAGAACGCGAAGCCGGTGCCGCCACCGGTCTGGTGGATCAAGGCGGCGTTCTTGATGCTCTCGAAGATGCCCGCGAGGTCGTCGGGCACGGGCAGCACGAAGCACGCCGAGAGCTGGCCGGTGCGGGTGCCTGCGTTCGCGAGGGTCGGCGAGTTCGGCAGGAAGTCGAGGTTGTAAGTGAGGTCGTAGAACTTCTTGGCGGCCGCCTCGACGTCGGCATCGGTCCCGCCATAAAGCCGCTCGGGCTCCGCTAGGGCCCGCGCGACGCGATTGAACAGCCCCTCCGGCGTTTCCGCCAGCTTGCCGCGTTGATCCTTCAACAAGTAGCGCTTTTCAAGAACCGTAACCGCGTTCTTGCTCAACATAATCCGGCAAATCTCCTCAGTCGGGATTGGTTTGGGGCAAAATCGCCGGTGGTCCGAGAAGGGGACCATCCGGCGGACGACGGGGGCTGCGTGGCGGACTACGATCCTGTGAATATGGATGGCGCCTACGCTTCAAGCCCCGGGTCAAGTAGGTCGGATTATACGAGAGCGACACCGCTTAAGCAACCCCCAAGCTGGACGGCGAGCCGGTTTCAGCCTAACATAAGGCAAGTTACATAACGTGTCGAGCGAATGATCAGCGCCGTTATGAAACACCGGTAATCCTGACTATAAAACGCTTTTGGCGGCATTACATTATAGAACATGTGTTCGCCAGAGGCAAGCGTGGCGTTACATTGCTTCACCCGCCGGTGTCACGCGTCACATCATGCCGCTTCCGCCCGAAACCACGCCCAGGGGGCGTTGCACATCCCGTGACATAAAAACGCGGCGGCGTGAGATTAAGTTTTTCGTAACAAGGCGCCATTCCGGCGGGAGGTCCACCAGCC
The DNA here is from genome assembly GCA_036675505.1 of Candidatus Sericytochromatia bacterium. Lineage (GTDB taxonomy): Bacteria > Cyanobacteriota > Sericytochromatia > S15B-MN24 > JAQBPE01 > JAKFEW01. Next base: position 42,195 of record JAKFEW010000125.1, read on the forward strand.
GAGCGTCCGACGGCGGTCGAATTCCAGATTTGACGAACATTTGACAGTTGTTTAACGGGCTCCATGCGCGTTATCACGGAAACTTGAAGCTTCCCTGCTATAACTGAGTTACAGACGATCACCCGCAAGCATCGCGCCCACGTCCCTCCCGCACATGCAGCCGTCTGGGAAGACCGTGGGCGCTTGTTCTTCAGGCGCCGTAAGGGGGTGATTCCAGTGGGCTTTTACGGCCAGTTGTTCTTCAAGTCCTGGCTCGTCGTCGCGCAGAACGTCGAGGGTCCCCGTGAAAAGCAGCCGAAGGTCAGCATGATCGTCGTCGCGTTCAGCGCGGAGGAGGCCTGCGACAAGGTGCGCAGCTACCTCAAGGAAGAGGGCTTCCAGTTCGGTCCCGTCGCCGCATTTTATGGCTGAATGCGGGGCTTCCCCGCTTAATCCGAAGGCTAAGTGACGGTTAAGTCTTTGGAAATCCGACAAGCCGAACGGCTCGTGTACGGATGTACATGACATCACCCGCCCCAACCGCGAGGATGTCCATGTACCGCCCGAGCGCCCGTCCCTTGTTCGTCCTGCTCACCGCCACCCTGACCGTGAGCGCGTGCGCCCGCGGCCCGGTGCCCGGTGCTGCCGCGCCGCGGGCCGCCGGCCCCAGCCAGGCCCACGCGATGGCCAACCAGGAGGCGGTCCAGGAGCTCGACGCGCTCGCCCGGACCGACGCCCCCACGATCGCCGACTCGGGCATCCAGCCCGACGTGTTCCGCGCGCTCGACCGCGACGGCAACGGCCGCCTCGAGGGCATGGAGAAGACCGCCGCGCTCCAGCAGGTCTGGTCCGCGATGACGGCGATCGGCCAGGCTCGCCAGCAGCCCGGCGAGGACGACGGCGGCCGGCCGGACCCCAAGCAGGAATACACGGTCGCGCACCCGCTCACCTACGCGCCCGCCGAAGCTGAAGTCTTCATCGACGCGGCCGAGATCATGCCGGCCGTCTTCGGCACGCTCCGGGCCGCCACCAAGACCATTCGCATGGATCTCTTCCTGCTCGGCGGCACCGAGGGCCAGAAGCTGGCCGAACTGCTGGTCGCCAAGCAGAAGGAAGGCGTGGAGATCCGCATCATCCACGACCCTGGCTACGGCCTCGCGGGCGTGGCGCACGCGCAAATCGTGCCCGTGATGCGCTATCTGCTCGCGAACGGCATCGCCGTGAAGAGCTTCCCGCTCTCCTACTTGCAGAGGCGCCGCGGCCACGGGCTCGCGAACCGGTTCCAGATCGATCACAACAAGTTCCTGATCGTCGATCGCCAGGTCGCGATGGTCGGCACCATGAACCTGATCGACATCGGCGTGATGAACCATGACATCTACGTCCGCGTCACCGGCGGCGCGGCCGAGGAGCTGGCCGCGATCCACGACGCCACCTGGCAGCTCAAAGGCGCCAAGCCACCGACGTTCCCCGAGGAGCGCAAGCCGGTCGTCCCGCCGCCGGCGCCCCGCAAGTTCGAGCTGTTCAGCCTTCCCGCCACGGGCATGCCGGGTTTCTCGTCGGATGGCTCGATGGCGCGCGTGACGAAGACCGACATCGAGGTCCAGAGCACGAAGCAACTGCTGCTCCAGGCCTTCAAGGAGGCCCGCAAGAGCGTCCACGTGGCGATGTTCGAGTTCGGCGACGTCGACATCGCGAACGCGCTCGTCGAGGCGTACAAGCGCGGCATCGAAGTCCGCGTGCTCGCCGACCGCAACGCGAACTACCAAAAGTACCTCGACGCCTTCAAGACCCTCAAGCTCTACGGCACGCCCAACCTGGTCACCACGAACATCCTGCGCGAAGGCGGCGTGCCCGTGAAGTGGTACATCCCGCAGGTCGAGGAACAGGAGCTGCATATGAAGCTCGCGATCGTCGATGGTCAGCGCGTGATGGTCGGCTCGACCAACTACACCTACCAGGCCTTCCGTACCTTCCGGGAGACCAACCTGGACATCGTGAGCCCCGCCGCCGGCGAGCGCCTGGAGCAGATGTTCCAGCGCGACTGGGACCAGCGCGGCACGCCCGTCACGAAGCCGAACTTCTTCGAGAAGTGCGTCATGACGGCCGTGAAGGCCTTCGACAAGTTCAACTTGAGCTGGTGGTAGCCCGTGGTCGCGTCTAACGGTTCTCGTTGACCGAGGCGGGCTCAACCGCGTCGCCAGCCGGGGCGGCCACCACGTCTTCGGCCTCGGCCCTCGCCGCCATCCGGCGCGCGGCCAGGTAGCCGAGGCCGAGCACCAGCACCGTCGCGGTCGCACTGAAGAGCAAATCGATGCGCGGGACGTGCAGCGATTCGACGATCGGCCCGATCCGCTTGTCATGCACGATCATCTCGGCGGCTGTCCAGGCCAGCACGCCGGAGCCCAGGTAAGCCAGCGCCGGCCAGCGACGCAGCATGGTGGTCAGCACCTGGCTGCCGAAAAGCACGATCGGGATGCTCAGCGCGAGGCCGAAAAGCAGCAGGGCGATGTTGCCGTGCGAGGCGCCGCCGACCGCCAGAATGTTGTCGAGGCTCATCACGACGTCCGCCAGGATGATGATGCGGACGGCTTCCCCGAAGTTGTGGATCTCGCCGGGTGCCTCGTCGCCTTCTTCTTCTTCGATCAGGAGCTTGTAGGCGATCCAGAAGAGGATCGCGCCGCCGACCGCCTGCAGGTAGGGCACGGTGAGCAACACGGCCGCGAGCGCCGCGAAGGTGACGCGCAAGCCGACCGCGCCGATCGCGCCGATGACGGCGGCCTTGCGGGCGATCGCCGGCGGCAGGCTCTTGACCGCCATCGCGATGACCACCGCATTGTCGCCCGACAGCACGAGGTCGATGACCACGATCTTCATGATCGCGTCGAGCGTCACGCCTTCGAGAGAGAGCAAGGGCACGAGGAACTCCAGGGGACGAGAGCGTCCCGAAACTTGGGACTAACCAGCAAACATAGTGGTCGCCTGGATGCCTGTCAAGGTCAAATGCCCGCCCGCTCCGGCCGCGGGAAGAGCCCAGGCAGCGTGGGCGGGAGATCCAGGGCCGACTCGACGAGATCAAAGATGCTGCAGCAATCGAGGCTGCTCTTCACGAAATCCAGCTCGTCAGCCGGCAAGGTCACCACCGGCGAGAGCCGCCACCCATCGATCCACTCGTCGTAGAGGTCGTTCAGCTGAGCGAGGTACTCCACGGGGATCGACGCCTCGTAATCACGGCCGCGCATCGCGATCCGCTTCGTGAGCGTCGGCATGCTCGCCCGCAAGTAGACCACGAGATCCGGCGGCCGGAAGAACTTGCTCATAATCTCGTAAATCTGGCGGTAGTTGTCGAAGTCTCGCTCGGTCATCTGGCCGTTCCGGCGCAGGTTTTCCGCGAAGATCGCGCAGTCTTCGTAGACCGAGCGATCCTGGATCACGCTGTCGCTGCCCTCGACAATCTGGCGGTGGCTGTCGAAGCGCTTGCCCAGGAAGTAAATCTGGAGCGGAAAGCTCCAGCGGTGCATGTCGTCGTAGAAATCGGCGAGGTAAGGGTTGCCATCGACCGACTCGAAATTCGGGATGAAGCTCAGGTGGCGCGCCAGGTAGCGCGTGAGCGTGGTCTTGCCGCTGCCGATGTTGCCCGCGACGACAACGAACTTCTTGGCGTGGCTCATGCTTCCACCTTCTCCCGGCCCGCCAGCCAGGCATCGAGATCGGCGTCATTCAGCCTGACGCGCTCCTGGCGGCGCTCGGCCAGATCCTTGATCGTGACCACCCCCTCAGCGAGCTCGGACTCGCCCAGGATGAAGGCATAGCGCGCGCCGAGACGCTCCGCCTGCTTGAACTGCTTGTCGAGCTTGCCGGCGGGCGCGAGGTCGATGGTGAGACCGCGACCGCGCAGATCGTGAGCCAGCTTGAATGCCGGGGCGACCGGTGCCCCAGGGCCCGCCATCACGAGCGCGAAGATCGCCGCGCCGGGCGCCTCGTCCGCGTGCATCAAGGCGATCAGGCGCTCCACGCCCAACCCCCAACCCACGCCGGGGGTCGCCGGCCCGCCGAGCTCGGCGATCAGGTTGTTGTAGCGACCGCCGGCGCAGATGGTGTTCTGCGACCCGAGGCCCGCCTTCGCATCCAGCGTGACCAGCTCGAAGACCGTCCGCGTGTAGTAATCCAGGCCCCGGACGAGCCGCGGATTCCGCACCCAGGCGACGCCCGCGGCGTCGAGGAACGCGGTGACCTGGGCCAGCGCATCCCGGCAAACCTCGCACAACGACTCGTCGAGTGGGTGCGCCGCCTGGATCACGGGCGCGCAGGCGGGCACCTTGCAGTCGAGCACGCGCAAGGGGTTCGCCTCCGTACGGACCTTGCAGTCGCCGCACAGCGCGTCGACCCGCTCCCGCAGGTAGGCCTGGAGCTTCTCCCGGTAGGCCGGGCGACACGCTTCGCACCCCACGGAATTCAGCTGGATCTCGAGGTTGCCGATGCCGAGGCCGGACGCCAGGTCGGCCGCCAGGACGATGCACTCGGCGTCCCAGCGCGGGTCCTCGCTGCCCAGGCACTCGACGCCGAGCTGGTGGAACTGGCGCTGGCGCCCGGCTTGCACATTCTCGGCGCGGAACATCGGGCCGAAGTACCAGAGCTTCTGAGGTGCCGGCCGGGTGTAGATTTTATGCTGAATGAAAGCACGCGCGACGCCGGCCGTGCCTTCAGGCCGCAGCGTCACATGCCGCCCGCCACGATCGTCGAACGAGAACATCTCCTTGCCCACGATATCGGTGCTTTCGCCGATGCCGCGAGCGTAGAGCTCGGTCGCCTCGTAGATGGGCGTGCGGATCTCCTGGTAGTTGTACACACCGAACAGGGCTTCGGCCGTGGCCTGCACCCGGCGCCAGCGCGGGGCGTCTTCGGGCAGGATGTCCTTGGTGCCCTTGATGGTCTGGAGAATGTTGGCCATGGGCATCGTTCCCTAAGACACGGGGGCCTTTGCAGGCCCCCGCTCGACTCGTCTGGTTGAGGGCCGGCGGGCTGTCGTGCCGCCGTCGCCGACCTCAGACCTCGATGTAGATGTCGCCGTTCTCGATCTTGGCGTTGAAAGCGGGCAGGGGACGCGGCGGGGGGCCACCGATGTTCTTGCCGGTCTTGTCGTATACGCCACCGTGGCAGGGGCAATGGAACTCGCTCTTGTCCGCATTCCAGCCAGCCGGGCAGCCGAGGTGGGTGCAGGTGTTCGAGATGGCCCGGGGCTTGTCGCCGTCCATGAACGCGTAGGCCGCGGCATTGACCTGCTGCTTCATGAAGCCCTCGGTCCGCATGGTCTGGAAGTTGTACACCTTGGGCATGTCCGTGAGTTCGGACGCGGCACCGAGCTTCACCCAGTTCTTCGCGCCGCCCGCCTTGCGCATCGCGGGATCGAGGAAGTAGCCGGCGAGGGGAACAGCCAGAATCGCGGTGATACCCGCGCCCACGGCGTTAACCATGACGTTCAGGAACTGGCGACGCGAAAGATCTGCTTCTGCCATGGAAGACCTTCTTCTACAGAGATCGATTACCTCGAGCAATTTGCGGGATTCCCGCAAGTCCCGTCTGGACGGGGCCGGAGGTGGGCGTGATTACGCCCCAATCATAGGGATCGCACGGCCTTTTTGCAACCATGCGCCACACCGCGATCACGCCAGGTGCCCTGAAGCCCCTACGGACGAGCGAACGTCGCCCGAAGAGCAAGGGGATCCGCCACTCCGCGCCCTGCCAGGTACGCCGAAATTAATAAAACTTCAAACTCCCGTCAAATCACCACGGGCGCTGACATGAATGCCCGACGGCATTATGTCTTACCGCTTGCCGACGGGTTGCCCCCCCGGTGCTTCTCCGCTACAATAGGGCCACCGAAACGACGTCGATGACCGGAAAACCGCGCCGTCACGCCATTTCGCCGCTAGCAAGTATATCGAAACGGGCACCAAGCCAAGTTATGGTTCGCGCCATCTATCCAGGCAGCTTCGACCCCATCACCAATGGGCACCTCGACATACTGGAAAGAGCCAGCCACATCTTCGACGAGGTGATCGTGGCGGTCCTCGTAAACACCACCAAACGCGGTGTTTTCTCGAACGAGGAGCGGGTCGATCTGATCCGCGGCGTGACCAGCCACTTGAAGAACGTCCAGGTGGACTACTTCAGCGGCCTCACGGCCGAATATGCGGGCCAGCGACAAGCACAAGTCCTCATCCGGGGGCTGCGAGCAGTTTCCGATTTCGACTCGGAGCTACGCCTGGCCCTCATGAACAAGAAACTGAACCCGATTCTGGAAACGGTCTTCCTGATGACGAGCGCGGAGAATTTGTTCCTCAGCTCGAGCACGATCAAGGAGCTCGTTTCTTTGGGCGGCTCGCCGAACGGCATGGTGCCGGACGCCGTGGTCGCACCCCTGATTGCCAAGCTCCGTCCCGCCCCGACCGCTTAGGTCGCGCCAAAGGAGGGATTTCCCATTCGCCTCGAGCAGCTTTTCGGTCAGCTGGAGGATTTGATCCTCAACAGCCCCAAGGTTCCGCTGACCAATAAAATCATCATCGACGAAGATCGCCTGATCGACCTGATCGATCACATCCGCCAGGACCTGCCGAGCGAATTCCGCAACGCCCAGGAGATCTGTGCGCAGCGCGATGCCGTCTTGACCGAAGCCCAGCGTGAGTCCGAGAACATCCGGGCCACCGCCGAACGCGACAGGATGCGCGCCTGTTCGGAGACCGAGATCTACCGGATGGCCCAGGTCGAGGCGGACCGCCTCATTCGCGAGGCCCACATCCAGGTCCACGAGCAGCAAATCAACGCCGACCAGTACGCCGACGAAGTCCTCGCTGAACTTGAAAACAAGATTGGCCGGGCCCTTCAAACGATCAAAAACGGTCGCCAGCAGCTCGCGGTGACCCGTAACTAGCCGGACGTTATGTCATCCGCCGCCGTCCGGGTCTCCCGGGCGGCGGCGTCGTCGTTTCGGGAACTCCCGATCCCGTCTCCGGTCAAACAACCAGCAGGGAGGTTACCGCCATGCACCTGCGCGATCGCCTGATCCGCCTCAAGGACGAAGGCCGCCTGGTCGTGCTCTATTTCGGGCCACACCAGGACTCCTACCTCGCGCGGATCCTGCGCATCGGCCACGACTACATCGAGTTCGAGGCCTGTGAGCCGGACGAGACTGTGACGGCCCACCAGATCATGCCGCTCGGCATGCTGTCGGGCGTCACGGTGTCGTCGATCGAGCGCCAGCGCGAGCAGCTCCAGTTGCTGCTCGAGCGGGAGGAGACGGGAGCCGAAGCCGAAGAGGGCGAAGCCCGCTAGCTAGACGCTGGCCGGCGTCGCGGCCTCCAGGGCCTGCTGCAGGTCCATCAGCAAGTCTTCCACGTCCTCGATGCCGACCGAGAGCCGCAGCAGGCCGTCGGTCACGCCGCGGGCCTCGCGGATTTCCTTGGGAATCGAGCCGTGGGTCATGGTCACCGGGTGGCACATGAGCGACTCGACGCCACCCAGGCTCTCGGCCAGCGCGAACAGGTGCACGCGGCGACCGACCGCCTGCGCTGCCTCCAGGCCACCCCTGAGCGTGAAGCTCACCATCCCGCCGAAGCCTCGCATCTGCCGCAGCGCCAGTTCGTGCTGCGGGTGATCCTTGAGGCCGGGGTAATGGACCTTTTCGACCGCCGGGTGGCCAACCAGCATGTCCGCGACTACGCGTGCGTTGTGCTCATGCTGGCGCATGCGCAGCGCGAGCGTCTTGATGCCGCGCAAGGTCAGGAAGCAGTCGAAGGGGCTCGGCACCGCGCCTGCCGCGTTCTGGTGGAACTTGATCGTGGTGTACAGGTCGTCGCGGTTGGTCACGACCGCGCCGCCCACCACGTCCGAGTGGCCGCCAATGTACTTGGTGGTCGAATGCACCACCAGGTCGCAGCCCAGGTCGAGCGGGTTCTGGAGGTAAGGCGAGGCGAAGGTGTTGTCGACCGCGAAGACGACGCCCGCTGCCTGCGCGACTTCCGCGAGCGCCATCAGGTCGACCAGCTTGAGCAACGGGTTGGTGGGCGTCTCGACCCACAGCAGCTTCGTGTTCTCCCGGAGGGCCGCCTTCACGTTGGCCGGGTCCGACGCGTCGACCCACGTGAAGTCGATGCCGTAGCGCTTGAAGACCTTGTCGAAGAGCCTGTAGGTGCCTCCATAAACGTCATCGCCGACCACCACATGATCGCCCGCGCTGAGCAGATTCAGCACGGCCGAGGTGGCCGCCACGCCGGACGCGAACGCCAGCCCGAACCGACCATTCTCGAGCGAAGCCAGGCAGGCCTCGAGCGACGCGCGGGTCGGGTTCGCCGTCCGCGAGTAGTCGAAGCCGCGGTGCTCACCGGGCGAGACCTGGGCGTAGGTGGACGTGGCGTAAATCGGCGGGATGACGGCCCCGGTGGTGGGATCCGGCGCCTGTCCGACGTGGATGGCCTTGGTGGCGAAGTTCATGAACCGCTCCTGGCGTGATTGGCAGCGCGTGCGGCCGACCTGTATGGCGAGTGCCTCAGACTTTGGCGTGAAGCGCCTGCGGCTACCCTGTAACCCGAACGCATCAGACTTTTGCGTGAAGCGCCTGCGGCTACCCGGTAAGGCGAACGCATCAGACTTTTGCGTGATCTGACAAGTAGTGGATGAAGTCGATCTTGGTCAGCACGCCCACGGGGCGGCGGTCGGAGACGACGAGCACCGCGGTGTCGCCCTCCGCGAGGGTGTAACAGGCATCGGCGACGTCGGCGTCGGCCGACAGCTGAGGGAACGGGCGACCCATCACGTTGCGCACCAGCGTTTCATTGAGGTCGACCTTCTCGAGCACGAGGCGCATGACCTCGCCCTCCTGGATCGAGCCGACGACCTCGTCGCCCGCCATGACGGGCAGCTGGCTGATGTTGTACTGCCTCAGCAAGTTCGCCGCGCGCTGGACGGGTTCCGACGGGCCGACGTAAATGATCGGCTGCAGCAGCGACTTGTGGCGCAGCAGATCGGTGAGCTTGCCTGCGGGATGCTCGTCGAGGAAGCCGTTGTCCAACATCCAGTTGTCGGAGTAGAGCTTGCTGACGTACGAGCGCCCGCCCGAAGGCAGGATCACGACCACCACCGCGTCCTCCGGCAGGTCGCGGGCCACCCGCAGCGCCGCGACGACGGCGGTGCCGGACGAGCCGCCCACGAAGATGCCTTCCTCGCGGGTGAGGCGGCGGGCCATCATGAAGCTCTCCTTGTCCGACACGCGTTCGAAGCTGTCGATCAGCGAGAGGTCGATCGTCGGCGGCACACAGCTCATGCCGATGCCCTCGACGAAGTAGGGCTTGGGCGCGTCGCCCGAGTAGATCGAGCCCTCGGGATCGGCGCCCACGATGCACACGCCCGGGTTCTGCTCCTTGAGGTAGCGCGCCGTGCCGGTGATGGTGCCGCCGGTGCCCATCGAGGCCACGAAGTGCGTCACCTTGCCATCGGTGTCGTCCCAAATCTCCGGGCCGGTCGACAGGTAATGGGCCTGGGGGTTGTCGAGGTTCTTGAACTGGTTCGGCTGGAACGCGTTCGGGATTTCATTCGTCAGGCGGTCCGCGACCGAGTAGTACGAACGCGGGTCCGACGCCTCGACGTTGGTGGGCGTGATGACCACCTCCGCGCCATAGGCCTGGAGCAAGCGCACCTTGTCCTCGGACATCTTGTCAGGCATCACGAAGATGCAGCGGTAGCCCTTCACGGCGGCTGCCTGCGCGAGGCCGATGCCGGTGTTGCCGCTCGTGGGCTCGATGATGGTGGCGCCGGGCTTGACCAGCCCACGCCGCTCGGCTTCCTCGAGCATGAACAGCGCCGGCCGGTCCTTGACCGAGTTGCCCGGGTTCTGGCCTTCCACCTTCACGAGTACGGTGCACTTCACGCCCGCCGTCACCTTGTTCAGCCGGACCAGCGGGGTGTGCCCTATCGCTTCAAGAATGTTGGCCAAGAACTTCATCGTCGATCCTCATGGACAGCCGCTCTTACTGCGTTGTAAGAGGCGCTTCGATTGTACACGAGCCGCGGGGAATAAAGGGAGTAGGGGTATGACGTCTCGGGAGGGCGCCCGTGAAGCAGATTCTCTACGTGGAAGACGAACCGTCTTTTCAGGCGCTCGTTTCCATCATGCTCGAAAGGGCGGACTTCCACGTCGACCTCGCATCCAATGGCGAGGAAGGCGTCGCGAAGGCGCTTGCGACCCCGTACGATCTCATCTTGATGGACCTCATGATGCCGGGCGGCGACGGCTTCGAGGCCACACGCCGCCTCAAGGCCGATCCACGCTGGGCCACCAAGCCCATCGTGGCCGTCACGGGCCTGACCAGCCCGGAAGACGTGAAGCGCGCCTACGCGGCCGGCGTGGTCGACTACATCACGAAGCCCTTCAAGCGGAACCAGCTGCTCGACCTGGTGTACAAGCACCTGAGCCTGGCCGCTTGCGAGGAAGGATGAGAGAGAGAGCGGGAACATGGACTTCGGCCACGATCTCGACCTGCTGATTCGCTCCCGCTACCCGCTGATCTACGTGCCGACGCCCGAAGAAGAGCGGGTGGAGGACGCGATCTTCAGGGCGGCGCAGGGCGCGACGCCCGCCCGCCAGGTGATGACCTGGGACTTCGTCGACGGCTTCCAGCCGGGTGGCGCGGCCAAAGGCGATCCGGTCGCGGCGCTCGACACGATCCGCTCGCGGCCGGCGGACCAGAGCTGGGTCTTCGTGCTGCGCGACTTCCACCGCTTCTTCGAGACCGTCCAGGTCGCCCGGATGCTGCGCAACCTCGTGCGGACGTTGCGCCGGGAGCGCAAGACGATCGTGTTGCTATCGCCCTTCCTCAAGGTGCCGCAAGAGCTCGCGGAGGACATCACGGTGCTGGAATTCGCGCTGCCGACCTTCCAGGACATCGCGACGGAGTTGCCCAAGGTGGTGCCGGACGAGCGCGTCCGGCTCGACCCGGGCGGCCGCGAGGCGTTGATCAAGGCCTGCCAGGGCCTCTCGATGCAGCGCGTGCGCCAGGTGCTCGCCAAGGCGATCGCCAGCGACGGCGTGCTCGACGAGTCCGACATCACCCTGGTCCTCGAAGAGAAGAAGCAGAAAATCCGCCAGACCGAGGTGTTGGAGTTCTATCCGGCGGCCGAGTCGATGGAGGACATCGGCGGCCTCGACAACCTCAAGACCTGGCTCGAGCTACGCTCCGGCGCCTTCACCGAGAGCGCCCGCCGTTACGGCCTGCCCAACCCCCGCGGCGTGTTGCTGGTCGGCATCCAGGGCACCGGCAAATCGCTCTGTGCGAAGGCGATCGCCCAGCTCTGGCGCCTGCCGCTGCTGCGCCTCGACGTCGGCCGCCTGATGGGCAGCCTGGTCGGCGAGTCCGAGGCCAAGGCCCGCGAGATGATCCGGCTGGCCGAGGCGATGGCGCCCGCGGTCCTCTGGATGGACGAGCTCGACAAGGCCTTCGCGGGCGTGGGCGCGTACAGCGGCGACTCGGGCACCAGCGCCCGCGTGCTCGGCACGCTGATCACCTGGATGCAGGAAAAGACCTCGCCGGTCTTCGTCGTGGCCACCGCCAACAACATCGACGCGCTGCCGCCCGAGCTCCTGCGCAAGGGCCGCTTCGACGAAATCTTCTTCGTCGGCCTGCCGAACGACCGCGAGCGCCGCGAGATCTTCGAGCTGCACCTCCGGCGCGTGCGCGAGGCGACGCTGCGGAACTACGCGGTCGACCGGCTGGTGGCCGTCTCCGCCGGCTTCTCGGGCGCCGAAATCCAGCAGGCGATCGTCGAGGCGATGCACGAGGCCTTCGCCCAGCACCGCGAGTTTACCACCGAAGACATCGTGGCGGTGCTGCGCACCAGCGTGCCGCTCTCGCGCACGGCGCAGGAGCACGTCGACCGCCTGAAGGCCTGGGCCGCGAGCGGCCGCGCCCGGCCGGCGTCGAAGGAAGAGATGCGCTCGCTCGGCGGCGGCCGGCCCGAGCTGCCACCCACCGACGGGCCGGAGGGCTAGACCCGATGGGCGAGTTCCCGGCCCAACCCGACGAGTTCGCGCCGACGATCGCCTCCGCGCGACGCGAGGACGACCTGGCGCCCGAGCTGGGCACGCCCGCCCGGCGCGGCGGCCGCGCCTGGTGGCGCAACCTGAAGGGCCCGATCGCCGTGCTGCTCGCCGACCTCGAGGCCGCGAGCCCGCTGGTGCGCCGGCGCGCGGTCGAGGCGATGGTGCGGCTCGGCGATCGCCGCGCCGTGCCCGCGCTGACCCTCGCGGTCCGCGATCCGTCCTGGGAGGTGCGCCGCGCCTGCGTGCGCGCCCTCGGCCGGCTGGGCGGCGACGGCGCCGCCCGCGCCTTGCGGATCGCGGTGCGCGACGGCCACACGGCCGTGCGGCTCACGGCGGCCGAAGCGTTGGCCGGGCTGCCCGACGCGGCCGCGGTGCCGCTGGTCGAGGAGCTGGCGAAGCACATGGCGGCCTACGGAACGCCGTTCGAGCAGGCCCGCGTGAATGCCGCGCTCGCGACGCTGCGCGGCGCCCCGGCGTAGCGCACCTTTCCCCTTCCGGGTGGTGGCTAATAGGTTTCCGGCGTCACGTACAGCGCGCCCGTCATCGCCTGTAGCGGATCCCACGCCGCTCCCGGCCGATCCGCCCGCGCGAAGTACGCGCCGGGCCGGGCCGTGAACGTGCGCGACCAGGCCTGTTCCCGCACCTCGTACCTGGCGACCTCGCCATCCGCCCGCCAGACCCCCACCACCAGGCCGCGGGCCCCCGTCGCCCGCACGCGCAGCCGCGCGCCGGCGGGCACGGCCTCGCCCGCAATCGCCTCGAACTCCCCATCATGATCGGCATCCGCCTCGATCTCGACGCGCGGGCCACGCGGATCGCGCACGAGCGCCACGCGGCCGGCGCGGATGCCGGCCAGGATGCCCTCCGCCGAGGCCTCGCGACTCCAGACCAGGGTACAAGGCGACTCGAGCTGTTGCGGGCCCAGCACGTGGAAGTCGGCCGTCGCCACCGGCGCGACGCGCCGGCCGGCGGCGAGCTGCTTGCGCCACAGGTCGATCGCCCAGCCGTTGCGGTAGGCGAACTCAGGCAAATTGTTGCGCGGCACGTTGGCGTGCGACGGGGGCGGCTCGGCCGCCTGCTTGCCATACCGCCACTGCCAGACCTCCATCGCGTGGACCCCGCCCACGTCCTCGTCCGGCCAGGGGAAGCGCGGCTCGTAGGGGTGGTTGGCGCCCACCGTCAGGCCCTGGTCCTCGAGCGTCGTCAGGACCTCCTCGCGCGATGCGGTCGGCGGGATCACGGGCGTGACGCCAGGCTTGAGGCCCCAGACGCTGAGGTGGAAGCGATCGCCGCCGTCCCAGCTGCCATGGAACCCGCGCGTCCACTCATACGCCGGGATCATGATCAGGCCCTGCGCCGCGGCTCCCTGCCAGTCCGGATCGCTCACATGCTTGTCCGTCTGGTGGTCCGTCAGCGCCAGCGCGTCGAGGCCACCCTCGCGGGCCCAGCGCACGAGGTCGGCGACGCTGTGCAGCCCGTCGCTGTGGCGCGAATGCGCGTGGAGCTGGGTCGCATACCAGCGCCCCTCGGGGGCGGCCAGCGCGGGGGCTGCAATGGCGAGCAGGGAGGCGAGGGCGACCACCCGCGCGAGCATGAAGCGACATAGCATCAAAATTCCCTATACCCGCCAGGCGGGGGTGCGCGCCGGGTTCGCGGTGGGTGGGCAGGGTATAAGGGAGTGTGGAACCCCGCAGCGCGTCGGGAGCGAATCGTGGACGACGGCCGCCAGCCGCCCAAGAAGGAACAGCCGAAGCCGACCTGGACCGAACGCTCCGTACCGGAGCAGGTCCGGCCGGGCCCGCCCACGCGACCGCTCACCGACGACGACTGGAACACCCTGGTCCCGGCGGCCGACGCGATCGTGAAGTCCGCCTACGGCCGGACGGGCATGCTGCCGGTGCGGCCGCTGATGAGCCGCGGCGACGTCGCGGCCGACGCCCTGCTGATTCAAAAGAGCGCCAAGCAGGCGCGGGTGCTGAACTTCGTGGTCGAGGGCATCCATTGGCGGGCCGGCTTCGCGCCGGAGATCGGCCAGACGCCGCTCAGCCAGTACGTGGACGCGATCGTGCCGCCCGAGCACCCGCTGCAGTCGGGCACCGGCTTCGAGCTGCGCCCGCACCCGACGGAGTTCGAGCGGGTGCTGCGCGACATCATCCCGCCCGCGCTGCTGCGCCTCGAGGAAGACATGTTCGGCCGCGGTGCCGAGCTCGCCGCCTTCTATCTCTACTACATCCCGCACGGCTCGGGCGCGATGGCCGGCGCCTTCGCGTGGTACCTCGCCACGCCGACCGGCAAGTCGCACGTGATTTACCTGCAAACCGAGGTGAAGCGCGCCGACCCGCGCATCCTCGACGAGATGGAGAAGACGTTTTCGGCCTCGCTGGTCGCGGTGCGTGCAAATGGGACGATCCCGCGGCCCTTCGACTTCTGGGAGGAAGTCCGCGACGCCACCGCCGAGGTGCAGTCCACGCTGCGCAACTCGTCCTTCGGCCGCAACGCGGGCGGCATGCGGCAGGTGGTCTCGAGCGCGCGCAACCAGGCCGAGGACTCGCTCGCGAACGGCATCTCACGGACCTTCGCGCGCCTCGGCGGCGTCGGCCGGATCGCGTTCGTACGCCTGCCCCAGTTCGCGCTCGCCACGGTCTTGCGCGGCGTGAGCGGCGTCGCGATCGCGACGATCAGGACGATCGACGGGATCCTGGCGCGCCAAGAACGTCCGCCCGACGACCTCCCAAGGCCTTGAGCGGCGTCGTTACTCGTCTTCCGGCTTGATCAGCTCGTATTCCGTGAACGTGCCCGCGGAGTTGCCGAGGTAGATCTGCTCGGGCGCGTTGCCCGCTTCCTTGCGGACGAAGACCACGAACCCGGACTGGGCCGATTCCTTGACGCCGGCGCCCCACTCGAAATCGTCCGGGTGGAAGACGTAGCGCGAATTCCGGAGGTCGGTCGGGCGGTTCACCGTGCGGTCCGTGCGGCGGTAGATGAAGTCCGACTGCCGCTCGTTGCGATAGAGCGCGCGCTCGGGCAGCTTCTTGCCGGCGATGAACTCGCGCACGGCCTCGCGCATATTGTTGGCCCAGGCGTGGGCGAGCAGGTCCGCGCTCGAGAAGTTGTTGGCGCGCGCGTGGGCTTCGTCGGCCGCGACGATCGGGAACTGGCCCCAATAGATCACCGGCTGGCCGCCCTCGCGGGTGACCTTCACGTCCGAGGCCTTGAGGTAGGGGTGGTGCATGAGCACCTGGTTCAGCCGGCTCTGCACGACCGCCGCGCGATCCTTGACCGAGACGGCGCCGAAGGGCTCGCGCATGATCATGATCGCGCGGGTGCCCACCCGGATCGGCACCGGCGGCGGCGCCGTGACGGACGCCGCCGAGGGGCTCGCGATCGGCACCGGCGGCGGCGACGAGTCGGCCGGCGGCTGGGGCTGCATCGGACCGGCCGCGAGGGCGGGCGAGGCGAGCAGCAGGGTGGTCAGGATCGCGGCGGCGACTGGGCGCATGGGGCCTCCTCGGAATGGACGCTCCATTCTGGGTGAGGCCCCCCCGAAGGTCAAGCTTGGTTGAGCATGCCGCCGTGCTCGGCCCAGAACGCGTCCAGGTCGAAGTGGTGCACCAGCCGCCACCAGGTCCGCTGCCAGCCGCCGATCGCGGTGCGCAGGCCCTCGAACTCGGTGTACACGTCCTGCACGCCCTTCTTCGCCGTCTCGACCGCGGGGCCCGCGGCGTCGAGCCGGGCCTTGAGCGCGCCGGTCTTCTCGGCGTAGGCCTTGCGCTCGGTCTCGACCACGGCACGCAGGGGCGCGACCTTGGCCTCGTGGGTCTTGCGGGCACCCTCCAGGCGGCCGTTCGCCGCGTCGACCTGGCCGCGCGCCGTGACGACCTGCGGGTGGTTGTCGCCGTTGCGGCGATCGCGCTCGCGCTTGGCCTCCGCCACCGCATTCTCGCGGGCCCTGTGCTTGGACGCGAGCTGGGCCACGAGCTGATCGATGGTCTTGGGCAGCTGGGCCTTCTCGCCGGTCAGGGCGGTGGCCTGGGCTTCCGCGTCGCGGATCGTGCGGATAGCGGTATCGCGCCCGTCGCGGGCCTGATCGATCTCGCCGGCCAGCGCGGCCACGCCCGAGAGGTGCGCCTTCGCGCGCTCGTCCTCGCGTGCCGCTGCTTCGAGGCGGCTGCGCTCGCCTCCGAGCCAGCCGCTCCCACCCTGGCGGGAACGCTCGTCCGACGCCAGGGCCCGCGCGTGGTCGCGCGAGCGGCGGCGCTCGGCGAGCCGCGATTCGATGCCGGGCAGCTCGGAGCCCGAGCGGACCTTCTCGGCGGTCAGCGTCGCGATGCGCGCGTCGGCGGTGGACAAGTCGCGCGCCGCGCGCTCGCGGCGGCTGCGCGCGGAAGCGAGCTCGTCGGCCAGGCCCTTGAGCCGGTCGTACGCCTGATCTTCGCGCGTCGCGGTGGCGCGCGCCTCGGTCTGGGTCGACCGCGCGCGCTCATGCTCGGCGGGGGCGCCGGACAGGGCGGACAGCTCCGAGCGGCGCTGCGACAGCACGGACTCCGCGTTGTCGGGGCTCGCGCCATGGCGCGACAGCTGGGCCGTGGCCTGCTCCACGCGGCCGTTGGCGTCGCCGTAGCGGCGCAGCGCCTCGTCATGGGCGGCCTTCGCGGCCGCGATCTTCCGCTCGACGTCGGCGTAGCGATCGAGCTTGGCCTTTTCACCAGCCAGCGTCGATTCGGCCGAGGACTGGGCCGACTGGGCGCGCGACAGCTCGCCCGCCGCGTCGCCGAGGGCCGACGCTTCCGAACGCTTCGACGAAATCGCCGAGCCGATGCTGCCCGGGCTCGCGCCGAGCGACGAGATGCGGCTTTCGAGCGACTTCACCTTGGCGTCGGCCTCGGCCCACTTCTCCTGGGCTTCGGCCAGGGCCGAGCGCGCCGGCGTCACTTTCGACGGGTCGCTGCCCTCCATCGCCTTGTCCAGCTCGTTCTGGCGGCGCGTCACGTGGCCCTTGAAGCCGGCGCGCGAATCCACCGCCGCGTCGTACTGGGTCTTCATCGACTCGAGCTGGTCGATCGCGCTCTCGAGCGACGCCTTGCGGCGGACCTTCTCCTGGGCGCGGCTCACGCCCTGGCGGGCCTCGCCGACCGCACGCTCGGCGTCGCGCACGCGGCCACGCTGGGCGTCGAGCTCGGCGGTGCCGGCCATGGCGGTGTCGAGGTCGCGCTTCTTCGTATCCACTTCGCCGCGGGCGCTGGTGCGCGCCGAAGCAGCGGACGTGTACTGCTCCTTGGCGGCGGCGATCACCTCGACGGACGCCTGGAGGGTCTCGCGGCGGCGGACCCGCTCGGCGGCACGCTCGACGGCCGCATCGGCCTCCTTCGCGCGCGACTCGGCGGACTGGGCGCGCTGGCGCTGCGACTCGACGGCGCTGGGCGAGGCCTGGGGCTCGAGGCGGGAAATCGCGGCATCGGCCTCGCGGCGCTCGCCGGCGGCCTGGTCGCGGCGGACGATCTCGGCGGCGATCGCCCCGTCGTTGTTCGCGAGCACGCGGCGGGCATCTTCCAGCTGGCGCTCGAGCGACGCGACCTGCTCGGCAAAGTCACGCGCGCGGGCGTCGAGGTCGGCGAGCGCCTGGCGGTCGCGCGCCTGGGCGCGGTCGAGCGTGCCCTGGGCCTCGGAGCGGGCCCGGGCGGCGTCCTCGGCGCTCGCGCGGGCATCCGCCAGGCGGCGCTCGATCGTGGTGCCGGCGGGCACCCTGGCGAGCAGGGTCTCGAGCTCGCTGCCGAACCGCGTGCGGTCATTCTCGGCGCCGGCCTTGCGCTGGTGCTGGGCCGTGATGCGGGCATCCATGCCGGCGAGGCCCGTGCGGGCGGCGCCGAGCTGACGATCGAGCGCCTCGGCGTCGCGGGCGAGCTGGGCGGCCTCGGCCTCGAGCTCGACCGAGCGGCGACGGCCGGGGTTGATGGCGTCGTCGAGGGCCTGGCGGGCCTGCGCGACGGCGGCCTCGGCCTCGGCGATCGGGGCGCTGTACAGGCGGTCGGTGTCGGCCAGCGAGCGCTCGGCGGCGTCGAGCGGGCGGCGCCATTCGGCGTCGGCGGTCGCCTTCAGCTCGCGCACGTCCGCGAGCTCCCTTTCGGCGCGGGCGAGCTCGGCGCGGGCGCCGGCGAGGTAGCCCGAGAACTTGATCACGTAGTTCTTGTACTCGTTGGGGTTCGCGAACTTCTTGGGCCGCTCGGCCTTCATCTTCTCGGTGGCGCGCAGCGTGCCCGCGGCAGGCTTCGGGGCCCGCGGCGCGGGCTTCGAAGCCGTCTCGCTCACAGCGACCACGGGCGCGCCGGCCTTCACAGCGGCCGTGGGGCGCACGGGGCGGGTGACCAGGGTCGGGCGGCTCGGCTGGATCGGGGGCATGGGCGTTCCTCAGGCTCGGTGGTTCTCGACCTTATCGGGCAGCGGGGTCCGGATATTCTTAATTAACAGTTAAGGTGAAGGGAAGGGTCAGTTAAATGGGATTCGCGCGAAGGCGTCCGCGGCGCCACCCTGCCGCCGCCGCTCGTTCCCTGAACGACGCAACACAGCGATCGCATTAAGGGAAACTTGCAACACTCTTAATCCAGGCACAACCTTAGCCCGGCAAGGATCCAGCGGGGCCCGGCGATAGAGGAGGTGGAGCCCCCTGGAGACACCCATGCGTCACCCCGCCTACCTGATGATCGGCCTCGTCGCCGCCAGCATCGCCCTCACGGGCTGCGGGCGCGTCGGCTCGACCCAGGTCGCCCAGCCCCTCACGGGCGCCGCGGCGAAGAAGGCCGGAGGCGCGGGCGCCGTCGGCGGCGGCTCGACGAGCGGCGGACGGGCGCCCACCGTGAATATGATGGCCGCGGGCGTCGGCACGGCGAAAGGCACCGTGATCGACAAGGTCACCGGCCGCCCGCTCGCCGGCGTGACCGTCGTCGCCAAGAACGGCGGCCTGCGCGCCACCACCGACGCCAACGGCGCATTCGTGATCGCGGGCCTCACGGGCGGCAACCATGAGTTCGACGTCCAGACTTCCGGCCTCGTGATGGAGATGCCCGCCGGAACCCTGGTGATGCCGAACCAGATCGCCGACGTGCCGGTCATCGCCCTGGTGCCCGGCGCCGGCAAGTCCGGCGTGACGAGCGTGACCTACGTCAAGGACAAGGAAATCGGCCGTGACGGCGAGGCCCCCGCGACCCTGATCGACCCGATCGGCGTGGCGGCCCGCGGCGCCGACGTGCAGGTGCTCGACCTCAACCACTCGGCCTTCGTGAAGACGGGCATCGTCCGCCAGTACGACGCCGAGGTCGGGAAGTTCGAGGGCAAGTTCGGCGACTACAGCAAGTGGCTGGGCTTTGCCCAGATGAAGGACACCGTCGTCTCGATCACGATCGACCACCAGGGCCGCACCGTCGTGCTCGACGGCGCGAAGAAGCTCTGGCGCTTCGACGACGGCGGCAAGAAGGAGAAGGCCTCGGACCTCGACGTCGACGGCCTCGACATCGCCACCGACCCGACCGGCGCGCTGCTGATCGCGGGCAGCGCCGGCATCACCAAGCTCACCGCCGACGGCGACAACCCCCAGCCGCTGGGCACCCTGACGGACTGCCGCGCGGTCGCGGGCGGCAAGGATGGCGTCTGGGCGATCGCAGGCGGCAAGGTCACCAAGCTCGGCCCGGACGGCAGCGCGATGATGGAGTTCGGCGCCAGCGGCGCGGACGGCGGCGCGGCCTTCAGCGAGGCCGTCGACCTGGCCGTCGATCCCCGCAACGGCAACGTGATCGTCGTCGACAAGGGCGCCAAGCAGGTCTACGTCTACGACGGCATGGGCACGCTGATCGGCAAGATCGGCCAGGGCGTGTTCGTGCAACCCGTCGCCGTGACGGTCGACGCCGGCGGCCGCGTCTACGTAGTCGACCAGGCGAAGGCCAAGGTCTACAAATTCTTACCTGGTGTCACTCGCTAAGCGTCAGGTTCCGGATTAGAGCCGCAGGCGCTCCTGGTGTCACTCGCTAAGCGTCAGGTTCCGGATTAGAGCCGCAGGCGCTCCTGGTGTCACTCGCTAAGCGTCAGGTTCCGGATTAGAGCCGCAGGCGCTCCTGGTGTCACTCGCTGAGCCTAAGGGGCGGGCTGAGTCACCACCGGGCGGATCGGCAGCAGCGAAGCGGGCGACAGGCCCATGGTGCGCTCGGTCAGGCGGTTGATCGCGAGGTCGTAGTCCGCACGCCGCTGCACCGCGAGGAAGTACGCGTCGACAGCGCTCCAGGCGGACATGCCCATGAACACGCCCACGATCACGAGGTCGCTGATCTTCTGGCCGCCCACGACGTTGGCGTCCGGAATCGCCACCTTGGCGGCCGTGTAACCGAGCAGGTACGAGCCCCACATCACCAGCGTGCGGTCGACATGGCCCATGTAGGCCTGGCCCGAGCCGGGGAAGACGAAGGACGCGACCGTCACGGTGCTGACGTTCGGCTTCGCGGCCACCAACCGCATCTTGATCGCGTCGGCCTCCTCGGGCGTCAGCGACACGGTCTGCGCGGCGGCGGGACCCGCGTTCAAGCCGATGGCGAGGGCCAGGGCGAGGATGAGCGGGGCGAAACGCATGAGACAGGGCTCCTGACAGGGGGTCGCCTGCCTTATACCCAGCGCGTCAGGGGCGCTGCGCGTTGAGCCCCTGGGCCTGGCGCGCGAGCCAGTCCTTGCCGATCACCACCGTATAGTCGGAGTAGATGTTGCCGGTCGCCGCGACCACCACCTTGCCGACGCCGAGGGCCGTGGCGAGGGCCTGAGCACCCGCGATGTCGGCGTTCTGGGCGATGATCTGGGTCTCGGCCTGGCCGAGCTGGGCCGCGAGGCCGTCGAGCTCGACGCCGCCGTAGCCGGCCTGCGCCACGACCGCCTTGAGCGAGCGGACGCTCGCGCGATCGCCCACGCCGTCGCGGATCGCGACCCGGTAGTAGCGCGGCAGCTTGGCCTCCACGGCCGACTGGGCGGTGAGGAAGGAATCCACGACGCGGCGGGTCGAGGCCACGTCCGCGACCCAGTAGCTGACGCCCTCGACCGTGGTCGCGGCGCCGGGCACCATCGCGAGCTGGACGCGCTCGCGGTCGAGGTCCTTGCCGAGGGTCACCAGCTTGAGCAGTTCCTCGTTCGTCAGGTTGGTCTCGAGGTTCTCCTTCGCGAGCGCGATCAGCTGCGGCGTCTTGAGGAGGTTGCTCGGCGTCAGGAACTTCTTGAGCACGGCCTGCACGAACGCCTGCTGGCGCTGCACGCGGCCGATGTCGCCCAACTCGTCGTGACGGAAGCGCAGGAAGTCGTGGGCGTGCTTGCCGTCGAGCCGGTTCCAGCCCTTCTGGAGGTTGATGTGCAGGTTGCCCGCCCAATCGTTGTAGTACATCCGCTTGGGCACGAACACGTCGATGCCGCTCAGGGCGTCGACGATCTGCACGACGGCGCGCGTGTTGAGCAGCACGTAGCGATCGACCTGGACGCCCAGGAAGTCCGCCACGACGCGCGCGGCGAGCGTCGGGCCGCCGTAGGGGTTGGCGGCGTTGATCTTGAAGGTGCCGTGGCCGGGGATCGGCACGCGCGTGTCGCGCGGGATCGAGACGGCGCGCACCTGAGCGGTGGCCGGATCGAAGCGGGCCAGGACCATCGTGTCCGTGTTGCCCGTGAGCCCCATGACCCGCTTGCCGTTCTTGATCGTGTAGTTCACGTCGGTCGCCATGACGAGGACGTTGAGCGGCTCGTTCAGCCGCGGCACCAGCGAGAACCCGCCATCCGCCTGGCCGCCGCCCGTGCCGGGCTCGGCCGCGGTGGGATCGCCAGCCATCGCCGCGGGGGTCGGGGCGTACGCCTCACCGACCAATACGCCCACCACGAGGCCGGTCAGGATCGTGACCGCCATCGCCAGCAGGTATTCTTTGAGGCCGGGTCCGCGGCGGCGGGCCAGGCGACGCCTTCTGGTACTCATTCGGATCCATTATAGGTCGGCCGGCCGCCAATTCGCAAGCAACCGCGATTTGCGGCTTCCCAGGGGGCCGTGAGGCTCTATCCGCCCAGCATGCGGGTGTACACCCACCGAGCGAGGGTTGTGGTCAGGGCGCCGCGGGCGTCACGAGATCAACCGGCAACCGGCCCGGGAAGCCCTGGTGCCCCCAGATCGCTTGGACCGCGGCCCGCTGGCAATGCGCGTTCGGCGAATAAGCGCAGACGTAGGCGTCGACCCCCTGGAACTGCTGGATCAGGAACGGGCTCGAGAACGAGACCGCCAAGACCTTCACGCCGGCCGCCTGAAGGCGTCCGGGCACCGAGGCGAGCAACGCGGGCAGATCGACGCGGCTCTTGGCCGCCCGCACCCACATGAAGATGGGCACGAGCACCACGTCGAACTGGGCGGCCTGGGCCACCGCCGCGTCGATCGCGGCCTCGTCGTCGGCATGGGTCAAGACCCGGATCACCACGTCGGGATGGTCCGCGAGCGCCGCGCGCCAGGCCGCCTGCACGTCGAGGTCGTCGTCGTCGTCGAGCACCAGCGAGCAGACCCGCGTCTCCGCGGCCAGCGGCAGCAGGTCGCCCTGGTTCTTCACGAGCGTGATCGCAGCATCCGCGATCTGTGCGACCGCGGGCTGGTAATCCGGCCACACCACGGGCGCGGGGGCGTCTTCCTCGCCCTCGTACCGCCACAGCCCGAGCTCGAGCCGGGCCTGGTCGAGGCGCTCGACGGACTCGAGCAGGCGGTGTTTCGAAAGCCCGCCTTCCTCGATCGCGCGCAGCACGGCGTCGACGACCCCCTGGGGATCAGGCGGCATGAGCAGCACGTCGACGCCCGCCTGCAGGGCGCGCACGGCGGCGAAGCCGGGGTCGTAGCGCTCGGCGATCGCCCCCATGTTGAGCGCGTCCGTGACGATTAGCCCCTGGAAGCCCAGCTGGTCGCGCAGGAGGTCGGTCACCACCCGCTTCGAGAGCGAGGCCGGCAGGCCATTCTCGTCGAGCGAGGGGACGGCGAGGTGGCCGATCATGATCGACTTGACGCCCGCGCTGATGCATTGGCGGAATGGCAGCAAATCCTGGTTCTCGAGCCGGTGGCGCGAGATGTCGAGCACGGGAAGCTCATGGTGGGAATCCACGGAGGTCTGGCCGTGGCCCGGGAAGTGCTTGCCGCACGCGATCCCGCCATGGCGCTGCACCCCCTCGACGAACGCGGCGCCGAGCGTGCCCACCTGGCGCGGCTCGTCGCCGATGCCGCGGATGTTGATGATCGGGTTGTCCGGCCGGTTGACCAGATCGAGCGTCGGCGCGAAGATCCAGTGGATGCCCGCTCGGCGCGCCTCGAGCGCCGTGATCGCGCCCTGCTGAAAGGCCAGGTCAGGGTCCCGCGCCGCGCCCAGCGCCATCGCGTGGGGGAAATCGGTGGCGCCCGCGAGCTGCTGGCCGGCGCCCCGCTCGAGGTCGGACGCGATGATGAGCGGCATCTCGCTGAGGTCTTGCAGTTCTTCGAGCAAGGGCGGCGTGTCCGTCCAGCTGCCCCTGAAAACGATGTAGCCACCGAAGAAGAAGCGTTCCTGATCGTCCATCACGCGCTGCCAGACCGCGGGGTCCTGCAACTCCGCGGTGTCAGGCAGCGCGGGCATCATCAGCTGACCGATGATCTCGCGGATGGTCAACATCGAGGGTGCGACGCGCGCAGGCACTCGGTCTCTCTCCTCATGGCGGGAATTCGTGCATAATCTACACCATCCGGGCCTCCCCGTCCAAAAGGACGGCTGCCACGCCCACAGGAGGGTTCGTCTCGCATGCGGATCATCGGGCTCATGTCTGGGACGTCGCTGGACGGCGTCGATGCCTGCCTCGTCGACGTTCACGGCGCCGGCGAGCGGCTTCGCTTTCAGGTCCGCCACGCCGCCACCCTTCCATTCCCGGATGGGCTGCGCGCGGCGCTCGACGCCCAATTGCGGCCCGAGACCAGCGCGGTCGACGCGCTCGCGGCGCTCGACACGCGCATCGCGGTGGCCTTCGCGGACGCGGCGATCGCCTGCGCGCACGCGGCCGGCCTCGCCATCTCGGCCGTCGACCTGATCGCCTCCCACGGGCAGACGCTCTGGCACGCGCCGGCGGGGGACTGGCCGGCCACGCTGCAGCTCGGCCGCGGCGCGACGATCGCCGTGCACACGGGCGTCACCACCATTTCGGACTTCCGGCCGGCCGACGTGGCGCTCGGCGGCCAGGGCGCCCCGCTGGTGCCCTACGCCGACCGCCTGGTCTTCGGCGGGCGCGGCGGGCGCGTGGCCGCGCAGAACCTGGGCGGCATCGGCAACGTGACCGTCCTGGCCGGCGCCGATGGGCCGACCCTCGCCTTCGACACGGGCCCCGGCAACATGGTGATCGACGCGCTCACGGCCCAGGTCTCGGGCGGCGCGCTGACCTTCGATCGCGATGGGCGTCTCGCGGCCGAGGGGCGCGTGGACGAGGCGCTGGTGGCGGCCTGGCTGGCCGACGACGCCTACTTGCGAGTCGCCCCGCCCAAGTCGACCGGCCGCGAGCGCTACGGCGCCGCTTTCGCGGAGCGGTTGGCCACGGAGGCCTCCGCGCGCGGCGTGAGCGGCAACGACCTGATCGCGACCGCCACCGCCTGGACGGCCGCCACGGTCGCCGATGCCTACGGACGCTTCGTGCCGGGTGGCCTCGCGGGCCTCGAGGTGTTGGTCTCGGGCGGCGGCGCGGCGAACCCGACGCTGATGCGGATGCTCGCCGAGCGGCTCGCGCCGGCCCATGTGGCCACGACCGCCGCCGCCGGAGTCGATCCGGACTTCAAGGAGGCGCTGGCCTTCGCGCTGCTGGGTTACCAGGCCCTGCACGGCCGGCCGAATGTGCTGCCCGACGCCACCGGTGCCAGCCAGGCCTGGGTGCTCGGGTCGATCACGCCAGGCCGCAACTTCGTCCGCGCGATCCTCGCCCCCACGCCGCCCGCGCCCGGGTCCACCGAGACCGAGCAGGCCAACCCCGACAGCGTGGGGCTCGACTTGCTGTCGCCCGCCGAGAGCGTCGACGCGATGCATGAGCAGGACTGGGCCGCCGTGCGGGCCGTCGGCCCCGCGAAGCCCGCGATCGCAGCCCTCGTGGCCCAGGCGGCCGCGGCGCTGCGGGCCGGCGGGCGCCTCTTCTACGTGGGCGCCGGCACCAGCGGCCGCCTCGGCGTGCTCGACGCGAGCGAGTGCCCGCCCACGTTCTCGGTCGATCCCGCCATGGTTCGGGGCATCATCGCGGGCGGCGAGCGCGCGCTCCGCGAAGCGGTCGAGGGTGCCGAAGACGACGCCGAGGCCGGCCGCGCCGACCTGCACGCCTGCGGCGCGCGCGCCGGTGACGTGGTGGTGGGCATCAGCGCGAACGGCGGCGCTCCCTACGTGCGCGGCGCGCTGGTGGCGGCGCGCGGCCTGGGCGCCCGCACCGCGATCGTCACCTGCAACCCCCTCCGGCCGGAGGCCTTCGAGCCCGATCATGTCGTGCTCTTGCCGACCGGCCCCGAGCTGGTGGCGGGCTCGACGCGCCTCAAGGCCGGCACCGCCACGAAGCTCGCGCTGAACATGATCAGCACGCTGACGATGGTGGCGCTCGGCAAGGTCCACGACAACCTGATGGTCGACGTTCGGGTCTCGAACCGGAAGCTGCAGCTGCGCGCCGAACGCCTGGTCACGCGCCTGACCGGCCTGGAAGCGGCCGCAGCCGCCGCGCTGCTCGCGCGCGCGGACGGGCGCGTGAAGGTGGCGGCGGTGATGCACCACCAGGGTGCCTCTATGGAAGAGGCCGAGGCGATGCTGGCCCAGAGCGGCGGCTTCCTCCGCCCGTGGCTATCAATCCCTTGAGCGCCGGGGGGAAGCGGGCGTTACGGGGTAGATGGTCGAGGTGCGACAATAACCAATCAAGGAGCATCGCCCATGTCTAGCGACTCGACGCCCAGCACCGCGCCCAACCTGCGCGAGGCCCTGAAGTTCTTCCTGGAAGACGACAACTACATCGACCGCCTCGAGGCCGACGGCCTCGCGTCGCTCATCAAGCAGGACGGCCAGATCTCTGCCGATGAGAAGGCCTTCCTGCAGGAGGCCATCTCCAGGGTCAACTTCGACGCCCAGGCGCTCGAGATCCTCAAGAAGCTGCTCGAGGACGCTTGAACGGCCCCGGCCCCGAAATCCCCCCGGAACGCGGGCACTACGTGTACGTGCTCGCGTGCGCCGACGGCACGCTTTACACGGGCTACACCGTCGACATCGCTCACCGGCTGGGCGTCCATCAGGCGGGCAAGGGCGCGAAGTACACGCGGGCCCGCCTCCCCGTGACACTCCAGGGATGGTGGCGTTATGAATCCAGGCGCGCCGCGATGTCGGCAGAGGCAGCATTCAAGCGGCTTGAGCGGTCAAGCAAGCTATCGCGAATAGCCGCTTCCCTGGCCGAAGCCCGCCCTACGCCCGCGTCTAGAGTTTAAAGTAACGTAACGAAGCGTTCATAGGGCCATTCGTGGGTATATGGTCCAACAGCACGTCTTCTTAGAAGGGGCAACCATCGCATGGCCGAGAAGATCTTGGTGGTGGACGACGAAGAGTTGATCCGCCGCACCGTGGCGAAGATCCTCAAGAAGAACGAATTTGAGGTCTTCCTCGCGGAAGATGGCTTCAAGGCCGTCGAGATGTCGAAGGAACAGCAATTCGACCTGGTGATCTCGGACGTCCGGATGCCGGGCATCGACGGCATCGAGACCATCCGCCGGATCAAGGAATATCAGCCCGGGATTTACTCGATCATCATCACGGGCTACGCCAGCGAAGAGACCCCGGTCCAGGCGCTCAAGGTCGGCGTCAACGATTACATCTTCAAGCCGTTCGAGGTCGACACGTTCACGCACAGCGTGCTGCGGAACATCATCAACCTCCGGCTCACGCGCGAGAAGACCGAGCTCGCCAAGAAGCTCAAAGAGAGCATGATCACGGTGATCGACACGCTCGCGACCACGCTCGAAGCGCGCGATCCCTACACCCACGGCCATTCCCACCGGGTCGGCCAGTACTCCTGCTGGATTGCCGAGGACCTTAGCTACGAAGGCGACGAGATGGAGATCCTCCGCCACGGCGGCATCCTGCATGACATCGGCAAGATCGCCGTCCGCGAGGAAGTGCTCAACAAGCCGGGCCGCCTGACGGCCGAGGAATACGAGCACATCAAGATCCACCCCACCGTGGGTTACAACATCCTCAAGCAGATCAACGAGCTCGATGCGTTGCTCCCGATCGTCCTCTCCCACCATGAGCGCATCGACGGCAAGGGCTACCCGAACAGCCTGCCGGGCGACGAGATCCCGCTCAACGCACGCATCGCGGCGATCGCCGACACCTTCGACGCGCTGACCTCGAACCGTCCCTACCGCGACGGCATGCCGCTCGAGAAGGCGATCGCGATCCTCGAGTCGGTGAAAGGCACGCAGCTCGACGGGCAGCTCGTCGACGTCTTCGTCAAGAAGGTGCGTGAGCGTGGCATCATCCCAGCCCGAGACAGCCAGGACCTCACCCGCGTCACGATCATGTAAAGAAATCTCCCGTATAGGGACGCCCCGCCTTGCCATCGGGTCGGGTTGGTGCTATCCTGAAACGGCGCCGGGATGTAGCGCAGCTTGGTAGCGCACCTCGTTCGGGACGAGGGGGTCGCTGGTTCGAATCCAGTCATCCCGACCATTTCAATCCCGCTCTCGCTGTCACCCGACAGTTAGGGCGGGATTGCTTTACCAGAGTACGTCGCTGGTCCGAGAAGGTGCCCCGGGTCTCATGAAGTCGCTGGTCCTTGCCATCATCTTCTTCGGCGTCGTTGTTTACGGGTGTTTCGACGTGAAGCCCTTCCGGGCCGTCCGGAAGCTGGTCCGCCGCCCGTCCCGCGCCACTGGCGAGGCTTCCGCGCGGACCGGGCCGAGCGCCCCCGAGCCGACGCCCGAGCCCGAGCGGCCGCTTTCGCGCCGCTACCGCTGAACCCTTCGGGCGGTTACGTTCAGCGCTTCACCTGCGCCTCGACGCGCTGGCGCACGGCCGCGACCATGTCCGGCAGCGCCCGCTTCTGCAAGAAACGCGTCACCGCGGACGGGACGGGCTGATGCGGCACCACGTGGACCCGATAGGTGAGCACCGTGCCACCTGCGACCGGCTCCAGGCGCCACTCGCCGTCGTTGCGCTTCACGTCGCCGCGCACGCTGCGCCAGGTGATGCGATCCGCGTGCAGGGTCCGTTCGCTCACGAGCGTCACCGTGATCGGTCCCTGACCGCCGACCTGTTCGACCACATGGGTGTTGCCGCGGCGCTCGAGCACCCGGGCGGTGCGGGCGTTGGGCATGAACTGCGGGAACTTCTCATGGTCCCACAGCACGGCCTTCGCGACCGCCGCGGGCGCGCTGACGAAGAAGGACGCCGCGAGCGCACCGCCATCGGGCACCTCGAGGTCCACCACCCTGGTCTCGCCGCGCCTGAGTGCGGCCAGGTCCGGCTCGCTCCAGGCGAGGGCGGGGGCCGCGCCGAGGGCGGTCGTAAGGGCGAGGAGGATGAGTAGACGGCGCATCTGGGCTCTCCAGCCTGTAAAATGGACGCCCCTCTCCCCGCGGGGATCAGGACAGGATTTCATTCTACAGGCCATGACGAAGACCGACAGCTATCCGCTCCGCCGCTTCCCGCGCCGCCTCATCCGCTCGCTCTTCGCGTTCGCCGGCGCCGGCTCCCTGATGGCCGCCGCCGTATGGTCCGACGGCACCGGCGGGCCGTTGCTGCCGGCGCTGATGGCGGCAGCGAGCTGGGCGATCCCGGGCATCTTCGCCTGGCAAATCCGGCGCAGCGGCTTCGATCCGCTCGAGCGGCTCACCTTCACCGAGGACGGCCTGCTCGCGACCTACCGCGACGGCACCAAGCAGCTGCTGGTCTGGACGGGGATCACCCGGCTCGTGCAGGTCGACGCGTTCCGCTACCGGGCCTGGGCGGTGTGCCACGCCCACGTGCCGGCGCTTCGCTGGTTCGGTGAGCTGGAGGACGAGCGGGGCTTCGCTGACCGGCTGGCGGCGCGCACGGGGCTGGTCTGGGAATACGCCACGACGCCGCCTGACTAGCTCGCTGGCCTCCGGGCGCGGAACCTGTCGTCAGAAGCCCGGGTCGTCCAGCACCGCCCGCACCGCCGGGTCGTCCGTTCGCATCCGCAGCGCGCCCGCGATTTCCGCCAGCCGGGCGGCCTCGTCCATATCCTCGGCGGCGATCGCCGCCGCCATCCGCCGCACCAGCGCGCGGGCCCGCGCGGGATCGTCGGCGAGCTCGCCGAAGAGCGCCTCGGCCTCGGCCAGGGCGGGGATCGCGCGCGGCAGATCGCCGTGCGTGAGCGCTGCTTCGCCGAGGCGCAGCGCGGCCTCGGCCGCGGCGTGGCGATCGCCGCTGGCGCGCGCCCGGCCCCGCCAGGCGGCCAGCAGCGCGATCACCGTCCGCCGTGGGTGGCGCCCGGGATCGGCGGCGAGATGGGCCACCAGCGCGTCCGCGTCGGCCGCGACGTCGATGGAACGGGTGCCGGCCTCCCAGGCTTCGCGCAGCGCGGCCTCGGCCTCCTCGGCCCGATCGCCAGCGAGCAGCAAAGGCACGAGCGCGAGCGCCGCCCGGCCGAGCGGCCGCCAGGCCTCGGCACGGCGGGCGAGCGTGATCGCGTCGCGGAGGCGGGTGATGCGGGCGTTGGTGGGCAGCTCGGCCTCGCTCGCCATCGCGAGCTCGGCCTCGGCCGCCGTCGCCCACGCCTGGGCGCGCCTGCCGAGCGCGGCCGCCAGGCCCAGCAGCTCGCGCTGGACGCCGGCCTCGGCGCGGCGATCGCCCCCATACGTGGGGCCCGCCAGGGCCAGGACCAGGTATTCGAAGGCCAGCTCGCCGAGCGCGTCGCGGTCAGCGTCCGCGCCGGCGAAATGGCCGAGCACGGCGTCGCGGCCTGGCTCGTCCTCGGCGGCGAGCCAGGCCATCAGGAGCGCGTGGGAACCGGTGGCGGCGGGCATGTCATCCATCTTAAAAGCCAGATCGAGGTTGCGATAGGGTCGCCGTCACCGGCGTGCCCCGGGCCTGTGATCGCCCGCGCCGACGCGCTTCGGCGACAGTTGCCCATGCCTTTTGGGCGAACCGCCCAATCAGCGCATTGTTAAGCATTGTAAAGTATCCAATATGACGGAGCCGCCGAGCGAGCTACGTCGATCGTAGACCGCACGTGGACGGGCGAGGGGGCACCGTCGCCCACGTACAAGGACGGAGGCAAGCTATGAAGGTGTGTGTGATCGGGACCGGCTACGTCGGCCTGGTGACCGGCGCGTGCCTGGCCGAGCTCGGCCACGACGTCAGCTGCGTCGACAACAACGAGACCAAGATCGCAGGCCTCAGGCAAGGCATCATCCCGATTTACGAACCCGGCCTCGCCGAGCTGGTGACGAAGAACGCCACCAACGGCCGGCTCGGCTTCACCACCTCGCTGCCCGACGGCGTGGGCAGCGCGGAGGTCGTCTTCATCACGGTCGGCACGCCGCCGCTGCCCAACGGCGAGGCGGACCTCTCGTACGTCGAGATGGTCGCCCGCGGCGTGGGTGCGGCGCTCGACGGCTACAAGGTGATCGTCAACAAGAGCACGGTGCCGGTGGGCTGCGGCGACTGGGTGGCGATGCTGGTCCGCGAAGGGATCGCGGCCCGCCGGGCGGCCGAGGCGCGCTTCTTCGACGGTGCGCGCCCCGCGGGCGGCAGCGCGACGCTGACCCGGACCGGCGGCGAGCCGTACCCCGAGTTCGACGTGGTGAGCTGTCCCGAGTTCCTGCGCGAGGGCTCCGCGATCCACGACACCTTCCACGGCGACCGGATCGTGGTGGGCTCGCACAGCGAGCGCGCGATCGCGGTGATGCGCGAGCTCTACCATCCGCTCGTCACGCAGGCCTTCGCGGGCGGCATGCCGTCGCGGCCGATCCCCTTCATCGTCACGGACCTCAACTCGGCCGAGATGATCAAGTACGCCGCGAATTGCTTCCTCGCCACCAAGATCAGCTTCATCAATGAAATCGCGAACATCTGCGAGCGCGTCGGCGCCGACGTCGAGCGCGTGGCCGAAGGCATCGGCTACGACCACCGCATCGGCCGCCACTTCCTGCGTGCCGGCATCGGCTGGGGCGGCAGCTGCTTCCCGAAGGATGTGAGCGCGATGACCCACATCGCGCGCGACTACGGGTACGACGCCAGGCTGCTCAAATCCGTCATCGAGGTCAACCAGACCCAGCGCGAAATCGCCCTGCTCAAGCTGCAGCAGCACCTCAAGTCGCTCAAGGGCAAGACGATCGGCATCCTCGGCCTGGCCTTCAAGCCCGAGACCGACGATCTGCGCGACGCGCCGGCGATGACGCTCGCTCACCAGCTGATCAAGCTCGGCGCCGCGGTGCGCGCGTTCGATCCGATCGCCGAGAAGCACGCCCAACAGGAGCTGCCGCAGCTCCGAGCCTATGACGACCCCTATGCGATGGCCGAAGACTGCGACGCCATCGTCGTCGCCACCGAATGGACGCAATTCAGACACCTCGATATGGGGCGCATCCGGCTCGGGATGCGCGCCAACTACCTCCTCGTCGACGGCCGCAACGTGTTCGACCCGCGTGAGATGAAGGAAATTGGCTTCGTCTACGTCGGGATCGGCCGCTAGCACACAAGAAAGAGACGGTGCGCGCCATGAAGCTCTGCCTGGTCAACCCCCCCGAAATTCAAGGCTACGTCAGCGATCGCGACAAGGCCGGCGGCATCGGCGTCGCCCGGCCGGTCGAAAACGGCTGGCGGGCGAAGTACCTGCCGCCCACGCCGGCGATGGACCTGCTGTACGCGGCGGCGATTGCGGAGCGGGACGAGGTCCCGCTGGCGTTCATCGACGCGATCGGCAAGCGCTGGGACGCCACGCGCGTGCTGCGCGAGGCGAAGGCCGCCGCCCCCACCCACCTGGGCGTGCGCGTGACGCTGCCGTCGCTCGACGACGACATCGCGCTAGCCAACCGGCTCGCCCGCCTGCTGCCCGACACCAAGGTCTTCCTGTTCGGCCACGCCAGCCAGACCACGTGGCGCGGCTGGCTCGACCGGTTCACCGGCGACGCCGTGTTCTTCGGCGAGGTCGAGGCGATCCTGCCGAAGTACCTGGCCGGCCAGGCCGACGACATGATCCTGCGGCCCGGCCATGCGCCGACCGGCTGCGGGCCGACCTGGCTTTACGTCGACGACGCCGAGATGGAGCGCCTGCCCTATCCCGCCTGGCACCGGATCGACATCCCGGCCTACAGCCCGTCCGGGAAGGTCGAGGATTTCGTGTTCTACATCCTCACGAGCCGCGGCTGCCCGAAGGGCTGCTCGATGTGCCCTTACTACGTGCACCAGGGCAAGGCGTGGCGCCACCGCACGCCGGAAGACGTGGTGGCCGAGCTCGAGCACCTCAAGCGGATCGGCGCGCGCTACGTCCAGACGCGCGACCCGAACATCTCGTGGCGCAAGCCGCACCTGATGGCGATCGCCGAGCGCCTCAAGGGCGAGAAGCAGCTGCGCATCACGACCGAAACGGATCTCGAGGCGCTGAACGAGGCGGACATGGTGGCCCTCAAGGACGCCGGCTTCGTGCGCATCATGACCGGCGTGGAGTCGGTCGACGAGGCGATCCTCAAGGAAATCCACCAGAACGGCAACGCGCTCCGCCGCTCGCTCGAGAACATGAGCAAGTGCGAGGCCCTCGGCATCGAGGTGACCGGCTTCTTCATCGTCGGCTCGCTGACCGAGACCTGGCAGACCGTGCGCGACACCCTGGCGACCGCCAAGGCGCTGCCTTGCCGGTACAGCGTCTCGTTGATGACGCCGTACTTCGGCACGAAGATGCGCGACGCCTTCGTGGAGGCCGGCTACCACCGCGAGTCCGGCTACCGCGCCTACAACGGCTACACCAGCATGGTGCGCACCAAGGGCCTCACCTACGAGGAGGTCACGCTGGCGCACGCCTGGGCCGCCGCCGAACTCGAGCTGGTGTCCCGCGAGCGGGACCTGGCCGCGGCCGCCGGGACGCGCCGGATCATCCAGGAGCTGCGGGTCACCAGACAACGCGCCCGCACGGTCGCGCTGCGCCGGCAGGTCGATGCGGCCGAACGGCGCGCCGCGAATCCGGCGCCCGAGAAGCCCGAGACGCCCGGGCAGACCACGCAGGCGGCCTAGTCCAGGACGCACGCGCGCAGATGGGGAGGGACGGAATGCGGGAAAGCCGGGGCCCGGCAGCAGGCGAAACGCTGCGGATCTGCCTGATCACCCGGGAGTATCCCGCCCTGGGCGCCCACGGGGGGATCGGGACGTATACCCGGAACCTCGCGGCGGGCCTCGCCGCGCGCGGCCACGACGTGAACGTGGTCGCGCGCGCCGAGGGCCCGCGGGAGGCCTTCGAGGAGGCGGGGGGCGTGCACATCGAGCCCGTCCCGGCGGCCGAGCGCTGGCGGTTGCCGGCGGGCAATCGGTACGTCGGCCTGACGCTGCGCACCCTTCCCTTCGCCCGGGCGGCCGCGGCGCGCTACCAGGCGCTCGCGCGCGAGGCCCCTTTCGACGTGGTCGAGGTCCCGGAATACCAGGGCTGGGGCCTGGGGGTCGCCCGAGCGGCGCGCTGCCCGGTGGTGGTGCGGCTGCACACCCACACGGGCCTGGTGCGCCGGCTGAACGACGCGTGGCCGGACCTCGACGCCGGCCTGTGCTACATGCTCGAAGCCGCCTCGATCGCGCGCGGCGACCTCGTGCTCGCGAACTCGCAGGCTTTGGCTTCGATCGCCGCCGACGATTTCCGCGACGTCGTCGACCCGGCCAGGCTCGGCGTGCTGCCGCTCGGCGTGGACACGGACCGTTTCGCGCCAGGCGACGAAGGCTGGCTGCGCGCCGAGCTCGGCCTCGCGCCCGAGACGCCGTTGGTGCTGTACGTCGGCCGCCTGGAGCGCCGCAAGGGCGTCGAGACGCTCGTCGAGGCGTTCGGGCGCGTCCACGAGCGCCACCCAGGCGCCGTGCTGGCGCTGGCCGGCTTCAGCACGGACACCGGGCCCGAGGGCCGCAGCCTGCTCGCCGTGTTGCGCGAGCGGGCGGCCGCGCTGGGCGCCCTCGAGCAGGTCCGCTTCCTCGGCCATGTGCCCTACGACCTGCTGCCGCGCTACTATGCCGGCTGCGACCTCTTCGTGGCGCCGTCGCTCTTCGAGCCGTTCGGGATGATCTACCTCGAGGCGATGGCCTGCGGCCGCGTCGCGATCGGCTGCGACGCCGGCGGCGTGCCCGAGATCATCCAACGAGGCCGCACCGGCCAGCTGGTGCCGCCGGGCGACGCCGGGGCCCTCGCGCGGACGATGGGCGAGCTCCTGGAGAACCCGGCCGCGCGCCGCCGCATCGGCCAGGCCGCCCGCGAAGACGTCCTGGCCCGCTTCTCGTTGCCGGTCGTGGGCGCGCGGACCGAGGCGCATTACCGGGCGGCGATCGCCGCCCGCGCGCGTGGCCATATCCTGCCGGAGGACCTCGCCGTTGCGCAAACCTAGCCCCATCGACGCCATTCTCGCCCGGCTGGGCGCGCTCGACCGCCGCCTGGGAGCCTGGCGTCGCCGGGCGGCGCGCGCGCTGCTCACGCGCGAGCACCCCGGCCTCGTGCTGCCCGCGGACGTGCACCTCGAGCCCGACGTGCTCTGGCGGGTCGCCCGCACGGCCATCGTCGTGGTGGGCGGCGGCAGCCGCATCCGTCGCGCCTGCGAGATCAAGGCCGACACGCTCGCCCGCCTCACGCTCGGCCACAACGTCCACCTGGGGCCGTGGTCCACGCTCAGCGCGCTGAGCGAAATCGAGATCGGCGACGACTGCCTGATCGCCGAGCGCGTCTCGATCCGCGACCACGACCACGGCATCACCCAGCCGGGCCAGCCGTACCACACCCAGGGCTATGCCACGGCGCCCGTCCGCCTGGGCCGCAATGTGTGGCTGGGCGGCGGCGTGACGATCGTGAAGGGCGTGACGCTGGGCGACAACTGCGTCGTCGGCGCCAACGCCGTGGTCACCAGGTCCTTCCCGGCCAACAGCGTCATCGCGGGCGTCCCGGCCCGCCTCATCCGCACCCTGGGCGACGAGGAGGCACCTCCGCGAGCCGCCTGACCCCCATCCAGACTCGGAGCCACCATGTCCACCGCCGTCGCCCGCCACACGCTGCACAACTTCGTCACGATCGCGATCAACGCGGCCGCGAGCCTGCTGCTGACCGCCGTGATCGCCCGCTGGCTGGCGCCGGCCGGCATGGGCGTCTACAGCCTGGTCGTGTGGATGCTCGCGATCGCGGGCATTCTGGTCAACCTGGGCACCGTGACCACGACGATGAAGTACGTCGCCGAGGCGCTGGGTCGCGACGACCGGGACGAGGCGGGCGGGGTGCTTGCCCAGGGCCTGCGTCAGATCGGCCTGGGGGGGGCGATCGTGACGATCGCGTGGGTCGTGGCTTCGCCCTGGCTCGCGGGCGCCTACGGGCACCACGACCTCGGGTGGGCCCTGCCGCTCGCCGCGCTCGCGATCGTGCCGTCGGCCGCGATGGCGTTGCTCATGGCGGCCTGCCAGGGCCTGCAGCGGTACGACCGCGTCGCGCTCGGCACGGCCGTCTGGGCCGGTTCCCTGGTGGCCGGCACGGCCGTCTCGTTCGGCCTGGATCTCGGGATCGGCGGCCTGGTGGTAGCCCAGGCCGTCGCCACCAGCCTGGCAAGCGCGCTCTACCTGCGGTTCCTCGCGGATTGGCACCCGGGCTGGTGGCGGCAGCGCGTGGCCGCCGAGCGCCGGGACGCGGTGCGCCGGTATGGCGGCTCGCTGATGGTGTTGATCCTGCTCGACGCCATCGTGTGGCAACGCTCGGGCGTGTTCTTCCTCGGGCTCTGGGAGCCCGCGGCGGAGGTCGCGTACTACGCGATGGCGTTCGGGCTGGCCCAGATGGCGATGCGCATGATCCCGGGCACCCTGGTGGGCCTGCTGATCCCCTCGATGTCTCGCTCCTTCGGGGCCGGCGACCTCACCCAGGTGGCCTCGATCTACCGCGCGGCCTGCCGCTGGATGGCCGTGCTGGCCGTGCCGGTGGCCGTGGGCGGCGCATTGCTCGCGCCGGCGCTGGTGCAGGTGCTCTATGGGCCCGGCTACCTGCCGATGGCGGCGCCGCTGGCGGTCTTGCTCGCGGCCGGCGCCACCGTGATGATCCTGGGCTTCCCGGCGAGCAGCGTGCTCTACGCCGTCGAGGGTCAGCGCTGGCTCGTGCGGGTCGGCGTCGCCGCCGCGGCGATCAACGTGGTGTTGGCCTTCTGGCTGATCCCCGGCCAGGGCGCCTGGGGTGCCGCGCTCGCGACGGCGGGCGCGCAGCTCGCGAGCCTGCTGCCGGGCACGTACTATGCCGCGCGCGAGCTCGGCGGCGTGGGACCGGACGTGGCGCGCCTGCCCCGCGTGCTCGCGGCCGCCGCGTTGATGGCGGTGCCGGTCGCGGCGATCGCCGCGACGCTCCCGGCGGCCGCGGCGCTGGCGGTGGCCCTGCCGGTGGGCGCCTTCGTCTACGTGGCTGGCCTGTGGCTTTGCCGGGCCTTGCCCGCCGAGGATCTCGCGCGCGTGCAGGACGTCGCCGCCCGCCTGCCGGTGCTCAAGCGCCTGGTCCCGGTCGGCACCTGAGGGTCTTGCGGGTTGTGACGCGCGTCACGTCGCGCGTCGTGGCGATCGGCTACGATCGGGTCATTCAAGGGGTGGCTGCATGCCTTCCCCTTTTTTTTTGGGGAAATCCGAACGAAGCAGCCTCATTGCAGCGGTTAGCCGCAGGCGCTCCCCTTTTTTTTGCTTTTTAGAACTGGATCCGACGAACGCAGTGGTTGCTCTGGTCGGCGACGAACAGGTCGCCACCGGGGCCGAAGCAGAGGCCGTGGTTGTCGCTGAAGAGCGCCGATGAGGCGGGTCCATCGGAATGGGCGATGATTTCGGTCGGCAGCCTCGGGCGGCCGCCCGTGATCGTCGTGACCAGGCCGGAGCGCCCGATGCGGCGGATGAGGCCGTTGCCGGAGTCCGACACCCACAGGGCGCCGGTGGCGTCGAGCGCGAGGCCCTTCGGGAAGAAGAACCGCGCGCGGCCGCCGAAGCCGTCGTCACTGCCCGCCACACCGGGCAGCCCGGCGAGCGTGCTCACGACGCCCGCCGGGTCGATCCGGCGGATGCAATGGTTGTCCCGATCCGCGATGAAGTGGTTGCCGGCCTGATCGATCGCGATGGCGTCGGGGCCCGCGAAGCGGGCGCCCGAGGCGGGACCGTCGGCGTGCCCCGCGGTGCCTGGCCCCCCGGCGAACGTCGACACGATGCCGGTGCCGGCCGCCACCTTGCGGATGCTGCTATTCTGTGGATCGGGCACGAAGACGTTGCCCGCGGAATCAGCGGCGATCCCCGTCGGCCACACGAACTGGGCCGAAAGCGCGGGGCCGTTGAGGAAGCCCCTGGTGGATCCCGCGAAGCGGGTCGCCGTGCCGCCTGTGACGGTGAAGATGCCGTTGCCGCCGACCGACGCGACCAACAACCGGCCGTCCGGAAGGCGAGCGAATCCCCGCGGGCGGTTGATCGGCCCCCCCACCGTGCTGGCCTGCAGGGTGCCCAGGTCGATCGCCCGGATCCCGCCCCCGAACATATCCGCGACGAGCAGCCGGTTGGTGGCCGGGTCGTACACCACGTCGGACGGCCCGTTGAAGCGGACAGACGCCGCCGGGCCGGGCGTGAAGACGCCCCCATAGCCCATCGGCACGCCGGCGATCGTGGAGACGGTCCCGGTCAGGTCCACGGGAATGCCGCTGGCCGCGCAGAAGGTGCGCACGTTACGGGCGACCTCCGCGATCGGCTTGCTCACGAAGCTTTCCGCTTCCGCCTGGCCCATCCTGGCGCGCAGCGCCGCCGCAAGCGCCAGGTACCGGTCCTGGTTGACCGGGCGCATCGCCCGCGGGGACCGGAGCACGTCGGTGAGGTACACGCTCGCGGCGCCGGTCGTGGCGGCGTCGACCAGCACGTCGCGGCTGCCTGAGCCCGGGGCCTTGGCCAGCGCGAAGAGCTTGGAGGGGCCGGCCAGGACGGCGATGAACACGCCGCTCATCGTCGAGCCGAGCTGGTCGATGCGGTAGGCGCCCCGCTCGTCGGTCGTGACGTCCTGCGCGTAGGGGCGACCATAGCCGTCCATGGCCCACACGCGTGCGCTCGGCCACTCGTGGTCCGTGTAGCTCGCCAGGCGGTACTTGGCGGCGTCGGGGCTGAACGGCACCCGGACATGGCCGGTGATCGCGCCGCCCGCATTGTTCGCGACCAGCGACGCGCCGTCCGGACCGACCAGCGACGCGCCGTCCGGCCCGATCAGCGTCGCGCCGTCCGGACCGACCAGCGACGCACCATCCATGCCGATCAGCGACGCGCCGTCCATGCCGATCAGCGACGCACCATCCATGCCGATCAGCGTGGCGCCATCCATACCGATCAGCGAAGCGCCATCCATGCCGATCAGCGTGGCGCCATCCATACCGATCAGCGACGCACCGTCCATGCCGATCAGCGTATCCGCGGGTCCGCCCGTGAACGGGCCCGCCGTCGTGATCAGGCCACCGCCGTCCGGGCCCATGTGCGTGCCCCCGTGCAAGGCGCGGGTCGTTCCGTCGCCCGGCGGCACGGTCGCGCCGGCGACGGCAGGGCCCTGAGCAGGCGGCGGCATCCCCGGCGGGCGGGCCTCGGCCGGCAGCGTTCCCTCGACCGCGCTCACCACGGTGACCTCGAGCGGCGTGCCCAACAAGCCGGCGCCGACGACGTCGATGCGGGTCGTCCCCGACGTCCGGGCCTGCTCGCCGACCGGCACGTCGACCGTCAGCCGGCGGCCGATCCACGAAAGGTCGAACTCGGTCGCGAGGGCGGCATGCCAGGCCTGGGCGTCGGGGCGCCGGTCGATCGCCGCGAGCGTGAGGATCAACCGCGCGGCCGCGAGCGCATGGGCCTTCTGGGCCGAGGACCATGCCGCAGGCAGCTGCAGATCGGCCAGCGACAGCTGGCTCTCGTCGGTCCAGCCGGGTCCCAACGCATTCAGATCGATCGTGACCGGGAGCGGCCCCGGCTTCAAGGGACCGTCAATCGCCACGAGCACGCCCAACGCGCCGGCAGGCGGCGGGCAGGGCAACGGGTCGTCGCAACCGCCGGGCATCCGGGCACCGGCCTGCGCGAGCGCGCGGCGCAGCCGCTCCAGCTCGGCCGACGCCACCTGCGCCCCACCAACGATCGGCTCGTAGGGCGACACCACCACCGAGGCCGGCCGTTCGAGGCGGCCGAAGTCGAACCTGACGCCGAAGGCGTCACCCGCGCCGAGCGCTTCGCCGCCGGCGCCCGAAATCACCTGCGCGGCCTGGTCCGTGGCGAGGGGAGCGAGCGCGACCTCGGCCGCCCCATCCAGGGCGATCCGCCGCGGCACGTAGCCGGGCGCTAGCACCACCAGGCCGCCCTCGGCCTTGGCCCGAGCGAGGGCATCGGCCGGCAAGGCGAGCTTGCCGTCCTTGATCGGGTAGCTCTTGCCGCCGATCTGCACGGCGAGGCCCGTGAGCGGCTTGCCGTCGGCCGTCTGAAAGGTGATTTCCTTGCCGCCGACGGTCACTTTGGCGCGCCCGGTGCGGCCGGCCGACAGCTGACCCTCGCCGCCGGTCACGCCTGGCGGCGGGCCGACCTGGCAGGCCGCGACGGCGAGCGCGAGGGCCAGCGCCGCCGTGCTCGTCCGAAACCTACCCCTGATTGTCCACGACATCCAAACCCCTTTCCCTTTATGCATTCCGGCTTATACCCACTCGCCACACCGTGCTGGAGCGGTGCTCGGGATCCGGCAGGGAAAAGATCGAGGCTATGACGTCCTAGCGGACCGAACGCGCAGCAGGCCCGCCCGCGGCTTCCGGGCCACGGACGCCGCCCGAGCCTGGCGCCAGGTCCGAGGGGCCTTCCTTGACGCCTGGCACCGGGAACACCGGCGGCTGGTAGCGGCCCATGTCGCCGTCGATGTCGAGCACGTCGGGCACGTAGGCGATCATATGGCCGGCGCGCGAGGGCACGACGAAGCCGGCTTCCAGCTGTTCGCGGTAGCGGTCGAGCGCGAACACCATCGGCGTGTTGGGCGTCGCGTCGTTGATCTGGAACTTCGCGTTCAACGACAGGCACGAGTTGATCAGCACGTCGCCGCCCCACATGAGAAGCGTCGAGCGCGTGTTCGTGACCGGCGTTTCGGGCCAGGGGCGCGCCTTGCCGTCGTCCATCACGATGTGGAGCATGTTGTTCTTCACGCCCACTTCCGTGACATGGCCGATCAGCGCGGGCGGCGGATAGAGCTTCGACGGATCCATGATGATCTCGTTGCCCTGCATGATCAGGCCCTTCTCCTCCTTCATCTTGAGGAGCTTGGCCATCTCGAGGCCGATCAGGCTCATCAGGCCGTCGACCCGCAGGCCCATCGACTTGATCACCACGGGCTTCATGCGGATTTTGCCGTCCTGGGTGGCCTCCATCACGCCTTCCATCTCGAAGGCGACCCAGACGCCCTTCTTCATCTTGCCGGACATGATCAGGCGATCGCCCTTGAAGGCCATCTTCACGTCCTTGATCGGGGTGTCGCGATCATTGAACACGTAGGTGTTCATGAGCGCCTCGAGGTCGCTGGCGCCCTTGTCCACGATCGCGTGGTGGACCTGGATCTGGTAGTCGGTCTTGTTCGCCGGCACGAATGGCAGCGTCGGGTCCTTGAGCAGGACGTCGGCGTTCATGTCCGTGAGGAACATCGAGACGTTCGCGTCGAGGCGGTAAAGCACGTTCCGGCACATGAAGCGCGTGGTGCCGCCAGGTCCGCGGCGAACAAGCTCCACGCCGTCGCTGCCCGCGAGGGGCGCGCCGGTCGGGCCGTCCTTGCCGCAACTCGCGAGGCCCGGCGCGATCGCCATGGCCAGGAGCCCGGTCAGGAGAGCTTTCTTCATGCGACTATGCATCCGTGAGCCTCCTCGCTCAGTCCAACTTCCCGTTGTTATCGCGGTGTTCATCAGATAGTCGGTTAAAACTATTTTAACTTCAAACGAAGCCTGGGTAAATCATGCCGGTTCGCCCGCGTGCCGCGCGGCCTGCCGCGGACGTGCCTGGCCAAAACGCGTCCGGCCGGCCCTTGCGGGCCGGCCGGACGAATGCGGTTGGGGCGTCGTTAACGCTGGTCGGCGGCCACGTACTTGCGCGAGCCGGGGCCCGTGTAGT
Organism: Candidatus Sericytochromatia bacterium; assembly: GCA_036675505.1. Taxonomy (GTDB): domain Bacteria; phylum Cyanobacteriota; class Sericytochromatia; order S15B-MN24; family JAQBPE01; genus JAKFEW01. Next base: position 83,604 of record JAKFEW010000125.1, read on the forward strand.
CCGCGCGGGGACGGATCAGGCGGTTGTTCGCGAGCTGCTCCATCACGTGGGCGGCCCAGCCGGAGAGACGGCTCACGGCGAAGATCGGCGTGAACTGATCGCCGGGTACGCCCAGGTAGTGGTAGGTGGAAGCCGAGTAGAAGTCCACGTTGGTGAGCAGGCCCTTCTCGCGCTTCACGACTTCGTCGACCTTGATCGACATCTCGTACCACTTCATGTCGCCCTTGATGCGGCCGAGCTCCTCGGACATCTTGCGGAGATGCTTCGCGCGCGGGTCGCCGTTCTCGTAGACGCGGTGGCCGAAGCCCATGATCTTCTTCTTGTTCTTGAGCGCGTCGAGGATCCAGGGCTCCGCGTTCTCGGCCGTGCCGATTTCCTCGAGCATTTTCATGACCGCCGTGTTGGCGCCGCCGTGGAGCGGGCCTTTGAGAGTGCCGACCGCCGACGTGATGCACGAGTGCATGTCGGACAGGGTCGAGGCCGTCTGGCGCGCGCAGAAGGTCGAGGCGTTGAACTCGTGGTCGGCGTGCAGGATCAGGGCCTTCTCCACCGCCTTGACCGAGACCGCGTCCGGATCCGTGCCGAAGAGCATATAGAGGAAGTTGTGAGCCAGGGTGACGCCGGCCTTCGGCGCGATGGGCTCCTGACCCTTGCGCAGGCGCTCGAACGCCGCGACGATGGTCGGGATCTGGCCCTGCAGGCGGGTGGCCTTCGCGAGGTTGGCCGCCGCGCCGTTGTCCTCGTTCTGGGGGTCGTAGAGGCCCAGCGCCGAAACCGCGGTGCGCAGGACGTCCATCGGGTTGGCGTCCTTCGGGAACGTGCGCAGGAGATCGAGCACGGGCTTGGGCAGCGCGGCGCCTTCCGTGATCGCCTTTTTCAGCGCCTCGAGCTCGTCCTTCTTGGGCAGTTCGCCATGCCAAAGGAGGTAGACGATCTCCTCGAAGCACGACGCATTGTCCGTGAGGTCATCGATACTGTAGCCCCCGTAGGTGAGGACGTCGTCGATGATCGAACTGATCGACGAGGTGCTGACGACGACGTCTTCGAGGCCCTTGTTGACCGCCACGTTCGCGCTCATTGTGTTACCAACCTCTCTTCATCGGGAGATTCGCCGGATTCGGCACATTTGCAAGCGGGTGGATTCTAACACGGACCCGTTACGCCCGCCAGGCCGGTTATGGCGCCGCCGGGGCGGTCGCGAGCGGAACGAATTCCTCCACGATCGGATCGTAAGTATGGATCTCTCCCGTGGCAATCTCGAACACCCAGCCATGAAGCCGGAAATCTGGCCTGTCGAGCCGCTCGCGGACGAATGGATAGGTGCGCAGGTTCTCGAGCTGGACGAGCACGTTCTCCTCCACCGCGGCCAGCACCTGGGCATCGCCCGTGAGGTGGCTGTAATGCTGGTCGAGGATCACGCGGGTCTCCCGGGCGTGGTGGACCCACGCCCGCATGAACTCGAGCGTCTCACATTGCTCGGGGTGCAGGATCGCATGCATCGCGCCACAGCCCGTATGGCCGCACACGATCACGTCCTGCACGCCCAGCACCTCGATCGCGTACTCGGCCGAGGCCGCTTCGCCGCTCACGAAGCCGGGATCGTAGGGTGGGATCACGTTGCCGGCGTTGCGCACGGTGAACAGCGTGCCCGGCGCCGCGTTGGTGATCAGATCAGGCACCACGCGCGAATCCGCGCAGGTGATGAAGAGGACCTCCGGCTTCTGACCGGCTGAAAGCTGTTCGAACAGCAGCCGGTTGGCCTGGAAGTAGGTGGACCTGAACGTGTGGATGCCGTGAATGAGCTTCTGCATGCCGGGTGTCTACCCGGCATGCGAGGGTCACCCACGGGAAGCGACTCGGCTAGGAAAGCGCCTCTTCACAGCGCTGGACACCCACGGCGGCGAGGACTTCCTCGAGCTTCGTCTGCGCCTGACGGCGGCTCGCTTCGTCATCGTGGAGGCTCGCATCGAGCACGGTGAAGAAGTAGCGGGCGTAGGCGTCCCGGAGGCTGGGCTCTTCGGCGCTCATCGACACGGTCCTTTCACTCGCGGTTGGGACTTCCACGCTGAAGCGCCACCGGCGGGGCTTACATAACGGATCCAGGGTAGGTCCGACGAGGCCCGCTGACAAGGACGAAAATGCGCGATATCAGCGGGAAATCGGAGGATTTCGGGGTGCTAGACCGGGGTTGTCCCGTATCTCTTCATATTCCGCAATAATGCTATTAAACGGGGATGCCGGGAACGTGTCAAGTTCGTGAACTTTCAGCGTGCCCTTTGGCCAAAGCGTGCGAATCCCGCATTGACAGCGGATCGGCGGCCCCCTATGATGTTAGTCTTATAACGGTCGTATCAAGTGCGTTAACAACGGCGAGAGGGAGTGGGCGTGAGCGAGCGTGCGGCCATCCGCGTGGTGCACACGGCGGATCTGCATATCGGCATGGAGAACTACGGGCGGTGGGATCCGGCGTCGGGCCTCCACCAGCGGCTCGAGGACTACCTGCGCAGCCTGGACCAGGCGATCGACGTCGCGATCGCCCGCGACGCCGACGTGTTCCTCATCGCGGGCGACATCTACAAGTCGAAGGATCCATCGCCCTCGCACCAGCGCGAGTTTGCGCGCCGCGTCCGCACGTTGACGAGCGCCGGGCTCCAGGTGGTGCTGCTGGTCGGCAACCACGATATGCCAGGTCGCCACAAGGCCGCCAACCCGCTCGACATCTACGGCTCGCTGGAGGTGCCCGGCGTCACCATCCTGCGCCGGCCGGACCTCGTGACCCTCGAGACCAAGCACGGCCATTTGCAGGTCGGGGCCATGCCGCACGTGACCCGCGGCTTCCTGCTGGCGCGCCAGGAGACGATCCCACGCTCGCTCGAGGAGTGCGAGCGGTTGCTCGAGCAGGTCATCGACGAAACGCTGCATGCGCTGGCGGCCGAGGTGGATCCGGCGATCCCCGCGATGCTCACCGCCCACCTGAGCGTGGACGTGGCGACGCTCGGCTCCGAGCGTGACCTGATGCTGGGCAAGGGCCTCACGCTGCCGCTGGCCTCGCTCGCGCTGCCCGCCTGGGACTACGTCGCCATGGGCCACATCCACAAGCCCCAGGTGCTCGAGGCCGGCCCCGGCTTGCCGCCGGTGGTCTACCCGGGCAGCCTCGATCGCATCGATTTCGGCGAGGAGAAAGACGAGAAGGGGTTCTGGGTCGTCGACCTGATCCGCGGCGATCGCCCGAAGATGGAGCGCGTGGCGATCGACGTGCGGCCTTTCCGCACCGTGCGCGTGGACCTCTGCGACACCGAAGACTGCACCGCCGGGCTGGTCGAGGCCGTGAAGCGCGCCGTGTGTGAGGGGGCCGTGGTGCGCCTGGCCTACACCTTGCAGGCCGAGCGCGCGGCGGCGATCGACGAGACGGCCGTGCGCGAGGCGCTCGCCGACGCCTTCGACGTGGTGTGGCGCCCGGAGCTCATCCAGGGCGCGGCCCGCACGCGCCACCCCGAGCTCGCCGAGGCGCTCGCGGGGTCGCCGCTCAGCGCCCTCGAAAAGTACCTGACGCTGCGCCCCGAGCTCGCCGGCCGCGAAGAAGCGCTGCTCACGCGCGCCCGCGCCCTGCTCGCCGAGCGCGATGCCACGGCCGGGTCGGAGGCGGTGGCCCGATGATCCCCCTGAGGCTGCGGCTGAAGAACTTCATGAGCTACGCCGAGCTCGACCTCGACCTGCGCGGCATCCACACGGCCGTGCTGACGGGCCCGAACGGCGCCGGCAAGTCGTCGCTGCTCGACGCGATCACCTACGCCATCTGGGACAAGGCGCGCGCGAGCGCCGACCAGCTCGTGCGGCTCGGCCAGAACGAAATGTGGGTCGAGCTGATTTTCGCCGTCGACGGGCGGATCTACCGCCTCTGGCGCCGCAAGCTCACCCGCAAGGGCGCGCCGGCCCAGCTCGAGTTCCACCAGGCGATCGACCCGGCCGCGGCGCTGGTGGACGACCCGACCGCCCCGGGCGAGGCGGACGAGGCCAGTTACGTGGCGTTGACGGGCGCCAGCGTGCGGGAGACCCAGGCGCGCATCCTCCAAACCGTCCACATGGACTACGACACTTTCACGAACTCGGCGTTCATCTTGCAAGGCCGCGCCGATCAGTTCACCACCAAGACGCCGCGCGAGCGCAAGGCCTTGCTCGGCGAGATCCTCGGCCTGCAACACTACGACGAGCTCGCCCAGGCCGCGCGCGAACGGCACCGCGCCGCCCAGCAGCGTGCGGCGGACCTCGAGGCCGAGCAGGCGGGGTTGCGTGAACGCGTGGCGGGACGCCCGGCGCTCGAAGCGGAGCTCGCGGCCGCCCAGGACGGCATCGCGTCGCTGAACATGATGATCGCCCAGGCGGACCAGCGGCAGACGCGCCTCAAGACGGAAGAAGCGGCGCTGCGCTCGGCCGAGGCGGAGGTGGCGAAGGCCGAGGCGGACCGGCAGGCCGCGGCGGACACGGTGCGGCGCGTGGACGTCGAGCTCGCGGCACGGCGCGCGGCGATCGCCGACGCCACCGAGCGGGTGGCGGCCCGCAGCGAGACGGAAGCGGCCTATGCCGAGTGGCAAGCCGTGCAAGCCGACGAGGGCGCCGCGCGCCGCCGGGCGGACGCCTGGCAGGCCGCCGAGCGCGAGGTCGTGCAGGCGACGTCCGCCCGCCAGAACGCCTTGCACGCGATCGACCTCGCGCTCTCGCGCGCGCGCCTGGCGCGCGAGGCGCTCGCGAAGGAGGCGGCGGGGATCGCGGCGGCGGTCGCCGATCGCCCGCGCACGGAGCAGGCCTGGGCCGCGCTGGAAGCGGCGCGCGCCGACGAAGCCGCGTGGGCCGCGAAGCAACGCGCCGACCGCGAGCTCGAGGCCGAACAGCGCCGGCTCGAGGCGGCGCTCGCCACCTGGCAGGCCCGCGTCGACGCCGAACGGCGTGAGCAGACCGCCCGCAGCAAGGCCACACGGCAGGAAGCGGCAGAGCGCCCGGCCGTCGAGCGCGCGCTCGCGGGCGTGCGCGCCGAGCTCACGACGCTCGCCGAAGCCGCGGCGGAGCAGGAGCGCGTGCAGGAGCAGGGCCACGGCGATCGCGGCGCGCGCGACAAGGCCGATCTCGCGCTGGCACAGGCCCGCCAGGGCATCCAGGCCGTCGACGCGAAGCTCGCCCAGCTCGAGGTCACGCTAGAAATCCACGGCGCCGGCGACCCTGGCCGCAGCCCGCTCCACCGCCAGGTCCACAAGTCCACCGCCTGTCCGCTCTGCGAGACGCCACTCAGCGAGGCCGATCTCGCGAAGATCCAGGCCCAGTACGCCCGCGAGCGCGCTGAGCATGAAGATCTCGCCGTGCGGCTCGAGAAGAAACTCGCGCACCTGGACCAGGCGCTCGCGCATACGCGGGCGCGCTTCAAGGAGCTCAAGGAGCTGCTCAAGGGACGCGAGGCGTTGCAGCGCAAGGAACTCGAGCTCGAGGGGCGGCTGGCGGCGGTCGAGCGTGCCGAGGCCCTGGCCGCCCACCTGGACGCCGCGATCGCCGAGGAAGCCACGCCGCCCCTCGATGTGAGCGCCGCGCTCGCAGGCGTCGCCGAGGGCCGGCTTGCGCTCGGGCTCGATCCGGCGGCCGCGGACGCGGCGCGCGAGCGCGCGGCCCAGCACGCCTGGGCCGAGGCGGCGCAGTGGAAGCTGAACGCCGCGGACGAGCGCACGGCCGCGATCGCCGCCGAAGCGCCCGCGCTGGACGCCGAGATCGCCGCCCAGCAGGCCGCCCAGCAGGCCGCCATCACCGAGCACGATGCGCTGATTTCACGCCTGCGCGCGACCCAGGCCGCGACCGGCCATGAGCCGGAAGCCCACGCGGCGCTACGCGCCCGCATGGACGCGCTGGCCGACGCGCCGGAGCGCTGGTCGCAGCTTCAGCAGGACCTGATCGGGCTGGAAGGCGCGAAGGCGCAGGCCGCCGCCCTCGAGGCCGAGCGCTTGCGGCACGAGCTCGCGGCCGCGACCGCCGATCGGGCGATCGTCGAGGGCCGCGCGCGGCTCGACCGCCTGCCGGACTGGCAGCGCGAGGCGGCCGCCGCCGAGGCCGAGATCAAGCGCCTGCGCGAAGAAGAGCGTGCGCGGCACGCTGAGGTCGGTCGCCTCGGGAACGAGCTCGCGCGGCTCGCCGCGGAGGCCGCCAAGCTCGCGGCGCGCGAGGGCGAATGGAAGGCCGCGATCGAGGACGTCCAGGCATTCAAGGAGTTGACCCAGGCATTCGGCAAGGAGGGCATCCAGGCGCTCATCATCGAGAACGCCCTGCCCGAGCTCGAAGAGGAAGCCAACCGGCTGCTCGCGCGGATCTCCGACAACCGGATGCACGTCCGCCTCGCCACCCAACGCGAGAAGAAGACCGGCGGCGTCGCCGAGACGCTCGAGATCCACATCTCGGACGAGGTCGGCACCCGGAATTACGAGTTGTATTCAGGTGGCGAGGCCTTCCGCGTCAACTTCGCGCTGCGGCTCGCGCTCTCGCGCCTGCTGGCCAGGCGCGCCGGCGCGCGCCTGCAGACGCTCGTGATCGACGAGGGCTTCGGCACGCAGGACGACCGCGGCCGCGAGCGCCTGGTCGAAGCGATCAACGGGGTCGCCGACGAGTTCGAGCGGATCCTCGTGATCACGCACATCCGAGAGCTCAAGGATGCTTTCAACACCCAGATCGAAGTCACCAAACGCGGCGGCGTGTCGGAAGTCCGCCTGAGCGCCTAAGAGGAGGCCACCCCGATGCCGGAAATGCACCCGAACGATCGGCCACTGTATATCATCAGCGTGGCCGCCGACCTCGTGAACATGCACCCGCAAACGCTGCGGCTCTACGAGCGGCGCGGCCTGGTGGCGCCGAAGCGCCAGGGCAAGAATCGCCTCTACTCGCAGAGCGACATCGTGCGCCTGCAATACATCCAGCAGCTCACCCAGGAGCTCGGCATCAACCTCGCCGGCGTCGAGAAAATCATCCGCCTGCAGATGGAGCTCGAGGAGCTGAAACAGTTCAAGGAACAGGAGCTGAGCCTGATCGAGAACAAGCTCCAGCAGCTGTCAATGATGAAGGTGGCGCGAGAAATGGATATCCAGGAGATCAAACATAAAATCCGCGCATCGGCCACAGACGACGAAGACAGCTAATAACCCTTGTTTGTGGGTAAATGCCATGGTAAGGTAGGCGCCGCTTGCGGCGTGAGGGCCATCACCGCATTCTGGAATGGCTGTCTTGAGCGAGCATGCACAAGTTGGGGTGGGCATTTCCGCCCCTCAAGTCCAAAATCCGGATGTGGTAGAATACCACCAGGTTCCGCGTGTCCCGGCGGTCGCCAGACCGGCTTCTCAAGAGCCTTTCGAGCGAGAGTCACCACGCGGAGTCCAGTCCAAGCTCTTCGAACGCAATTGAATCGCGGTCGGCAACTACAGGTCTGACCCTGGAAAAGGGGGTGTCACCATGTTCGAGAGATTCACCGAAAAGGCCATCAAGGTCATCATGCTCGCGCAGGAAGAGGCGCGGCGTCTGGGCCACAACTTCGTCGGCACCGAACAGATTCTGCTCGGCCTGATCGGCGAAGGGACAGGCGTAGCCGCCAAGACCCTCAAGAGCCTGGGCGTCAGCCTGAAGGACGCGCGCATCGAGGTCGAGAAGATCATCGGCCGCGGGTCCGGCTTCGTGGCCGTGGAGATCCCCTTCACGCCCCGCGCCAAACGCGTGCTGGAACTCGCCTGGGATGAGGCGCGCCAGCTCGGCCACAACTACATCGGCACCGAGCACCTGCTGCTCGGCCTCATCCGCGAAGGTGAAGGCGTCGCTGTGCGCGTGCTCGAGAACCTCGGCGTCGACCTGTCGCGCGTGCGTTCGAACGTCATTCGTATGCTGGGCGAAAACGCCACCACCAGCACCACCGGTCAGCATCGCTCGAAGACCCCGACCCTCGACGAGTTCGGCTCCAACCTCACCCAGATGGCCGAAGAGCACAGGCTCGATCCGGTCGTCGGCCGTGAGAAGGAAATCGAGCGCGTCATCCAGATCCTGGGCCGCCGCACCAAGAACAACCCTGTGTTGATCGGCGAGCCGGGCGTCGGCAAGACGGCGATCGCCGAGGGCCTGGCCCTCAAGATCACCGCCGGTGAGGTGCCCGACATCCTCGCCGACAAGCGCGTGACGACGCTGGACATCGGCTCGCTCGTGGCCGGTACGAAGTACCGCGGCGAGTTCGAAGAGCGCCTCAAGAAGATCATGGAAGAGATCCGCAACGCCGGAAACATCATCCTGGTCATCGACGAGTTGCACACCCTGATCGGCGCCGGCGCGGCCGAGGGCGCGGTGGACGCCGCGAACATCCTCAAGCCGGCCCTGGCCCGTGGCGAGCTGCAGTGCATCGGCGCCACCACCCTCGACGAGTACCGCAAGCACATCGAGCGCGATGCCGCGCTGGAGCGCCGCTTCCAGCCGGTCAACGTGAACGAGCCCTCGGTCGACGAGACCATCGAAATCCTCAAGGGCCTGCGCGAGCGTTACGAGACGCACCACCGTCTGCAGATCACCGACGAGGCCCTGATCGCCGCGGCCAAGCTCGCGGATCGCTACATCTCCGACCGCTTCTTGCCGGACAAGGCGATCGACCTGATGGACGAGGCCGCGAGCCGCGTCCGCCTGCGCTCGAGCTCGCTGCCGCCCGCGGCGAAGGAGCTGGAGAAGGAGCTGCGCGGCTACACGAAGGAGAAGGAAGCGGCCATCCGCGCCCAGGACTTCGAAAAGGCCTCCCAGCTGCGCGACCAGGAACAGTCCGTGCGCGACCGGATCCGCGACATCGCGGCCGAGTGGCGCTCGGAGCGCGGCCAGACGGCCACGCCGATGGTCGATGAAGAGGAGATCGCCCACATCGTCGCCGCCTGGACCGGCATCCCGGTCAAGAAGATGACGGAAGGCGAGACCACGCAGCTCATGCACATGGAGGACGACCTGCACAAGCAGGTCATCGGCCAGCACGATGCGATCCACTCGATCTCGCGCGCCATCCGTCGCGCCCGCGTCGGCCTCAAGAACCCGAAGCGGCCGATCGGCAGCTTCATCTTCTCGGGCCCGACCGGCGTGGGTAAGACGGAGCTCGCCAAGGCGCTCGCCGGCCTGTTCTTCGGTTCGGGCGACGCGCTCATCCGCATCGACATGTCGGAGTACATGGAGAAGCACGCGGTCTCGAAGATGATCGGCTCGCCCCCGGGCTACGTCGGTTACAACGAGGGCGGCCAGCTGACGGAGGCGGTCCGCCGCAAGCCGTACTCGGTCGTGCTCTTCGACGAGATCGAGAAGGCCCACCCGGACGCCTTCAACATCCTGCTCCAAATTCTGGAAGACGGCCGTCTGACGGACGCGAAGGGCCGCGTGGTGGACTTCAAGAACACGATCGTGATCCTGACGTCCAACATCGGCGCCCGCGCCATCGAGAAGGGCCAGAGCCTCGGCTTCCAGGCCGGTGGCGATGGCGACAACCGCTACCGGAAGATGAAGGACGTCGTGATGGACGAGCTGAAGAACAACTTCCGCCCGGAGTTCATCAACCGCATCGACGAGATCATCGTCTTCCACCCGCTCTCCCAGGACGAGATCACCACGATCGTCGACGTCATGCTCAAGGAGGTGCGCAACCGCCTCCAGGAGCAGGAGTACGACCTCGAGCTCTCGCCTGAGGTGCACGCGATGCTCGCCAAGGAGGGCTACAACCCTTCGTACGGCGCGCGACCGCTGCGCCGGGCGATCCAGCGTCTCATCGAGGATCCGCTCGCCGAGGAAATCCTCACGGGCACCCTCAAGAAGGGCATGATCGTCGCCCGGGCCGAGGGCGAGAAGGTGCTCTTCGGGATGAAGGAAGAGCCGGAAGAGCCCAAAAAAGAAGAAGCGAAAGCGGGCGCCTGAGCCCCCGAATCGCTGACCAAAAGGGCCGGTGGACAATGTCCACCGGCCCTTTTTCATCGTCCGGCCCCGGCGGCCGTGGAATCAGCCGACTGCGGCGCGGCGCTCCAGCCATTCGACCAGCATGCGGATGCCCACGCCGGTCGAGCCCTTCGGCTTGTAGTTCTTGGCTTCCGACAGGTAGGACGGCCCGGCGATATCGAGGTGGACCCAGGGGCCTTCGCCGGCGAAGCGCTTGAGGAACATGGCCGCGGAGATGGCGTCGCCCTTGCCCTTGTAGATGTTGCGCAAGTCTGCGATGTCGCTCGCGACGTGGTGCTCGTACTCCTCCCAGACCGGGAAGCGCCAGACGCGCTCGCCGGTCGCCTCGCCGCAGGCCGAGAGCTGGGTCGCCAGGGCGTCGTCCGGCGTGAAGAGGCCGCTGGCCTCATAGCCGAGCGCCATGATGATCGAGCCGGTGAGCGTGGCGACGTCCACCGTGGCCTGGGCCTGGTAGTGCTTGGCGCCATATGCCAGCGCGTCGGCGAGGATCAGGCGGCCCTCGGCGTCGGTGTCGACGCACTCGACCATCAGGCCGTTGTAGGCCTTGAGCAAATCCCCGGGCTTGACCGCCCGGCCGCTCGGCATGTTTTCCGCCATCGGGCACAGCGCGACGAGGTTGAGCGGCAGCTTCCGCTCCGCCGCCGCCGCGAGCACGCCCATCACGGTGGCGACGCCGTGCATGTCGGTCTTCATCTCCTCCATGCCCGCGCGCGGCTTGAGGCTGATGCCGCCCGTATCGAAGGTGATGCCCTTGCCCACGAGCACGTACGGCGGCTCGTTCGGCATCTCGTGGCCCTGGTACTCGACGACGACGAAACAGGGCGGGTAATCGCTGCCCTGGCCGACGCCCACCAGACAGCCGAAGCCCTCGCGCTTCAGCTCGTCCATCTCGAACACGCGGGTCTTCATGCCGTGCGCCTTCGCCATCGCCAGCACCGCGTCGCGCAGCTCCGGCACCGGCAGCTTGTTGCCGGGCATGTTCGAGAGGTCGCGCGCGCGGTTCACGATCCGCGCGAGCGCGGCGCCGCGGCTCGCGGCCTCGGCCGCCGGGCCCTCCGGCGGGCAGGCCAGCACGAGCGTCTCGAAGGGGCGCTCGTCGTCTTCTTTTTTGGTGCGGTAGAGCCGGCCGTCATAGGCCGCCATCACCGCGGCTTCGGCAGCCGCGCCCATCGCGACGGCGGGGTCGAGCCCGGTCGGCGGCAGGATCGCGACCGACCGGGCCTTGCCCCGCAGCTCGGCCATCGCCTCGCCGACGGCTCGCCGCCAGGCCTCAGCCGTGAGCGTCTCTTTTCCCAGCCCCACCAGGGCCACGCGCCGCGCGCGCAGGCCGGGCACGGGGAAGAGCACCTCGACCTCCTCGGCTTCGCCCTTGAAGCCGCCGTCCGCCTGCACGGCGGCCAGCGCCGCCGCAAGGCCGCTGCCCGTCACCATCGGCCGGGGCCCCCCAGCCCCGGCTTCGCCGGGGCCCCAACCGAAAGGGCTCTCGGGCACGCCGATGATCAAGGCTTCGGCTTCGAGGTCGGGCAAGGGGCGATCGGCGAAGGTGAGCTGCATCGGGGCGGTAATCCTGGCAAAAGCGGCTTGATAAGCGACGTTGGGAGCGACCGAATTGTACAGCAGGCGTGCGGCCTGCGCCAGCCGCCCAGCCCCCGGACCGTCGCTCGACCATTGGCGCCGAGCCGCCGCTCTGGCTAGACTCGGACCAGGTGGACGCGTCCACGAGGAGGGGTTATGAAGCTGCGGGTGAACTGGGCGCCGGACCAACTGATGACTTTCGAAGAGGTGCTGGTTGAGCCGGGCTATTACCTCAACTGCATCAGCGGAGACATCTACCGCCACGACGCGCATCCCGAGGCGACGGCGAAGTTCGTCGGCGCGATCCAGCAGGCGGCCGACGAAGGCCGCAACACCGTGGAAACACGCATCTGGCTCAAGATCACCGACGACCTCGACCTCACGGAAGGCGACGTCCGCGGCATGCTGCGTGACACCTTCAACGTGCGCATGGAGGACCAGGGCCGCCTGGTCTCCCGGGTGCCCTGGCGCCCTGATACACTGAGGGAATGAGCCGCTTCCGCCACTGCCCCGACTGCGGGGCCGCCACCCGCCCGCACGCCGACGAAGGCCGCGACCGCGACGCCTGTTCGGCGTGCGGCCGGGTCTGGTACCAGAACGCGAAGCCCTGCGCCACGGCCGTCATCGAGGATGCGGCCGGGCGTGTTTTGTTGGTGCGGCGGGCCATCGAGCCCTACCGAGGGCTGTGGAACCTGCCGGGAGGCTTCCTGGAAGTCGACGAGCACCCTGAGGACGGCGCACGCCGGGAGGCGGCCGAAGAGACGGGCCTCGAGGTGGCGCTGCTCGGGCTCGTGGGCGTCTACGTCGACGCGTTCGACGGCGCGGGCGACCCGCGTCGGGCGCACGGGTCGCTCAGCCTCGCCTACCGCGCGGTGGCCGTCGGCGGCGCGTTGCGCGAGACCGCTGAATCGTCCGAAGCGGGCTGGTTCGCGCCCGATGCCTTGCCGCCGGCCGACCAGATCGCCTACGACAACCACCGCCGCACGCTGGCGGACTGGTGCAGACAGGTAAAATCCACTTCAACAAAAGGTTAAGTTCTGGTATAATCGGCACGTCCCCTTCGAGTCGGAGATCGTGCCATGCCCGTTCGTGCGCTCCTGGTCCTCGTTTCCGCCGCTTTGTTGGCCGGCTGCGCCGCTCCCGGTGTGCCGACCCATGCGGTGCCGTCCCGTGGCGCCGCGCTGGACATGGCCGCGGCCGCGGACCCCGCGCTCAAGGCCGACCTCGCCCGCTTCACGAAGGAAGAGGGCCGCCGCGTCACCGCGAAGCACATCGCGATGAACGAAGGCCGTGGCGCCGGCGAGCTGCGCGTGCGGCTCTCGCCCGAGGAGCAAACGTTGCTCGTGCAACTCTACCGGCTGCACCCACGCGCGGTGCCGGCGGAGCAATTCCCGAAGGGCCTCATCGATCGCACGATGGCGCACCTCGTGACGCTGCACCGCTTCAAGCTGCCGGCGGCGCCCCGCCTCGCTCCAGGCACCTTGGCCACCGAGATGCGCACGCGCGTCTACCGCGACGGCGACGGCAAGACGCTCGCTTACGAGAGCTTCGTCGCCTCGGAAACCTTCCAGCTGTTCGGCAAGTACGACCTGCAAGGCCGCATCCTCAAGATCGACGTCGAGACCTTCTAGCGCGATGGCGATGATGGACAAGGCCGGTGTGGTGGCGGCGCTCGAGGAGATGGCGTTGCTGCTCGAGCTGGCAGACGCCAACGTCTTCAAGGTGCGCGCCTTCCAGAATGGCGCCCGCGCGCTCGAGGGGCTCCAGGCCCCGATCGACGAGGCGCTCGCGGATGGCTCGCTCAAGGCCGTGAAAGGCATCGGCCAGGGCCTGCTCGCGGACATCAAGGCGCTGGTCGAGACCGGCCGCCTGGGCGCGCTCGACGAGCTGCGCGCGGCCACCCCGCCCGGGCTGATCGAGATGTTCGAGATCCCCGGCCTCGGCCCCAAGAAGGTCAAGGCGATCCATGCGGGGCTGGGCATCGCCTCGGTGGGTGAGCTCGAGTACGCCGTGCTGGAGAACCGGCTCGTCGACCTGGCGGGGTTCGGCGCGAAGACCCAGGCGAAAATCGGCCAGGCGATCGAGGCCTGGAAGCGCCACCGCGGCAAGCGCCTGCTGTCCGACGTGTTGCCGGCCGCCGAGGCGCTGGTCGCGGCGCTCGCGGGCAAACCGGGCGTCGTTGCGGCGGCGTTGGCGGGCGGCCTGCGCCGCCGCGCCGAGACGGCCCGCGACATCGATCTCGTGATCGGCACCGAGGATGCCGCCGGCGCACGCTCGGCCCTGGCTGCGCTGCCGGGCGTCGAGGCGGAGGGCGAGACCCTGAGAGTGGCCGGCGGGTTGCCGCTCGACGCGGCGTACGTCGCGCCCGCAGGCTTCGGCGCGGCGCTCCTGGTGGGCACCGGCAGCGAGGGCTGGGTCGCGGCGGTGATTGATCACGCCGCCGCACGCGGCCTGCGCCTCGATGGGACGGGCCTGTGGCGCGGGGACGAGCGACTGCCCACGCCGGACGAGGCGGCCGTCTTCACGGCACTCGGGCTGCCGGCCATGCCGCCCGAATTGCGCGAGTCCGCGGCGCCCACCGTGCCGGCCGGCGCATTGGTGGCGAAGGACGACCTGCAAGGCGTCTTCCATGTCCACACCAATTACAGCGACGGCACCGCCACCGTGCGCGACATGGCGCTCGCGGCCAAGGCGCTCGGCTGGCGCTACATTGGCATTTCCGACCACAGCGAGGCGGCCTTCTACGCCCGCGGCCTGACGCGCGCGCGCATCGAGGAACAGCGCCGGGAGATCGATGCGCTGAACGCCGAGCTCGAGGGCATCACGATCCTGCAAGGCATCGAGGCCGACATCCTGGCCGACGGCGCGCTCGACTACGACGATGAGACGCTGGCCGGCCTGGATTTCGTGATCGGCTCGGTCCACTCCCGCTTCGGCCAGGACCGCGAGGCGATGACCAACCGGCTGGTGAAGGCGCTCGGGCACCCGCGCCTCACGATGCTCGGCCACATGTCGGGGCGCCTGCTGCTGTCGCGCGACCCCTACGACTTCGACCTCGACGCCGTCCTCGAGGCGGCGGCGCGCCACGGCAAGGCGATCGAGCTGAACGCCAACCCGCACCGCCTCGACATCGACTGGCGCTACCTGGCGCGCGCGCGCGACATGGGCATCGCGATCGCGATCAACCCCGACGCCCACAGCCCGGAAGGGCTCGCCGACGTCCGCTGGGGCGTCGAGATGGCCCGCAAGGGTGGCCTGACCGCGGCCGACGTGCTGAACACGGCACCGCTCGCGGCGGTGCGCGATCGCCTCAAAGCCTGAGGCCGGATGAAAAAGAAGCGGGGTCGGACGCCATTGTCCGACCCCGCTTCTCCAAAACTCGGCCACCGCACGCCGTTGTGTGGCGGGAGTTCATTTGCCGCTGTTCACGCCATGAAGCGAATGATGGTGACTTTGTCGCCTGTCTTGATCAAGAAGCTGCCGGGCTCGAGCGTGAAGACGCTCACGGGGGTCGTCTGGGCGTTGGGGATCATCGAAGTCGAAGCCTCCAGGGGGACAAAGCCGATCAACCGTTGGCGAAGGCATCGTAACAAACGACCGAATGATTGTAAAGTATTGATACGAAATTTTATGTTATCCAACTTGAGCGACGTCGGCGTGCGGCTTTCGGGAAGCAGGCATTCGTAAAGCGATGTGTCGCGCTGCTCCGCGCGATCGTGAGAAATCTTCATCAAGTGGTTGTATTTTGATTAAATCCGTGTTATCGTTGGGATAACATGAGGGTCGGCCATGGCGGCCGACGGCGCTCCCCGGGTTCACGGACCCGAAACACGCGAGACTCGTGCTCGTAAAGCTGATCAGGTACCATCTGGTCTGCAGCAACCCCCACTTGATTCTCAATGAGGAGAGTTCAGATGTACGCGACGATGATGTCCGGTGCGCCTTGCGTTTGCCCCACGTGCGCGGCCTACACCGTGGCGATGCCTGGTGGCAACGGTGACTATTGCCCCGGCTGCCTGACGGTCGTGAAGCGCTTCCGCGGCGTGAAGCTCGTGCAGCCGAACGCATTCCGCGGCGACGCGAGCCGCGCGTAGATCTCGCGATCTGGACCACTTCAAAGCCGCCCCGGCCCGCCGGGGCGGCTTTTTGCAGCCTCGGACGCCGTCGATTGTGTCGCAGCGCGCAGACGGCGAGCAGGGGTTTCGTGTTAAGATATTAAAGTAAAGACGAGGTTAAGCCGTCCGAGAGCGAGCCCGTGGCCGAATTCCGTAAGCGCGAAGACATCACGCAGGAAATCGACCTGCTCCAGCAGTGGTCGGACCTGGGCGCGCCCCGCATGGGCGAGCTCGCGCCGAACCTCAAGCATCTCGTGAAGACCGTCGACCCGTCGATGGCGTCCAAGATCGAGATCCGCACGGCGCCGGCCGGGCCCAGCGAAGCGCCCGTGCCTTCCGAAGTGCCGCCCAAGACGCGCGAGGTGCCGGGCCGCACGGCGCCCGGCGAGGACGTCGGCTGGCCGCCCGAAGGTCCGCCGCCGCCCGAGTTCGCCGATTTGCCGCCTGGCGACGAGGACCGTCCCTCACGCAGCGTCGTGCTGCCGATCGTGGGTGCGGTGCTGCTGCTCGCGGCCGCGGCCGCGCTCTGGTGGAGCAAGGATGACGCCGTGCGCGTCGAGCCTCCGTCGCCCACCCCCGACCAGGCGGGCGGCGCGATGCTTCAGCCGTCCGCAGGCGGCGCGGGCCTGCCGCC
This sequence comes from Candidatus Sericytochromatia bacterium, assembly GCA_036675505.1. GTDB lineage: Bacteria > Cyanobacteriota > Sericytochromatia > S15B-MN24 > JAQBPE01 > JAKFEW01. Next base: position 99,903 of record JAKFEW010000125.1, read on the forward strand.
GACCATCGAAGCCACTGTCCCCGCTACCGCAGCACCGACGGCCGCGGCCACCGCGCACGCGGTCAGGCCCACCACGGCGGTGGCGCCGACGAGCGGGCCGACGGGCCCCCATGCCGCCCGCACGCCGTTACCCGGCTTGAAGCCCGTTCGCCCGATCGTGCGCACCCAACCGAAGGTCACCGAGTACGTCGTGCGCCTGGGCGACAGCCTCTCGCTGATCGCCAAGCGCGAGCTCGGCGATATGGAGCGTTGGCCCGAGCTTGCCGAGATGAATCAGGCGGCGGTGGCGAACCCGGACCTGATCCTCCCCGGCCAACACCTGAGCCTGCCGACCGACGCAGGCCTGGGCGGCGCCGAAGTCGAATACACCACGCGCCCCGGCGATACGCTGCGCGACATCGCGAAGGCCCACCTCGGCGACGAGGGGCGCTGGAAGGAAATCTGGGAGATGAACGGCGACAAGCTGCCGGCCCAGACCGTCGTGCCGCCGGGCACCGTCCTGCGGCTGCCCGCGGCGCCTGGCGCCGGTCCGAAGCCTGCCGCGAAGCGTCCGGGCTGGAAGGGCGCAGGCAAGATGCGCCACCACGTCGTGAAGCATGGCGAGTCGCTATCGCTGCTCGCGCGCCGATACCTGGGCTCGACCGCGCGCTGGCCGGAGATCTACTACCTCAACCGCCACAAGATCGCGCACGCGCACTGGGTTTACCCCGGTCAGGTGCTCGCGATCCCGCCCGCGCATGGCGGCCGCGCGTTGCGGTACGTCGTGCGGACCGGCGACACGCTCTGGGCGATCGCCGCCACCCACATGGGCAGCCCGTTCCGCTGGCCCTCGCTCTACCGCGCGAACACCGAGCGCATCGCGAATCCGCACTGGATCTATCCAGGGCAGGTCTTCCGCGTCCCGCGGTAGCCGAATGGCCGATCACGCCGCCATCACGTTCGATCACGTCCGGTTCGTCGTGCCGCCAGGCAAGGTTCTGCTCGACGACATCACGCTCGCGGTGATGCCGGGCGAGACGCTCGTGCTGCTCGGCCGCAGCGGCTGCGGCAAGACGACCACCATGAGGATGATCAACCGCATGCTCGAGCCGACCAGCGGCGAGGTGCGGGTCGAGGGCCGTACGACCATGGCGTGGGATCCGATCCGGCTGCGCCGCCGCATCGGCTACGTGCTCCAGGAGGCCGGACTCTTCCCCCACGAGACCGTGGCCGAGAACGTGGCGCTCGTGCCGAGCCTCGAGCAATGGCCAGCCGCCCGCGTGCGCGACCGCGTGACCGAGCTGCTCGGACTGGTCGGCCTGCCGCCCGAGCAATTCGCGGGCCGCTATCCGCGCGAGCTCTCGGGCGGCCAGCGCCAGCGCGTCGGCATCGCGCGCGCGCTCGCGGCGGACCCGCCGATCATGCTGATGGACGAGCCGTTCAGCGCGCTCGACCCGATCACGCGGCGAGACCTCGCGCTCGAGGTGCGGGCGTTGCAACGGCGCCTCGGCAAGACGATCGTCTTCGTGACCCACGACATCCGGGAGGCCTTCGCGATCGCCACGCGCATCGGGCTCATGCACGAAGGCCGCCTGATCTACCTCGGCGCGCCCGCCGGGCTGGCCAGCTGCGAGCACCCCGAGGCGAAGGCCTTTCTGGCGAGCCTCGAGGACCCGACCCCCGCCGGCGAGGGCCACTTACCGTGAGCTTCTTCACGTTCATGGGCGCCCATGCCGCCGAGGTGGGACAGGCCGCGGCCGAGCACCTGGGGCTCGTCGCCGCCGCGATCGGCATCGCCGCCGCGGTCGGCGTGCCGGTCGGCGTGCTGCTCACGCGGAAGCCCGCGCTCGCGAAGCCCGTGATGGGGTTCGCGAACATCGCGCAGACGATCCCGAGCCTCGCGCTCTTCGGCTTCTTGATCCCCTTGAACCTCTCGCTCTTCGGCACGCGCCTCGTGGGCGGCATCGGGCCGGGGACGGCGATCGCGGCCCTCGCGCTCTACGCCTTGCTGCCGATCGTGCGCAACACCTACACCGGCATCGAAGGCGTCGACCCGAACGTGCGCGAGGCCGGCCGCGCGATGGGCATGACCTCCTGGCAGCTGCTCAAGCGCGTCGAGCTGCCGCTTGCGCTGCCCGTGATCGTGGCCGGCGTGCGCGTGGCGACGGTCATCACGGTCGGCACGGCGACCGTGGCCGCGGCGATCGACGCCGGCGGGCTCGGCAAGTTCATCTTCCGCGGGCTGCGCATGGCCGACGACGCGCAGATCCTGGCCGGCGCGGTGCCAGCGGCCGTGATCGCCCTGGTCGCCGACCAGCTGCTCGGCGCGCTCGAGCGGGCCCTCGCACCGGGGTCCGGCCCGGCGCTCCGCCGGGGCCTGCTCGCGGCCAGCGCAGCCGCGCTGGCCGTCACGCTCGGCATCGCGGTCTCACGGCCAGGCGGCGCGCCGCCGCCCGAACGCGTGGTGGTGGGCGCCAAAGATTTCACCGAGCAGCTCGTGCTCGGCGAGCTGGTGGCGCAGACCCTCGAGGCGCGAGCGGGCGTGCCGGTCGTGCGGCGATTCGACCTCGGCGGCAGCCTGGCCCACCAGGCGCTCGTGGCGGGCGAGGTCGACATCTACGTCGAGTACACGGGCACGGCGCTGATGGCCATCCTCAAGGCCCAGCCGATGACGGACCCGGCCGCCGTGCGTGCCAAGGTCGCGGTAGACTACGCGGCGCGCTACGACCTGATCTGGACCGAGCCACTCGGCTTCGACAACACCTTCGCGATCCTGGTGCGCGGCGCGGACGCGAAGAACCTCGGCGTCCGCACGATCACGGACGCGGCGCGTCTCGCACCTCGCTGGCGCGCCGGCTTCGGGCCGGATTTCATGGTGCGGGCGGACGGCTACGCGGCCTTTGCCAAGACCTACGGCCTGCAGTTCAAGGAGCCGCCGCGCGAGATGGACCTGGCGCTCACCTACAGGGCCCTGCGTGACGGCCAGGTCGACCTGGTGGCCGGCAACGCGACGGACGGCCTGATCGCGCGCTATGGCCTCGTGCAGCTCACCGACGATCGCCACTTCTTCCCGCCGTACGACGCGGTGCCGGTGGTGCGGGGCGACCTCGTGCGCCGCCAGCCCGCGGTGCGCGCCGCGCTGGCGGCGCTCGGCGGCCGCGTGGACGTGGCGGAGATGCGGGCATTGAACGACGCCGTGGATGTGAAGGGCCAGGAGCCCCGCGCGGTGGTGGCGGCGTTCTTGCAGCGGGAAGGCCTGGTGCCTCCCACGAGCCCAGTGCCTAGGTGATCGTGGCGCCGTCCTTGCGCCTTTTCTCGCTCAAATATCGATTCTCAGCTGCGCGAGCGGGCCATTGACGTGGAACGCGGGCTCCGAGCCGCTCAGCATGCTGAGGTGCCGGAAACCGAGGCTCACGCCGGCGTTGCGCCAGTGGGCCGTCACGAGCGCCTGGCCGTCCACGAAGCTGCGGTTCGGTGCGCCGAATTTCAGGTTGTGGCCGGCCAGGCCGCGCAACTCCAGGCGGGCCCACGAGACGGGCAGCGGGCGCCACATCGAGAGGCCGACCGACGCGAAGTTCACGTCCGCACGCCCCAGGCCGCGGTAGCCCGCGAGCAGCTGGAACGCGCCGAAGTCGACCCGGCGCCGCAGGAGCACGTCGATCATGGGCGTGCCGGCTTCGAAGTACGGGGTCGGACGGAACGCCGTGTACGTGCGGTTGAAGACCGTCATGCCGGTGGTGATGCCCCAGGGGCCGAACCAGGTCGAAACGTCGGCCGCGAGCGTCGGTCGCGCGAAGTCGTAGCTTCCGCCCGCCCCCGGCAAGGACCAGGTGCCTGCGCGCACGATGAAGAGGCGCTCGCCCAGGGGATCGAACCAGCTGCGTGAGGCCGTGGTCGACGGCGAGGCGGTAGGGAGCGGCACGGGCGTTGGCCGGTAAGTCGGTACCGGCGTGGGGCGCGGCGTCATCCACGGCGTCGGCACGGGCGTCGGGCGTGGCGTGGGCACCGGCGTCGGACGGGCTGTGGGCACCGGGGTTGGCCGGGGTGTGGGCACGGGCGTCGGACGGGGAGTGGGCACGGGCGTCGGACGGGGGGTGGGCACGGGCGTCGGACGGGGGGTCGGACGGGCCGTCGGCAGCGGGGCCGGCGTCCCCATCGACAACGGGATCGGCGTCGCCGCAGGCTGTGGGGTCGGGACCGGCTTCGGCGTCGGACGCGGCGTGGGCCGCGGGGTCGGCCTCGGCGTGGGGACCGGTGTCGGCCTCGGCGTGGGGACAGGCGTCGGCTCGGGCGTCGGCTCCGGTGTCGGCTCGGGCGTGGGCTCGGGTGTGGGCACCGGCGTCGGCACCGGCGTCGGGCGGGGCGTCGGCCGAGGCGTGGGACGAGGCGTTGGGCGCGGGGTGGGCGTGGGCTCCGGTGTCGGCTCGGGCGTGGGTTCGGGCGTCGGCTCCGGCGTGGGAACCGGCGTCGGGCGCGGTGTCGGGCGCGGGGTCGGCCTGGGCGTGGGGACCGGCTCGGGCGTCGCCGGGACGGGCGTCGCCACCGGTCGGGCGATCGCAGCGACCGGTGCCACGACGATCATCCGCCGGACCGCGTCGTTGGTGACGGAAACGCGCGTCGGCTGGTTGAACGTGAGCGTCACCCGCACCTTGTCGAGGTCCTGGTGGACGCTGACCCATTGCACCAGGCGCGCGTGGTTGGGCGAGCCGGCCGAGAACACGCCGTAGATGCCCGGCGCGGCGTTGATGTCCACCCAGATGCGCGGCGGATCGACCGATGCGCCCGTCGTGAACCGCGGGAACGGCCCGCGGTACGGGATCAGGACCGCGTTGCGGCGCTCGTCCCATTGCGCGGGGTCGACCGTCGTCGCCACCGCCAGGGCTGCCATCGGCGCGGCGAAGGAAGCGGTGACGGCGAGCGGGAGGATCAAGGCGAAGCGGACGGCGGAGTGGTGCATTTCAGGCCTTAACAGCCGGCGAGCGCCGGCGCGACCCCCACGATATCAGAAAGGTCGGCCGGTGTCGCGTGAGCGGCGCACCTTAGCGGCCGGGTGCGCCGAGGCGCCCATGCGCCTTCATGATGGCCTTCAGCCGATCCAGTGGGATCGCATGGGCGGTGTTGCCGTCGCGGCCGACCGTGGTGGTCGCCATCGCCAGCGCGTTGCCGATCGCCTCCTCGGTCGCCTCGACGGTGGCCGCGAACAGCGGGCTGATGTGGGCCGTGTTCAGCGCCGTGACCGTCATCGTGCGGGCCTCGGGGTAGTGAGGGACGTCGGTCGCCGTCGAGAAGGCGATCGCGAAGTCGCCGGAGGAATGCGCGGCCACCGTGCCGGTGCGCGCGAGGCCGAGCGTCGCCCGCCGCGCGAGGCGCTCGAGCTGGTTCGGCAACAGCGGCGCGTCGGTCGCGACGACCATGATGATCGAGCCCTCGCTCGGCTTCTTGGCCGGCATCAGGTCCTTGATGTGCTCGCCGACGGGCACGCCGTCGATGCGCAGGTGCTCGCGCCAGCCGAGGTTCGCGTTCACCAGCACGCCGACCGTCCAGCCGCCCTGCTCGCGCGGCAGCACGCGGCTCGCGGTGCCGATGCCGCCCTTGAACCGATAGGCGATCATGCCGGTGCCGGCCCCCACCGCGCCTTCCGGCACCGGGCCGCCGCGCGCGTTGTCGAGCGCCGCGAGCACGTGCGGCTCGTGCACATGGCGGCCCCGCTGATCGTTGAGGAAGCTGTCGTCGCACTCGGCGACGCACGGCAGCACGACGTCGTCCTCGATGCCCATCTGGGGATTCTTGCGCGCCATCCACGAGACGACCGCGTCGCTCGCGCGGCCCACCGAGAGCGTGTCCGTGAGCACGATCGGCGTCTCGAGCCAGCCGGCCTCGCGGATCCAGTCGAGCGCCGAGACCTGGCCGTTGCCGTTCAACACCACGCCGCTCGCGAAGACCTTGTGGTTCCAGACGTCGTCGCGCGGCACGATCGCTGTGACGCCGGTGCGCACGGGGCCCTTGCCCGGCACCAGCTTGCCGTCGCCCGAGACCAGCGTGACGTGCCCGACCTTCACGCCCGGCACGTCGGTGATCGCGTTGTACCGCCCCGGCGGCAGCACGCCGATCGTGATGCCGAGCTCGCGCAGCCGTGCCCGCTTGCCGGGCGTCGACGCACCCTGGGCCGTCGGGCCGTCGACGGCCTGGCCGGCAGGGCCATGCGCGACCGCTGGCCAGGCCAGCAGGGCCGTCAACACCGATGCGAGGGCGAGGGTGGGAGCGAGACGGCCTGGCATGGGCACCTCCATCGAGCGAGCGGGCGTTCCTGTAGAATGATGACCAGTTTTACACCATCGTCCGCCCCATCGCATGGAGGTTCCTCTTGGCATCCGTCGGACCGGCGAAGCCCGCCACGCCCCCCTGGCTTCGCAAGAAGTCCATCCATGCGTTGCGCGCGTTGCATGCCGCCCAGGAGGCCCAGGGTGGCGGCCTCAAGCGCGTGCTCGGCTTCTGGTCGCTCGTCGCGATCGGCATCGGCTGCACGATCGGCGCCGGCATCTTCGTCTGGCCGGGCTTCGTCGCAGCCTCTTTCTCGGGCCCGGCGGTGATCGTCTCGTTCGTGATCGCGGCAATCGCCTGCGGCATCGCGGCGTTGTGCTACGCCGAGCTCGCCGTGCTGATCCCGGCCTCGGGCAGCGCGTACAGCTACACCTATGCGACGCTCGGCGAGTTCGCCGCCTGGATGATCGGCTGGATGCTCCTGCTCGAGTATGGCCTCTCGAACAGCGCGGTCGCCGCGGGCTGGGGCAACTACCTGGCGCCGCTGCTCAAGGCGGTCGGCTTCGTGATCCCGCCGCAGTTCATGTACGCCACCGGCGAGGCGATCCCGGGCACCACGCTGACCGGCATCGTCAACGTGCCGGCGGCGATCGCCGTCGCGATCCCGACGATCCTCCTGCTGTTCGGCATCCGCGAGAGCGCCCGCTTCAACAACGGCATGGTCCTCGCGAAGATCGCCGTCCTGGTGATGTTCGTGGCCTTCTGCGTGCCCGCGATCAAGCCCGAGCACTTCACGCCGTTCGCCCCGTTCGGCTGGACCGGCATCATGACCGGCGCGGCGTTCCTGTTCTTCCTGTTCATCGGCTTCGACGCGGTCTCGACGGTCGCGGAAGAGTGCGTCGATCCGCAGCGCGACCTGCCACGCGCGATCATGGTGGGTCTCGGGCTCGTGACGGCGCTCTACGTGTCCGTCGCGGCCGTGCTGGTCGGCGTGGTGCCGCTCGGCAACCTCAAAGACCTGAAAGAGCCGCTGGCCTACGCGCTTTCCGCCGCCGGGCACCCGGTGGCCGCGAGCGTCCTCGCCGTGGTCGCGGTGATCGGCATCCTCGCGATCATCCTGATCGCCGCGATCGGCCAGACGCGCATCCTGTACGTCATGGCGCGCGACGGCCTGATGCCGCGCTTCATGGCCCAGGTCAGCCCGCGCACCGGCACGCCCGTCGCCTCCACGATCCTGCTCGGCCTGATCACCGGGCTGATCGCCGCCACCGTGCCGCTCGGCATCCTCGCGGAGCTGGTCAGCATCGGCACGCTGGCCGCGTTCTCGGCCGTCTCGATCGCCGTCGTCGTGCTGCGGCGCACCGAGCCCGAGATCGTGCGGACCTTCCGCACGCCGTTGGCCCCGTGGCTGCCGATCGCCGGCGTGGTGTGCAACTTGTACCTGATGTCCACGCTGCCGCCCGCGGTCTGGAGCCGTTTCGCGGTGTGGCTCGCGATCGGCGTCACGATCTACCTGGCCTGGGGCATGCGCTCGGCCGGCAAGGTCTTCGATCCGACCACCGAGGCGACCCCGCCGGAAGAGCCCCCGCTCGTCCATTGAGCTTGATCAATAGCTTGCCCGGGAGGTTTCGCGGGCTTGCCCGGGAGGTTTCGCGGGCTTGCCCGGGAGGTTTCGCGGGCCGGCCCGCGAGGTTTCGCGGGCCGTTTTCGTGACCGACGTAGTTGCGGCGCCCCCTTCCGGCGACTAGAATCGGATCGACCCCGCTCGGTGATGGTCCGAGGTCTTGTGAGCGAGCCAGACGCGAACGCCTTTTTGACCGGGTATCCCGGAGACGCGCTGCGAGAAGCACTCCAAGACCGATATCGGACCCTCGTTACTAACATAACACCGAGCGACGCGGTGCTCGTGCTGACCCCTGCCCGCACGGCGTGGGAAGGACTATTGCGGACCCTCGAGGTGCCCACCGGCGCCCGCCGGGTCGCGACGCCGCTGGGCTTCATCCAGCAGGAGCTCAAGCTCTGGTGGCCGGCGGTGGACGAGGGCCTCACGCGGCTCGGCGTGCCGGTGGCGGCGAGCGTGGCGGGGGCCGCGCCGGCCTTCGTGGCGATCGACCTGGCCCAGCACCTGGTCGAGCGCTTCACGGCGCCCCTGGCGGACGAGGACGGCGGGCTGGTGCCTGGCGCGCGCTCGCCGGCCCGCCAGCAGCGCCTGCAGGTGCTGGACGCGCTCGCGCGCGGCGTCGAGAGCTTCGCGGACCTCGTCACGGAGCCCGTGACCACGTTGGGCCCGGAGGTCGCGGCCTGCCTCGCCGAGGTGGGCATCGTGGCCACCGCGCCCGCGCGACGCCTCGCGGCGGCGATCGCCTGGCGGCTCGACGCCAGCTTCGCGCCCGGCCAGCGCGAGGCGGGCTTCGCGCCGAGGATGGGCGCGGCGATCGCGGCCTACGCGGACGGCATGCTGCGCTGGCGCCTCTTCGACCACGCGCTCGCGCTCGCCGTTTACGCCGACGTGCTCTGGCCCGACCCGCGCTACCGCGCCCACTTCCACGCGACGACCCGCTGGCTCTTGGCCGAGGACCTCGACGAGCTGCCGACGCGCTGGCTCGCAATCGTGCATGACGCGCTCGCGGGCGGCGCGCGAGGCGTGCTCGCGCTGAAATCCGATCCCGGCGCGCTCGACCCCGCCACGGCATACCGCGGCGGCCTGCGCGAATACGTCGGCGCCGCGCCCGCCCGCGCCTGGGCGATGGCCGGGCCCGTCGCCCTCGTCGCGGCCGCCTCGGTGCCGCCGCCGCTCGCGGACCTCGGCCGCGCGCTGGCCGACGGCCTGCGCGAGCGTCCGCGTCGCGCCGTGGTCGAGCCGGGCCGCGTGAAGCTGCGCCTGGACGCGTACGCCGTGCCCGAGATGCTCGAGGCCGTCGCCACGGATCTCGCCACGCTCCTGCCGACCGTTGCCGCCAACCATATCGCGCTCGTGACGCCGTCGCTCAGCCCGATGCTGATCTGGTCGCTGCGCGCGCGCCTGGAACGCCTCGGCGTGCCGCTCTACGTCTTCGCCGGCACGAACATGCTGACCGATCACCGCGCGGTGAGGCTGCTGCTCACGCTCGCCCGGCTCTGCCACACCGGCTGGGGCCTCCCGCCCTCACGCTTCGAGCTGCTGGAGGTGCTCGAGGCGGTGACCGGCCAGAACCCGCTCAAGCTCGGCCGGCTGGCGCCCGCGCTCTGCCCCGACGGCCGCCTCGTCGACCCCGACGAGCTGCCCGCGGAGATCGACGGCGATGCCCGCACGCGCTACGAGCACCTGTGGGGGTTCCTCGCGCGACATGCGAACGGCGCGCCGGACCTCGAGGAATTCTTCCGCGACGCCTTCGCGGAGGTCTGGGCGCCGTTCCAGCCCCGCCATCGCGCGGGCTCGCCGGCCGACGAGGCGGCGTCGCGCGAGGTCAGCCAGATCGGCCAGCTGATCGAGCTTGCTGCACGTTTCCGCGAGATCGACGGCCGGCTCGAGGGCGACCTGGCCGGAAGGGGCCGGCGCTTCCTGGACTTCCTGCGCGCAGCGCCCATCTCGGAGCGTCCTTTCTTCAAGCGCGAGCCGCATGCCGGCGCGGTGATGCTCGCGACCGCGAGCCAGCTCGCCGAGAAGGGCTTCGCGGAGCCCGCCGAGCGTCTCGAGCACCTGTTCGTGCTCGATTTCGGCTCGGAGCGCTGGTGGAAGTCCGACCGCAAGGAGCTGACCAACGCCCGGGTGCTGGCGACGGACCGGCGCGCGGGTCCCTACGAGATGGAAGAGGACGACCGCGACCGCCAGGAGAAGCTCGCGCGCGTGCTGACCGCCTGCTGCCTGAAGGTGCGTGAGACGCTCTGGGTGCATGCCTGCCTGACCGACGAGGAAGGCCGCGAGAACCTGGGCGATCTGCCGAACCTGATCGGCGGCGCGCTGGGCCTGCTGACGGCGGAAGCGCGCGCATGAACGCGGTGTTCGGGCCATGATCGGCGAGCTGACGCTGCGCCCGGCGCAGGAGGCGATCCTCGCGTACGACGGCGGCCCGATGGCCATCTCGGCCGTGCCGGGCGCCGGCAAGACGTTCATCCTCGAGCAGCTCGCGGCCCGCCTGATCGCGCGCGAGGGCGTGCGGCCATCGGAAATCCTGATCCTCACCTACATGCGCAGCGCCGCGTTGAACATCAAGCGGCGCGTGGCGAAGACGCTGGCCGCGCGCGGGCGCACGGCTTACGGTCTGCAGGCCCTCACGATCCACGCCTTCGCGCTCTCGGTCACGCGCCGGGCGCGTGGCGAGGACGCCGACGAGCAGCCGCTCGTGGTGCTCTCCGACGCCGAGGCGCGCCGCGTGCTGATGGCGGGCCTCGATGAATGGCTCGCGCGGCCGGGCCAGCGGGGCGAATGGGAGGCCGGGCGCTCGGGCAGCGACGACCCGTTCATGGCGACCGTGCGCACCGCGGAGAAGGCGATCGCCGAGGCCAAGCACTTCGGCCACGCCCCCGAGGCCGTCGACGTCCTGCTCGGCGAGCGTCACCCCGAGATCCCGTTCCTGTACCGGCGCTACCTCGCGGCCCAGGCCGAGCTCGGCGCATCCGACTACGACGACCTGATCCACGGCGCCGTCGCCACCTTGAAATCCGACGGCGACCTACGGGCCTGGTACCAGCGGCATGTGCGGTTCGTGATGGAGGACGAGGCCCAGGACTCGACGCCCGCCCAACAGCAGCTGATCGACCTGCTCACCTCGCCCGCGTGGGGCGGCGCGGGGAATCTGGTCAGGGTCGGCGACTCGAACCAGGCGATCATGACCAGCTTCACGCACAACGATCCGCGCTACTTCCGCGCCTTCTGCGCCGAACGCGACCTCGACCGCCGCCACTACCCGATGCCGGAGAGCAGCCGCAGCGCGCTGCCGATCATCCAGCTCGCCAACCGGCTCGTCGACCTCGTGGGCGGCCAGCACGCCGACCCCGAGGTGCGCCGCGCCTTCACCGGCCAGCACGTCTACCCGGCCACCGCCGGCAAGCCGAACCCGCTGGGGACCAGCCCGCCCACCTGGACCTTCTACGCGGGCAAGAACAAGGCCGATTACGGCCCGCGGGAGGAGATCGGCGTGCTCACCCATGTGCGGGCCTACCTGCGGCAGAACCCCACGCGCCGCGCCGCCATCCTGGTGCCGACGCACAAGCTGCGGTACGCCTACCAGGCCCGGGCGGAGTCGATGGACATCGCCATCCAGCACGAGACGCGCACGGGCGTGGGCACGCGCGGGTGCCTGGGCTTGCTCGGCCACGTCCTGCGCTTCCTGGCCCTGCCCGCCGAGCGCCAGGGCGAGGCCCTGCTCGCCGTGGTGAAGGCCTGGGGCGAGCTGCGCCAGGTCGCGTGGCGCGACTGGGACGCCCTCAAGGCCTTCGTGGTCGCGGCGGGCGCGGAGGCGCTGCTCTACCCGGTGGCCGGCCTGCCGCCGCGCCGGCCGAGCGACGTGCGCCCCGACGACTACGCGGCGGCCCTCGAGGTCGGCGTCGCGCTGCGGACGTTCCTGGCGGCCCGGCACCTGCCGGCGGTCGAGCTGTTGCCCACGATCGCCTTCAAGCTGCTGGGCGACAGCCACGCGGCGGCGATCGCCGCGAAGGCGGCCTCGATCGCCACGCGCCACCGCGACCCGGCCCGCGATCCGCTCGAAGGGCTGCGGCTCGAGCTCGAGGAGGTCGCGCGGGCCACCGGCGAGCGCGGCGAGCTGGTGCAGCCGCCGGCGGAGCTCGCGGAACCCGAGGGTGGGCGCCTCACGATCATGACCATGCATGGCGCGAAGGGCCTGGAGTTCGATGCGGTCTGGCTGCCCAGCCTCGGTTACTACTTCAAGCAAAAGGGCTACTTCCCCTGGGACCCCGACACCGTCGAGATCTGGGATCGCGAGGGGTTCATGGTGGAGTTCGCCCTGCGTCCCGCGGGGGATCGCCCGGCCACCCCGGAAGCCGCCGAGGAGGCCGCGAAGCGCCTCGCCGTGGCCGAAAAGCTACGCCTGCTCTACGTCGGCATCACGCGCGCCGAGCGTGAGCTGCACCTGACCGCGGCCGGCTTCGACGAGCAGGCCTGCGTCCCGCCCCACATCGCCTGGCTCGCCGCCACGTGCGAACGGAGGACCCCATGAGCGCCACCGGCGACGCCCCGCGCCTGAGCGCGCACGCGCTCGGAATCTTGGAAAACGGCTGCCCGCGCGAGTTCGCCTTGCGTTACAAGTCAGGCCGCTATTGGCCGGCGGCCGATGGCCCCGCCGCGCGTGCGGCCGAGCGAGAGGCCGGGCCGGATCGATCCTCAGGACGAGGGAATGCCCCGGAGGGCAGGGATGCCCGGGAGGGGCCGGCGGACGCATACCTCGGCACGGCCTTCCACCTGCTGGCCCAGCAACATGGCCTCGGGCTCGACGTCGGGCCGTTCGTCGACGCGCTCGCGCTCGACCTGCCGAAGCTGCCCGCCGTGTGGGCGCACTTCCGCGCGTCGGGGCACGCCACGCCGAGCCCCGACGCCACGGTCTGGAACGAACAGGCGCTGCACTTCGAGGTCGCAGGCGTCCAGGTGATGGTGCGGTACGACCGCGTGATGCGCGAGGGCGATCGCTGGACGATCCTGGACTGGAAGACCGGCCGCCCCCAGGCCAAGCGCCTGCAAGACGGCTGGCAGGCCAGGCTGTATCCGTACGCGCTGGTGGCGGCGGGCCAGGCGCTGCCAGCCGGCGCCCCGGTCCGTCCACGCGATGTCCGGGTCGTGTTCTGGGAGGTCGAGCGCGGCACGGCGATCGAGGTGCCTTACGACGACGCCCGGCACGCCGAGGTGCATGCGGCCCTCGTCGAGCTGGCCGCCCGCGCCCGGGCCCCGTTCGACCCGGAGCAGGACGACGATCCCGCGTTTCCGCGCAAGCCCCGGCGCTGCCCCACTTGCAGCTACCACGATCATTGCAACCGCCGCTTTGCGGCCCTCGCGCCGGCGGTCATGCCGGCCCCGCCGGCCTTCGCGACCGCACCACTGCTCGCTTGACAGGCGCCCCGCCGGGGCGTCAAGCTGGAGCCGAGCATCAGGAGGGCCCGTGGCCGAAACCGTTTGGACCGTGCGGCCCGCCGAAGCGGGCGAGGTGAAGCGCATCGCGGAGGCCCTCGGGCTGCCGGAGGCCGCCGCGCGCGTGCTCTGGCTGCGCGGCTACAAGAATCCGCGCGACGCGGTGGCCTTCTGCCAGGCGCGCGATTCGCTCGCCTGGCTCGAGACCCCGATCATGACGCCCGGCATGGAGAAGGCCGTGGCGCGCATCCGGCGCGCCGTCGCGGAGGGCGAGCCCTTCATCATCTACGGCGACTACGACTGCGATGGCGTGACCAGCGCCGCGGTGCTCTACCGCTACCTCAAGCGCGGGCTGGGCGCGAACTGCGAGGCGTACCTGCCGGATCGCTTCAAGGACGGCTACGGCGTCACGGCCGCGGCCGTCGAGCGCATCGCCGCGAGCGGCGTGAAGCTGATCCTGACCTGCGACAACGGCATCTCCGCCGTGCCGGCCGCCGAGGCCGCCAAGCGGTGCGGCGTCGAGATCGTGGTGACCGATCACCACACGCCGCCGGAGGAGCTGCCGGACGTTTACGCGATCGTCCACCCGGCCGTGGAGTTCAACCACCTCAAGGACCTCGCGGGCGTGGGCGTGGCCCTGCTCTTCGTCGTGGCGATGGAGGGCGGCTTCTCGCCCAAGCTCGCGTACTTCCTCGACATCGCCTGCATCGGCACGGTTGGCGACGTGGTGGCGCTCGACGGCCCGAACCGGTCGCTGGTGTGGGCGGGCATCGAGCGCTATCGCGCCGACAAGAAGCGCTGGCCGGGGCTCACCAAGCTCGCCGAGGTCGCCAAGACCGATTTCGCGACGTTGCGGGCCGAGGACATCGGCTTCCAGCTCTGCCCGAGGCTCAACGCGGCCGGGCGGCTCGAAACGCCCGACGTCGGCTTCAAGCTGCTCACCACCAACGACGAGCGTGAGGCCGAGGCGCACGCCCAGGCGCTCGACGCGATCAACCGGCAGCGCCGCGAGCTCTCCGCGGAGCTGCAGGCCGAGATCTTCGCGCGCATCGACAACGAGTGGGACCTCGCGGGCGAGCCCTTCATCGTCCTCGCGGACGAGAGCTACCACCACGGCATCACGGGCATCATCGCGGGCCGCGTGAAGGATCGCTACCGCGTGCCGGTCATGCTCTTCTCGGGCCATGGCGAAGGGGCCTGGAAGGCCTCGGGCCGCAGCCCGGAGGGCTTGCACCTCTACGACGCGCTCCACAGCGCCCGCCACCTCCTGCTCGGCTTCGGCGGGCACGCCCAGGCCGCGGGCTGCTCGGCGATGAGCGCGAGCCTGCCGGCCATCCGCCGGGCGCTGAACGACTTCGTGGCCGAAAGCGGCTGGGTGCGCCCGCGCGACATGGTGACGCTCGACGCCGAGTTGCCCTTCGGCGAGGCCAACGAGAAGCTGATCACGGCGCTGGACCGCTTCGAGCCGTTCGGGCAGAAGAACCCGGCGCCGATCTTCGGGCTGATGCGCGCGCGGGTGGTCGGCATGCGGGTCGTGAAGACCCACCTGTTCCTCAACCTCGACGACGGTGAGACCGTGCGCGAGGTGGTGGCCTGGGGCAAGGCCGAGCTCGCCGAGTCGCTGGGCGGCTGGGTGCGGCTGACCTACAAGCCGCGCTTCAACACCTACATGGGCCAGACCCGCGTGCAGCTCATCGCCGACCGCCTCGAGCCCGCGGCCGCGCCTTCGCCCGTAGAGGTCCGCCGGTCGGCGCGCCACGCGCCCGTCGAGCTCGTCGACCGGCGCGGCCGCCCGCCACTCGCCGAGGCAGGCGCCACGCTCTACGCGCGCGAGGCGCCGCTGGGCGCCGAGGACCGCTGGCTATCGCCGCTCGACCCGATCCCCGACGGCGTGGGCCATGTCGTGCTGATCGACCCGCCGGCCGACGAAAACACCTGGATCGCGCTGGCGGACCGGGCCGATCGCCTGACGCTGGCCTGGGACCCGGCCGAGCAAGCCGAGTTGCCGCTCGAGGCGGGTTGGCTGCCGGTCTTCTGGGCGGCGATCGCCCCCTTCAGCGATCTGCCGCTGCCGGAAGCCCTGGCGACCTGCGGGCTGGCGCGGGACTGGCGGGCGTACGCGGCGATCGCGGTGTTCCGCGAAGCAGGGCTGCTGGTGGAACGCCGGGGGTTCTGGCAGCTGCTGGCCCCGCCGGAAGACCCGATCCCGCTGGAGGGGGCGGACAGCTTCGCGGCGGCCTGGCAGGCGATGGCCTTCCGCTCGCACGTGCGCGGCCTGACGCCAGCAGCGCTGCGGGCGATCGCCCACGGTTCGGACGTGCTGGCCTGACTACCACGGGGGTAGGGTGCCGGAGGTTGGGGCTACAGGCCCAGGCCGCCGGCCACCGAGGTCCGTACCGTCACCCGGAACACCACCGACCCCGTCGGGGTCGTGGCGGTCACCGTGGCGGTGCCGTCGGCCACCGCCGTCAGGTTCCCGGCCTGATCCACCGTCACCACGCCGGTGTCGCTCGACACCCAGGCCGTCGCGCCGACCGCCACGAGGGCGGTGGGCGCGGGGCCCAGCGCCGTGAGCGTGACGTCGCCGCCCACGGTCACGCCACCGGCGCCCGGCGAGGCGACGGGCGTCGGGGCCGGGCTCACGGCGGAGCCGGGCGAAGGCGCGGGGCTCGCCGTGCCACCCGAGCCGCCATTGCCGCCGGCCCCACCCGCGCCACCCGGCGTCGCGCCACCCGCGCCCGGCGTGGCGGTCGCGCTCACACCCGGCGAGGCCGCGCCACCCGCCCCGGGCGAGCCGCCGACGCCCACGGGGCCCGTAGGGCCGCAGGCGTTCTGCGGCGGCACGAGGATGCACGCGGGCGTCGCGAGGGCGGCGGCTGTGAGCCAGACGAAGGCGCGGATGCGGGCGGCCAAGGGGAAACCTCCTGCGGACGGACGGCGGGTCAGGGTGTCGAGCCGGGGCATGCGATCAGAAGCCCGTGACCAGGCCGAGGCCGCCGGTCATCGCGGGGTCGGTGTTCAGCGCGGTGCCCGTCCCGCCGAACAGGTACGGCCACAGGCCGTAGCTCGCCTCGGCGGAAAGCGCCAGGCCGGGCGCGAGCGCGTAGGTGAGGCCGGCGGTGCCCTGCGGCAACACCCCCATCTTCGCGCCGCCTGTGGCCCACAGGGGCGTCGCGCCCTGGGCGATCGCGTAGTAGCCCCACGGCCCGGCCGGCCGCAGGCTGGCGATCGCGCCGAACGCCGCGCCCGCCAGGTGCGTGCCGCCGGTCGAGACCAGGCGGCCGCCCAGGAACGGCTGGATGTGGGTCGCGGGCCCGATCGCCTGGGCGTAGCCCAGGCCGAGCGTGCCGCCGTGGAGCACCTCCGTGCTGCACACGCCCACGCCGAGCTGGGCGTCGGCGAGCAGGAACCAGGGGCCTGCGTAGTAGGCGCCCCGGGCGAAGCCGCCCAGGCTGACCAGGCCATTGCCGCGCACCAGCGGCCCGGCTTGAAGCAGCGCCCCTTCCAGGAAGCGCGGGGCCGGCGTGGGCAGCGCGGCCGGCTGGGTGGGCACGGGCGTCGGCGCCGGCGTGGGCGGGTTGAGCTTGCGTGCCTGGGTCTTGATCACGAGTTGGCGGATCAGCGGGAACGTCTGCGCCGCGGCGGCTGCGAACTGGTAGCGCGTGAGCTTCTCCAACCCGCGGAACACCCCGTTCGGGAAGCCGATCATCACCTGGTAGCGATCCGCCACGTCGCGCACGACGGGCTCCGCCGCGCCTTGCCAGTCGCCCCTGGGCAGGTCCGTGAAGGTGAAGGTCCGCGGCTCGAGCACGCCGGGGTCGACCACGCCGCGCACCTCGCCGAGCCGCAGCAGCCGGGCGATCAGCCAGGCCATCTCGTAACGGGTCACAGATCGCTGGCCGTCGAACGCCGCCGGCTGGTAGCCGGGCATGCCGGCGTAAAGGCCATAGCGGCCGGCCACGCGCTGGATGCGGCGGCGCGCCGTCGGGTCGGCAGGCAGGCCGGCCACGCTCACCGGCGCAGGAGGCGCCCAGGTGGTGCGGCTCAGCGCCTCGAGCTCGTCGATCAGCTCGTCGAGGGCATACACGAGCTGCGTGCGCGTGAAGGCCGCCTGGCCCCGGAAGGTCTTGTCCGGGTAGCCGACCATGAAGGCGCGCTCGACCGCCACGTGCGTGACGGCCCGCTCGGCCCAGTGGTCGGCCGGGACGTCGCGGAACAGCTGGGAAGCGCTGGTCGCGGCGGCGGCCACCGCGAGCAAAAAGGGAACGGCGGGGCTTGCCATGGCGGCTCCTCGGGTCAGGATTGTCGTTCGGCTGGCATTATGCCACACGCCGGGCGGCGCCGCAGACGCCCGCGGACGTGATCATCACCGATCTCAAGATGCCGGGCCTGAGCGGCCTCCAGCTGCTGCCGGTCTTCAAGGCGCTCGATCCCGCAACCGAGGTGATCTTCCTCACCGGCGAGGGCACGATGGACGACGTGATCCAGGCCCTGCGCGAGGGGAGCGCCTTTGACTTCCTGCTCAAGCCGCTCAAAAACTTGCGGCAGCTCCACGTGGTGGTCGAGAAGGCGCTCGCGCGGCAGGAAGCCGCGGCCGGCTCGGCGCAGGCGCCGAGAAGCTCTACGGCTACACGGCGGCGGAGGTCGTCGGCCGCGAGATCGCCTTCCTCACGCCGGCAGAGCACCTCTGGGAGATCCCGGAGCTGTACGGGCAGCTCGCGCGGGGGCAGGCGATCGAGAGCTTCCGGACGGAACGCCTGCGCAAGGACCGCACGCGCGTCCACGTCTCGATCGGCTTCTCGCTGGTCCGCGACGCCGCGGGCGCGCTGATCGGCGCGTCGGCGATCCACCGCGACGTGAGCGAGTTCGTCCGGCTCGACTTCCTGGTCCGGGAGCCCGGAGGGACCACGCGCCGCCTCGAGGGCCGCGCGCACATCGTGACCGACGCGCACGGCCAGGCGCTGCGGATGGTCGGCACCGCCCAGGACGTCTCCGAGGCCCACCGGGCGGCGCGCGCGTTGCAGGCCTCCGAGGCGCGGTTCCGCTCGGTGGTGGCCACCGCCGGCGAGGGCATCGTGCTCGCGAACCTGCAGGGCGAGATCATCCTCTGGAACCCGGGCGCGGCCCGCATCTTCGGTTACGATATGACCGAGACTCTGGGCCGGCCGCTCACCATGCTGATGCCGGACCGGTTCCGCCCCGCGCACACGCGCGGCATCACCGCGGCAGCGCGACAGGGCCCGCCGACGCACCGCAAGCCGCTCGAGCTGCTGAACACCGGGGCGCTCGGCTCGCTGTCCGAGAAGGCCAACCGCATGCTCGAGATCGCGCAGTCGAACACGGAGCGGCTCTCCCGCATGGTCGGCGACATCCTCGACCTCCAGCTGCTCAGCCAGGGGCGCGTCGCGATGGACCGCGCGCCATGCGACGTGGCGGAGGTCGTCGCCGACGCGTTCCAGACGGTCGCGCCGGTGGCGGCGCAGCGGGAGGTGGGCGTGGAAGCGGCGCTCGCGCTCCCAGCCGACTTCTCGTTCAGCGCCGACGCCGACCGCCTCCACCAGAATCTTGTGACCCTGCTCGTCAACGCGATCCGCTACACGCCCCGCGGCAGCCGGGTGGTCGTGAGCGCGAAACGTGCCCGCGGCGAGCTGCGGCTCACGGTCGACGACGAAGGCCCGGGCCGGCCGCCCACCGAGCGCGAGCTCGTGTTCGAGCGCTTCTACCAGGCCGCGCCGCCGTGCGAGCGCCAGGCGCCGGGCACCGGTCTCGCCATCTGCCGCGCGATCGTGCAGCAGCACCGCGGCCGCATCTGGGTCGAGGACGGCCCGCGCGGCGGCGCCGCCTTCGTGGTGGCGCTCCCGGCTCGCGCCTGACGGCGACGGTCAGCGGGTCAATCGTCGCGCTTCACGAAGTCGGCGATGACGGCGCGGAGCTTGTCGCGGAGGTTGTCGGCGAGGTTCGTTAGCCCCTCGGCGGAGGCCAGGACGTCGGCCGCGCCCTGGGCCGAGCTCGTCGAGGCCGACGCGACCGAGCCGATGTTCTTGACCACCTCGCCGGTCCCGGCCGCGGCCTGGTTCATGTTGCGGGTGATCTCCTGGGTGGTGACGGCTTGCTCCTCGATCGCCGAGCTGATCGACACCATGATGGTGTTGATCTGGGCGATCGCCTCGCCGATCTCGGCGATCGCGGCGATCGCCGCCCCCGTGTCGCGCTGGATCGTCTCGATCTTCGAGCCGATGTCCTCGGTGGCCTTGGCGGTCTCCTTCGCGAGCTCCTTGACCTCGCTCGCCACCACCGCGAACCCGCGCCCCGCCTCGCCTGCCCGCGCCGCCTCGATCGTCGCGTTCAGGGCCAGCAGGTTGGTCTGCTGGGCGATCTGCGTGATCACCTTGATCACCTTGCCGATGTCCGAGCTGCTCGCGCCCAGGGCCTCGACGGTCGCGTTCACCGCCTTGGCCTTCTCGACGGAGTCGTTGGTGAGGCGGTTCGATTCCTGGACGTTCTTCGCGATCTCCCGCACCGAGATCGAGAGCTCCTCGGCGGCCGTCGCGACGGTCTGGACGTTGCGGTTGGTCTGCTCGGAGGCCGCCGAGACGACGCTCGCCTGCTGGTTGGTCTCCTCGGCGAGTGCCGAGAGCGACATGCTCTGGCCCTTGATGTCGGACGCCGACGACCCCAGCTCGTCGACGTAGGTCTCGATCGTCTCGGTGAGCGTCACCCGGTTCGTGACGACGTCCCAGCTCACCATCGGGCCGAGGAACTCCTTGTTCAGGCCGTAGATCGGGGAGACCAGCAAGTTGAGGTGCTGATCCCCGATCTGGAACTCCGCGCGGTGGGGCAGGTTCTTGGGATCCGCGACGATGCGCCGCTGGTGGGCGGGGTGCTTGTGGAAGATGTCGATGCTGTTGCCCTCGACGTCTTCGGCGCGAACGGGCAGCACATGCTCGATGCGCTTGAGCGTGCGCCGCGAGGCCGGGTTGACGTAGCTGATCGTGAAATCGAGATCGGCCATCATGACGTTCACCGGGGCGTTCTCGAGCATCGCGAAGTACAGGGCCGCACGGCGCTCGGCGGCCCGCGCCGCGGTGACGTCGTTCCAGTGGACGATGAAGCCGCCGTGGGTGCGGTGCTCGTCGTAGATCGCGCTGACGTTGAGGTTCAGCGTCACGCCGCCGAAGGTGATGTCGGCCGAGTGCGGCAGGTTGCGCGGGTCCGCCAGCATCCCGCGCACGCGCTGCCGCGCCGGGCCCCGGTGGAACACGTCGATCGAGGTCCCCACGATGGTGTCGACCCGCATGTCGAACTCGCGGATCAACACCTCCTCGAGCCCGCGCATCGTGCGCTCGGCGGCCGGGTTCATGTACACGATGGTCAGCTGGCGGTCCGCGATGAAGATGTTGGTTTCCACGGCGTCGAGCCCGTAGGTCTTGAGGCGCTCGGCGACGGCGGGTGGGTTGACGGCGGGCACGGTCTTCTCCTCGAAAGTGGCGGGGGGGGGAATGGGCGTGGGCAGGGCCGCCGCGGCCGCGGCCTTCATCGTGTCCGCGATCAGGGCGTAGGCGGCGGTCCAGGCGTCGCGGGCCGCGGGCGTGAAGGCGGGGCCGAGCCCCTGCTCCAACGTCCAGAGCAACGCGGCCCCGACGTGGGCGTAGTGAGCGTCCTGGACGCCGTACGCGGTGTGCCGCCGGCCGAGATCCTCGACCGCGGGCAAGATGCCCTCCAGCCGCGTCAGGCCGTTCACCACGAGCGCGAGCGCCTGCATGAGCTTGCGGCCCTGCGTCTCGGTGTCGGTCTTGAAGAGCGGGCGGACCTCCGGCGCGATCTCGAACAGGCGCGCGTAGAAGAGCGCCGCGGCCTGGTCCGCGATGGGCGCGACAGCCGCCCAGTTGGCCTGGATCAACGCGATCTCGGCGGGCGAGAGCGACGGCGAGGGGGCCGTCGGCGAGCGGAGTGCGGTGGAGTCAGGGGTCGGCGACATGGGATCGGGCAATCCTTCGAAAGGCCGCGGAGCGCGGCAGAGGGAGACCAGAGGGAGACCAGAGAGAGACCAGAGTGGGTAACCAGAGAAGGTGACCAGAAAAGGTGACCAGAAAAGGTGCCCATGAACGGCCAGGGCGGGGCCGGGTGCGCGAGCGGCTCGGTCAGAGACCGCCGCGGGCGCCGAACGCGGCCTCCAGGTGGCGCAAGACGCCATCCACGTCCATCACGAGGAGCAGGCGCCCCGGCAGCTTGCAGACCTCGGTCGTCAGGTCGCGCAACGGCGGCACCAGGTTCGCGGGCGGCGGCGCCAGCATGGTCGGCGAGGCCTCGAGCACGTCGAAGACCTCGTCGGCGATGATCGAGAAGGCGCCGCCGTCCGCGCGCACCACCACGTTCGCGGTCGTGTCCTGGCCGGTGGCGGGCTCGCCCAGGGCGACCCGCAGATCGACGGCCGGCACGATCTGCCCCCGCAGGTTGATGAGGCCTGCGACGAGCGCGGGCGCCTGGGGCACGGGCGTCATCTCCTGGACGATCAGCACCTCCTGCACCTGCTGGATCCCGAGCAGGAAGTCGGTGGCCCCGATCCGGAAGTGGACGTAGAGCCGGTTGTTCTCGGTGCGGCGATCGGCCAGGCTGCGACGCTCCTCGCCCGAATAGGCTCCCGCGCGCGGCCGGCGCCGCTCCGGGCCTCGGACGGGTGATGCGGGCGTCGGGGTCATGCGTGCACCTCCACGTCGGGCTGGCCCGCGTGGGCGCCGGCCGCGAACCAGCCTGGCAGGGCCGCGTCGATCACCGCCTGCACGTCGAGCACCTCGGTGGTCTTGCCCTCGACGACGATCGCGCCCGCCACGCCGGCGATGCCCCGCGCCGGGTGGAGCGTCGCGGCCTCCTCGACGATGTCGCGGATGGCGCTCACCCGCACGCCGACCACGCGGCGGTCGAGCCCGAAC
The DNA here is from genome assembly GCA_036675505.1 of Candidatus Sericytochromatia bacterium. Classification (GTDB taxonomy): domain Bacteria; phylum Cyanobacteriota; class Sericytochromatia; order S15B-MN24; family JAQBPE01; genus JAKFEW01. The sequence goes on from JAKFEW010000125.1 coordinate 122,130, forward strand.
ACCACCACCGGCGCCGTCTCGGTGGCCTCGAGCGGTGGCATACCGAGCAAGCCCGTCGGGTCGATCAACGTGAGCAGGTGCTCGCCATACTGCACCACAGTGCGCGAGCCGACCTGCTCGAGGGCCCGGGCGGCGAAGTCCTCGAGGCGGGTGACGAGCGCCATCGGGATGGCGAACTGGCGTGGGCCGATGGCGACGATCAACAGCCGGTGCCCCTCGCTCGCGTGGGTGCCGCCGCCATCGGCCTCTGAAGCCGCGGCCGCCGCGTCGAGGTTGCCGCACGCCGCGAGGCCGCTCACGTCCAGGATCATGCACGGCCGCCCGTCGCCCATGATGGTCACGCCCGAGAAGGCCGGCAGGGCCTGCAACAACCGATGGAGGGGCTTGACCACGATCTCCTCGGTGTCGCCGATCTCGTCCACGGCGAGCCCGAACACCTGGGAGCCGGCCTGGAGGATCACCAGGTGGCCCTCCACCGCGTCGCCGGCTTCGCCGAGCCCGAGGGCCTCCCGCAGATCGATCACCGGCACGAGGGCCTCTCGCAGCCGGTAAACCCGGGCGCCCCGGAAGTTCTCGACGCGTTGGAGGCCGTCGCCGGTGCGCACCACCTCGAGGACGCCGCCCTGCGGGATGGCGAAGCGCTCGCGGCCCATCATGATGACCAACGCGGGGATCACCGCCAACGTGAGCGGGATCTTCAGGTGGGCGGTGGTGCCTCGTCCCGGCGAGGAGGTGAGCTCGACCGAGCCGCCGACCCGCTCGACGTCGTTCCGCACGACGTCCATCCCGACGCCCCGCCCGGAGATGTCGGTGACCGCATCGGCGGTCGAGAACCCGGGGTGGAAGACCAGCTGGGCGAGCTCGGCTTCGGTCATGCGCGCCAGCGCATCGCTGGTGGCGAGGCCCGCGGCCTGGGCCTTCGCCCGGATCTTGGCGTGGTCGAGCCCGCGGCCGTCGTCCGCGATCTCGATCATGATCGAGCCGCCGTCCTGGCGCGCCCGCAAGCGGATCACGCCGGTGGCCGGCTTCCCGCTGGCGGCGCGGTCTCGCGGCGGCTCGAGGCCATGATCGATCGCGTTCCGGACCAGGTGGGTGAGCGGGTCCTTGATGCTCTCGAGCAGGCTCTTGTCGAGCTCGGTCTCCGCGCCTTCCTGCTCGAGCCGGATCTCCTTGCCCGTCTGCCGGCAGTAGTCCCGCACCAACCGCGGGAACTTCTCCCAGACCTGGCCGATCGGCTGCATGCGCGTGCGCATCACCGCCTCCTGGAGCTCCGTGGTGATCAGGTTCAGCCGCTGGACCGGCGCGGTGAACAGCGTGGCATCGGCCGCGCGATGGGTCACCTGCAACACCTGGTTGCGCGTCAACACCAGCTCGCCCACCAGGTTCATCAGCTTGTCGAGCAAGGTGATGCCGACCCGGATGGACGTCTCGCCCCCTTCGGCGGGCGGCGCGCCAGGCGCCTCGGCCTCGGGCGGCGCCTGCGGCGCGCCGTCGGGTGACGCCGCCGGGAGCTCGCCTCCCGGCGCGGGCAGCCGGCCATCGGGCCGAGGCTCGCACGCCTGGAGCCCTTCCGGCCCGAACGCTCGCACCAGATCCGGCGTCGCGGCCGTGACATAGCCGACCCGCAGGCCGCCATCCTCGGCGCGGCACCAGGCGACCGCCCTGCCGAGGGCGAGCAGCTTCTCGAGGTCCGGGTGGTCCAGCGGCGCGCGCCAGTCCACCTCCGGCAGCTGGAGGTGGAGCGCGTAGAGCGCGAGCTCGCCCCGCGCGATGCCCGCCTCGGGGGCCTCGCGGTCCGGGCTCTCGACCCGCTCCCAGCCGGGGTAGCGGGCCCCCGCCTCGTCGTCGGCCGCGCCCGCCAGCCCCGCCGTCGTGCGCAGCAAGCGCATCAGGTCGCGGGTGTCCAGCGTCCCTTCGTCGCCCAGCGGGGCCAGGTGGACGAGCGTGCGGAGGGCGTCGAGGCCGGCGAAGACCACGTCGACGACGTCGCGCGAGGGGGATCGCCCCTCCGCGCGCAGCCTGTCGAGCAGGTGCTCGAGCACGTGCGCGACCTCGACGGTCGCCGCCATCCCCATCATGCCGGCGTTGCCCTTGAGGGTGTGGACGCCCCGGAACAGCGTGTTGAGCAGGCTCGACACGTCGCCCGCGTCCGCGCCGTCGTCGAGCGCCAACGCCGCGCGATCGCAGGCGTCCAGGTGCTCGGCCGCCTCGTCCAGGAACAGCTGAAGCTCGTCGCTCATCGGCGCTTACCGCGGGTTCACTTTGACGCCGACGGCCACCCCGATGGTGGCGCGCGGCAGCACGAGCGAGGTGTCCAAGATGAACAGGTTGGGCCACGTTATCTGCACGTGCTCGCCGGCAATGACGGACGGCACCGTGATGTTCGCGACGAAGCCATGCTGGTGCAAGGCCGTCGCGCACCCGCCCGCGACGATGTTCGCGATCTCGGCCATGCCCGACGCGGTCATGTCGCCCCACTCCGGCAGGTCCTCCATCAGCAGGATGCCCGCCAGCGCGCTCGCCTCCCGCTTCGACATGCCGAAGAGCATCTGACCCTGGATGCCGCCCGTGAAGCCGACGATCACGTTGACCTCGTGTTCGTGGGGCATCAGCGCCGGGCAGACCTTCGCCTGCCCGAACGCGGGCGCGGTGTCGAACAGGAGGCCGAGGGTCTCCTGCGTCGCGGCGAGGATCGCCCGCATGTGCACCGGCGCCTGGGCCAGCAAACTGGTGTCGAACGCCTGCGTCATGCGAGGGTCCTTTCGAGCGAGAGGCCGAAGGGCGCGATCTCGACGGCGCCGCGGCCCTCGAGGAACGTGCTGGCGGGGATGGGGGAGGTGAGGCGGAGGTGCTGGGCCCCCACCTGAAGCGTGACGCCGGGATGGACCTGGCCCGCCACGCGGGCGAAGGGGCGTGGCCCGGCCGGCGCCTCCGGGGCCGCCTCGATGCAGGCGGCCAGCTCGCGATCACGGTCCTGGAGGTGGGCGATCAGGCCCACGAGCTTCGCCACCATCTCGCGCGCGCTCTCGTTGCGCGGGTCCTTGGCGAGCCGGCGGTTCTCATCGAGCAACGGCGCGAGCCGCGTGAGCTGCTCGGCGATCGCGCGGCGATCGCGCGCGAGCCCACGGGTCGGGTCTTCGGGCCGAGGCGGAGGCACGACGGCAACGCGGGTCGGCGCCGCGAATTCGGAGCCGAGCTCGCCGGCCTCCAGCCACTCGACGAGCGCCAGATCGCCACCCACGACGGCGCCGCCGATGCGCGCGCAGGGCGAGACGAGCGTGGCCCGGATCAGGTCCTCGCAGACCAGCACGAGGTCACTCGCAAAGAGCTCAGATTGCTCGACGAACTTCGCGTAAATGGTGGCGGCTTCGATCCGGGCCTCCTGGCGGACGCCGCCATGGACCACCACGCGACCGCCCGCCCGGATCCGCGCGCCCTGAACGCCACCGAGGACGTGGACGTCGCCCGTCGCGACGATCGACGCGGGGTGCTCGAGGTGGCCTTCGACCACGACGTCGCCGTCGAACTCGATGGGGGGATCCTCCGGCCCGACATCCGCCGCGATCCTCGCCACGGGCCGGACCACGACGGTCTCGCCCGCCAGGTGCGGCGAGCCGCGCCGGGCCGCCACGATGAACTGGGCGTCCATGCTAACCTCGGCCCCCGGGCCGGCGAGGAACGGCGAATCCTGCACCGGGGCGATCGCCAGCGTCCGGCCGGTCACCGTCCGCCCGAGCTGGCCGATGCACGCCGGGTGTCGGCGCGCGAGCACCTCGCCCTTGTCGACCAGGCGCGGGAGCGGGAGCGGCTCGAAAGCGCCGCCCGCATCGGGCAGGGAAAAGGCGTAGAACACCCAGCCGTCACGGCCCGGCAGCGCCGGCTCGCCAAGCGCCACACGCACCGCCGCCGGCCCACGCGTCTCGGGCAGGGTCGCGAGGATGGGGTGTTGCAGGCCATGGCGGACGCCGCTGCGCGCGAGCAGGACGATCGCCACGTTCGGCGACGAGACCACCTCGCCGGCCGCGAGGACGAGGTCGGCCGCCATCTCGTCCGCGTCGATGTGGACGGTCGGCATCGCCTAGCCTGCCGCCTTGCCGAGCGCCTGGATCACCCGCTCCGGCTTGAAGGGCTTCACGATGAAATCGGTCGCGCCGGCCTTGATGGCGTCTAGCACCAACGACTCCTGGCCCATGGCCGAGCACATGACGACCTTGGCCTCCGGATGGCGGGCCTTGAGCTCGCGGAGCGTCTCGATGCCGTCCATGTCGGGCATGGTGATGTCCATGGTCACCACGTCGGGCCGCACGTCCGGATAGGCCGCGATCGCCTCGCGCCCCGTGCCCGCTTCAGCGCATTCGTAGCCCTCTTGGACCAGGATCTTCTTGAGCAACTGCCGCATGAAGGCGGCGTCGTCCACGATCAAGACCTTGGCCATTTGCCCCCCTATCCCATTACAACCCCGTTATCAATCTTAGATGGCCCGAGGAAACGTAAATAGGGCCAAAGGGCCTGGCACGATCATCGCCCCTCCCGCGCCGGCACGGACCGCGGAGCCAGGCGGGCCGCCGCGTCCCCGCGCTCGGAACCTTTTCCGCCAGGCCCTATCCGGCCATCGTGGACGACATGCCCGCAATTCCAAGCAACCATGGGATTTCTGCTGATGACGGCCCGCCCCCCGGCGAGGGACGATCGTCCCGCAAGGTCAGGACCTATGACCCGTGGCCGCGGACGCGATTTGCGTAGACTAGAGTGCAGGTTTCGCGAGCAACCGAGACCCAAGGTGGCCTCGCTTACGGCGATCGGGAGCGAATTGAGATGCCTTCCGCCACGAATACCGCCCGTCTTCTGCTCATCGACGACGAGCCGCACCTCCTTGAGGTGCTGGCCGAGTGGTTCCGCGCCGCAGGCTACGACGTCCGCACGGCGGCCGACGGCATCGAAGCGCTCCAGTACCTGCGCACCCGCGGCACGGACGTGATCGTCACCGACCTCAAGATGCCCGGCCTGAACGGCCTTCAGCTGCTGGCGGTCTTGAAGGACCTGGATCCAGCGATCGTGGTGATCTTCCTGACCGGCCAGGGCACCATGGACGACGCCATCCAGGCCTTGCGGGAGGGCCGGGCGTTCGACTTCCTGATCAAGCCGCTCCGGAACCTGCACCAGCTCCAAATGGTGGTAGAGAAGGCGCTCACGCGGCGGGACGCCCTCGCGAACTCCCTGCCGGTGGAGCCGACCCGCCCGACCCGGCCCTGGCCGGGGCACCTCGAGGCGCTCACGTCGCGCGAGGCCGAGGTCATGCGCCTGCTCACCCGGGGCCTCGACAACCGGGCGATCGCCGAGCGGCTCCACCTCAGCGAGAAGACGATCAAGAACAACCTGAGCCGCATCTACGAGAAGCTCCAGGTGAGGAGCCGGACCCAGGCGATAGCCTTCTGCCACGAGCACGGCCTGCTGTGAACAAGGCCCGCTTCCACGCCGCGCTCGTGGCGTCGTGCGAAGATGTGATCCTCGGCCTGACGCTCGATGGCGTCATCCTGAGCTGGAACGCGGGCGCCGAGAAGCTCTACGGCTACAGCGCCCAGGAAGCCGAGGGCCGCGACCTCGCCTTCTTGACACCCGCCAGCCACGCGGACGAGATCCCGGAAATCTTCGGGCGGCTCGCACGGGGCGAGCTGATCGAACGCTACCGGAGCGTGCGTGTTCGCAAGGACGGCACGCACGTCCATGTCGCCATCACCTTCTCCCAGGTCCGTGACGCGACGGGGAAGGTCCTCGGCGCCTCCGCCATCCACCGCGAGGTCGGCGAGGCGGTGCGGGCCGAGACGGCGCGGCAACGCCTGGCGGCGGGCGCGGCGCTGCCCCACGGCGAGGCCTTCTTCGGCGCGCTGGCGCTCTACCTGATCGACTCGCTCGAGGTCGATTACGCCTTCGTCGCGTGCGCCGACGACCCAGAGCTCGAGGCGATCGCGTTCGCGGACCGCAGCCGCGAGCCGCGCGTGGTCACCCTCCCGATGGCCGGGAGCCCGTGCGAGGCGGCGCTGCAGCTCGGCCGTCTCACCATCCCGGCCGGCCTGCAGGACGCGTTCCCCGGCTACCTCCCGATCCGGATGCTGGCGCTCGAGAGCTACGCGGGCGTGGCGCTCCACGACGAGGCAGGTCGCCCGATCGGCGCCATCGCGGTCACCCGGTCGTCGCCGTTGACGGACCTCGATTTCGTCGCCGCGCTGCTCGAGCTGGTCGCGCCGCGCGCCGAGGTCGAGCTGCGGCAGCGCCGCGATCGCCGGGCGCTGGCCGAGAGCGAGGACCGCTACCGGCGCCTGGTCGAGCTCTCGCCCGACATGGTGATGGTGCAGGCCGACGGCCGCTTCGTGTTCGCGAACGCCACCGCTGCGCGAATGCTGGGCGCCGCCCGGCCGGAGGACCTGATCGGCCGCTCGCTCGGGGAGGTGATCGCGTCGCCGCTGCCCGACGGCGCGCTGACCTGCTGCGAGACAAACCGGCCCTGCCAGGGGGACCCCCGCGTGCTCCGGCGGCTCGACGGCAAGCTGATCGACGTCCTGGCCGCCTCCGCGGCCATCAGCTTCGCGGGCCGCCCCGCCTGCATGCTCGTCTTCCGCGACGTGACCGAGCAGAAGCGCACCTCGGCCTCGCTCGCCGAGGCGCAGCGGATCGCGCGCATCGGCAGCTTCGAGTGGCACCTCGAGACGGACACGCACTGGTGGTCCGACGAGCTGTACCGCCTGCTGGGCCTGAAGCCCGGCGCCGAGCCGCCAACGATGGCCCGCTTCCTGGCGGCGGTCGACTGGTTCGACCGGCCAGCCGTCGAGGCGGCGCTCGCGGGCGCCGCCTCGGACGGCCAGGCGTTCCGGCTCGACTTCCTGGTCGGCGACGAGCGGTCCGGCACGCGCCGCCTGGAGTGCCGGGGCCACATCGCCGCCGACGGCCCCGGCCTCCCCCGCCGCCTGGTGGGCACCGCACAAGACGTCTCTGAAGCCCGGCGGGCCGCGCTCGCGCTGCAGGCCTCCGAAGCCCGCTTCCGATCCGTCGTGGCCTCGGCTGCCGAAGGCATCGTCCTCACGAACCAGGCCGGCCAGATCATCCTCTGGAACCCCGGGGCCTCCCGCATCTTCGGCTACGACATGACCGAGACGTTGGGCCGGCCGTTCTCGATGCTCCTGCCCGAACGCTTCGGCGAGGGGCACTGCCGGGCCATGGGCGCGGCCACAGGCGTGAAACCTCAGAGCCGTAGCAAGGCCATCGAGGCGATCGCCTTGCACAAGGACGGCACCGAGATCCCCATCGAGCTCAGCCTGGCCACCTGGGAGGCCGACGGCGAGCGCTACTACACGGGGCTGGTGCGCGACATCTCGGAGCGCCGCGCGATCGAACGGATGAAGGACACGTTCATCGCCATGATCAGCCACGAGCTGCGCACGCCGCTCAACACCATCACCTGCTCGCTCGATCTCCTGAGTGCGGACGCGCTCGGCACGCTCAGCGAGAAGGCCACGCGCATCGTCGAGATCGCCCACTCGAACGTCGATCGCCTCGCGCGCATCGTCGGCGACATCCTGGATCTCCAGGTCCTCGCGCAGGGGCGGGTCCCGGTCGTGAATGAGCCGTGCGACCTGGTCGCGGTGGTGCGAGAAGCCCTCCAGACCACGGCGCCGATGGCCGAGCGGCGGGCCGTCGCCCTCGAGACGGCCATCGCGCTGCCCCCGGCGTTCACGTTCGCTGCCGACGCCGACCGCCTCCACCAGACCCTCGTGAACCTGCTCGTCAACGCGATCCGCTACACGCCCCGCGGCAGCCGGGTGGTCGTGAGCGCCGAGCGGGCCCGCGACGAGGTGCGGCTCATGGTCGACGACGAGGGCCCGGGCGTGCCGCCCGCCGAGCGCGAGCTCGTGTTCGAGCGGTTCTACCAGGCCGCGCCGCCGAGCGACCGCCAGGCGCCGGGCACCGGCCTCGGCCTCGCCATCTGCCGGGCGATCGTGCAGCAGCACGGCGGCCGCATCTGGGTCGAGGACGGCCCGCGCGGCGGCGCCGCCCTCGTGGTGGCGCTCCCAACTCGTTCTTAACCATAACCCCGCTGAGATATTACCTTTCCTTTCGCCCTGCAGCGCGGCGCGATGGCCGCCGATGCCGCCGGCCTGTTCGGGCCCAAGCTGCCCGAGGATCGGCCGCTCACGGCCGACGAGCGTGAGGGCGACTTCGACAAGATCCTGGCCGTCGCCCGCAAGGACGCCGTGAAGTGGGCGCCGAACGCGGTGCTCGCAGGCGCCCAGGCCGTGAACGTCGACGCCAAGGGCCGCAAGAACGGCGGCACGACCTACTCCTACACCTTCACCGCCGGCCGCAGCGCCGCCACCATCGCGATCACCGGCAACAACCTCTCCTTCGAGAAGGCCAAGGCCGCGCCCCCGATGGACACCGCGGGCATCATCCCGGCCGCCCAGGCGATCGAGGCCGCGCTCGCCACCAAGATCCTCGCGGGCGACTCGTACGTCGTGCAGCTCGCCCAGCCGAAGGGCGTGGCGGCACCGGTCTACCTGGTCGCCGAGATGAAGAAGGACGGCGCCCGGGTGCTCGTGAACGCCGCCCGCGCGGTCCAGCTGGCGCAAGGCAAGTAAGCACGCCCCGATCCCCCCCGGGGGAGCGGATTTCTACGGGAGAACTACGGACTTCCCGCAGCCGGATCGGCGAGATGATGGTGGCATGGCCACCACCACCCCGCCTGCCGGCTTCGCCGCCCCCCACCCCTCGACCGACGAGGCGCTCACCGTCGCGTTCGCCGCGATCGTGGCCGCGTGCCTGCGGGCCCGCTCGCTCGCCGAGGCCTGGGACCGCACGGCCGCGCACATCGGGCTCACGTCGCTGAACGCCGGCCTCGCGGCCCGGCGGGCGGCCCACGACCAGGGCGTCTTCGCCGCCCTCGCGCGCGAGACGCGCGAGATCTCGGGCGCCATCCGCGCGCTCGCGGCCGACGGCCTGCCGTTGGCGCGCGGGCTCGCACGCCGCTCGATCCGCGTCATCACGGCCTCGCGCAACCTCGAGGCGCTACGTCGCGCCCGCGCCCGCGCGGCCCGCAGCCGCCGCGCCGCGGCCACCGCCGCAAGCGCCGAGGCCGCGGTCGGCCGCGCCAAGGGGGCCATGGCGCCGGACCTCGAGCGCCTCGGCGCGATCTTCCGCGAGCTCGAGTGGCACCTCGTCCGGCTCCACACGGTGGCGCTCTACTTCCGGATCGAGGGCAGCCGCGAGCAAGACGGCGACGGCGGCTTCCTCGTCACCAGCGCGGCGCTGGCCGACGACACCGCCGCGCTCGAGGGCCGCGGCGCGGAGCTCGCGGCGACGTTCAAGGCCCTGGAAGACCTGCTGGCGACCGGGGAGGCGCCGACCACCGATGCGAAGTGAAATCCTGTTCGACGACGGCGACCACCGCTGGATCGCGCTCGGGCGCGACCCCGAGAAGCCCTCGGCCGTGATCGACACCAACGAGTACCTGATCGTGAGCAACGGCGACGCCCTGCTGCTCGACCCGGGCGGCACGGAGATCTTCGCGCCGGTGCTCGAGGCCGTGAGCGGCCATATCGAGGCCGAGCGGCTCACCACCTTCTTCGCGAGCCACCAGGACCCCGACGTGATGTCGTCGCTGGCGCTCTGGATGGCGATGTGCCCGCACGCCGAGGTGTACGTGCCGCGCATCTGGACCGGCTTCCTCGCGCACTTCGGCTACGAGTACACGGAAAGCTTCCGGCCGATCCCCGACGAGGGCTGCGAGATGCGCATCGGCACGCACGGCCGGACGCTGCAGGTGATCCCCGCGCACTACTGCCACGCCAGCGGCAACTACTCGGTGTACGACCCGCACGCGAAGATTCTGTTCTCCGGCGACATCGGGGCCGCGCTGCTGCCCGAGGACGCGAGCGGGTTCGACGTGCCGGACTTCGACCGCCACATCGGCTTCATGGAGGGCTTCCACCGCCGTTGGATGCCGTCGAACGAGGCGAAGAACGACTGGATCCGCCGCGTCCGCCAGCTGGACGTGCGCCTGATGTGCCCGCAGCACGGCGCGATCTTCCGGGGCGATCAGGTCGGGCGCTTCCTCGACTGGTTCGAGGCGCTCGAGGTCGGCAGCGCGATCACGCGGCGCCGCGAGGTGGGCCGCCCCGCCTGAGCCCTTCGTCGCCGCTCACCGACGGGCCCGCAGCATGGCGGGCCCGTCCGGCATGGGATCGAGCAGGTCCGCGAAGAGCAGCTTGTTCTCGGCGTTGCCGAGCATGAGCACGCCGCCGGGCGCCAGGCGATCGGCGATCCGCCCCACCACGCGCCGCTTGACGGCGTCGTCGAAGTAAATCAGCACGTTGCGGCAGAACACCACGTCGGGCCGCGGCAGGCCGTGGAGCTCGTCGAGCAGGTTCGCCTGCACCCAGCTGGGCTGGTCGCGCCATGGCCGCGCCACGCGGCCGCCCCCGGGCGCGGGCTCGAAGTAGCGGGCGCGGGTGAGGGGGTCGATGCCGCGCTGGAGCTCGAAGTCGCTGTACTGGGCCTCACGCGCCCGCGCGAGCGCACGCGCCGAGAGGTCGACGCCGACGATCCGCACGGCCTCGAGGGGCACGCGCCCGTCGGTCGCCAGCGTGAACACGATCGACCAGACCTCCTGGCCGGTGGCGCAGCCCAACGACCAGACGACGGCCGGATCGCCGGCGCTGGGGTGGCGCGCGGCGAGCAGGTCGGGCAGGGCCCGGAACGCGCCGTCGTCGCGGAAGAAGTACGTCTCGGAGGTGACCAGCGCCTCGGTGATCGTGCGGCGCGCGTCGGCACTCTCCAGGAAGAGCCGCGCGAGGTCGTCGTAGTCCCGCAGCCCCCGGCTCGCCACGAAATCGGCGAGGCGGGCCTCGAAGAGGTAGGCCTTCTCGGGCGTGTACGCCAGGCCGCACGAGGCTTCCAGCTCGCGGCAGAAGCGCTCGATGCCGGCCGGACTCAGCGCGGGCATGGCGGCGTCCTCCCCTGCGCGAGGGCGATCAGCCAGGCCGGCATCGCCTCGAGCGGCAGCACCGCGTCGGCCAGCCCGGCCTCCACCACGGCCCCCGGCATCCCCCACACGACGCTGCTCGCGGCGTCCTGGGCCAGCACGCGCGCGCCCCGGGCCTTGCACAGGCGAGTGCCGGCCAGGCCGTCCGAGCCCATGCCGGTCAGGATCGCGACGAGCAGCCGCCCGCCGAAGGCGTCCGCGGCGGTGCGCAGCAGCACGTCGACCGCGGGCCGGCAGGAGTTCTCGGGCGGATCGTCGGTCACGCGGACCACCTCGCCCGGGTCGCCCGGGCCGATCGCCAGGTGGTGCCCGGCCGGCGCGATGTAAACGCGGCCGGGCACCACCGGCTCGCCGTCCGAGGCCTCGGCCACGGCGAGGGCGCAGAGGCGATCGAGGCGGGCCGCGAGCGCGGCGGTGAAGCCCGGCGGCATGTGCTGGACCACCAGCACGGGCAGCGGGAAGGTGGCCGGCAGCGCGGGCAGCAGGCGCGAGAGCGCCTCGGGCCCGCCGGTGGACACCCCGATCACGAGCGCGCGCGGGCGCACGCCGGCCGCCGCCATGCGGCTCGCCGGGGCGACGCCGGCCGGCCGCGCGGCCGGCGCGAACTGGCGCACCTTGGGCAGCAGGTGGGCCCGCATCGCGGCGACCTGGTCCGGGTACGGGGCGGCGGCCAGCACCGGCTTGAGCAACACGTCGCTCGCGCCCTCGGTGAGCGCCTGCACCGCGCGCGTGCGCGCCAGCTCGCCGTTGCCGGTGAAGATCAGCACGCGGACGGCCGGCAGGCGGGCCTTGAGCTCCCGCAACACCGCGATCCCGTCCATGTCCGGCATCTCGAGGTCCAAGATGGCCACGTCGGGCGGCTCGAGCGCTGCCTTCTGGAGGGCGATCGGGCCGCTGGGCGCCGTCACGAGGCTGGCAATCTCGGGGCAGCCGCCCAGCGCGTCGCCGATCAGCTTGCGCGCGACGACGCTGTCGTCGACCAGCAAGACGCGCAGGGGCTGCCCGGGCGCCTCAGGCACCGGCCACGTCGCCATCCGCCACGAAGGCGGCGATCGCCCCGCGCAGGTCGCCCGCGAGCGTCGTGAGCGCGCCCGCCGAGCCGTGCAGGCGGACCGCCCCCTGCGCGGAAGCCTCGGCGGCGCCGGCGACGTCGCCGATGCTGCGCACCACCTCCTCGGTGCCGCGCGCGGCCTGCGCCATGTTCCGGGTGATCTCCTGGGTGGTCACGGCCTGCTCCTCGATCGCCGAGCTGATCGTGATCATGATGCCATCGATCTGGCCGACCGCATCGCCGATCTCGCCGATCCCGTCGATCGCCTTGCGCGTGTCACGCTGGATCGCCTCGATCTTCGCCGCGATGTCCTCGGTGGCCCGGGCCGTCTCCTTCGCGAGCTCCTTGACCTCGCTCGCCACCACCGCGAAGCCGCGGCCCGCCTCACCGGCGCGTGCGGCCTCGATGGTGGCGTTGAGCGCCAGCAGGTTGGTCTGTTGTGCGATCTGCGTGATCACCCGGATCACCTTCCCGATGTCCTGGCTGGAGGTACCGAGCTGCGCCACGGCCCCATTCACCGCCTGCGCCTTCGCCACCGACGTGGTGGTGAGGCGGTTCGATTCTTGCACATTCTTCGCGATCTCGCGCACGGTGATGGCGAGCTCCTCGGCCGCCGTGGCGACCGTCTGCACGTTGCGGTTGGTCTGCTCGGACGCCGCGGACACGGCGCCCGTCTGGCGGGTGGCCTCCTCGGCCTGGGCCGTGAAGGTCTCGCCCTGCATGGCGAGCTCGCCCGCGGCGCCCTGCAGCCGGCCGACATGGCCCTCGAGCGTCGCGACCAGGCGCAGGCGCGAGGTGGCGAAGTCCCGGGCCGCCTGGCGCGCGGCCGTCACCTCCGTCAGCGTGGCGACGGTGCCGGCCGCGGCGCCGCTGCCGTCGACGAGCGCGCGCACCGTGAGCGCGAACGTCCCCTCGCCCGCCTGCACGTCCACGGCCTTGCCGGCCCGGGCGGTCGCGACGGCCTCGCCGAAGAGCGCCTCGAGCGTCATGCCGGCGAGCTGGTCACGGCCGAGCGCCCGGCCGGCGCCCAGGCGTGCCAGCATGCCGGCCGCCGCGGGGTTCGCATGGAGGAGGTTGTGGGCGTCGTCGGCGAGCAAGATCGCCGTCTCCACCGCCTCCAGGGCGATGGCCATGCGCCGTTCGAGCGAGGGGTCGGCGAAGGCGAGCGGGGGGGTCATTCGGGCCTCCTTGGGCAGGGCGGGGGGGAGAGAGAGCGGGGAGGGGGGCTACACGGCTTCTCGCGTGGATCCGGCGGGGTCGACGAGGCGGCGGAAGCCGTGCGGGTCGAGGACGACGAGCAAGGCGTCCCGGTGCTGGCACACGGCGCGGGCGAGGACCCGGCTCGCCCCGCCGAGGGTCGCCGGCGGCAGGCGGAAGGCCGTGGGCGAGAGCGCCACGACGTCGTCCACCTCGTCCACGAGGATCGTGAAGACGTCCTCGCCGGCGATCGCCACCACCCCGAGCGCGGGCGGCGGGCCGGGCGGCTCGCCCAGCAGCGACCGCAGGTCGAGCGCGGGCAGGATCCGGCCGCGCAGGTTGATCAGGCCAGCGACGGCGGGCGGCGCGAGCGGCACCGGCAGCGGCGATGGGGCCGGGACGATCTCGAGGACCTCGTGGACGTCGAGCAGGTAGGTGGAGGCGCCGACCCGGAAGCAGACGTACAGCACGTTGTTCTCGGCGCGGCGGTCCGCGAGGTCGCGGCGCTCGACGCCCGCGGGCCCGCCCAGGTTCTCGCGGCGGCGCTCGGCGCCGCGGCTGGGGACGTTCAGGGACACGGCGCTTCCTCCTGCGACTCGACGCGGCCCGCCGAGGCGGGCCCCAACACCGACGCGAGGGCGGCCGGCACGTCCAACACCTCGATCACGCGCCCCCCGAGCACGATCGTGCCGAGCACGCCCGGCACGCCGGGCGCGGCCTGCATCGCCCGCCGGTCGGCGTCCACGTCGTGGATCGCGTCCACGCGCAGGCCGACCGCGGCGGCGCCCTCCCCCACCACCACCAGCGGCTGCCTCTCGCCGCCGTGCGGCGCGGCGGCGGGCACGCCGCCCAACAGCGGCGCCGGATCGATCACCGGCAGCAGGCGCTCCCCGTACTGGAGCACGGCGCGGTTGCCCACCGCCTCGAGCCGCTCGCCCGGCACGTCCTCGAGCCGGGTCACGAGGCCCATCGGCACCGCGTAGCGGCGGCCGGCGATCGCCACCACCAGCATCTTCTCGCGCGCGACCTCCTCCGCGATGGGCCCCGCCGACGCCGCTTGCTGGGCCTCGCCGGCCGGCTCGGCCGCCAACCCCGCGCGCGACGCCAGGCCGGTGACGTCGAGGATCAAGCAGGGCGTGCCGTCGCCCAGGATCGTCACGCCGGCGTAGGTCGACACCGCGTTCACGAAGGCCGGCAGGGGCTTCACCACGATCTCCTCGGGATCGCCGACGGCGTTGACGGCGAGGGCGATCGCCCGGCCGCCGAGGTGCACCACGACGAGGTAGGGGTCCCCGCCGCCGGCCGCCGTCATCCCGAGCACCGTCCGCAGGTCGACCACCGGCAGCAGCTCGTCGCGGAGGCGCAGCACCCGCGCGTCGCGCACCAGCGCCAGGCTGGCGCCGCCCTCGCCGGGGCGCACCACCTCGTGGATCGCCGCCTGCGGCATCGCGAAGCGCTGGCCGTCCACCCAGGCCACGATCGCCGGGATCACGGCGAGCGTGAGCGGGATCTTCAGGCGCGTGGTCGTGCCGCGGCCGGGCTCGGACCGGAGCTCCACGCTGCCGCCCGCGCGCTCGACGTCGGTCTTCACGACGTCCATCCCGACGCCGCGGCCCGACACGTCCGTCACGGCCTCGGCGGTGGAGAACCCCGCGTGGAACACCAGCTGGGCGAGCTCGGCCTCGTTCATCCGGGCGAGCGTCTCCACCGGCACGATCCCCGTCACGAGGGCCTTCGCCCGGATGCGATCGTAGTCGAGGCCGCGCCCGTCGTCGCTCACCTCCACGATCACCGTGCCGCCTTCTTGCATGGCCGCGAGCCGGATCGTCCCGGCGGCCGGCTTGCCCGCCGCCAGGCGGGCGGCCGGCGGCTCGACGCCGTGATCGAGGGCGTTGCGGACGAGGTGCGTGAGCGGGCCGCGGATGCGCTCGAGCAGGCCCTTGTCGAGCTCGGTCTCGGCGCCTTCTTGCACCAGCTCGATCTCCTTGCCGCTCTGGCGGCAGTAGTCGCGGACCAGGCGCGGGAGCTTCTCGAAGACCTGGCCGACCGGCTGCATGCGCGTGCGCATCACGGCCTCCTGCAGCTCCGTGGTGAGCTGGCTCAGGCGCTGGACGGGTGGCTGGAGGCCGCTGCCCGCGACGAGCTCCGCGGCCTGCAGCACCTGGTTGCGGGTGAGCACGAGCTCGCCCACCAGGGTCATCAGGGTGTCGAGCAGCGCGACGCCGACGCGGATCGTGCCTTCGCCGGCGTCGGCGGGCAGCCCGCCGGCCAGGCCCGCCGTCGCCTCACGCGCCGGCGCGTCGGCGGGCGCCGCCGGCATGCGGCCGTCGGGCCGCGGCTCGCAGGCCGCCAGCTCGTCGGGGGCGAAGCGTCCCACCGTCTCGGCGTCCGCGGCGCTGGCCCAGGCCAGCCACCAGCGATCGCCCTCGCCCCGGCACCACGCCGCGGCGCTGCCGAGCGCGAGCATCTTCTCGACCGCCGGGTGCGCCAGCGGCTCGGCGGCCGCGGCCGCGGGCAACGCGAACTCCAGGCGGTAGAGCTGCTGGCGGCCTTCGGCGAGGGCCGCGGCGATCGGCGCCTCGGCGCCCGATACCAGGCGCCAGCCCGGGAAGCGATCCGCCCAGCCGCGCTCGGTCGCCGTGGGGCCGTCCGCGAGCGCGGCGAGGATCGTGGCCGCGATCGCGCGGTGGTCGAGCCCCGACGGCACGCCGTTACGCCTGGCCAGGGTCTCGGTGCGCAGGGCGTCGAGGCCGCCGAAGACGACGTCGACGAGATCGCGCCCCACCGCGACCTGGCCCGCCCGCAGCCGGTCGAGCAGCGTCTCGAGGGCGTGCGCGATGCCCACGAGCGTCTCGAGGCCGAGCATCCCGGCGTTGCCCTTGATCGTGTGGACGCCCCGGAACAGCTCCGCGACCGCCACGGCCGAGGGCTCCTCGCCGGCGCTCGCGGCCTGGTCGAGCGCCATCGCCGCGCGATCGCACGCGTCGAGGTGCTCCACCGCCTCGTCGAGGCACATCTGGAGTTCTTCGCTCATCGATTTCTCGCTTCCGCCAGGGCCCTCAGGCCGCGCTCACCTTGAGGCCGACCGCCATCCTCACCTCCCCGGCTGGCAGGGTGAGCGCGGTCTCGATGATGAACAGGTTCGGCCAGGACACCTCGACGCGATCGCCGGCGATCACCGAGGGCACCGTGATATTGGTCTCGAAGCCGTCGCGGTGGAGCGCGGTCGCGCAGCCGCCCGCCACGATGTTCGCGATCTCGGCCACGCCCGATCGCGTCATGTCGTCGAATTCCGTGATCTCCTCCATCAGGAGGCTGGCCGCCATCGCGCAGGCCGTCCGCTTCGTCATGCCGAGCAGCACATGGCCCTGCACCGCGCCCGTGAAGCTCACGATCACGTTGACCTCCGCGCCCCGCGGCGAGGCGGCGGGGCACAGACGCCCCTCGGCGAAGTCCGGCTCGGCGTCGAAGAGCAGCCCCAACGTCTCCCGGGTGGACGTGAGGATCGCCCGGACGTGCGCCGGCGCCTGGGCCGGGATCGAGGGTCCCACAGTCGTCATGCGCGCGATCCTTTCAGGGTGGGGGCGAGCGGCACCAGGCGAACGACGCCGTCGGCCTCGAAGAGGTCGCTCGCGGGGTAGTCGGTCTCGGCGCGCAGCATGGCGTGGCCGAGCTGGAGCGAGACGCCGGGGTGGATGCCGCCGCGGATCTGGATGGTGGGGCGCACAGTTGGCGGCTCGTGCCCGGCGTAGGCCGCCATGCGGGCCGCGATGCCCTCGTCCTTGGCGCGCAGGCCCTTGTAGAGCTCGAGCAGCTTCTCGAGCATCTCGGCCGCCTCCTCGGCACGCTGGCCGGCGCCCGTGCGCGCCAGCACGCGCTGGGCCTCCTCGACCCGGATCCACACCTGGGAGAGCGTCGCCTGGAGCTCCTTGCGCCCGGCCGCGAGGGCCGGGCGGGGGTCGGGCGGCGGCGGCGGCGGCACCACGGCCACCCGGGTGGGCGCCGCCATCGCGCTGCCGAGCGCGTCGGCCTCCAGGCGCTCCTGGACCTGGACGCTCCCGCCGACGACGCAGCCCCCCACCGACAGCTGGCGGGCGGCGTCGACGTGGGCCTGCGTGAGGTCCTCGCGCACCCACACGCGATCGCCGGCGTGCACCGCCGAGCCCTCGATGAACTGCGCGAGCACGTCCGTGCCGGCCATGAGCCTGGCGTCGTGGCGCACGCCGCCGTGCACCACCACGCGGCGGCCGGCGACGATCGTGGCCCCCACCACCACGCCCAGCACCGTGACGTCGCCGCTCGCCTCGATCCGGCGGCCCGGCTCGACGGAGCCGGTCACCAGCACGTTGCCGTCGAAGCTCAGATCGCCCTCCGCGAAGGTGAGATCGCCCTCGATCCGCAGTTCTGGGCGCACGAAGACGACGCCCGCCTCACACACGACGTTGCCGGCCGCGGTCGCCAGCACCGCGTCGCCGCACGGCGACACCTCGCAGCCCGGGCCGGCCAGCAGCTGGAAATCCCGCGGCGACGGCGGCGCCACGCCGAGCGGCTTGCCGGTCACCGTCCGGCCGGGGTGACCGGGCCGCGCGGGCACCTTCACCGCCACCACGTCGCCGGGCGCAACGCGGGCGGGCACCGGCGGGTGCGGGTAGGCGAGCGCGCCGTCGGGCCCAGGCGCGGCGGCGTAGCCGAAGGCCATGTTCCCCGCGGGCAGCTCCAGGCGAGCGTCCTGGGGGGGCTCGGGCGGCTCGGCGGCGGCGACGACCAGCGCCAGCGGGCCGACCAGATCCGGCAACGTGGCGAGCGCCTTCGGCAGGTGGCCGTAGCGCACGCGCTGCCGGGAGAGGGCGATCAGCGCCTGCGACGAGCCGAGGCGCTCGCCGGGTGCGAGCACGAGGGTGGCCTCGCGCTCGTCGTCAGAGACTTGGATGGTTGGCACGACCGGAGCTCCGCTAGACCGCCGCGTGGCCCAGGACCTTCGCCAGGGCCGCGTGCACGCGATCGGGCTTGAACGGCTTGACCACGAAATCGGCGGCGCCGGCCTTGATGGCGTCGAGCACCAGGGTCTCCTGGCCCATCGCCGAGCACATGATCACGCGCGCGGCCGGGTCCAGCCTTTTCAGCTCCTTGAGCGCCGCGATGCCGTCCATCTCGGGCATGGTGATGTCCATGGTCACGACGTCCGGGCGCCCGTCCTGGTAGCGGACCAGCGCCTCGCGGCCGTTGCCGGCCTCGTCGCATTCGTAGCCGGCTTCGATCAGGATCTTCCGCAGCATCGCCCGCATGAAAGCGGCGTCATCGACGATCAGGGCCTTGGGCATCGGTTCGCCTCCGGATCCCCGCTCGCCAAGCCGTCCTGGCACCTCTCGCGGGACCAATAATGCGATGTTAACAGGGTGTCAGAGGGTTCACATCGGTGGAATCCCGAGGGTCACGATGGCGTCGCGACGGCGGCGCATCAAGGTCGCCGGCGCGCGCGACCTCCGCTCGAGCGTTGGCGTCGGTTCAGAAATCCAGCGCGATCTTCTCGATCCGGATCGCCGTCGTCGGCGGCACCGCGCCGCGCACGCCGCATGGCATCACCAGAAATGTTACCCGACGCGCGATTTTGCCTCACGAGTAATGTAACCCTAACGCTTGCTTGCAGCGGAGGGGAGAAGGACGTTGAGGTCAATCATGAGTCTACGTGCGAAGAGGGAACTGCTCGGGCAGATAGCAGGCCGCTATCGGGAGGCGGACCCTGCCCAGTAGTCGATCATCCTGGATGAGTTCGTCGCGGCCACTGGATACCATCGAAAGTACGGCATTCGACTCCTCTCGATGCCCGTCCTCCCCTTGCCCGGGCCCATCGGCGCGGCGGCCCCGCAAGGGACGGACCCGTAAGGACCCCTTCGAGGCCGTGAGCGTCGAACCGCACGATTGGCTGCTCGCTCGCCCGGAGCAGACCGCCAAGGGCTTGCTGGAGAGCCTGCAAGACAAGTACCCGGACGTTTACCCCGCGCACCTCCTGCGCACGCTCCAACGCCGTGTCCTGATTTGGCGCGCTGACATGGTGATCGCCTTTGACGACCATTTGGCCAGCGCTGACATTCTTGTCCCACCGACGCTACCCGGTCCGCTGCGCGGAACCGATTTTAAAGCAAACCCGGAGAGAGCTTTGGCGACGGGCTGACAGGTAACATCTCCCCTGAGGCAGGGGCTTCGTCCGGGTTACAATCTCCAGTGAGGCAATACGCCGCGCAATTCTAATTGTCGTCGGTCTCGGGACGCGGGTTCAGGCGCTCGCGGAGCTCCTTGACCTCGCGGACCTTGATGGTGCGACGCGCGGGGATGACGAAGGTCGTCTTCCGCTTGGGGACGTAGGTCCGGCGCTCCTTCTGGTGCTGGATTTGGAAGACGCCGAAGCCCCTGATTTCGAAGCGCTTTGTCTCAAGGAGCGTGTCGGCCATGCGCTTGAACAGGCTCCCCAGGACCTACTCGATGTCCCGTGGCGGGAGCCCGACGTCGTCGGAATTGGCCACTTCGGGCTCCCCGGCGGCTGAAAACTCTAGGTTGGGAGCCGATTTTTGCCGCTCGGCGGCTCCTCTTACCGGCGGGCAGCGGGCCTCGCGTGTAATTCGACCGTAGGAGGTCCATATAGACATCCTACGGTCGAAATCTGGGCGCTTTCGTGAAATCCCCTCGCCTGCCGCCAGCCGGCTTCAACGAAGCTTAAATTCGACTTCAACGGAACGACGCAAGCCGGGGTGTTAAGAAGGTGATAATCCCCGTGGGTCTCGCGAGGGGCTTCTGTATCGATTGTTCCCGAGGTCCGCCGCCATGAAGAAAATCGCGTTCGCCGCCATCGCCCTGATCGTGCTCGCCGGCTGCGGCCAGGCGCCAGCCTCCGTCAAGGCCCCCAAGAAGGCCACGTCCGCAAAGGCCGCGCCCGCCGCCAAGAGCGCGACCGCGATCGCCGACAAGGGCGTGCTCGGCCTGTTCAAGCTGGCCCACACCCACCTCGACGCGAACGGCGACGGCTCGCTCGATGCCCAGGAGTTCGCCCGCGCCGCCGAAGATGAGGTCATCCCCGGCCTTCCCGCCTTCGAGGCGATCGACAAGAACGGCGACGCCAAGCTGACGGTCGCCGAGTTCACCCACAAGGACGTCCTCAAGGGCAAGGCCGGCCTCTTCACCGAACGCGCCCAGGCCGAGTTCAGCGGGCTCGACGCGAACAAGGACAAGAACCTGACCAGGCAGGAGATGACCGATTCCGACGTGACCTTCGCGGCCGCCGACGTGGACAAGAGCGGCAAGGTCTCGATCAGCGAGTTCGAGGCCGCGCTGGCCGACGCGCTCGCCACCCCCGCGAAGTAACTGGTCTGGATCACCGCGCCATCTGGTCGAGCGTCCGGACGATGCGGTTGAAGCGGTCCCAGCCGTTCAGGCCGCCGTTCACGGCCTTGCGCACGCCCTGCCAGTCGCCGGCGTCCGCCTTCGCGGGGATGCCGCGCTTCTTGAAGTAGAGCGCCAGCACCCGCGCGCCCACCTCGGGGTCGAGCGCCAGGTCCGGGTTCTGCTCCAGCGGGAGGCCCAGCGCCTCGCCATAGGTGCGGTAGTTCGCGCGGCCGGTGAGCTGGATGAAGCCGCGGCCCTTGAAGCGACGGCCGTCGCCAGGCTGGGTGTTGCCGAGGTCCTTGCGCCCCTCGTAGGCTTCGCCCGAGGCGTATTCGGGGATGGGCTCGAAGCGGCCGACCTCCACGCCGATCGTCGCCAGCGCGGCGATGATGCCGTTGCGGCTCGTGATGCCTTCCTGCTGGAGCGCCTTCGCCACCACCGGCCAGTACTTGCGGACGTTCTCGGCCGGCGCGCCGAGCGCCTGGGCGATCTGATCGGCGTTGAGCGAGAACGGCAGGTCAGGCGCCGGAGCGGGGCCGGGCGCCGGCGGCTTGGCGCCGGTCGGCAGCTTGAGCACCTGGCCCGGGTGGATGATGTTCGGGTTGTCGCCGATCTGGTCGCGGTTGAGGTCGTAAATTTCACGCCAGCGCTCGCCATCGCCGAGGACTTCCTGGGCGATCTTCGAGAGCGAGTCGCCGGGCCGCACGGTGAACATCGCGGGGGTCTGCTCCGTGGGGGCGGGCGGCGCCGGCGGCGGGGCAGGCGGCGCCGGCGGGGGGGCCGGCGGGGCCGGCGGC
>JAKFEW010000071.1:0-47593 GCA_036675505.1 Candidatus Sericytochromatia bacterium
GCGCCGCCGTTGGGCGATCGCCACCGCCGTGGCGGCCGCCGCCGCGGTGGGGCCGCTGGTCCTCCTGGCGGCGGGCCGGTCGCCCGTGATGGCGACGGAACCGGTCGCGCTGCCGCATGCCGCCGCCGCGTCGCCGGCCGTCGCCGGCGCGCAGGCGCAGGCGAGCGGTGCTGCCGCCCTGGCCGAGGGCTACGCGACGGCGATCGATGCCCTGGCGGCCGAGGCCACCCGCCTCGAGGCCGAAGATCGGCTCTACCCCGCGCTGACGGCCTGGCAGTGCGCCGCCAAGCTCGCCCACGAGCCCGCCAGGGTCAAGCGCGCGACCGGCCGTGCGGATGGGCTCCTCGCGCGCATCGGCCGCACGGCGCCCGAAAAGCGTTTCGCCCGGCGGAAGGCCGTCAAGGCCACCGCCGTGCGCGTGGCCGCTCCCAATGACCGCAGGGGACCAGCGAAGCTGGATCCCATTCCGGCTGCCATCCGCGCCAAGTTCTGATCCCGGAGCCCCCGATGTCATCGCGCCTCGCCTTCAACCTCGCCCTCGCCTGCCTCTGCGCCGCTGGCGCCGGGCTCGTCCCGGCCGCGGCCGCCATGGCCGCACCCCTGCCGGCCGTTCGCGCCGTCGGCTCGGACGGCGTCGTCAGGGCCTCCGCCCGCCGCGAAGGCCTGGCCGTGGTCGCCGTGCGGCCCGCCGGCCCCGGCGAGCTGCGGGTCGCCTGCGGCGGCGCGCTCGCGCGCGAGGCGTTCCTGAAGCGCGCGAGCCTGGTGGCTTATGCGGCCTTCCGCGACGAGCCGGCGCTGCGCGCGATCGTGTTCGAGCATGCGTTCGGCGGCAGCCGGCAGGTGATCCGCGTCGGCGCGTCCGATCTCGCGGACTACCTCGCCGACCGGATCCCGCGCCCGGAGTACCACCGCCGCGTGACCAGGGAGCACCCGAGCCCGCCGCGCTCGGGGCCTACGTCCCTGCGGCCGCCGGCGGGGAAAGCGGTGCGGCTTCCCGCCCCGCCGGCCTTGCCCCGGCCGGCCGTGCCCGTGCCCTTGCCCATGCCCGCGCCCGACCTCCCGCTGTCACAGGCCCCGCACGAGGGGCGGGGCGGGCGGCCGGCGCCGCACCCTGTCGCGCTCCCGCTCCCGGCGGCGATCGCCCCACCCGCCGTCGCGCCGACGCCCGTCACCCCGTTCGCCGTGCCGCCCGCCACCACCGACGTCTCCTTCGCCTGGTCGCTCGGCTTGGGCCGCGCCGCCTACGACGCCTACACCGTGGAGTACGATCACGCCGTGCTGCCGACGCTTTCGGTGCGTCCGGCGCTCTGGATCTTGAGCGGCTTCTCGCCCCTGAACCGCATGGCCGGTCCTTCCGCCGGCATGGACGGGTTATCCGCCGCGGTCGACGTGGTCGGCTCGACGCGCAAGCAGGTCGGCCCGGCCGGCCTGGCCCTCGAGGGCGGCCTCGGCCTCCGTGCGACCGCGCTCCAGTCGGCGCCCGGCGCATGGCCAGCGGCCCACCTCCGCGTGGGCGCCCGCTGGCAGGCCCTCGGGCTCGCGATGCGCTATCCGCTGCTCGCGCGCGGCGGCGACCCGACCGCGACCTGGGAGGCCTCGTTGGGCCTGGCCTGGTCTTTCGGTGGCGCCGCTCCGCAATGAGCGCGCTACCAGCGACGCTTCTCGATCATGCTGCACGGCCCGCCATAGATGACCTCGAGGCCGAGCTCATCGGCGAGCGCCACGGCGGCCGCGTCGGAGGCGCCGGGCTGGAACCAGACTTTCAGCACGCCCGCGCTCACCATGTCGCGCAGCACCGCGGGCGCGGCCCGCGCCGGGATCACCATGTTCACGACCTCGACGCCGTCCGGCACCGCGGAGATGCGCGGGTAAACCGGCGTGCCGTCGTCGAGCTGCGCCATGTCCGGGTGGACCGGAACGACGTCGTAGCCCGCGCCGCGCAGGTCATCGAAGATGCGGCGCGCGAACTTCGCGCGATCGTCGGAGACTCCCACCACCGCCCAGCGGCGGCGGGACACGAAATCGGCGATGAGATCGGGCATGGCGTTCCTCCCTTTTCAGGCTCGGCCATGATAACACCCGCATCCCCGCGGGCCGTGCGGGTAAGCGGGGGCCAGTCCATGGTATCGTTGATCACGGATAGGACCCACCCGTGATCGAGACCAACCGCACCGCGTTCCAAAAGGCCGTCCTCAAGGGCGCTATGGAGCAGGCCAACCTTCGCGGAGCCTGGCTCGGCATCGACCTCGTCGCACTCGCCGACAACCTGCACGCGATCAAACGCACGCTCCGGCCCGGCACGCGGCTGATGGCGGTCGTGAAGGCCGATGCCTACGGCCACGGCGCGCAGGTGATCGCCGAGGCGGCGCTGCAGAGCGGCGCCACCCATCTGGGCGTCGCCACCGTCGACGAGGGCGTGAAGCTGCGCCGCTCCGGCCACGACGCGCCGATCCTCGTGCTCGGCATCATCCCGGACGCCGCGTATGGCCCCGCGATCGAGGCCGGCCTCCAGCTCACGGTCAGCTCCGGCCGCCAGATCCAGCTGGTCGAGCGGGTGGCCGCTGGCCTGGGCAAGGCCGCCGACGTCCACGTGAAGGTCAACACCGGCATGGCCCGCGTGGGCTGCGAGCCGCACGAGGCGCCCGGCCTCGCGCAATACGTGCTGCACTCCGCGACCGCACGCCTGAGCGGCATCAGCTCCCACTTCGCCACCGCCGAGGCGGCCCTCCCCCACGACGCCGAGGCCCAGATCGCGAAGTTCCTGGCCATCACCAAGCGCATCAACGCGGCCCAGCACGGCGTGCTGCGGCACATGGCCAACAGCGCCGGCGCGATCTACCTGCCGGACTCGCATTTCGACATGGTGCGGGTGGGCCTCGCCATGTACGGCCAGTCGCCACGCGGGCCGGCGCCGGCGCCGGTCGGCCTCACGCCGATCCTGAGTGTGCGTGCGCGCGTCTCCCAGGTGAAAGACGTGCACGCCGGCACCCGCGTCGGCTACGGCTCGACCTGGACCGCGCCCGCCGCCACGCGCCTCTTGTTGGTGCCGGTCGGCTACGCCGACGGGCTGCCTCGCTCGCTCTCGAACCGCGGCCAGGTGCTGGTTCGCGGGATACCGCGTCCGATCGTCGGCCGCATCTCGATGGACCAGACCGTGGTCGACGCGGGCGACACGCCAGTCGAGCCGGGCGAGGAGGTCGTGATGCTGGGTGGTCGCGGTGATCAGGCGATCGCGGTCGAACGCTGGGCGGATTTGGCCGGCACCATCAGCTATGAGGTGCTCACGGGGCTCGGCCAACGGCTGCCGCGGGTCTACTACCGCTGATCTCCGTGCTATTCCTCATTGACGCGACGTGGCACGGGGTGTACGATTCCCGGGAAATGCTCGGTCCCTCGCTGCCGCACCAGGACGCGATCGCCCGGCCATCCATGCCCGCAAAACACAACATCCGCTGGATCATCGTAGAAGGAGTCTCCCGATGGTGGGCAAAATCCTCGATTGGCTGGATTTGCGCGTAGGGGTCCGCGACATCGACGCGACCCTGATCTCGCGCAACGTCCCCAAGCTCAACTGGTGGTACACGCTCGGCTTCGTGGCGTTGTTCACCTTCATCCTCATGTCGGTGACGGGCATGTTCCTCGCCGTCTACTACGCCCCGACCCCCGACCACGCCTATGACAGCGTGAAATACCTCACCGAGGAAGTCTGGGCCGGCAACGTCGTCCGTGGCCTGCACCACTATGGCGCGAGCGCGATGGTCATCATCGTGACCATGCACATGCTCCAGGTGTTCTTCTACGGCGCCTACAAGTATCCCCGCGAGTTGACCTGGATGTCCGGCGTCGTGCTGCTGGGTCTCGTGCTCGGCCTCGGCTTCACCGGCTACCTGCTGCCGTGGGACCAGAAGGCCTACTGGGCGACCGAGGTCGGCACGAAGGTGCCCGAAAGCATCCCGGTGGTCGGCGAGCTCTCCAAGATCATCATGCGCGGTGGTCCGCTGCTCGGCGCGCTGACGCTTACTCGCTTCTACGCGATCCACATGCTGATGATCCCCGCGCTCATGCTGGTGTTCCTCGGCATCCACCTCTACCTGGTGGTCAAGATCGGCATCACGCCTTTGCCCAAGAAGTTGGACGAGGCGTACGACCAGGCGAAGGGTGAGGTGTAACATGGGCGGCTTTTTCGAAGATCCCGCCGAGAAGCGGGTTTACGACCACCACTACAAGAAGATGAAGGAAGAAGGTTACCCCTTCCACCCCTTCGCGACCTACAAGGACATCATCGCGGCGCTCGTGCTGCTGTTGATCCTGCTGGCCTTCACGTTCATCCGTGGGGTCCACCTGGACGCGCCGGCCGACCCGACCAGCCAGTACCTGCCGCGCCCCGAGTGGTACTTCATGTGGCTGTTCCAGATGCTGAAGTACTTCCCGGGCTGGACCGCGATCTTCCCGGTCGCGATCATCCCGGGTGTGATCGGCGCGGCGCTGATCCTGTTGCCGTTTTACGACCGCAACCCCTACCGCCACTGGTCCAAGCGAATCACCGCGACGATCAGCATGACCGCGTTGATGGGCATGATCGTCGGTCTGACCGTCCTCGCCTATTACGAGGACGCGAAAGACCCGCACGCCCAGCAACTCCTCGCGGGCGCGGCGGCCAGCGGCCACGGCGCCACGGGCTCGCACGGCACGCCGCCGGGCGGTACGCTGGACGGCCAGGCCATCTTCTCGGCGAACTGCGCGATGTGCCACGGTCCCGAAGGCAAGAACATCCCGAAGGTCGAGTTGATGAGCAAGGCTTCGCTCGCGAGCCGTGACCTCGAGGGGATCATCCGCAAGGGCACCCCGGCCGGCATGCCGCCGTTCGAAGGCAAGCTCAAGGATGACGAGATCAAAGTCCTCGTGAAGTGGCTGAACGACAACGCGAAGTGATCGCGTAAGTCCCGCGCAAGTCCAAGAAGGAGGCCCCCACGACAATCTGTCGCGGGGGCCCTCTTCACTATATGGAGAATGAAACCTACGGTTCCTACGGCTCGATGCGGATTTCCTGGTTCAGCTCCGCGTACTCGACCAGCGGGGAAGCCTGCAACTCGCGCAGGACCTCACCCAAGGGACGGTCGCTGGTGACCTCCTCCACGTAAACGCTGATCCCCGGGATGATGCTGACGTGGCGCAGGCCGAAGGCGGCCCGGAACGTCGTCATCTCGGTGGCCTGGAGGCGCGCCTTGAACTTGACCAGGACCTGCGGCCGCTGCTGGGCCGCAGGGGGGACGACCGGACTCCGCGCGCCCGTACGGACGCTCGAACCCTGGGCGTTGTTCCGCCCGATAACCGTGGTGGGCGCCTGGCAGGCGCCCAGAACCGCGATCGCGACGCCGGCCGAGAGGACAGCGAGCGCGAGACGGTCGAGACCGGTCGGGTTGGACATGAGAAATACCTCAGTTCTAAAGCTTCGATTTACAAAGCTCTAAAGAGAATTTAACATTAATCAATGCCGTCAAGAAACTATCAACGCCGCTTCGTACATGCATCGATCTGGGCCCTGATCACGGCCGCCTCGGTCGCCGTCACGGCGTGCGCCTCGCATCCCGCGCCCGGCGCCGTCTCGCGCCCCGCCGCCGCGTTGCGTGCCCGCGACGCGGCCCCGCTCTACCCGCTCACGACCGGCCTGCGCTGGGACTACCTGCTGCGCCAGCGCCAGGAGAACGGCACGGTGCGTGAGCGGCCCATGGCGATGGGCGTCGCCCGCGCCGCCGAAATCGCGCCGGGCCTCGTCGAGGCGGTGCTCGAGCGCGGCTACGAAGGCTGGTCGCCGCCGGCCACGCGCGCGCGGGCCTCGGCGGACCAGGTGGTGCTCTCGCGCCTGGCCGACCCGGCGCCGCCGGAAGGTCCTTCCTTGACGATCCTGCGCCTGCCGGCCAACGCCGGCGACCGCTGGCCGGGCCGGCCGCTCACCGGTGGCCACCAGGAAACGGTGGTGGTGCGCGGCGAGGAAGAAGTGGCCGTGCCTGCGGGCACGTTCCACGCCACGCACGTCGACCACGAGCTCGCGTACGCGAACGGCGACGGCGACGTGCTCAGCTACTGGTACGCGCCCGGCGTGGGCTGCGTGAGGATGATCGAGCGGACCACGATCTACGTCGGCGACAAGCCGATGAAGCTCGCCGTCGAAGGCGTGTTGACCAAGCTCACGCGTGACGGCTGGCCGCAGGCCTCGGCAGCGCCGGCCCTCGAGGCCACAGCCGAGCCGCTGATCCGCCTGTTGCCTCGGCGCATTCGCTAACCCTCGGCCGCTCAGCGGATCCTGTAGCGCGGCGCCACCAGCCGCACGACGTCGGCCGGCCGCGGCTCCTCGAGCAGCCGCAGGCGGCGTTCGACGCGCGCGAGGCCATCCATCGCGTCGGCCATTTCGGCGTCGAGCGCCAGGGCGTCCTCGTACTTCTCGCGCGCCAGGTGGTACTTGCCGTTCAAGAGGAAGAACGCGCCCATGTGCAGGTGGCTGCGCGCATCGTCGCCGAGCTGCTTGTAGCACTGCGCGAGCATCTGGCGCGCCGGGGCGAAGCCAGGGTTGAGCGTGGTGGCCTTCTCCAGCATCGGACGCGCGGCGTCGATCTCGCGCCGGTGGAAATGGCACGCGCCGAGCCAGTACCAGGGCGAATACATTTCAGGCAGGCGGCGGGCCAGCGTTTCGTAGTGCGCGAGGGCCTCGGCGCCCGGCTCGACCAGCTTGGCGAGCAGCAGGCGTGCGAGGTGGTCGTCCGCGCGATCGCCCAAGACGCGCTCGAGCGCCTGGATCGCGCCGTCCTTGTCGTCGGCGGCCATCGCACGCAGCGCGAAGAACCGGGAGATGGCGTCGTCGGGCTCGCTCGCGAGCACGCGGCGCCAGATCGAGAGCGACTCGGCGGTCCAGCCCTGGCGGCCGAGCAGCCAGGCGTAGTTGCGCAGCGCATCGAGGTTGTCCGGCTGCTCCGAGAGCAGGCGGTGGAGCGCCTTACGAGCGGGCTCCCGCCGCCCTGAGAGGATGAGGTAGTTGGCCGCCGTGATCAGGCGCGTCGCGGCGTCGGGGCTGTGCGCGTTCTCGGAGAGGTACGGGTCCACGACGTCGGAATAGCAGCCGCGCTGCGCCGCCGGGCCGTGGCTGCCGTACAGGATCGGCGCGCGGTCCCAGAGCAGCAGGGCCTCCTCGAAGGCTAGCCTGGCGCGCGGCGCGTCGTCACGCGCCAGGCGCAGCCAGGCCAGGTCACAGCGGTGGAGCGCCTGGGTGGGCTCGAGCCGGATCGCCTCGTAGATCGCCACCTCCGCCGCGTCGGGATCGGACTGCCAGAGCGCGAGGGCGCGGAACGCATGGATCTCGGCGCGGTCGGGCGCGAGCGCCACGGCTTCCTCGAGCGCTTCGAGCGCCACCGGCGTCTTGTCGTGCAGCAGCAGGGTGGCCCCGAGCTCCATGAAATGCTCGGCGCGGTCCGGCACCGCCTTGACCGCGCGCTTGGCGTGCAGCAGGGCCGCGTCGAGGTAGCCCAGGTGGCGGTTGAGCTTGGCGAGCAGGCAATCCACGGTGGCATCGCCCGGCTGCTCGATCGCCCAGGCGAAGAAGGCCTTGAGCAGCGAGTTCACGCCCTCGGGCTGTTCCTCGTCGAGGCGTCCGCCGATGTGGAGCCACCAGAAGACGGCCGCCGCGGGGTACTCGGCCGCCATCGTATGCGCGCGGGCGAGCAGGCCATAGCAGCCGCGGCGGGCCTCGGGCGGCCATTCGTCGAAGTAGGGCGTCTGAAGGACGTCGACCAGGCACGCGGCGGCCTGGCCCGGGCGCCGGGCATCGAGCAGGGTCTCGGCCAGGAACAGCGGGTTGTTCGGCTGGGAGGGATCGAGGGCGATCGCCTCGGTGTAGGTGGCGATCGCCTCATCGACGTGGCCGAGCGCGCGCTGCGAGTTGCCGAGGTTGCCGAGCAGGATCGCCTGGTTGGCGGCCTCATGGAGCAGCGGCGCGGCGCGCGAGTAGAGCTCGACGGCCTGCTCGTAGAAGCCGAGCTCATGGTAGAGGTTGCCGCCGGCGTTCAGGATCGAGAAGAGGTCAGGATCGAGGTCCAGGCAGCGCCGGTAGTAGGCGAGGGCCACCGACGGGCAGCCCAGGCTCTCGTGCATGATCCCGAGGTAGGCGAGCGGCACGGGGCTGTCCGGGCAGGTCTCCGCCGCGCGGTTGAGGTAATAGCCCGCGAGATCGAAGGCCTCCTCCTGCAGGGCCTTGATGCCCACGACCAGGAAGTAGACCGGCCGATCGAGCACAGCCTCGCCGCCGGGCCAGTGCTCGGCCCAATCCAACCAGCCGCAACCGCCATGCGCGAGCTCGTCCATCAGCTCGGCCCAGAGTGCGAGCACGTCGCCGGTGCGCTCGTTCTCGGCGAGCAGCGGGCGGAACAACCGCACGGCCTCGACGAGATCGCGATCGCGCAGGGCAGCCTGGACCTCGGCCGTCAGGAGCTTCGGGTAGTCGCGGGGCGGGGACATGAAGGCGTTGTGTTCCGGGGCGCGAAGCGTATACTGACCCTTGCGGGCGGCCCCCGCATTATACGCGAACCTTCCTGAATGACCCAGCCATCGGACCCCATCAAGACGCGCGTAGCGGGCGTGACCTTCGACAACCGCGACGGAACGCCTCGCCAGCCGTTCATTCGCAAGGTCAAGAAGGACGACCGGCTCACGCTGTGCCGCGAGGCCGACAACCCCTTCGACCCGAACGCGATCGCCGTCTCCTGGGCGGACCCGGCCGGCGACCAGCACCAGCTCGGTTACGTTCCCCGCGCATTGGCCGGCGTCCTGGCGCCGCTCGTGGACGAGGGCGCGACGCTCACGGCGCTCGCGATCCGCGCGCAGAAGGTGCCGCGTGCCGGCACCTGGGTCAGGCCCGTCTGGGCGCTGCGCATGGCCCTCTACGGCGACTTCAGCAAGTTGCCGGCGCGCCGCGTGAGCGGCCTGGAGCCCGCGATCACGCAGGCCCTGGCCGAAGACGCGGCGACGCCGGATCCCGGCTTCGCCCCTGTTTTGGGCGGAACGAAGGCGGGGAGCGCTAGCTCCAGCGGCGCACCGTGACCTTGACGGTCTGGTCCGCGCCCACGGTCTCCTGAACGACCTGGAAGCCCTGTTTCGCGACCTGCTCGACCACCGTATGGTAGGCGTAGCGCTGCACGACCGGCTGCAGGAAGTCTTGCTCCTTCAGGCCGCACTCCTGCGTGACGCCCCACCAGTCGGCGACGACCTGGTAGGCACCGTCCGAGGTCTTCTCGAAGCCGATGTCGTAAGCGCCACCGGGGGACACGACGACGTCGGCCTTGAGCTTCTGGCCCATGTAGCCGCGCACGACGGTATCTTCTTTGTAGGCGTGCTTGAGGTCGCCCAGGGCTTCCTTGAGCTTCTCCCGGTCGGTGATCCGGGTCCGGACCCGCGTGAAGTGAGACACGGTGACACCTCCTATAGGGAACGCGTCGCTACACGTAGACGGACGACGCGGCTCGGCCGCACGTTCCCACTACATCATACCCGACCATAACGCGCAGCGATCAAGGGACGGACGGCCAAGTCTCGTTGCCCGTTTCCTCCGTCCCACGGGGCGGCGGTATGGGCGTGGGCTCGGCGTCGAACGGCGTCGCGGCCGGCGAAGCGGGTGCGGCGGGCGGCGTCCAGAACGGAATCGGCGTGCGCGTCGCCGCGGGCGCAGGTGTCGGGCGGCGCGTGCCGGCCGGGCTCGGGAAGAGATCGCGCCACTCGCCGCCAGGGCTCACGGCGGGCGAAGGCGGCGGCGTGCGGCGGACGGCCGGCGTGGGGATCGTCATGCCCGGCCGCAGGCGCATCTGGATGCCCGGCCGGCCGGTCGGCGTCGGCAGCGGGGTCGGCGTCGCCACCGGCGGGCGCCAGGCCGGCGTCGGGGTCGCGGCGGGCCGCCAGGCCGGTGTCGGCCGCAGGCTCGGTATGGGCGCCGGGGTCGCCTCGATCAGCGTGGGCGGCGTGAAGCTCGACGGCTCGGGACCCGGCGAGGGCAGCACGCCTTCCGGGGTCGGCTCGACCTCGCCCGGGCGTGCGGGGGCGAGCGTCACATAGAGCCGCTTGCCGGTCTGCTGGACCGCGATCAGCGGCTCGTTCTCGGTGGCCGTCTCGATCACCAGGCGAACCGTCGGCGGAATGATCTTGAACTGGGACACGCGCACGCGCGTCACGAGGTCGTCCTTGATCACGAGCTCGCGGTTGGCCGAATCGAGGCTGGCGCTCGGGATGTCGACCACCAGGCGCGGCGGCGATTTGAGCACGCGCGTGCTGATTGTGACGGGGCCCGTGATCGTGAGGACGAGCGAATGCCTGGCGCGATCGTAGGTGACGCCATGGATGTGCACCGGCGCGAACACCAGCGGCGGCGGCGACGAGGCCTGCGCCCGCAGCGGGGCGGAAGCGGGGCGTGGGGAAGTGGGCTTGCCCACGGATGGGGTGATCCCAGCGGAGCCACGGATGGCGTCAGCTGGGACAGCGGTGCAGGCGAGGACGACGGTGGCCCCAAAGAGGCCCCGCAGCGCGCCCTGGGCGAGTTTGCCCGGCGAGGACGGTTGCGACATGCCGCCATTATACCCTCGCCCGCCGCGATGACGAGTGCCATGCGAGTTTGACACTCTTTCCGGGGGCGTGATATGCTGTGGCACGAAAAGTGGGGGCATTTAGCTCAGTTGGTAGAGCAGCTGACTCTTAATCAGCGGGTCCCGAGTTCGAGCCTCGGAGTGCCCACTTTTTTTTCCGATGGTCTGGGCAGGTGCCTGAGTGGCTGAAAGGGCATTCCTGGAAAGAATGTAGGCGGCGTCAAGTCGTCTCGGGGGTTCGAATCCCCCCCTGCCCGCTCAACAGCCACCAGATTACCCCCGTCCGCTGGACGGGGGTTTTTTGTTGTGTTACACTCTCGTCTCGTCTGCGAAAGCGGACGCCCGCGGGCATTTAGCTCAGTTGGTAGAGCAGCTGACTCTTAATCAGCGGGTCCCGAGTTCGAGCCTCGGAGTGCCCACCTGCGACCCGCGCCCCGCCCACAAGGCGGGGCGCAATTCTTGGAAGTCTTGGAGGATCCCCACCCGTGACCACCACCACGTCGTCCGTTTCCCCCGTCGTCCTCGACGAGCGCAATCGCGTGAAGGAAACCGCGGAGTACATCCGCGCGAAATTTCCCGCCCAACCCCAGGTGGCCATTGTCCTGGGCAGCGGCCTCGGCGCGCTGGCGGGCGCACTGGAAGACGCCGTGACGCTTCCGTACGCCGAAATTCCCAATTTCCCGGTCTCGACCGCGCCCGGCCACGCCGGCAACCTCGTCCTCGGCTGCCTCGAGGGCAAGCAGGTGATGGTCATGCAAGGGCGTTTCCACGTCTACGAAGGCTACACCCAGCAGCAGGTCGCGTTCCCCGTCCGCGTGATGCGCGCACTCGGCATCGAGACGCTCGTCGTCACCTGCGCCACCGGCGGCCTGAACTTCCGGTTCGAAGCCGGCGACCTCATGCTGATCGTCGACCACATCAACCTGACGGGCTCGAACCCCTTGATGGGGCCGAACGATCCCGAGGTCGGCGAGCGCTTCCCGGTCATGTTCGACGCCTACCGGCCCGAGCTCATCCAGGCGGCCAGGCGTGTCGCGCTGCGCGAGGGCATCGCCCTGCGCGAGGGCGTGTACGCGGGCATCACCGGCCCGGCGTTCTTCACCAAGGCCGAGCTGCGCTACCTCATCAAGATTGGCGCGGATTCGATCGGCATGTCGACCGTGCCTGAGGTGATCGCGGCCACCCACGCGGGTATCAAGGTCCTGGGGATCGCCACGATCTCGGATATGGCGATTCCCGACTCCGGCCACCACGCGACCGAGCAGGAAGTCCTCGAGGTCGCGCACCGTGTCGGCCCGAAGCTCCAGCGCCTCGTGCGGGGCGTCCTGGCGGAGCTCTAACCCCCGGGAGAGTTCACTCTGCGCGCCCTCACCTGGCCTCTGTCCGACCGCGCCCGCGGCATTTTGATCCTCGCGCTGCTGGCCCTGGGCGTGGCGGCCGTGGTCGTGCTCGGCAAAACGCTCACGCCCTTTTACATCGCGTTCGCGCTCGTCTACCTGCTCAATCCGGCGGTCAGCTGGCTGGCGCGTCAACGCGTGGGCGCGTGGGCGATCGGCCGCTTCGGCGCGATCGTCACGGTGTACCTGGCGTTCGTGCTCGTGCTCTGGTTCATCGGGCTCTTCGTGCTGCCGCAGCTCTACCACGAGTTCGCGCGGCTCGCGCAAATCCTGCCGAAACAGTTCCTCGATTTCGAGCGGAACGTCCTGCCTGAACTGGTGATCACCTGGCAGGGCCACCTCGACGAATACAACGTCCCGTTCGACATCAAGGGCTCGCTGCAAGACGGGCTCACCAGCTTCGTCGAAGGCGTCAAGGGCGAGGTCATGGAGCTCGCCAAACGGGCGAAGGACCTGATCACGGGCGTTTTCTCGGCGATCCTGATGTTGGTGCTCGTCTTCATGTTGACGGGCTTCTTGCTCTACGACCTGCCGCGCCTGCAGGCCTGGCTCTCGCGCCTGGTGCCGGACTCCTACCGCCAGGGCACGATGAACTTGATGCGCGACATCGACCGCGGCCTCGCGGGCGCGGTGCGCGGCCAGATCGGCGTGTGCATCGTCAACGGCGTGCTCACCACGATCGGGCTCCTGGCGCTCAACGTGAAGTTCGCGATCACGCTGGGCGTGCTCGCCGCCGTGTTCAGCCTGATCCCGGTCTTCGGTACGCTCGTCAGCTCGATCCCGATCGTGCTCGTGGCGCTCACCAATTCGCTCGCGACCGGCGTGATCGCGCTGCTGTGGATCCTGGGCATCCACCTGCTCGAGGCGAACGTCCTCAACCCGAACATCATCGGCCACAATGCCGAGCTGCACCCCGCGCTGGTCGTGCTCGCGCTGCTGATCGGCGAGCACTACGGCGGCGCGGCCGGGCTGTTGATCGCCGTGCCGCTCGCGACGGTCGTCCGGGCCGTCCTCACCTATACGCTGGGACGCCTGCTGTTTCCGCCGATCGAGCCCCCCCAGGAGCCGCCCACCGAGCATATCGTCGACACCCACGACGTGCTCGAGCTGCACCTGCATTCCGACGATGGCCGCCAGGCGCCGTTCTCACCAGAAGGCGCCTGAGAACCTCGAGGCCTAATTCCCCAGCACTTCGACGATCGCACGATCGGGGTGGGCGTAAAGCTCGAAGTCTTCGCCCACCAGCCGGCCGTCCCGGCACAGGCGCAGCACCGGGCGCTGGTGCATGCCCTTGTCGATGCGCACCACCACGCCTTCCTCGCCCGTGTTCAGGCGGACGGTGGAGCCGAGCGGGTACGGCGCCACGATCTCGAGGAAGGTCTGCACCATTTCGAGGGAGAAGAGCCGGCCGCAGGAGCCCATCAGGTATTCCAGGGCCTCGTGCGGCAACGCCTTGAAGCCGTAGGCCTTGCTGGTGATCAGGCGATCGTAGGTGTCGGTGATGGCGCAGATCTGCGCGAATTGGTGGATCTCGGCTCCCGCGAGGCCCTTCGGGTAGCCTGACCCATCCCAGTGCTCGTGGTGCTGCAACGCCACGATCTTGGTGTGGGCCGAAAACGAGCCGCCCATCGACTGGAGCAGCGCGTAGCCCCCGCGGGTGTGCTTCTGGTACTCCACGCGCTCCTCATCGGTGAGCTGGCGATCGGGGTCGCGCAGGTTCTCAGGCAGCACCAGCTTGCCGATGTCGTGCAGCATCAGGCCGATCGCGAGGTCGACCAGCTGGTTGTGGGGCACGTGCAGCTTGCGTGCCAGCGCCATGCCGAGGATCGCGACGTTCACGCTGTGCGCGAAGGTGTAGCCGTCGTTCGAGCGCAGCTCGGCCATCTGGAAGCACAGGTCCTTGCACGACATGATCTCGTTCGTGATCGAGGAGGCCGCGACATACAGCGCCCGGCGACCCGACCAGTCGTGCACGAACTTCGAGCCGCGGATGTTCAGCAGATGGCTGAACGCTTCCTTGACCGCGCACTGCGCCTCGACGCGCGTTTGCTCGCTCACGAGGTCGACCGGCAGCACCTGGCTCGGGTCGCGCGGATCGTCGACGTAGAGCGCCTCGAAGCCCATCTCGCGCAGGTGGTCGAGGTAATCGCCCGACAGCTCCGTGCCGCGGTGCAGCAGCACGCGCCCGTCGCCGGCGTAGAGGGTCCGCCCGAGCGTCAGGGGCGGCGCGATCGCATCGAGGGTCATGGCGCGCATGGCTAGTCCCCGGCTCCTGATGGCGGCCGCCGCTACGAGGCTGGTCGCCTGCTCGTTATTCCCTACAAACCCGAGCTTCTACCGAGCGTTATTCGACCAGGCTCGCCCGGGTCAGGCGCCGCACCTCGCCCAGCCCGGCGAGTTGGGGCGCGAGCTCCTTGGCCTTGCCGACCACGACGAGGTGCCAGGCGTCCGTGGGCACCCACCGCCGCGCGATCGCCTGCACCGCCGCCGCGTCGACGGCGCGGATGCGCTCGCGGTAGCGCGCGAAGTCATCCGCGGGCAGGCCGAAGAGCGCGGCGTCGCTCAGCTCATCGGCTATCTGGGTGTTGGTCTCGAAGCGCATCGGGAACGCGCCCGCGAGGTGGGCGCGGGTGTTCGCGAGCTCGGCCAGGCCTACCGGCTGCTCGCGGATCTCGCGCAGGATCGCGAGCATCCGATCGACCGCCTGGCGGGTGGTCTCGGTCCGCGTGTTGAGGCGCGCGACGAAGAGGCCACCGTCGCGCATCGTCTGGAACCGGCTGCCGGCGCCGTAGGCGAGGCCCGCCTTGTCGCGAATCTCCTGGTTCAGGCGCGAGGTGAAGTCGCCGCCGAGGATGAAGTTCATGACGTCGAGCGCCGGGCGGTCGGGATCGCGCCGGGCCGGGCCGGGGGCGCCGAGGCGCACGTAGCTCTGGTTCACGTTCATGTCGACCAGCCAGACGATCGGCCGGGTCGGGGCCGCGGGCGCCGCCTGCGGTCCTTCCGCGCCGGCCGGGTTCTTGGCCTTGCTGCCCCAGGCCCCGAGCGCCCGCTCGAGCAGGCCACGGGTCTCACCAGGCTCGACGTCGCCCACCACGAAGGCCTGGGTGTGCTCGGGCCGGTACCAGCGCGCATAAAAGCTTTGCACCTGGGGGCGCCGCAAGGCACCCAGCGCCTTGCGCGACGGCGGGCGCCCGTAGGGATGGCCGGCGAGGGTCACGCGGCGGATGGCGAGCGCCGCCACCTCGTCGCCGTCGTCGAGCGCCGCCTCGAGGTCCGCCGCCTGCTCGGCGGCCAGGCTCTTGAGCTCGCGCGCGTCGAGCGCCGGGCGCGTGAGCACGTCGGCCAGCAGGCCGAGCCCCTTGCTTAGGTCGCGTCGCAGGACCTGCATCGTCAGCGTGGCCGCGTCGTCGGTGGTCTCCACCTCCAGCGTGCCGCCCGTCGCGTCGATCGCCTCGGCCAGGGCCGGCGCCGAGCGGCCGCCGGCGCCGCGCCTGAGCAGCGCCGCCGTGACCTCCGCGAGGCCGGCGCGGCCGGTCTCGTCGAGGCGATCGCCGGCGCGCACCACCACGCGCACGGTCACGATCGGCAGGTGCGCCCGGCGCACCACCGAGGCCGTGAGGCCGTTCGGCAGCACGAAGCGGGCGGGCGCGGGCAGGGCGAAGGGCCGCGGCGTCGGCTCGACCGCCGCGGCCTCCTCGGCCGGCAGGTGGGCGCGCGAGGCGGCGCAGCCAGCCAGGACGGCGAGGAGCACGCCCGCCTGGACGAGGCGCTGGATCGTCACTACTTGTCCTCCTTGGTGGCCGGCCGGACCGTGATGACGGCGCGGTTCGAGCGAGCCAGGTAGCCGGCCGCGACGCGCTTCACGTCAGCCGCCGTGACCGCCCGCAGGCGCGCCAGGTCGGCGCCCGGATCCGGGTCGCCGGTCAAGCTGCTCTTGCGGCCGATCGCCTCGGCGAGGCCCTCGGCGGACTCCCGCGCGAACATCAACGACGCCTCGGCCGCCGCGAGCGCCTTCGCGACCTCGCGGGCGGTCGGGCCTTCGCGGCGGATCCGGCCGAGCTCCCCGTCGAGCGCCGCCTCGGCCCGGGCCGGTGCCACGCCCGGCATCGGCAGCGCCGCCACGTAGAGCGTGCTGCCGTCCTTGCCTTCATCGAGGCCGGCGTCGATCTCGCGCGCCAGCTTGGCGCGGTAGACCAGCGCCTGGTGCAGCCTGGACGACTCGCCGCGCGCGAGGATCGAGGCCAGGATGGTCAGGGCCGGGAGGTCGGCATGGCCCGCGGCG
Source organism: Candidatus Sericytochromatia bacterium (assembly GCA_036675505.1). Lineage (GTDB taxonomy): Bacteria > Cyanobacteriota > Sericytochromatia > S15B-MN24 > JAQBPE01 > JAKFEW01. Next base: position 16,296 of record JAKFEW010000071.1, read on the forward strand.
GGCAGCCGGTAGCCCGCCAGCACGACGGGATTGGCGACCGGCCGCAGCAGCTCGGCGCGGCGCTCGCCCGGCAGGTCCGGCTCGCGCGTGGGGTTGCGCGGCACCTTGTCGACCGGCTGGATGGCGCCGAAGTGGCGCTCGGCCAGGGCGATGGCGGCGGCCGGCTCGAAATCGCCGGTCACCACCAGCAGCGCGTTGTTCGGCCGGTAATAGGCGCGGTAGTAGGCCACGATCTCGTCGCGGCTGACGGCGTCGAGGTCGCTGACCCAGCCGCCGACCGGCCAGTGGTACGAATGCGCGAGCCAGGTGAGCGAGGGCAGCAGGTCCCAGGCCGCGCCGATCGGGGAGTTGTCGCTGCTGCCGCGCAGCTCCTCCTTCACGACCTCTTTCTCGCTCACGAGCTTTTCGGCCGGGATGAGCGCGCCGGTCATCCGGTCGGCCTCCAGGTCGAAGGCCAGCCCCAGGTGCTCGCTCGCCAGCACCTCGTGGTAGGCCGTGAAATCGGCGGTGGTGAAGGCGTTGTTCTGGCCGCCGTGGCGCACGAGCTGGCGATCGAACTCGCCCGGGCCGTACTTGGCGGCGCCCTGGAACATCATGTGCTCGAGCAGGTGGCTCGAGCCCGTCAGGCCGGGCCGCTCGTCCTTGCTGCCCACCTGGTACCAGACCTGCACGGCCACCACCGGCGCCTTGTGGTCCTCGTGCATGAGCAGCCGCAGGCCGTTGGCGAGGCGGTGCTCCTGGACGGGCACGCGGGTATCGGCCGTGCCCTGAGCGGCGCCCGGCGCCGCGGCGGCCAGGACGAGCGCGATGGCGAGCGATGAAATCGGGCGAAGCGGAAGCAAGCGATCCTCACGTGGTGCGAGTGGGCAGGTCATGCCATACCGGGTGTAACCGAGCGCACCGCGGATCACGACGGCATCCCGTCATAATGGGGCCCGCCCGGGGAGGCCACATCATACGGCCGCCGGGCCAGGCGGGCAACCGAGCTTATGTTTACGCCCGCTTGCTCGAACCAGGCGCGAATGGCCGCGTGGCCTGTGGTTCCGGAGTTGACGTCAGGGCGCCAATCCTTCTAAGATGAAGAGGCGCGGCCAAGCATCGCGATTACGAGGAGAGCCGCATGGCGCTGGAACCCAACGAGTTCGTCGAGGATGCCTCAGCAGCCGGTTATGCGGCCGAAGAGGACGATTACGTCGTCCCCGAGCTGCCCGCGCCCTACACCATCCACGAAACGGTGATCGAGGACAACCGCATCGGCCAGCTGCTCATGCGCCACCGCCTGCTCAACCTCCAGCAGCTCGAAGATTGCCTGATGTCCCAGGTGGACTACCCCGGCCTGCTGCTCGGCGAGATCGCCGTCGAGAAGGACTACGCCACCGTCGAGGACATCCAGGGCGTGCTCAAGCTCCAGCTCTCCGAGCTGCGGCTCGGCCAGATCCTCCTGCGCACCAAGTGCATCTCCCAGGAACAACTGGATATCGCGCTGGTCGACCAGGACAACACGGGTGAGTTGTTGGGCTCGATCCTGATCGGGTTCGGGTTCTGCACGCCCGAGCAGATCAACTGGGCGATCGACCAACAGAACAAGGATTGACGGGCGACGTGAGCGCGGTGGCTACCTCCCCCAGGCACGATACCTCGAACCACGCACCCGAGCGAGCCGGCGAGCCTCTTCGGATCGTGGTTTCGGGCTATTATGGGTACAATAACCTGGGTGACGAGGCCATCCTCACGGCTCTCACCCAGCAACTACGGGCCGTGGGCGAGCGGGATGGCGCGGTGGAAATCGTCGCGCTCTCGGGTGACCCGGCGGCGACAGCGGCCACGCTCGGCATCCGGGCCGTCGACCGGCTGTCGATACCGGCCGTCTGGCGCGCCTTGCGGAACGCCGATCTCTTCGTCAGTGGAGGCGGGAGCTTGCTCCAGGACGTCACGGGCCTCGGTTCCGTGCCTTACTATCTGGGTCTGATGCGCCTCGCGAAGCTCGCGGGCGCCCGCACCATGATGCTCGGCCAGGGCGTCGGCCCGCTCGGGCTGCCCACCAGCCGGTGGATGGTCGGCCGCGTCGTGCGGGGCCTCGATGCGGTGACGGTGCGCGACGAGGACTCGCGCGAGCTGCTCGTGCGCTGCGGCGTGCCGCGCGACCGCATCGAGCTCACGGCCGACCCCGTGCTCGCGCTCGCGCCCGCGCCCGCGGAGCGCACCGAGGCGGTCTGGCAGCGCCTGGGCTTGCAGCCCGGCCGGGCCACCATCGCGATCTCCGTCCGGCCCTGGGCCAGCTGGTACGAGCGCCAGCTCAAGGCGTTCTCCGCGGTCCTGGCCCAGCGGGCCGAGGCCTGGGACGCGCAGATCCTGTTGCTGCCTTTCCACCGACCCGACGACGAGCCGCTGGTCGACGAGCTGCGCTATTGCCTGGAGACGCGCCCCGAGGCGCACCGGCCGCACGTCGCCGTGCTCGAGGAGGCGCTGAACCCCCAGGACATGATGGCGCTGCTCGGCCGGGTCGACCTGCTCGTCGGCATGCGGCTGCACGCCTTGATCATGGCCGCCGCGATGGCGACGCCGTCCTTCGGCATCGTCTACGACCCCAAGATCGCGGCCTTCGCGGCGCAGGCTGGCTTCCCGACGATCGAGTCCGTGACGGCGCTCGAGGAGTCCGACCGGCTCGCCGGCCTGCTCCAGCGGACCTGGGAGGCGCGCACCGAAGCGCGCGCGGCGTTGCTCGAACGCCAGGTGGCCTGGCAGGCGCAGGCCCGGCGCAACGCCGAGGTCGCCGTGGCGCTCGCGAGGTCCGCCTCATGACCGTCGCGACCAGCCGCCACTTCGTGCTGGGCCTGCCCGTCGACGTGCTCTCGCTCGCGGCGGCGACAGACATCGTGGCGCAGGCGATCGTCGCGCGCCGCGAGCCGCTGCAGATCGTCACGATGAACGCCGAGATGGCGATGCAGGCGCAGCAGGACCCGGCCCTCGCCGAGGTGATCCGCCACGCCGGCCTGGTCACGCCCGACGGCTCGGGGGTGGTGTGGGCCGTGCGGCGCCAGCCGGGCGGCGACGCCATCCACAAGGTCGCGGGCGTCGATTTGCTGCGCGAGGTGGCCGGCCGGGCGGCCCGCGAGGGCTGGTCCCTGTTCCTGCTCGGGGCCAAGCCCGGCGTGGCGGCCGAAGCCGCCGCCCACCTCACCGAAGCCAACCCGGGCCTGCGCATCGTGGGCGTGCGCGACGGCTACTTCAAGGCCGCCGACGAGCCCGCGCTCTTCGACGAGATCCGCCGGGCCCGCCCCGACGTGCTGCTGGTCGCGCTCGGCGTGCCGCGCCAGGAAACCTGGATTCGCCGGTTCCAGGGCGAGCTCGGCGTGCCGGTGGCCATGGGCGTGGGCGGCAGCTTCGATGTCTTCGCCGGGCGCGTCCAGCGCGCGCCCGAGCTCTTCCGGAAGTTCCACCTGGAGTGGCTGTTCCGCCTGATTCAGGAGCCGTGGCGCTTCAGGCGCATGCGCTCGACGTTGCCCGAATTCGTCAAAGAAGTCCTGCGTCGCGGCGAAGACGCACCCACCTCGGAGGTCCAACCGTGATCAGCATCCGTCAAGTCACGAAAGTCTACCCGAATGGCGTCCGCGCCCTTTCGGGCTTGAACCTCGAGGTGAAGCAGGGCGAGTTCGTCTTCATCGTCGGCCCTTCAGGCGCCGGCAAGTCGACGCTGATGAAGCTCCTGTACCGGGCCGAAGTGCCCACCGCAGGCGGGGTCGTGATCAGCGGCGTCGACATCGGCAAGCTGTCGATGCGGAACCTGCCCAAGCTGCGCCAGCGCATCGGCGTGGTCTTCCAGGACTACAAGCTGCTCAACGACCGCAGCGTTTACGAGAACGTCGCGTTCGCGCTCAAGATCATCGGCACGGCCAAGGCCGAGATGCACCACCGCGTGCGCTCGAGCCTCGACCTGGTCGGCCTGCGCGACTTCGCGGACGCGCTGCCGGGCGAGCTCTCGGGCGGCCAGCAGCAGCGGGTCTGCCTGGCGCGGGCGATCGTCAACACGCCGCCGCTGCTCATCGCCGACGAACCCACGGGCAACCTCGATCCCGAGACCTCGTGGGAAATCATGCGGCTGCTCACCAAAATCAACCTGCACGGCACGACGGTCGTCGTGGCGACGCACAACAAGCTGGTAGTCGACAACATGCGGCGCCGGGTGCTGACCATCGATGGCGGCAAGCTGGTGCAAGATCAGGCACGAGGGGTGTACTCCGTTGGAGTCCATTAAGCAGTTTCTCCGTCTTTGCGAGTTCGTGGGGCAAGAGGCCCTCGCGAGCATGGCCCGATCGGCCTGGATGAGCTGGCTGGTGATCGTCACGATCGCCGTCAGCCTGAGCATCCTGGGCGGGTTCTGGCTGGTCGTGCAGGACCTCCGCACGGTGAGCCACCAGGTCGGCGCGAAGGTGCCGATCGCCGTCTTCCTGTCCGATGACGCCGATCCCAAGGGCGTCGAGCTCGCGATCCGCGAGCTGCCGGACATCGAGAGCGTCAAGCTGATCACCAAGGAGCAGGCCTGGAAGGAGATGCAGCAGGACATGCGCTCGCGCATGACCTTCGACACGCTCCTCGACGCGAACCCGCTGCCGAACACCTTCTCGGTGCAGACCAAGAGCCCCGACGCCACGCCGGCGGTCGCCGAGCGCATCGCCAAGCTCCAGGGCGTGGAGGACATCCAGTACGGCGCCGATTTGTTGAAGAAGCTGAGCGAGTTCTCGGGCTTCATCCGCGCGGCCGGCCTGGTGATCAGCGGCATCCTGGGCGTCGCCAGCCTGGCGATCATCATGAACACCATCCGGCTCGCCGTGATGGCGCGACGCCGGGAAATCGAGATCATGCACCTGGTCGGCGCGTCCAACGCCTTCATCGCCTGGCCGTTCCTGCTCGAGGGCATGCTCTTCGGCCTGTTCGGCGCGATGCTGACCGGGGCCGCGCTGGTGTCCTGGCGTTACTTCACGTTCGCGAAGTGGCAGGAGCTCTTCCCGTTCGTGCCGATGCAGCTCGACTTCGTGTCGACGGCGCAGGTGCTGACCTACCTCACGGTGATCGGCATGGGCCTCGGCGCGGTCGGCAGCGCGCTTTCGGTGCGCAAGCACATCCGCCACGCGATGGCGGACTGAGCCTCCCGACAAAATGGGCCCCCGCCTCGGCGGGGGCCCAACTCGTTCGGTGGTCTAGACCAGCGCGGGCTGGAGCTTCGCGAGCAACTGCTCCTTCGACATGTAGCCGACCAGGCGCTCGGCGGGCTGGCCGTTCTTGAAGAGGATCAGCGTGGGGATGCTCATGACGCTGTACTTCTGCGCGGAGGCGGCGTTCTGATCGACGTCGAGCTTGGCGATCGTCAGCTTGCCGGCGTGCTCCGTGGCGATCTCCTCGAGCACGGGGGCGATCATCTTGCAGGGTCCGCACCACGTCGCCCAGAAGTCCACGAGGACGGGCGTGCTGGCTTCGAGCACGTCTTTCTGGAAGCTGGCGTCGGTGGTGGTGATGGGGTTGGCCATTATGGAATCCTCCGTGGGGTTCTGTTCAATCGGTGAGGCCCATTGTAGGTCTGCCCGATCGGGGGCGTCAAGCCGCACGCGGCGCGGCGTCTTGACCCGCGGATGCAGGCCATGATAGGATGATACCACTTCAGGAGAGGTGGCTGAGTACGGTCGAAAGCGGCTTCCTGCTAAGAAGTTATACCGGCTTAAACCGGTATCGCGGGTTCGAATCCCGCCCTCTCCGCTCCTGTTGTTTTTGCGCTGGTAGCTCAGTTGGATAGAGCGTCTGACTACGAATCAGAAGGTCCCAGGTTCAAGTCCTGGTCGGCGCGCTGATGTAGACCCGTTTCCCGGTAGGGAAGCGGGTTTTCTCATGCAGTCACCCGACTTCGCGAATTTCGCCCGCCAGCTTCAAGGAAAAGGTGCGGCAGCTGACTAGGCGCCATCAAGGAAAGAACCTGGAGGAGGTCATCACGCGTCTCAACCCGACGATTCGGGGCTGGGGCCGGTACTTCCGTGGCTCGAACTGGGAGACGGTCGCCGAGGAACTGGACGCCTGGATTCGGATGCGCCTGCGGAGCTTCATCCGCAGACACGTGACGGTGAGAAGCAAGTATAATGCCGTATACACCGTCGCGTTCTTCCAAAGGAAACGGCTGGTGAGCCTCACCAGCCAGATCGCTCCCGCCCCCTGCTAATGGGCAACGTCGTTGGAGAGCTGGATGCGGGAGATCCGCCCGTCCGGTTCGACGAGTAGGCGGAGGCGGCGACGCCTCCCCCTACTCTAACGACCGAGGAGAAGCGTCAATGCGCGTTCAGTTCGTGGGTCAGGGGCTGCCAGGCCCTTCGATGGCTCGTGTCGGGGATCTTCTGCGCGACGCCTTGCGCGACCCCTACTACACCTCGTTCACGGCCTATGCGGCCTACGTCAGCATTGGCGTCGCGCGGCAGTTGGCCGGGCTCATCGGCCAGTTCGTCGCCGGCCGGCCCGATCGCCGCGTGGCGCTCTTCGTCGGAGGCGACCTCGAGGTGACCACGATTCCTGCACTCGAGGCGCTCCTCGACGTGCCCGCCGAGGTACGGGTCATCAGGTTCTCGGCCGTCGAAGCGCAGCCGATCATCTACCATCCGAAGACGTACGTCTTCCGCGGTGAGACCAACCTGATCATCGTCGGCTCGAGCAATATGACGACGCGTGGCTGGGAGCGCAACGTCGAGAACTCGGTCGTCGTGACGTTCGACGAAGGCGACCCCGAGGGTGCGGCCTTCCTCGCCGAAATCGAGTCGTTTTACGCGCATGCCGAATTCGACCAGCACGCCCAGCTGCTCGACCGTGAGCTGATCGCGTTGTTCAAGGCCGCAGAGCTGGTCGTGTCGGCCGAACCGCCACCCGCCAAGCCGCTGGTCGAACTTTCCGAGGCGGCCAAGCAGGCACGGAAGGAGTTACAGGCACGCTTTCCTGGGATCACCGTTTCGAAGCAGCCCGGGCAGGCGGCCACGGCCGATCCGAGCGGAGCGTTCCCGACCGCAATCCCCGGTGCGAACCGCTTTTGGTGTGAGACGCAGCGAATGACCGGGGCTTCCGGCAACCAGCTCGACCTTTCGAAAACAGCAAAGCGCCGCCGCACCGCCCCCGGATCGGTTCATTTGTTCGGATGGCCGCCGCCGAACGTGGAAGGCGACCTGTCGGTGAGCCTCGACTTCGGCGGCCGGATATTCCACGGCAACCGCATCAGCTACTTCAAGGGCAACGGGATGTGGCGGCTGCTCATGCTCGGTGTCGCCGCTGATGGAACCACCATGCCCGACGTGGTCCGCCAGCAGTTGAACAACAAGGTGCTGGTATTCACCGCTACCGGCGAGCATCATTACCGGCTGGACGTTCAGGATGGCGACACCCTCGAGCGCTTGAAGGCTGAAAGCCGCTTCGTCGACGAGAACCAGCGGGGCGGCGCGAGCAAGCCCGGCCGCTGGTGGGGCGTGCTGGAAGGCGAGGCGTTCCTCAGCTACCACGGCCTGATTTGACGGGATCCTTGCGGCTGGTCTCGCTCGCGGGGAGAAAGCCGCCCAGGATGGCTGCGAATTCCGCCTCGCTCAGGCCGTAGGCCCTGGCGATCAGCCGATCGAGCTCCAGCTGCACTTGCGGGCGGTCCAGCTGGTCGGCCGGCACCGACGGCCATCCCGCCGGGCGAATCGCGTCGCAGAACGACCAGAGCCGCGCGTCATCGGCGAGCAGCGTCGCCACCCGGCCGAGCAGGTGGTCGCGCAGCGTGGCCTCGCGGCCGTCGAACCGCTCGCGGCGCGCGAACACCGCGGGGCCGGGGACCGAGACCTGCTTGATGATCGTCTGGGTGAGGTCGATGCCGGCGAGCTTGAGCCGCACGATGTAGTCGAACGGCACGGAGTTGAAGATCGCCAACACGATCGCGAGCTCGCGCGGGTCCGGGAGCTGCAGGAACTGGATCGATTGGGAGGCCGGCATGTGCGGCAGGATCGTCGCGATACAGGTGCGGCGGTTCGTGGCCGACGTCAGGCTGCGCCACATCAACGAATAGGGCGCCGGGTAGTGCTTCGTGAGGCGCGTCCAGCGCGCCTGGCGGATGTGGTAGCGGGCTTCCGGGACCAGGTGGGGATCGCGCCTGGCGGCCGGGGCGATCGGCGAGGCCGAGGCCTTGGGGCCGTAGCGCTGGGCGGCGGGGAGCCCGGCGTAGGTCGCGAAGCGGCCCTCGTATTGTTCGATGAACTTCCCCTCGTAGACCGGGATCGTGTCCGCGGCGCTCACCGCGACGATGTCGGCGGCGTGGCTGGTGTAATGGACGAGCCGCCCGTACTTGCAGGCCGGATAGGCCTCGCCGAAGGTCGGATGCTCGCGGGCCGTGCGGACGAGGAAGGCCAGCTCGTCGGAGGTGCTGACCGCCGGAATCATGCCGGTGAGCGGGTTCAAGAAGCGCAAGAGGTCGGCGTCGAGCCGGACCGCCGGGCAGCCCGGCTCGAGGTCGCGTGGCGCGGTCAGGCCCGAGGCGAACGCGAAACCTGGCGCCTCGCCGCGTCCGAGGAACAGGGCTGCGAAGCGCTCCCGGCTGTCGATCGGGAAGATCCGCTCGCGGTTGATGAAGTCGTAGCAGCCGGACACGAGGCCGCGGTCGAGCAGGAAGCCGAAGAGCCGGGAGTTCGCGGGCGATACGACGAGCGCGCTCTTCACGATGAGGCACGCGCTGCCGTCGGCCGCCAGGCTGCGGGCGGCGAGCTCGGTGAAGAGCGCATTGGTGTTGAGCTCGCCGGCGGCGGACGCGGCGAACGTCGGGTCGGCGGAAATCGATTGTTTCAGGTCGTCGAGGTCGGCGCCTTGCGTGACGTAGTACTGGTGCAGGCGCGGCATCGAACGGGCGAGCCCGGCGATCGCCGCGCTGCGCTCATCCTTCTTCGCGGCCTCGGCGATCGCCGGGGCGTAGGGCCGGAAGAACGACCGCTCCTCGAGCCGCAGCTTCTCCCAAGGCGGGTTGCCGACGACCAGGTCGAACCCGCCCGGCGCGAGGCCCGCCACCACCTCGCGCGCCAGGCCGAGCCGCGCGTCGTGCAGGAAGCCGCTCGCCGCGAGCGCGAACCGCAGGGTGGCTGCATCGGCGCCGGGGGCGTGACGCAGGGGATTGCCGTGCAAGAAGCGCGGGCCGGTGGCGCGCAGCAGGGCCGGGTCGCCTGTCGCCAGGGCCACCTCGCAGCGGGCGAGCGCGAGCGCGATCGGATCGACGTCGACCCCGGCGAGGCCCCGCGCGAAGGCCTGCAACGCCGCTGCCCGCTCGGTCGGCGACAACCCGCACGCCGACAAGACCGTGGCGTCGACCGCATGAACCGCGGCGACCAGGAAGCGCCCGGTGCCACAGGTGAAATCGATCGTCCGCAACGCGGAAACCCACGGCACCAGCTGGGCGCGCGCGTCGCGCACGGCGGCGGGACGCGTCGAGGCGTCGGCAAGGCCGAAGCGGCGCGCGATCGCGGCATCGAGGACGCGCCGCACGGTCACCTCCGCGAGGTCCTGCGGGGTGTAGTAGGAACCCGAACGGTTCCGCGTGCCCTTCTCCGCCGCGAGGACGAACCGGCCCGCCGTGAGGCGCGGCTCGTACGCCAGCACGGCCTCGTAGGTGGCGGCGAGCGGCGGCGATGCCGCGCCGACCGCCGGCAGGTCCGCATACCAGCGCGCGACACGCGTGCGCAGCGACTCGGGCCAGGCGGCCGGCGGCAGCGGGAAGGCGGCGCTCGCGCCCCAGCGCTCGGCGATCGCGAGATCGGCCGCGAAATCGCCGCTCGCGGGCGGCCCCCAGCCGGCGTCCAGCATCGCGCGCACGGCGAGCGCGCTCAGGCAGGCGGCGAGCGCCCTGGTCTTCGCGAGCAGCAAGGCGGCCGGATCGACGCCGGCGTCATCGCCGAGCGACGCGCCGAGCTCGGCGTTCACCTGGTCGCAGGTGAGCGCCAGGATCGATGCCGTGAGGTCCTCGGCCATCGCCATCGGGTCGCGACCGGTCATCGGGTCGCGGCCAGCTCGGCCACGCGGGCCTGGCCCCGAGCCAGCAGCGGCGCGCCGTAGAACGCGCGCGCGTGGAGGTCCGGCAGGGTGTGGGTCAGCCACTGGTCGGGCGATAAGCTGGCCAGGGCCGGCACGGCCGCCAGCAGCCGGGCCGATAGCTCGTTGATCGGCAAGGCACTTTCGCTCGCCGTCGACTGACCCGGCAGCAGGCCGATGGCATGGAGCGTCGCGCGGTGGATGAAATCATCGCGGTACAGCGCGCGGAGGCGCACGAGGTCCGGGAGGCGCTTCTGGATCAGCCGCGCGATCGCCGCCGGCGCGCAGGCGTACCGGACCGCCAGCTCCTCGAGCACGCCCTCCGTGCCGAACCGCCGGCGCTTCGAGACGGCGAAGCGGGCCGCGGCGTCGAGCATGCTGGCCAACTCGGCGTCCAGCGCGTCGGCCGAAAGGTCCGGCGTCCGATCCGGGTACCACGCGGCCGGGTTGCCGCATTCGCGCTCGAGGTCCGCCCGCTCGGCCGGCGTGAGGCCGAAGGCGTCGCGGACGTGAGCCTCGATGCGGCCTTCGAGCTCCAGGCGGGCGAGCTCATCCTGGAGATCGGCCGAAATCGCGGCGCTGACGGCGTCGTTCCAGTCGTCGTACGACCCGAAATCCGCCGGCTGGTACAACGGGTTCGCGAGCTTCCGCCCGGCCGTCCGGTCCTTCGCCGCGACGCAGGCGCGCGCCCACTCGGCGAGCGAAGGGTCGGTCACGAGGCCGTCGGCGAGCGGCAGCCTGGCGATGTAGCCGGCCGCGATCGTCAGCTTGGGGGTCAACCGCCGCAAGAGGTGGGAGGCCAGCCGGGAATTGAGGAACGCGAGGTGGGCGAAGGCGTCGCCCGCGTGGACGCGGATGCCCGGCCCCGAGGCGATGAAGACCTGCCCGGGCCGTAACAGCCTGACGCTCATGCCGAGCGTCCCTGTATCGCTGAACACCAGCGCGGTGCCCGCCATGTGCTGGAGGTTGCGCAGCGCCGAGCCTGGCTGCGCGCGCACGTGCGCGGCGTCCGGCCCCCAGCGGACGACGTACTGGTCGAGCCCGCTCCACTTGCAGTAGCCGCCGCCCTTGCTCACGGGCACCCAGTCCGGATCGCCGACATGGCGCCAATAGAAATCGATGAAGCGGGCGTTGTCGCCGGTGGAGGTGCCCTGCATGGGCGTCGCCACCGAGGCATAGGGTGGCAAGGCCGTGCGACGGTCGAAACCGACGTCTGCCCCCCCGAACAAGCGGGCCTGGGGTCCTTCGAGGCGCCGCTCGGGCGGGATGGCGCCGTGCTTGAGCACCGCCGGCTTGTCCTTGCGCGGCAGGGAGGCGAGCGCGAGCAGGGTCGCCGACGCGCCGGGAGGCGCCAGCTCCAGCGAGACCAGCGCGACGGTCGCCTTCTCGCCGTTCAGGTCGGTGAAGGCGCCGGCGCCCAGGTCGACCACTTCGTTCAGCCGGTAGGTCGCGAGCAGGTGGTCGCGCCAGGGCTTCAAGGTGTGCAAGAACATCCAGCCGGTCTGGACCACCAGGCCGACGCGGGCCCCGGGGCGCGCGAGCTCCAGGCAGCGGGCGAAGAAGGCGACGCAGAGGTCGCCGCGTGAACCGGGGAAGCGGGCTTTCAGGTAGCGCCGCAGATCGTCGGGCATGGTCCGCGGCCCCATGAACGGCGGATTCGTCACGACGGCGGCGTAGCGCCGGGCACCGAGCACGTCCGCATAATCCACTTCCGCGCCGTCGCAGGCGCGCATCAGCTTCGGCGCCGCGGCGTCGGCCAGCGGCAGCGCCCCATGAACGTCGGCCGGGCTCAGGGCCGTATAGACGGCGAAGCGCACGTGCCGGGGGCGGCCGCCGAGCTGGGCCGCCTTCAGGAACAGGCCCAGGCAGGCGATCTCGGCGAGGTCGCGATCCAGCTCGTAGCCCACGAGCGTGTGTTCCAAAAGCTCGCGGAGGTGCGCCTCCCCGTCGGGCCCCGGCCGGCGCTCCGCCAGCACCGCCAGCGCGTACTGGAGGAAGTTGCCGCCGCCGCAGGCCGGATCGATGAGCCGCCAATCCTCGCCCGGCCCCACGGCGGCACCTTCGAGGGCCCGATCGACCAGGTGGCGCACCATATAGGCCTCGGTGAAGAACTGCGTCGTCGGCAGCACGTCACCCATCGGCATCTGGGCGCCGGGCGTGAGCGAATGCGCGAAGGCCGCGCGTTCGCGGTCTTGCTTGAGGTACTGGTACATCCAGGCGAGGTAGTCGTCGAAAGGCGGCGCGACGGTGGCGACCCAGGCCGCGAGGTGCCCGAGGGTCGAAGCACCCAGGTCCGCGACGTCTGCCCGGCGGCATGCGAGCGCCGGAATGCTCCCGAGCAGCGCGTCGAATTCCGGCGCGAAGGCCGAAACGAAGCCGTTGCCGCCATCGACGAAATCGCCGGGGGTGGCATTCGGGTCCAGGATGCGCCGGAGCAGCATGAGGGCCGTCGCCATGGCCGCCGCCATGGTCTGCCTCGTCGTCTGGACCTCGGATTGGGCCGCCAGCGTCCGGCAAAGTCTTTTCAAGGATCTGCGGCTCTGGTCCACGAGTTCGCCTTCCTGACTCCCGACGATCGACGGCCGAGCATAGTGTAGCGCAGATCCACGCGCGGCCGGGTCACTCCATGGGCGACCGGAACTCGTTCGCGCCGGGCGCGCGAACGATGAGGGGCCGCGCCGAGCGCATCTCGGCCGACTCATCCTTCGTCAGGACGTGGTGTCGCTCGAGGACGCCGGCGATGACCGCGAGCAGGTCCGAGCGGCGGAAAGGCTTCGTCATGTAGTGGTCGCAGCCCGCGTCGGCGCCCACCTCGCGATCGACGCCGCTCGCACGGGCGGATACGCAGATGATGGGAATGCCGTGCGTCTTCGGATCGGCCTTGAGGATCTGGGTGGCTTCCAGCCCGTCCATCACGGGCATCAGGATGTCCATCAGGATCAGGTCGAAGTCCGCCGGGCCGCCGCGCAGGAGATCGACGGCCACCTGGCCGTTCTCGCACACCACCACCGCATGGCCGGCGCTCTCGAGGATCACGCGCGCGACTTCCTGGTTGCCCGGCTCGTCCTCGACGACGAGGACCTTCACGCTTTTCATGGCCCAATTATATTTGACATAACAACGTCTCACCAACCGTCAGGCATTGGCCGGGCGGCACAGCAGCGGCAGCGCCTCGGCCACCATCTCGAGGCCCATGAGGCGGGGGGTCGGGGCGGCCTGGACGGCCGGGTCGTCGATGGGCAGCTGCCACATCCGGCGCAGCTCGGCGACCAGGCCGTAGCCGGTCGGCGGACAGACGATCGCCTGGTGCGCCCGGCCGTCGCTGCCGCGGAAGCTGCAGCGCACCATATCGACCCGCCGGACCCGCCCGCGGTCCAGCGCGGCGACGACGTCGGGCACCGTGCGGTGGCCGATCGCCCGCGCATGCTCGGTTGTCTGCCCGAACGGCACGAGCAACAGCGGCACGTCGAAGCCGCGCGACGCGGCGAAGACCTCGGCGACGGCCTCGTCGCCGCCGAACGGCGCCAGCACGTCGCAACCGGCGGCGATCGCCCGCCGCGCCGCGTCCTGGGTCTCGGCGCGCGTGGCCGCCTCGTAACGCGTGACCCGCACCCGCTTGCCCAGGCGGGCGGCGATCGCCGCGGTGAGCACCGCGACCTCCCGGTCCGCGCCCGGTGGCACGACGATCGCGACCTCGACCGGCGGCGCCGGCCGGGTGAAGACGAAGGGGAGGCTGCCTCGCATCAGGACCAAGGGGGTTCCTCCGGGACGGGATGGGGTGGGGCCGGTCTCCAAGGTAGCGGGCCGCGGCGTCGAAGCCCCATCACAGATATTAACGTGGGGTTAAAGCTGGCGAATCGCCGCACGGATACAGTGTTCCGGCTGATCCGAGGTCGGCGGGTGGGCGATGTATCGAGTTCGTATCGAGGCATCCGCGCCCGCTGGGGGAATATGAATGGAGCCCGATCATCCGTCCCGATCGCGCCCCTCACCCGACCGGACCCCTGCCGCATGAACGACCTGATCGCCAACCGTTACCGCACCCTCGCGGAGCTCGGCAGCGGCGCGATGGGCATCGTCTGGCACGTCGAGGACACGGCGACCGGCCAGCGGGTCGCGCTGAAGCGCGTCATCGGTGACGTCGGCGACCAGGCGGTGCTGCGCTTCAAGCAAGAGTTCCGCCTGATGACCCAGCTGCGGCACCCGAACTGCTGCGCGGTCCACGACTTCGGCGTGCTGGAAGACGGCGTGCCCTACTTCACGATGGAGGTCGTGCCGGGCAAGGGGCTCGACGAGCTGCTTCCGCTCGATCACGCGACGATCATGAAAATCTTGCCGCAGCTGCTCGAGGCGCTCGGCCACGTGCATGCGCTCGGGCTCGTGCACCGCGACCTCAAGTCGGCGAACGTCCGCCTGACGCCCGACGGCGAGGTCAAGCTGATGGACTTCGGCCTGATGGAGTATGCAGGCGCCCAGGACCTGCCGATCAGCGGCACGCTCGGCTACCTGGCGCCCGAGGTGATCAAGCGCGGCCCGGTCGACCAGCGCGCGGACCTCTACGCCGTGGGTGCCCTGATCCACGAGATGGTCACGACCAGGCTCCCTTTCGAGCGCGGCGCCCGCGTGGAGATCCTGCGCGCGCACGTCTCGGAGCCGCCGCCGCCCTTGCCGACGGCCGACGCGCGCCTGGCCGACGTGACCGCCCGCCTGCTCGCCAAGGAGCCGCTCGAGCGCTTCCAGTCGGCGGGCGAGGTGATGGAGGCGTTGGGCTTCGACGGCGGCGCTGTCGCGAAGACCTTGCTCGCGCCGCCGCTGATCGGCCGCGACTACGAGACGATGCAGCTCTTCGACGCGCTCGGCAGCCTCGTGATGGGCGAGCCCGGCACGACGATCGTGCTGCACGGCCCGCCCGGCATCGGCAAGAGCCGGCTCTTGAAGGATTTCCGCTCGGCGGTGCAGCTCGAGGGCACCTTGCCTTTCGTCACGGGGACCGGGCGTGGCGAGGCCAGCACGCCCTACGCGCCGTTTCGCGAGATCCTCAGCGGGCTGGTGCCGACCTTCCGCGAGCAGGTCCCCGCGCTGCTGACCGCGCAGGCGCCCGTCCTCGCGAGCCTGGTGCCCGAGCTCGGCGGCGGGGCCGCGCCCGAGCTCGACGACCCCGCGAAGGAGAAGGTGCGCCTGCAAGGCGCGATCACGACGCTCTTCGCGGCGCTCGCGGTCAAGCAGCCCTTCGTGGTGCTGCTCGAGGACTGGCATGCCGCGGATGCCCTGTCCGTCGAGCTCCTCGATTACCTCCAGCGCAACTTGCAGGGGCTGCCGATCTTGCGGCTGGTCGCCTCGCGATCGTTGCCGGCCGCCGATTGGGTGGGTGGCGCGGCGTGCATCGCGCTGACGCGGCTCGGCGAGGGGGCGATCGCCCGCCTGGTCGGCGCCGTGCTCGCCACCGATCAGGTGGCCAAGCCGTTCCTCGCGACGATCGGGCGCCTGTCCGAGGGCAACCCCTTCCACGTGGAGCGCCTGCTCGAGCACCTGGTCGCCGCAGGCGTGCTGCAACCGCGGCCCGGCGGCTGGACCACCGACGTGGAGCTCGACCAGGGCGCCTTGCCGCGCGACCTCCAGGGCCTGCTGATGCGCAAGCTGGCCGCCCTGCCCGAAGACGCCATCGGCGTGGCCCGCATCGCCGCCACCCTCGGCCGGGCCTTCGACCTGCCGCTGCTCAAGGAGCTGACCGGCTTCGGCGACGAGCGCCTCTTCGACGCGCTGGGCACGCTGCTGCGCCACCAGATCCTCGCCCAGGACGACGAGACCAAGACCTACGGCTGGGCCCAGGACCTCTTCAAGGAGGTCGTCTACGAGAGCTTCACGCCCGAGCACCGCACGGCCATGCACGCCCGCGTGGCCGCCGCCCTCGAACGCCGCATCGGCCGCATGAACGTGCGCGAGGCGCCCTTCGAGCTGGTCAAGGCGGTCGCGGACCACGCGGTGTTGGGCTGCCGGCCCGACAAGATCGTGATGTTCGCGCTCGAGGCCGGTCGCCGCAGCGCGAACCTCTTCGCCACCAAGGAGGCCGAGCACTACCTGGGCACCGCGCTCACGCTGCTCAAGGCCGACGACGCGCCCCGCTGGCACAAGCCGCGGCTGCTCGCGCAACGGCTGCTGGGCGACTCCCGGCGCCTCTCGGGCGACATCCAGGGCGCCAAGGCGATGTACCTCGCCGCCATCCCGCTGGCCCAGCAGGTGAACGCCTCCACCTACCTCTCGCGCATGTTCACGGCGCTCGCGGACTGCTACACCAGCGAGGACAACCTGAACGAGGCCCTCGTCTGCTGCGAGCGCTCGCTCGAGATCTCGCTGAACGCGGGCGACAAGGCCTCGGCCGCGCGCAGCTACCTCACGAGCTGCGTGCTGCGCTTCATGTGCGGCGACCTCGCGGGCGCGATCCAGCAGAGCACCGAGGCGCTCGCGCTCGCGCGCGAGGTGGCGGACGAGATGGCGACGGCCGAGGCGCTGGCGTTCCTGGGGCACCTGTACGTGGCCGCCCTGCCCGAGCGGGCCGCGGAGGGCGTGGCCCACCTGCAGGAGGCCGTCGGCCTGCTGGACGCGGCCGGCAACAAGGTGGGGCTCCAGAATGCTTACAACCTGCTCGGCGCGGCCCACCACAAGCGCGGCGACTTCCGCGACGCCTGGGACGCCTTCGAGGCGAACCGCCGGATCTGCGCGGAGCTCGGCCTCAAGGAGGAGGAGGCGTACGCGCTGCTCAACCAGGCCATCACCGCGTACGAGCTCGGCGAGCTCGCGGAAGGCGTGAAGTGCGCGGAGCAGGCCGATGCGATCGGGCTCGCGCATGGCCTGGGCGTCGTCCACGCCCTGGCCCTCACCTTCCGCTCGGCCGGCAAGGCCTACCAGGGCCGCCTGACCGAGGCGACGAAGGCGATGAACGAGGCCGTCAGCCTGTTCAGCTCGAGCAACAACAAGTTCCTCGAGGCCCGCATCCAGGAGCACCGCGTGGCCTTCCTGATCGTGATGGGCCGACTGCAAGAGGCCCTTGAGGCCGGCGAGGCGCTGCGCGCGCTGCTCGCCGAGACCGGCAACACCGAGCCCGACGGCCATGTTTTGGCGATGCTCGGCGAGGTGCGCGCGCGGCTCGGCGACCTCGCGGGCGCGGAGGCGGACCTCGAGCAGGCGCTGGCGATCGCCCGCGCCGGCGAGGCCAAGGGCCTCGAGGTCCACGTGCTCAAGGCGCAGGCGTACATCGCGCTGCGCCGGGAAGACTTCGACGGCGCCGCCACCATCGCGAAGGGCGCGCTGCTGCTCTCCCACCGCATCGGCACGCGCTTCCAGACCGCCGAGACGCTGGGCGTGCTCGGTGAGAGCCTGATCGCGAAGGGCGACAAGGAGGCGGCCGGCTACTTCAAGGCGATGACCGACCATGGCCAGGCGATGGGCGCCACGCTGATCGAGGCGCTCGGCATCTTCGGCCAGGCGGCGGCCAATCCGTACGACGAGCAGGCCAAGAAGCACGCGGGCCGCGCACAGCAGCTGGTCCACGCGATGGTCGTCGGCCTGGATCCGGGCGCCGTCGACCACTTCTGGAGCCTGACCGAGCGCCAGCGGGTGATGAAGGGCAACTTCATCGATTTCAGCATCAAGCGCGTGAAATCCGCCCCCACCAACCCCACCCTGCCAGGCGGCCTCCCCTTCGGCGGCCCAGGCGGCAACTGGTAACCCCGGCGCGCGAAGTCAATCGTTCCCCTCGAGCCACCCCGCCACATCCGCCAACACCGGCCCCGCGAACCGCGTCGGCCGCGCCAGCGCCGCCACGATCGCCTCGTGCCCCATCCCGGCGTACGTCCGCACATCCACACGACCACCCAGCGCCCGCACCCGCTCCGCCAACCGCTGCGTATTCCCCACCTTCACGAGCTCGTCCGGCTCCCCGTGCAGCAAGTACAGCGGCGGCTCCCCACCGTCGACGTAGGTGATCGGCTGCGTCTCCGCCCACGCCCGCCCCACGCCGAAGAGGTCCGCCGTCTTCGCCGGCGCGAACGGCAAGTCGTCCGGCGCGAACGCGTAGAGCCCCGCGAGCCCCACCATCCCCCGCAAGCGCGAGCGCCGCACCCCGGCCTCCCGCAGCCAACGCTCGTCGAGCGCGAGCATCGCCGCGATGTGCGCGCCCGCCGAGTGGCCCATCACGAAGACCCGCGCCGGGTCGCCGCCCAGCTCCGCGGCATGGTCCACCGCCCAGCGCACGGCCCTGGCGCCATCCTCGAGGAACGCCGGGAACCGGACCTCCGGGTAGACGCGGTAGTCCGGCAGCACCGCCACGAAGCCCTGCTCGGCCAGCGCCTCGCCGACGAACGCGTAGTCGCGCCGTGCGCCGGATTCCCAGAAGCCGCCGTAGAAGAACACCACCACGGGCCGCGGCCCCGGCCGCCGGTGCCGGCCGGGCCTGGGCACGTAGGCGTCGAGCGCGAGCCGCGCAGGCGCCGTCGGGCCGGCGTAGCGGATGGCCGCGCGCGCCCGCGAGGCCCCGGCATCGGACAGGGCGTTGAGCAGCCCGATCAGCGAGCAGCCGGAAAGCGTGGCGGCAAGCCCGAGGGCCACGGTGGTGCGGATCGCGGGGTGGGTCATGGGTCATCCATCCTCGCTCGCTTCCTACCCTGGCCAGGCGCCCGGGTTGCGGCGGTGGGCCGGGCCCTGATATAATGGAGTCGACTCGCGCTGGTAGCTCAGTTGGATAGAGCGTCTGACTACGAATCAGAAGGTCCCAGGTTCAAGTCCTGGTCGGCGCGCTCCTAATAGCAACGGCCTCCGGGTTTCCGGGGGCCGTGCTGTTTTGGCCGGGGCTACAGTTGCAGCGGCTGGTCCAGTACCTGTACGGCAACCGGCAAGAGCCGTTCGGACTCGGCAGGGCCCACTATCCAGGGCAGGTAGCCGGCGACCAGCAACACCAACTCGCGGGTCTTTCGTTTCATTCGCCGCAGGCCGCGGCGCGGTCACGCAGCAGACGCTGCTCGCGGGTGTTGCGCGTCATGCCGGCCGCGCGCTCGAACTCGGCGCGCGCCTCGGCCAGGCGGCCCAACTTGAACAGGAAGTCGCCGCGCACGCTGGGCAACAGGTGGTAGCCCCGGAGCGCCGGCTCCTCCAGGAGCGCGTCGACCAGGGGCAGCCCGGCGGCCGGGCCATCGGCCATCGCGACGGCCACGGCCCGGTTCAGCTCGACCACCGGCGAGGGCGACACCTCGGCGAGGTCGCGGTAGATCGCCGCGATGCGCACCCAGTCCGTGTCTTCAGGGCGCACGGCCCGGGCGTGGCAGGCCGCCACCGCTGCCTGGAGGGCGTAGGGGCCGCGCGCGCCGCCCAGGGCCTCGGCCCGCGCGAGGGCCGCGAGCCCGTTGCGGATGGCGAGGCGATCCCAGCGGGTGCGGTCCTGGTCGAGTAGGAGCACGGGCTCGCCGTCCGGCCCGACGCGCGCGGCGGAACGCGAGGCCTGGAGCGACATCAGGGCCAGCAGGCCGTGCACCTCGGGCTGGTCGGGCACGAGGCCGGCGAGCACGCGGCCGATGCGCAGCGCGTCGGCGCACAGCGCCGGGCGCAGCCAGTCGTCGCCGGAGCTGGCGGCGTAGCCTTCGTTGAAGATCAGGTAGAGCACCGCCAGGACCGAGCCCACGCGCGCGGTCAGCTTGTCGCCGGCCGGCACTTCGAAGGGCACGTCGGCCTGGCCGAGCGCGCGCTTGGCGCGCACGATGCGCTGGGCGACCGTCGGCTCGGGCACCAGGAAGGCGCGGGCGATCTCGTCCGTCGTCAGGCCGCCGACCATGCGCAGGGTCAGCGCGACGCGGGCCTCCGGCGACAGCACCGGGTGGCACGCGATCAGCATCAGGCGCAGCATGTCGTCTTCGATCATGGGCTCCAACGCAGCGTCGAAGTCAGGCGCGCCGACCTCCTCCTGGATGGTCAGGTCCCGGGCCAGTTCCTGGTGTTTCTCGGCCAGGCGCGCGTGGCGCCTGAACATGTCGAGCGCGCGGTTGCGCGCGGTGGTCATGAGCCAGGCGCCGGGCTTCGCCGGCACGCCGGCGTGTCCCCAGTGCTCGAAGGCGGCGATGAAGGCCTCCTGCGCGAGGTCCTCGGCCAGGCCGACGTCGCCGGTGAGGCGCACCAGGCCGGCCATGAGCCGCGGCGCCTCGATGCGCCAGACCGCTTCGATCGTCTCCCGGGTGCTTCGATCCGCCATGCCGACGGATCAAAGCACCTCGGTGGGCCCGCGGCAAGCGCGGGGCGCGGTCAGCGCGAGGCCTTCTGTATCTCGATCTCCGCGAGCAGCTCAGCCTCCTACTGGATCGCCGGTTGCTCCTGCGGGAAGTCTTCGAGGCTGGGCATCCATCGGATCTCGATTTCGGTCGTTTCGCCGTCCGGGTTCGGGATGCGTTTGACCCACTCGATTGCCTCTTCCTTCGACTTCACCTCGAGGATCCAGTAGCCGGCGAGCAACTCCTTGGTCTCGGCGAAGGGGCCGTCGGTCACCACAGGCGGGTTGTTGGGCGAGAGCTTCACGCGCGCGCCATGCGAGCTGGGCGCGAGGCCGTTGACGTCGAGCAGGATGCCGGCCTTCTCCAATTCCTCGTTGAACTTGCCCATCTCGGTGAGGAGCTGGTCGGAGGGCATCACGCCGGCCTCGGACTTCTCGTTCGCCTTGATCAGAACCATGAACCTCATTGGGGATTTCCTTTCTGGCCGTGGGCCGTCTCTGAAAGGTAAACGATCGGCGACGGGCGAAATCGACACACGCCTCGAAAAGAGATCGAAATTCTTTTCCGCGAAGCGCTTGGGCCGCGTCCGCGCGGAAGAACTTTGGCGGCACCATTGAAATGGCGCCGGAGGTGGCTATCGCGAAGTCTCGCGGGTGCGGACAAGAAGATCGTCGCAGTGACGTGGACGTCGAACCTGCCGCGCTGGAACTATCGCCAGACTTGCAAGCTGCGTGACGTGCTGGTTTCGCGAAACGTCACCCGTTTCGCTCGTCCGAATGGTGGCCCTCGCGGAGACCGGACGGACAATGGGACCGGCCGGCTCGGGCGGCGCTCGAGCCCGGCCCGAGGCCGTCGGCGCCCGGTGGCGAGCCACCGCTCGAGGAGACCGCGATGCGCAAGTTGATCGTCTGCGAGTTCATGAGCCTCGACGGCGTCGGGCAGGCGCCCGGCGGGAAGGACGAGGATCCGTCCGGCGGCTTCGCGCACGGCGGCTGGCACATGCGCTACATGGACGAACTCGCCGACCAATGGGTCACGAAGAGCATCGTCGGGGTGGGCGGCTTCTTGCTGGGGCGCCGCACCTACGAGATCTTCGCGGCGTACTGGCCGACCGCGCCCGAGGAAGCACAGGACTTCGCCCGCTCGCTGAACACCCTGCCGAAGTATGTGGCGTCGCGGACACTCACCGGGCCGCTGGCCTGGCAGCATTCGACGGTGCTCCAGGGCGATCTCGCGGAAGCGGTGCACGGCCTCAAGCAAGCGGAAGGCGGGGACCTCGTCGTGATCGGCAGCCTGGCGCTGGTCCAGTCGCTGGCCGACCTCGAGCTGATCGACGAGTACCGGCTCATGATCGACCCACTCGTGCTCGGCGGCGGCAAGCGCGTCTTCCGCGACGACGGCCGGCTCCGAGCGTTCCGCCTGGTCGACAGCCAGGTCACCTCCACCGGCGCGCTCCTGGCGACCTACGCGACCGCGGCGGCCTAACCGGCTTGCGCCCGTCGGGCATCGAACAGTCAGGCCGAGTTCGGAAGGGAAGACGCGCTGCCAGGGAATAAAGCGGTGCCATGCCCTTCACCGATACCGACGTCCGCGACTGGGTGGGCCCCGATGCCTACTCCCGCGCCCTGGCGTTGGTGGCCAACCTCCAGGACGTGACCTGGGGCGAGGCGGCCCGCGCGGAAGACCTTGTCGCCAGCGCGCAGACCGCTGGGTCGCAGGCCTATGTGATCACGCTGTACCGCATGCGCGGCGTGTTCTCGAGCACCTGCACCTGCCCCGATCGCCGCAACTGCGTGCACGCCGCCGCCCTCGCCCTCGCCGTCCGGCCGCTCGCGGGTGCACCCGCGTCGGTGAGCGACCCGGTGACCGAGCCGGCGCCCGCGCCCGGCGTCGCGCCGGCGGCGAGCCCCGACTGGCAAGCACGGCTCGCCGCCTGGGCGACGCCGACGCCCGCCGCCCCGGCGCCCGCGGTGCGCGCGACGTTCGCCTACCGCCTGCGCTGGCGGCCGGGCCCCGAGGGTTTCGCCGAGCTGCAGCTGCAGGTGAACCACGCGAGCGGCGCGAGCCACCAGGCGCTGGCCTGGCACCTCTACAGCGTGGGCCCGACCGATGCCGAGGCGGACCAGATCGTGGAGCCCGTGATCCGCCGCATCCGGGCACGCAAGCCCGTTTTCCGCGACGGCGAGACCCGCACCGCGGTTTCCTGGCTGGTGCTGCCGGACGAAAGCCTCGAGGAACTCCTGCCCAGGCTCGCGCTCCATCCGCGCGTCGAGGACGAGCGCCGGCGCCCCCTGCGTATCCACCCGACGCTGGCGCTGCGCGCGAGCCTCGCCTTCAGCGACGGCCCGACCGGCCCGCAGCTCCGCCCGGTCATCGACGGGCCGCTCGGCCGGGTGGAGCGAGCCGACGCCGTGCTGTTCGGCCCACCCGGCGCCCGCTGGGCGACCTGGCGCGGCGAGGTTTACCGCGTCGACGCCGCGGCCGAGGCGGCCTGGGCCGACACCGCGCCCATCGACGTGCCGGAGCACGAGCGCGCGGCGTTCGAGCGGCGCTGGCTGCCGGCGCTCGTCGAGGCCGGCGTCCTCGTGGACGCCCGCGGGGCGCCGCTCGGCGAATGGCCGCAGGGCACGCCGCGGCCGCAGCTGGTGCTCGAGGAGTCGGGCGAGGCGCTGGTGGCCAGGGTGGGCTTCGTTTACGGCGAGGAGCGGGTCGAGGCCGATCCGAGCGACGGGCCCGCGGGCCTGGTGGGGGGCCCGGATGGGGCGCTGCTCCGGCGCGATCCGGTCGCGGAGGCGCAGTGGCTCGCGTCGCTCCGCGAGGTCCTGCCGGGGGACGTGCTGGTCGGCGAGGCGGCGCTCGATTTCCTGGAGTCCTACGCGCCGTCGCTCGTGGGCGCTGGCTGGGAGATCGTGGGCCGGGAGCGCCTGCGCGTGTTCAAGCTGACCGGGGCGACACCCCGCGGGCGGCTCAGCATCACCACCGGCGCGGACTGGTTCGACGTCCACAGCGAGGTCGACTTCGGCGGGCAAACGGTCGGCTGGCAGTCGCTTGCGCAAGCCCTGGAGCGGGGCGTCCGCTACGTGAAGCTCGGGGGCGGGGAGTGGGCGCGGGTGCCGGCGGAGTGGCTCGCGACCCAGCGCCGCCTGCGCGAGCGGTTGGGTGCGCGCGCGAGCGCGGCCAACAGCCTCGAGGCCCTGCGCGTGCCGTGCCACCAGGCGCCGGTGATCGCGTCGCTGCTCGACGCGGCGGAGGACGTCGTCGTGGATGCGGGCTGGAAGGTCTTCCGGGCGCGCCTCGAGACTTTCGGGGGCATCGCCGAGGTGCCCGTGCCACAGGCCTTCCAGGGCACGCTGCGCACGTACCAGCAGCAGGGCCTCAACTACCTCGCCTTTCTGCGCGACCACGGCCTGCACGGCATCCTGGCTGACGACATGGGCCTCGGCAAGACGGTGCAGGCCGCCGCGCTATTGGCCGCGAACCACCCGAACGACGAGGGCCCGAGCCTGATCGTCGCGCCGACGTCGGTGGTGGCGAACTGGGAGGCGGAGCTTCGCCGCTTCGTGCCGTCGCTGCGGGTCTTGCGGCTGCATGGGCCGGACCGCGACCTTGCGGCGATCGCCACCCACGACGTCGTCATCACCACCTACGCCACCGCCCGGCTCGACATCGAGGCCCATCGCCGCCACACCTACCACACGGTGCTCCTCGACGAGGCCCAGGCGATCAAGAACGCGCGGTCGCTGACCGCCGTCGCGATGCGGCGGCTCAAGGCGCGACACCGGCTCTGCCTCACCGGCACCCCGATCGAGAACGATACCCGCGATCTCTGGAGCCTGTTCGCCTTCCTGATGCCCGGCATGCTGGGCAGCGACGACCTGTTCCGGACCCAATACGCCAACCCGATCGCCCTCGGCGAGCCGGGCCCTCGCAAGGAGCTGCGGACCCGGATCGCGCCCTTCATCCTGCGCCGCCTGAAAGCCCAGGTCGCACCGGAGCTGCCGCCGCGCACCGACATCACGCACTTCTGCGACCTCTCGCCCGGCCAGCGCCGGGCCTACGACGCGCTCCTCACAGGCGCCCGCGACCGCATCCAGCGCACGGTGGCGAGCGAAGGCCTCGAGCGCAGCCGGATCACCAT
This sequence comes from Candidatus Sericytochromatia bacterium, assembly GCA_036675505.1. GTDB lineage: Bacteria > Cyanobacteriota > Sericytochromatia > S15B-MN24 > JAQBPE01 > JAKFEW01. The sequence goes on from JAKFEW010000071.1 coordinate 40,749, forward strand.
CCTCGACGCCCTCTTGAAGCTCCGACAGGTATGCTGCCACCCGGCCCTGCTCGGCGCCCCGGACACGCTGCACCTCGCGTCCGGGAAGCTCGACGCTGCCCTCGCGCTGATCCAGGACCTGATCGCCGGCGGCCACCGGGCGCTGGTGTTCAGCCAGTTCACCAGCATGCTCGCGATCCTGCGCGCCCAGCTCGATGGCCTGGGCATCCCCTACGAGTACCTGGACGGCGGCACCCGCGATCGCCAGGAACGCGTCGACCGCTTCAACGCGGGCGGCGCGCCGCTCTTCCTGATCAGCCTGAAGGCGGGCGGCAGCGGGCTCAACCTGACCGGCGCCGACTACGTGATCCACTACGATCCGTGGTGGAACCCGGCCAGCGAGGACCAGGCCACCGACCGCGCCCACCGGATCGGCCAGACGCGGCCGGTGTTCAACTACAAGCTGGTCGCGCGCGACACCATCGAGGAGAAGCTCGTGGTCCTGCAAACCGAAAAGCGGGGCCTCGTGCGCGACATCCTGGCGACCGACGCCGCGGGCAAGTTGCTCACCTCGGCCGACGTCGACTGGCTCTTCGCCTGACCGGCTCGCCGAGACGGCCGGCCGGCTGGCGGCTCACGCCGATCAATCCGCGAAGTAGTAACCGCGCTTGCCCATCGTCTTGATCCACTTCGGGTCCTTCGGGTCCGCTTCCAACTTGAATCGCAGGTTTCGGATGTGGGCATGGACGGCATCGACTGTCCGGGTGCGGCCGCGCGAGGCATTCAGGACGTCGTTGGCGAGTTGCGTGGCCGAGAAGACCTCGCGCGGACGCTTCATCAAGTAGAGGAGCATCGCGGTCTCGAGCCGCGAGAGGGTGAAATCACCGCGCTCGGTCGAGACCGTGAATTTCGCAGGAGCCAGCCGGAAACCTGCTGGCCCGAGTTCCGGTGCGGAGACTTCGTAGCCGGGACGGGCCAGGCGCAGGAAGGCGCGAATGCTGTACACCAGCTCGAGCGGGTCGAATGGCTTGGTGAAGTAACCATCGAAGCCGGCTTTGAATGCTTCGTACTTGTCGACGGCCAGGCCACGGGCAGTGAGCGCGACGATCGGCACGCGCTGGTATCCGGGACGCGAGCGCAATTCTCTCGCGAAATCGATGCCATCCATATCTGGAAGCCCGAGGTCAAGCAGGATCAGGTCGGGTGGCTCATCACCGAGCGCACCTCGCGCGGAGCGGGCGTCCTCATGGGCAACTACATCGAACCCGGCGTTCTCGAGCAAGAAGGTGACGAGGCGACGGATGCCGGGGTCATCTTCGACGATCATGATGAAAGCATCCACGGGGTTGGCTCCAGGTTGGTTTGTCAGCGTCGACATAGACTTACCCGACAAATGTGGGGAGGCAGCGAACGTTGTGAACGATGGCGTCCTTTTGTATCGTAATCGGGGACGCCTCCGTCCCCAAACCGAGGATTGGAGAGATGACACGTATTTGTGACGTAATGACGCCGAACCCGATCACGTGTGGTTCCGACGCGACCCTCCAAGAAATCGCCCAGAAGATGTTGGATGAGGACACCGGCTTCATCCCGCTCGTGGAAAACGGTTGCGTCTGCGGCGTGATCACCGATCGCGACATCGCCGTGCGGGCGACCGCCCAGGGCGTCGATCCCACGACGACCAAGGCGATCGACTTCGCGACCTGTGGCGTGATCTGCGTGCTGCTGAGTGCGGATGTCGACGAAGCGATCAAGGTCATGGAACGAGCGAAGATCCGCCGCCTGCTGGTGGTGGACGGCAACCGCCCGGTCGGCGTGGTGTCGCTCGGCGACCTGGCCGAGTGCACGCCCAAGCAGGCGGAGGAGGTCCTGGTCGAGGTCTCGCGCTCGCCCAGGACCCTGGCCCACGCGACCCGGATGTAGGGGGCCAGACAACTCATTACCTTCGCTTCAACCAAGCTTGAAGACGTCTTGGCTGGCCGGCTCGCACAGGCGCCGATAAGGCCTCATCCGCGGGGCGGATGCGTGGTGAGGAGACGTCGAATGTATTTCCCCCAGATTGCCAGCTCGCTCATGGGCCTGTTCCGCGGCGGTGCGCGCGAAATCGCGCACGGCAAGGCTGCCCAGGTCGGGCGCGGGGCCGTCTCCCGCGGCCTCGGCCAAGACACGGCCGCGGTCTCGAAGGCGGCCAGGGCGGCGATGCGGCGCGGGACGACTGCGGGCGAGGTGACCGTGAAGGATGGCCTGCGGAAGGTCGCGATCCACCCGCTCGGCAAGGAAGGCTCGTACGTGCGCAAGGTGCACGTGACAGGCGCCGATCGCCACCGCGTGATCGCGGCGCTGCCGGGCCCTGCGACCGGCCCGAACGGCTTCGCGCCGAACATGGTCACCGTGACGCCGGTGGAACAACAGTTCCGGGCCGATCGGACGACGCGCGCGGACAAGATGCGCCTGCCCCACCTGCCCGAATCGATGGGCGCCACGGTGGAAGGGCGGCCGACCGCCGACGGCATGGCGTTCAAGATGCACGACGGCCTCACGTCGGGCGAGTTCACCCTCAAAGTGAGCCCGGAGCGCCGCCTGGCGGATGGCACGACCGAGGTGATCGTGACGGAGGCCGGCCGCTTCTCGCTGATGCGCGAACAGCCGAAATCGCTGTGGGGGGTGCCCGGCTACCTGTTCAGCCACCTCACGCCGATGGGCTGGCTGATGCAGGCGGCCGGCGGCGCCGCCGTTTCCGACGCCCACATCGGCCTGTTCGAGCTCGCGGCCGTCCTGCGCAAGCGCCTCAATCATTAACTCGCCGGCGGTGATTGTTGGGGTTTCATCAAAACTCGATGAAATCACGCAACGTCATCGGCGGCTCGCGGGAAAGTAGCCTTCGACGACACGTTGGATTGTCGGGAGGATCTTCGCCATGGCCGATATGCCGATCACCCCAAACCGAGGCACCGCGCCGCTGCAGACGCCAAACGGCTCTGGCCGCCTGGATCTGGCCGGCCCGCCGGAGCCGCCCGCGGCGCCTGCGGGCGGCGAAACGCCCCAGGTCGACGGCGGCTCGCCTGCGCCGGCACGCGATGCGATGGCGTTGTCCGGCAAGCCCGGCACGAGCCGGCTCACGCTCCCCTCGCTCAGCACGGTCGGCGACGTGGCCGCCCGAGGCGCCCGCGCCGCCGAAGCGCTGGCCAATCCGGAGGCCCTGCAGGGCCTGACCGACAGCGCTCAGGGCATGGTGGACATGGTGAGTGGCGCGGGTGACACGGCCAACGGCCTCTCCGAGACCTTCAGGAACGCGGCGTCCCAGACCGTCAAGGTGGCCGAACGGCTCAACGAGACGATCGGCGAGGGCACGCGGGCCGGCAACGCGATGATGATCGGCGGCGGCACGCTCGGCGTGGTGGGCGGCGGCGCCCAGGTGGCCGGCGGCGTCGGCAAGCTGAACGACGGCGATGCCACGAACGACACCGAGGGCGCGTTGGAGGTGGCGCAGGGTGCGCTCCGGATGGGCGAAGGCGGCGGCATGGTGTTCGCCACCGCGGCCGCGAACAGCACGCGCTTCGCGAGCGCCGCGACGACGGTCGGCGGCAAGGTGGTGCCGGTGCTCGGCGCCGCGGCCGGCGCCGTCCAGTTCACCAACGCGATCATGAAGGACCCGGCCGACATCAAGTCGGCGACCACCGGGGCCATGACCGCGATCGGCAGCGCCGCGATGCTCTTCCCGCCGGCGGGCACGGCCATCGGCGGCGTGATGGTGGCGACCGCCGCCGTGATCGACAACTGGGATACCATCAGCTCGGCCGCGGGCACCGCGGCGACGGCCGTCGGCGACGCGGCGGGTGCTGTGGGCAACGCGGCGAGTAACGCGGCCAAGACGGTCGCGGGTTGGTTCGGATGGTGAGGACGATGGAAAGCACGCTCGAACGCACGAAATTCCTGGCGTTGATCACCGAGTGGGGGCATTCCAGCTCCACCGAGATGGTCGAGAAGGTGCTCGGGGAGATGGGTTGGTCCGACAAGCAGGCCTTCACGAAAGGCGACGTCGTGACGGTGCTCGACGCCGTGACCGCCTACGCCCAGGAGCAAATCCAGACCGATCCCGCGGCGGTGGCGGGTGCCACGGACGCGCAGCGGGCCCACCTCGTGGGCCTCATCGACGCCGTGCGGCAGAACGCCGTGCCGCTGCTGCAGCAGCAAATCGCCGACGAGGGCTGAGCACGCCCATGACGATCGGTGGTCCCGGCGCCCCGCCCCCCGGCGTTCCCGGCCCGGTGCCGGCGCCCCCCGCGCCCGTGGCGCCGCCTCCGCCTCCGCCACCTCCGCCGCCCCCGCCGCCTCCGGCCGGGGTGGCCGCGGACCGCGCGGCCCTCGGGGCGGACCGTCCCGGCTGGCCACCGTCGCCGGGGGCCGCGGACGACGACTGGCCCACCTACGGGGCGCTCTTCGGCCAGGACGCGTATGTGAAGGACCCGGGCGATCGCCGCCTCGTCGACCTCGTGGCCGCCGCGATGGAGGCCGCGCCGGAGCTGCGCCGCCCGCCGCTGGGCCCGGCCGTGGCCGCCGGCCGCATCGACACGGCGACCGTGAAGGCGCTCCAGACCCTGCTCGCCGAGCGTGGGCTGGATCTGGGACCGGCCGGCGTGGATGGGAAGTTCGGGCCGAAGACGCATGCCGCGCTGCTCGCGCTGCTGGAGGGCGCGGAGCCGGGCCCGGCTGAGCCGTCCAGCGGCCCCGGCCCCGGGCCAGGCCCGGTCACGCCGCCGACGCCCGCACCGTCGCCCGGTCCTGCCCCAACACCCGGTCCTGCCCCAACACCTGGTCCGGCACCGACACCTGGACCGGCGCCCGTCCCTGGCCCCGGACCGCGCCCGATCGATCCCACCGACCCGCTGGCAGCGTTGCCGCCGCGCCCGCCCGGGGCGGCCAGCGGCCGCGAGTTCCTCGCCCGCACCGCCCACCTCTCGCGCGCCCAGCGCGAGGAAGCCATTCTCCAGGAGGTCCTGTCGGGCAACGTGCCGGACTTCCTGCGCCAGATGCCCGAGGTGGAGGTGCGCATGCGCACCAAGGACGGCCGCGAGGTGGTCGGGCGCGTGAAGGTGCTGCCGGATTACCTCGCGATCGGCTCGGACGCGGACCACGTGCGCATCCCGATGAGCCCGATCACCGCCCAGCGCATCGCCGATGCCCTGGGCTGCGGGCTGCCGACGCGCAAGCTGGTGGACGACGTCTACAAGCAGGCCGAGACCAGGCTCCCGCCCAAGCCGCTGCCCGCCGGGCCGCAGATGATGTCGAACGACTACTACCGGCGCCACGCCGACGCGGTCGACGCCCAGCTCGGCGGGCGGCCGCCGGCGGGCCTGGTGGCCGGCGACAAGAAGGACATCGTCGTGAGCAACCAGCTGGCCGCGCACCCGGGCCGGGTCGCGATTTACGGCTGGCACCAGGCGAACGGCAAGCCGATCCAGGGCTTGAGCACCGTGCATGAGGCGTCGTACGCGGACTACAGCCACGGCGTGCGGCTGGTGGCCGGGACGATGCTGGTGGACGGGCGCCCGATGGCGGTGGCCGACGTGATGGCGGATCCGGAGCTCTCGAAGCTGCTGAGCGACGAGGGCCCGATCCGGCAGGCGCGCTACAATACTTAGTCAGGTGCTCTCGTTGCAGCAACCCCGGCACCCTTTTGCTCCCTGGGTGGGTTCGTGGGGGAGCTGGAAAGAGGGGAAGGGTTTTACCTCGATCTGGCCATGCACGCCCCCAGCAGCTCGCCCATGCGGGCGAGCGTGACGAGGGCGGCGGCGTCGGGCTCGGTGGTGGTGCGGGCGTCGGTGTAGAGCACGCCGAAGCGGGCGTCGCCATGGCGAATCGGCGCGGCGGCGATCGCCCGCAAATCCAGCGCCATCACGCTCTTCGCGGCCTGCAAGTCCTCGTCCGACTGGGCGTCCATCACGTGCACCGGCTCGCCGGCATCCCAGACCCAGCGCGCGGCCGTGCCGCTGGGCAGGCGATCGCCCGGCGCGAGGTCGCGGCCGCCCGGCCCCACCGCCGCGACGCACGTCAGGTCCGGTCCGAGCAGCACGAGCGCCCGCTCGGCACCGAGCCTGCGCCGTGCCGCGACCGCCACGGCGCGCCCGGCGGCGCCCGGGTCCTGCTCGCCGGCCAGCGCGGTGGCGACGTCGAGCAAGACCTCGAGGTCGGTGGCCTGGCTGCCGGTCAACGCCTCGGCGCGCGCCGCCGCGACCATCGCCGCCGTGTGGGAGGCCAGCGCCCGCACGGACTCGCGCTCGGCCGGGCCGAAGCGCGGGTTCACCCGGCGGCTGTCGGCCAGCACCACGCCGATCGTCCGCTCGCCGTCGAAGAGCGGCACGCCGAGGGCCGAACGCAGCGCGAGCGCCTGGACGCTGGCCGCGCCGCCCAGCTCGGCGTCGGCGCCGACGTCCTCGACCCAGAGCGGCTCATCGCTCCAGAGCGCCTTGAAGGCCAGCGACGAGCTGAAGGCGTCGGTGTCGCGCGGATCCATGCCCCAGAACGACTGGTCGGTCAGCTTGAGCCCGTCGTAAAGCAACAGGAACGCGCGGTCGGCCTCGGCGAGCTCGGCGAAGCCCGCGAGCGCCCGCGCCATCACCTCCGAGAGCCCGCGCGCGGCGGTGACGTCCGCGATCAGCTCGGCCAACCGGCGCAGCCGCGCGAGCGGCAAGCCGGCGCCCGGATCGATCGCGTTGAACAGCGCCGCGCGGGCGGGGTGCGCCAGGTAGATCGCGCGCGCCTCGGCGTCGAGATCGCTCGCGAGCGACTCGAAGGCCGCGGCGGCGTCGCTCGCGCGCGCGCCGGCGGCGGCCGGGTCGGCCTCGGCCGCCGCGGCCATGGCGTCG
>JAKFEW010000034.1:0-11226 GCA_036675505.1 Candidatus Sericytochromatia bacterium
GGCCACGCCCACGTCGGCCGCGGCCTCGACCGCGCCGGCCGCGGCGCCGTCCGCCGCTCCGGCGTCCGGTCCGCCGGCCTTCGTCGACGTGCAGGGCGCGGCGGTGACCACCACCCCGTTCGGCGAGGGAACCGTGTGGACTGGCCTCTACGGCGACGACGGCTTTCGGGTCTACAACGACGCCGAGGTCGGCGCGACCAGGGTTCGCGTCTTGACCGTCGCGTTCCTCAAGGAGCCGGTCGCGGGCAAGACCTACCAGGCCCGGCCTACGAACGACGACGGCGTGGCCCCCGAGTGCGAGGTCCGGTACATGGAAGGTGACCTCGGTCAGGCCAAAGGCTGGAGCTCGACCGCCGGCACCGTCGTCGTCGCGGTCGACGGCGACGACTGGGCCTTCACCCTCGACACGGCCCTGGCGCCGTCGGCCCTCGCCGGCGAGGCTGGCAAAGCCGGCGCCGGCACCTTCAAGGTGCAGGGCACCTTCAAGGTCGCGAAGGGCGCCGTAACCAAGTACTGACCGGACCGGCCGCCCGACGCCGGCGTGCTCGGGTCCGGCACTCTGTGACACCGGTAACGTCGGGTGGAGCCGGCAATCGGGTATAGAGGTCTCGGCGCCCGCGCGGGCGCCGAGATGCGAGCAGCTTGATGACAAACCCGAACGATCCCAAGTCCGGCAAGCCCGGCCAGCAGCCGGCCAAGCCGGGCGCCGTGCCCCCCAGGCCCGCCATGCCCGCACGTCCCGCGCCGCCGCCCGGCACCCAGGCCTCGAAGGTCGTGCCCCCGGCCGGCCCGCGCCCCGCTGCGGCGCCCTCGGCGCGCCCGATGACGGGTCGACCTGGCCAGCCCCCGGCCCCGCCGCAGCCGGTCGCCCGGCCGCCGGTTCCTCCGCCCGCCGCGCAGGCGGCGCCGGGCCCGGAGGCGAGCCCGAAGGAGATCGTCGATCACCTGGCCGGCCAGATCCAATCGCTCGCGACGCGCCTCGAGGCGCTGCGCGCCCAGGGTGCCGGCAATACGACGGAGTTCCGCCAGCTCGAGCAGTTGCTCAATATGGTCCAGGACAAGCTGATCCTGGCCCAGAACAAGCTCGGCAAGCGCTGAACGCCGTCGCCCGACTCGAATCGGGGTGAGGGCTAGACGCTGCTCAGGAGAGCCTTGCGGAAGTGGGCCACGGTGGCCCCGAGGCCCTGCTCCAGATCGACCTTCGGCTCCCAGCCGAGGATCGTGCGGGCGCGGGTGATGTCCGGCCGGCGCACCTTCGGGTCGTCCTGCGGCAATGGCTTGAAGACGATCTCGCTGGCTGAGCCGGTGCGCGATTTGATGCGCTCCGCCATCTCGAGCAGCGTGAGCTCCGACGGGTTGCCGATGTTGACCGGCATGTCCTCGCCCGACTCCATCAGGCGGGTGATGCCCTCCACGAGGTCGTCCACGTAGCAGAAGCTGCGGGTCTGCGTGCCGTCGCCATAAACCGTGATGGGCTCGGCCTTGAGCGCCTGGGTGAGGAAGTTCGGGATCGCGCGGCCGTCGTTGAGCCGCATGCGCGGGCCGTAGGTGTTGAAGATGCGCACGATGCGCGTCTCGACGCCATGCGTGCGGTGGTAGGCCATCGTGATGGCCTCGGCGAAGCGCTTGGCCTCGTCATAGCACGAGCGCGGGCCGATCGGGTTCACGTTGCCCCAGTACGACTCCGGCTGCGGGTGCACGAGCGGGTCGCCGTAGACCTCCGACGTCGAGGCGAGCAGCAGGCGCGCCCCTTTCGCCTTCGCCACGCCTAGCGCGTTGTGCGTGCCGAGGGCGCCCACCTTGAGCGTCTGGATCGGCAGCTCGGCGTAGTCCACCGGGCTCGCCGGGCTCGCGAAGTGGTAGATGCGGTCGATCGGGCCGGCCAGATCGATATACTGCGTGACGTTGTGCTCGATCAGCGAGAAGCGCGGGTTGGCCTCGAGGTGCGCGATGTTCGCCCGGGCGCCGGTGACGAGGTTGTCCATCGCGATGACGTCGTGGCCCTCGCCCAACAGGCGCTCACAGAGATGTGAGCCGATGAAGCCGGCTCCGCCGGTAATCAGGATGCGCATCGGGGAGGCCTCCTACAGCGATGGTACGGTGCGGATCATGGTCCCATACAGTGTGGACCGCGGCAACTGTGCAACCCGACGAAGAGTTTCGCACGCCTGGCGGCCGGAAGCGCTGATCAAACGTGCTATAATCCCTCGGTCGAAGGGCCCTATCCCTGTAACGGAGCCGGTCTCCGGCACAAGGGGAACCAGATGGCAACGTGAGCCGTCACACCTGTTTGTAGCCGCAGCCCCAACGCCGCAGAAAGAGACCAGCGTGCCCGAAAAGCAGCCTTCCACGACCCTCGCCATGCTCCTCGCGGCGACCATGGGCCTCGGTATCGCCGCGCCGGCGGCGATCGCCGCCCCGACACCGGCCTCCAAGCCCGTGGCGCCGCCCGCACAGGCCAAGCCTGCGCCCGCCAAGCCCGTCAAGCCAGCGCCCAAGCCCGCCGGCGAGAAGAAGCCGGCCGCACCCGCCGAGGCGCCGGAGGATTACGGCCCCGGCGCCCCGCCGCCAGGCGGCGTCGCGCCCAAGGGTCCGCGCGTCGCGCCGCCGACGCCGCGCGACACCGAAGAGAAGGTGGTCATCAAGGAAATCATCGTGCGCGGCAACCAGCGCATCAGCGAGGACCGCATCCTGCTCTCCACCCCGATCACGATCGGCGACAAGGCCGGCCGGAGCGACGTGTTGGACGCGATCCAGCGCATCTACGGGATGGGTTACTTCGCGGACGTGAAGGCCGGCACCGAGCCCGTGCCTGGCGGCGAGCGGCTGATCTTCCAGGTCGTAGAGAACCCCGTGATGGGGGACGTCGCCTTCGACGGCGTGACCAAGGTCGAACCGGCCAAGCTCGAGGGGCTCTTCAAGGAGATGAAGGGCGACATCATCAACTTCAACGCCATCAAGGAAACCGTCGACAAGATCCAGAAGCTCTACACCGAGGCCGGCTACCCGCTCGCGCGCGTGGCCGACATGGGCGTCGCGCCCGGCGGCATCCTGCGCTTCCGCATCGCGGAAGGCAAGATCGCGGCGATCAAGGTGCGCGGCAACGAGGAGACCAAGGAGTACGTGGTCCTGCGCGAGATCGCGACCAAGCCCGGCGAGATCTTCAACCGCGAGAAGGTCAACGCCGACCTGCGCCGCGTCTACAACCTGAACTACTTCGAGGAGCTGAACATCAAGTTCGAGCCGGCCCCGACCGCCGACGGCGGGGCGAGTGGGCGGGCATCCGAGGAGGTCATCCTCGTGATCGACGTGAAGGAGAAGCAGACCGGCTCGATCAACCTGGGCGCCGGCTACTCCACGCGGGACGGCATCCTCGGCATGTTCAGCGTGAAGAAGGACAACGTCTTCGGCTCGGGCCAGCAGGTCGGCCTCGACCTCTCGGTCAGCCAGCAGCTGCGCATCGCCGGCGAGCTCAACTACTACAACCCGTGGTTCGACGAGAACCGGACCGGCCTCGGCGGCAGCCTCTACGTGCGCCGTTTCAACAACTTCCTCGCGGACTTCCGCGAGGACCGCATCGGCACCAGCCTCAACATGAGCAAGCCGCTCTTCGGCGACCCGCTCACCTCGCCCTGGCGCGGCACGCTGGGCATCCGCGCCGAGCGCATCCAGACGTTCGAGAACCTCTGGACCGGCGGCAACCCGAAGCCGGCCTACGCGCCGGTGTTCCCAGAGACGGCCGGCAAGCCGATCACCGTCGATCCGGGCGGCACGGACTACATCACCGGCGGCAGCGTCGGCACTACCTTCGACACCCGCGACATCATCATGAACCCGACCGAGGGCTGGTTCAACCAGTTCACGTTCGAGCCCGCGCTGGTGAACGGCAACATGCCGCTCCTGCGCGGCACGGCCACGATGAACCACTTCATCCCGATGCCTGCGCTGCCCTGGGCGCCCACCGAGAAGACCACGATCGCGATCGGCACGCGCGCCGGCCTGATCGGCGGCCGGATCGTGCCCGCCTACGAGCGCTTCTTCTCCACCGGCCCCTACCTGGTGCGCGGCTGGCCCGAGTTCGTGGGCCTCAACACGCCCGTGGTCCAGAAGTACGGCATCAACTATTTCCAGGGCTCCAATGCCTTCGTGGGCTCCCTGGAGTACCGCTTCCCGATCTTCAACATCGTTTCCGGCGTCTTCTTCGGCGACACCGGCATCTTCTGGGACCAGGCGCTCGACCCGTCGCTGCTGCACTCGGGCTACGGAGCCGGCCTGCGCCTGAACACCCCGCTCGGACCCATCCGCCTCGACTACGGTCTGAACGGATTGGAGCAGGGCCAATTCCACTTCTCCATCGGTCAGAAGTTCTGACACCACTCCGACAGACAGCCATTCGCAGAAAGGGATAGTCATGCGTCGCCTCATCGCCGCTGCCGGCATCGCCGCCATCACCGTCATCGCCCCCGCCGCGCCGGCGTTCGCCCTCACCATCGGGTACGTCGACACCGCCAAGGTCCTGGTCAGCTACCAGGGCGCACGCACGGCCCAGGGGCAGATGCAACAGGAGCTCGCCGCCTACCAGAAGGAGTTCGTCGAGCGCCAGAAGAAGATCGCCGAGGCCCAGAAGGCCGGCAAGACCCAGGCCGAGATCCAGAAGATGACCGAGCAGTTCGAGAAGGAGCTGGCCCCGCTCAAGCAGAAAGCCATGGGCCTTGAGCAGAAGCTCTCGGCCACCGTGAAGACCAAGATCGAGTCGGTCATCCACCGCATCGCCGCCCAGCGCAAGTGCGACATCGTGCTCGACAAGGCCGCGGTGCTGCACGGCGGCCTCGACATCACGGCCGACGTGATCAAGGCCCTCAAGTAGCAAACGGCCGCCGACGGGGCATGAAGTGCCTGCGCCCCCGCCCGCTGGGCGGGGGCGTTGCCGATCGGCCCATTGAGAGCCTTCATCCCGATGTCCCACGACGAAGCCAACACGTTCGCCCGCCCCGAATTCACGCTCGGCCACCTGGCCGACCTCGTGGGCGGCACGGTCGTCGGCGACCCCGACGCGGTCGTCTCGGGGGTTGCGGACCCCGCGACGGCGGACCCCGGTTCGCTGGTCTTCTTGCTGGAGGCACGCTACGCGGATGGCATCGCGGCCTCCGCAGCGGCCGCCGCGGTGGTCCCTCGACACGTCGAGGCGATCGCGAAGCCCCAGATCGTCGTGGCGCGCCCGCGGGTGGCGATGGCCCGCATCATGGCGCTTTTCGTCCCGGAGGCGCCCTACCGGGGCATCCATCCCACCGCGGTGGTCCACCCCACGGCACGCGTGGCGTCGGACGCGGCGCTCGGCCCGTACGTGGTCGTCGGCGAGGACGCTTCGATCGGCGCGGGCACCTTGCTCCAGGCCCACGTGGTGGTCGGCCGGAGGGTCCGGATCGGCACGGGGTGCGTGCTCCACCCGCACGTCGTGGTCTACGACGAAGTCCGGCTGGGCGATCGCGTGATCCTCCACGCCGGCACCGTGGTGGGCTCCGACGGCTACGGCTACGCGCCGGACGAGGCGGGCCGGCACATCAAAGTGCCCCAACTGGGGAATGTTATCCTCGGCGACGACGTCGAAACCGGCGCGAACGTTGCTATCGACCGGGCAACTTTCGGGTCCACGGTCGTCGGCCGGGGCACGAAGCTCGACAACCTCGTGCACCTGGGGCACAACGACCGCATCGGCGAGGACGTGTTGATCGTGAGCCAGACCGGCATCTCAGGCTCGGTCACCGTGGGGGACCGCGTGACGCTCGCGGGCCAGGTCGGCGTCGCGGGCCACCTCACGATCGGCGACGGCGCGACGGTGCTGGCGCGCTCGGGCGTCACCAAAGACATCCCGCCACGGACCGTGGTGAGCGGCTTCCCGGCCCGCCCCCACAAAGAAGAGCTGCGGCGCCAGGCCGCGCCCAGCCGGCTCGAGGCGCTGCGCCAGGAGCTCGCCGACCTCGCGCGCCGCGTCGAGTCGATCGAAGGCGAAGGGGGCGGCCTTGGCGCGTAAGCCCTTGCTGCTCATCGCCGCCGTCGCCGCGTTGATCGCGCTCCCCGCCCTCGCGGCGCTCGCCGCGGACCCGCCGAACCAGACCCTGCCCTACGGGGAGGTGAATTGGAACCGTGGCTACGTGCGCATTTCGGCGGTCGGCTTGCCGCCGATTGACGGCGGCAACGGCGAGGCCGCGCGCGCCAACGCCGTCAGCGCGGCCCAGAAGCGGCTGCTCGCGGTCGTGCTCGAGATGCGCGGCCGCCAGGGCCGGCTGCGCGACCAGATCGCGCGCCACCCGGACCTCAAGGACCGGCTGCGTGCGCTCGTCACGAGCGCCGATGTGAAGGGCAAGGCCTTCGCCGACGGCGCCGTCGAGGTGACGCTGACGGTCAACACGGAAGGACCCGGCGGCCTGCGCGCGCTGTTGCGGGATTACTGATCACAGCGAACGACCGCCGGATCTGGTACCATGGAGCCTGAACACCGGCCCCCTGGCTCACGATGACGTCCTTCGATCCCACAATGCCCGACGCCCCCTGGAGCCAGCGCTGGACGCTGGCTGGAATTGCCGTTCTTGAAGGCATCGGTGTGCATACAGGAACGACGGTGCGCCTGGAGATTGCCCCGGCGCCGGCCGGCCATGGTTACGTCTTCGTCCGCGCCGACCTGCCGGGCGCACCGCGCATCCCCGCGCGGCCCGACCTCGTGCGCTCCGGCTACCTCGCCACCGTGCTGGAGGTGGACGGCGCAACGGTTTCGACGGTGGAGCACGTGCTCGCGGCGCTGTGGGGCCTCGGCGTGACCGACGCCCTGCTCACCCTCGATGGGCCGGAGGCGCCGATCGCCGACGGCAGCGCCGCCCCCTTCGTCGCGGCAATCCGGGAGGCCGGCGTCGTCGCGCTCGCCGCCCCGCGGCCGCTGCTCGACCTACCCGCAACCGGCGTCGCGGAGCGCGATCGCAGCGTATCCGTCGTGCCGGGGCCGGAGACGAGCGTGACGATCGCCTGCGACTACGGGCGCGCCCCCGCGGGCCCGATGCTCTACACGGCGACGCTCACGCCGGCCGTCTTCGCCACGGAGATCGCGCCCGCGCGGACCTTCGCGCTCGAAGAGGAGGTCGAGGCGATCCGCGCCGCCGGCCTCGCCAAGGGCGCCAGCCTCGATTGCGCCGTGGTGGTCGGGCGCGACGGCTTCAGCAGCCCGCTGCGCTTCCCGGACGAGCTCGTGCGGCACAAGGCCCTCGACCTGGTGGGCGACCTGGCGCTCCTCGGCGCCTGGTGGCGCGGGCGCGTGGTGGCCGTGAAGGCCGGCCACGCGTTGCATGTCTCGTTCGCGCGGCGCGTTGCCGAGCTCATCCTTGTTGAAAGTGATGGAACACCCGCATGACCGACGCCGTCTCTCCGGTGATGGACGCCCGTGCCATCCTGGCGGTGCTGCCGCACCGCTATCCCTTCCTGCTCGTCGACCGCATCACCGAGATCGTGCCCGGCAAACGCGCCGTGGGGCTCAAGAACGTCACGGCCAACGAGCCGCAGTTCCAGGGGCATTTCCCGGATCGGCCGATCATGCCGGGCGTGCTGATCATCGAAGCCCTGGCGCAGGTCGGCGCCGTGCTGATGCTCCAGCAGGAAGCCAACCAGGGCAAGCTCGCGCTGTTCGCGGGCATCGATGACTGCCGGTTCCGCCGCGTGGTGGGCCCCGGCGATCAGCTCCTGCTGACGGTCGAGGTCCTCAAGCTGCGGGGCGCCTTCGGCAAGGTCAAGGCCACCGCCACGGTGGACGGCCAGCTCGCCGCCGAGGCCGAATTGCTCTTCACGATCACGGAGTAATCATGATTCAGGTCCATCCCACCGCCGTCGTCCACCCCACCGCCGCGATCGCCGAGGGCGTCGAGATCGGGCCCTACGCCGTGATCGGCGAACGGACCTTCATCGACGCCGGCACCGTGATCGGCCCGCACGCCATCATCGAGCCGCACACTACGATCGGCCGCGACTGCCGGATCCATGCCGGCGCCGTGATCGGTGGCCAGCCCCAGGACCTCAAGTACAACGGGGCCGTCTCCTATTGCGTGCTCGGCGATCGCAACACGGTTCGCGAGCACGTCACGATCAACCGCGCGACCGGCGATGGCGACGTGACGCGGGTCGGCAACGACAACCTGCTCATGGCCTACGTCCACGTGGCCCACGACTGCGTGGTCGGCAACGGCTGCGTGCTCGCGAACGGCGTCACGTTGGCTGGCCACGTCACCCTCGAGGACCACGTGGTGATCGGCGGCATGACCGGCCTGCACCAGTTCATCCGCGTCGGCGCGATGGCGATGGTGGGTGCTATGAGCCGGCTGGCCCAGGACGTGCCGCCCTACATGCTCACCGAGGGCAACCCGCCGCGCGTGTATGGCCCCAACGTGGTCGGCCTGCGGCGCCACGACGTGCCGGCCGGCGCGCGCCTTCAGCTCAAGAAGGCCTTCAAGCTGATTTACCGCAGCCGCCTGAACATCGCGCAGGCGATCGGCGAGATGGGCAAGCTCGATCCGTCGCCCGAGCTGCGCCACCTGATCGCCTTCTTGCAATCCACCGAGCGCGGCATCAGCGGCATCGCCCGCCACGACGCGGGCCTGGAGGCCGAGGCTTGAACGATGGGGCGCTGATCTTCCTGTCGGCGGGCGAGGTCTCCGGCGACGTGCATGGCGCGGCGCTGGCCGCCCGCCTGCGGCAGGTCCGGCCCGATCTACGGCTCATGGGCGTGGGAGGTCCGCGCATGGCGGCGGCCGGCGTAACGTTGGTCGCCGACGTGACGGCCCACAGCGCGGTCGGCCTGACCGAGAACCTGCCCCATGTGCGCGCGGTGATGCGGGCCTTCAAGGACGCGGAGGCGGCGATCGCCGTCCATCGCCCGGATTGCGTCGTCCTGATCGACTACCAGGGTGCGAACGTGCGCCTCGCGATCCGCGCCCGCGCCCTCGGCGTGCCGACGGCGTATTACATCCTGCCGCAGGAATGGCTCTGGGGCCTGCCAGGCGGCGCCGCCATGGTCGCCGCGAGCGCCGACCGGCTGATCGCGGTCTTCCACGGCGAGGCCGAGACCTACGCGGCGGCCGGCGGCCGGGTCGACTTCGTCGGCCACCCGCTGATGGACCTGCTCGCGGAGGTTTCCCCCGCACCGGCCCCAGGGTCGCCTTTCGTGGCCCTGCTGCCAGGCTCGCGGCCACAGGAAGTGCGCCGGCTGCTGCCGCCGTTCCTGGGCGCCGCGGCGCTCATCGCAGCGCGGCATCCCGGCGCGCGCTTCTTGCTGCCGGTTCCGGCGCCGGCGCTCGAAGCCGAGGTGCGGGCGGCCGTCGCGCGCACGGGCCTGCCGATCGACGTCGCGACCGACGCCGGCCCGGCGGATTGGGCGAGCGCCGACGTCGCGCTCGCCGCCTCGGGCACGGTGGTGCTGGAGGCCGCGATTTTGGACGTGCCCTGCGTCGCGGCCTACCGCGTCTCGGCGCTGACGGCGTTCCTGGCGCGCCGGCTGCTCAAGGTGCGTCACGTGACGCTACCGAACATCGTGGCGGGCAGGGCGGTGGTGCCGGAGCTGCTCCAGGGAGATGCGCGGGCGGATCGGCTCGCGGAGGCTGCGTTGCAGCTCATCGCAGACCCCGAGCCGATTCGCGCCGGCTACGCGGAGGTGCGGGCGCTGCTGGGCGGTCCGGGCGCGATCGCTCGGGCAGCGGCGATCATCCTGGAGACCGCCGACCTCACGGCCTATCCTGCGATGGAGCACGCTTCGATTTGCCACACCACACACCCTTCCCCTCTCCCCGGAGGGGGAGAGTTACCATCAGGAGATAAGAGGAACCCTGGGACGTTCTAGGATGGTTGTGTTCTACGCAAACAGCCAGGAGACGCCCCAGGGAACACCGGAAGATGGACTGCAACCGAGCACCCGCCGCCTGACGGCACGGGGAGAGCCGCAGCCTCATCCGGCCTCTGGATCTTAGCCGAACAACGGACTGGATGGTATCTGCGGCCTGGTCTTTCAAGGCTTGGATCGCTTCACACGAGGTGTCCGGGAATCGGTTAGCCCTCTTGGCTATGAGCCTTGGAGGCATTCATGAACTCATTCACGTCCGGTTCTTCCCTCACATCGCTTGAAGCGCAATTGCTGCTCGCCTTTCGCCAGGCGCACGACGCGCTCTTCATCGGCATCGACCACCACGGCGACCAGATGACCGTGGCTCTCGTTCTCGGCCGGGAGCTGTCGATACGGCAGCTGACCAAGCCCGGCTACAGCTGGATCCCGACCAGGGTGTTCGCCCAGGACGGGTTCGGCTACGTGGCTCTGCTCGACTTTCTCGCCGAGCAGTTCCCCGGCGTGCCGCGCGAGCAATATCGGTTCCTGAGCGAGCCGAGCTACGCCAAGCCCTGCTGTCACTTCCTGTTCCGCGCGGGCTTCGGCACGCACCAGGTGCTCTGGGCCGATACCCGCCGGGTTAATCAGTTCCGTAAGGTCCACCACCTGACCGCTTCCGGCAAGAACGACGCCGACGACGCGCGGGCGATGGTCGCGATGCTTTACTTCGCTGCAACCCAGCCCGCAGCGCCCGTCGACCTGTTCGAACTGCCGCAGCTCGACGACGCCTCAGCGGCGCTCGGGGGCCTGGCGGATGAGTACGAGCGGCTCAGCCGGCATGGCGTCGAGCTCAAGAACCGTATCGCCCAGCTGGTGATGCTGCTCTTCCCGGAACTGCGCCGGGTGTGGGCTCGCACCCAAACCTTCCGCGCGCCGGGCGTGGGCACCTACGAGCGTCGTCAGCTCTCGCTGTTCGACTCACTCACGCCCATGCGCCTTCTCGCTAAGTTCCCCACCCCCAGGACCATCGCCGCCGCCGGCTTCGACGCCGTGTGGGCCGCCGTCGGCGGCACGGGCGTCAAGAAAGCCGCCATCCGCCAGGTCGTTGAGCTTGCCGAGCTGAGCGCCGGCGTCGACGCGCCCCACTAGGCGCGGCGACTGAGCTTGCTCATCCAGGAGCTCGCCACCCTCGAAGCCAACAAGGACGCTTACAAAGCTGAGATTGCGTCCGCACTCGCGGCGGATGAGGTGTTTGCGTAATCCGACGAAGCCGATCACCCAATCCGGGGAAACCGATCACCCCTCGGAGCGGAGCGACGCTGACCCTTGGAATTTACCCGGGGTGATCGGTTTGGTCTACCCCCTCCTCTCCTCGT
>JAKFEW010000067.1:0-47226 GCA_036675505.1 Candidatus Sericytochromatia bacterium
ACAACGGCGCTCGTAACATCGGACTCTTGGGGGCGTGCGTAACGCGTCCCGAACACTCGCTATCTTGCCTTCTGGCGGGGTAGCAGGGTGAATGCCCCCGGATTTATCCGTGGGGAAGCTTACAAATGCGACATTCGGATCGCCCGCCGCGCATCGCCAAATTCCGATCGCCTGAATCAGATCGCCTTGCCGCCCTCGACGAGCCGCTCGATCGTGACAATCTCATGGACCTTGCCATTCGACGCGGTCAGCCGCTCCAGGCTGTGGTAGACGGCTTCGTACTCGGCCACCATCCGATCGGCGCCGAAGCGCTCGATTGCCCGGCGGCGGCAGACCGCCGGGTCGAGCCGCTTCGCCGGCGCCACGGCGGCGCTCATCGCCTCCACGGAATCGACCACGAAGCCCGTCACGCCGTGCTCGACCACCTCGGGGATCGACCCGTCCGGGAAGGCGATCACCGGCGTGCCGGCCGCCATCGCCTCGGCCATGACCAGCCCGAACGGCTCAGGCCATTGCACGGGGTGCAGCAAGGCGTCCGCGCCGGCCATGAGGTCCGCCTTCGGCTGGCCGCCCACCTCGCCGATGAAGCGCACCAGCTCGCCGTCGATCAGCGGCCGGACCTTCTCCTCGTAATAGGCCTGATCGGTGTGATCGACCTTGCCCGCGAGGATCAGCGGATAGCCCAGCCGGTGGGCCACTTCCACCGCGAGGTGGGTGCCCTTCTCGGGCGACAGCCGCCCGATGTGCAACAAATACCCCTGCTTCGGGCCGACATGGAAGAGGCTGGTGTCGATCCCGTTGTAGATGGTCCGCACGTAGTTCAGGTCCGGTCCGCCGCGCCGCTGCGCATCGCTGATGCTGATGTACGGCTGGCTGCGGTAATGGGCGAACAGAGGGCGGTTGTAGTCGTCGAACGGGCCATGGAGGGTCGTGAGCACCGGCGTGTCCACGAAGCCCGCATAGGAGAGCCCCATCGGGCCCAGGTGGTTGTGGATCACGTCGAACGACGCCGCCTGTTCGAAGCAGTTGGCGACATGCAGGGTCTCGAGCGGCATCGCGTGGTACCACGGCAGGCCGAGCGTGCGCAGGGGCCGTGGCTGGATCGCTTCGAGCCGGGCCCGCGTGATCGAGTCGCCGGACGCGAAGAGCGTCACGTCATGCCCGCGATCGACCAGGCCATCCGCAATCAACGCGACGATCAGCTCGATGCCGCCATAGGCCGGCGGCGGCACGCGCTCCGCGATGGGAGCCAAGATGGCGATTCGCATCGATTATTCTCCTGCGCTGCTCCGGCCACGCCGTTGTGACGCGAAACCCGTCCACTCCGGAATTTTGACGAACGGCAGCGAGGGTCGTAAAGGGCAGGTCGCGTGGTTCAGCGGGCTCGGCGGTTTGCCGCGGGCGGCTCCGTGGAACAGAAGGCTTGCTCGCCGCGAGGAGGATTCGATGTCGCTCACGCCCCAGCCGATCCGGCTCCGCCGGGCCGCCACCATCGCCCTGGTCGTGCTGGCCGCGGTGCTCCCGGCCGGCCCCGCGCCGGCCGCCGGCGCCGAGCCGCGCGAACTGGCGCGCGAGGCCGTCTCGCCCGACGCCCGCACCGCGGAGGCGGCGATCGCCACCCTGCGCGCCCGCGGCCCCGCCGGCCTCGAGGCGCTGCGGGCCGTCCACGGCGCCCAGGTCGCGCGCTGGTTCCCGGACCCGCCCGCCCAGGCCGCGAGCGCCGACCAGGCGGCCTGGCGCCGCATTCGCCACGCCTTCGACAAGGTGGCCGGCCAGCTCGACGCCCATGCCTCCCGCCTGTACTGGCACACCGAGCTCGCCGCGGCCCGCGCCGCCGCCCGCGCCGCGGGCCGACCGATCCTCTCGCTGCGGCTGCTGGGCCGGCTCGACGAGTCGTTGAGCTGCGCGAACAGCCGTTTCTTCCGCACGGCGCTCTACGCCCACCCGGAGGTCGCGGCCATGCTGCGCGAGCGCTTCGTCCTGCACTGGTCGAGCGAGCGGCCGGTGCCGGTGGTGACGATCGACTTCGGCGATGGCCGCAAGCTGCGGCGCACGCTCACCGGCAACAGCGCGCACCATGTGCTCGATCCCGAAGGCCGGCTGGTGGATACGATCCCCGGCCTGTGGGGCCACTTGCCCTTCCGGGCCGAGCTGGAAGCAGCCCGCTTCGCGGCGCTCGCGAGCTGGCGGAAGGCGACGCCCGAGCGCCGCCAGGCCCTGACCGGCTACCACCGCCACGCGTACGACACGCTCGTGCAGGCCCGCGACGTCGCGCTCGCCCGCCTCAACCTGCGCGCGGGGGATGAGTCCACGCGGCTGCTTCGCACGTCGCCCACGGCGACGCCGCCCGCGGCGGTAGCGGGCGAGCTCGCCGAGTCCAAGGCGATCGTGCAAATGCCGCTCTTGCGGGCGATCGGCGAAGCCCCCGCCCAGACCGAGTGGCTGACCGAGGCGACCGTCAGCCGGCTCGCGGCGGCGGCCAACGCCGGGCGCCTGCATCCCGCGAGCGTCGCGTTGATGCGCGATCATCTGCCGCCGGGCGCCGACCCGGCGACGGATCTGCCGGCCGTGGTCGCGAGCTTCGAGCGCAGCATCGCCGCCGACACGGTGCGCAACCGCCTCGACCTGCGGCCGAAAGTTCACCAGGCCTGGCTGGAGGCCACGCCGGACGTTGACCTCGAGGCCTGGAACGCCCGCCTCTACGCCGACGTCTTCCTCACGCCGCGCTCAGATCCGTGGCTCGGCCTCCTGCTGCCCGACCGGTATACGGGCCTGCCTGACGCCGGCGTGCAATGACGCCCCGCGCGTCATTTAACAAACACCTAACAAAGCAAACGAACACTTAACGAACATTTTGCAGTTTCGGCGGGATATCTAACTCGTGGAGACCGTCGCCGGCGCGGCGGCGGACAGGAGGAGAGTCATCATGGGCATCAACTTCGGCGCGATCGGCAAGGCCCTCCTCTTCACGGCGTCGCCCATCACCTGGGTGGCCGCGCGCGGCGTCGAGCTCGTGACGGGCAAGGACGACATCGTCCGCAACAACCCGCTGACCTACTTCAAGGACATCTTCGCGGGCTCCGACGAGGCGAAAAAGAGTGCCCCGGCCGGCGGCGCCACGAAGGCCGACGCCGACCTCGCCGCCTACGGCGGCTCCGACCTGAACTACGAGAAGGCGCTCGCCGAGATCGACAAGCTCACGAAGTACTAGCGGGACGAATGGGACGAGCAGGTCGCC
Organism: Candidatus Sericytochromatia bacterium; assembly: GCA_036675505.1. Lineage (GTDB taxonomy): Bacteria > Cyanobacteriota > Sericytochromatia > S15B-MN24 > JAQBPE01 > JAKFEW01. Next base: position 3,239 of record JAKFEW010000067.1, read on the forward strand.
GAAATCCACCAAGTCTTTCCCAAACCTTCGGGCACGATTAATTCCAACTTAACGGTCTCGGGCCTCCGAACGACGACAACATGGCGTCGTCACCCGGAGGCCATTTTCATGTCCCGTTTTCGCCATCTCCCGTTCAGCGCCGTCACCGCGGCCCTCGCGATCGCCGCGTACGGCTGCGGCCTGCCCGCCATGGGGCCCGCGCTCGCCCGCGACGGCGGCGAAGTCGGCGCCTCGGCCAGGAGCCACCGCGAGATCCCGCTCTCGCCCGGCGCACCGAAGATGGGCCAGCAACCGCGCCTGCCGCGCGACGCCGGGCTCGGCGATCACACGGCCGCCGTGAACGTGCTCTACACCAACGACATCCACTCGCGCGTCGACCCGTTCCCCGCGGACTTCTACAACGCGCGCTACGCCGGCAAGGGCGGCTTCGCCCGCCTGGCCGCCGCGATCCGGCGCGAGAAGGCCAGCGACCCGGCGACGATCGCCGTGGACTCGGGCGACTACCTGCAAGGCACGCCCTACTTCAACTTCTACAAAGGCGAAGCCGAGATGAAGCTCATGAATGCCGCCGGCTTCGACGCCATCACCGTGGGCAACCACGAGTTCGACAACGGCGTGACCGGCTTCAAGAAGGTGATGCCGCACTTCCACGGCTCGCTGATCACCACCAACCTCACGTTCGGCGAGGGCATCGGCCAGCGCTACGCCGTGAAGAAGGTGGGCGCCGTGCGCGTGGGCATGTTCGCGCTGATCACCGAGGTGAACGGCCTCGTCGCGGCCTCCGCCTTCAAGGGCGCGAAGTACTACGACCCGATCCTCTCGGCCAGGGCGGCGGTCGCCAAGCTGCGCGACGAAGCGGACGTGATCGTGATGCTCTCGCACGTCGGCACCAAACTCAACCACGGCGCGGGCAACGCCGAGGCCGACGGCCACGAGGCCGCGCCGCTGAGCGACGAGGACATCGCGAGCGCCGTGCCCGGCATCGACGTGATCATCTCGGGCCACACGCACATCCAGGTCGACCCGCCGAAGGTGGTCGGCAAGACCCACATCGTCTCGACCGGCATGGGCGGCGCCTACCTCGGCAAGGTGCGGCTGACCCTCGCGGGCGGCCAGGTCGCCGGCGTGCAGAACACGCTCATCCCGATGGACCAGCAAGTGCCCCAGGACCGCGGCGTCGAGGCGATCATCGCGCCGTACCGCGCGCCGATGGTGCGCACCCTGAACACCGTGATCGGCGAGGCGACAGCGGTCTTCGACAAGTACCGCCCCGAGAACGCCGAGTGCGGCGTGAACAACCTCGTGGCCGACGCGATGCTCTACGGCGCCCGCAAGGTCGACGCCGGCGTGGACTTCGCGGTGGCGAGCAGCGGCACGCCGCGCGCCGCCATCAACGCGGGCCCGATCACGATGGAGGACGTGTTCTACGCGCTGCCCTTCGACAACGAAATCGTGATCCAGGAAGTGTCGGGCAAGACGGCGATCGAGATGCTGACGCTGCAGCGTAGGCCCAACGACCACGTGCGCCACGCGGTCGCGAACGCGACCTACGTGCTGACCCGCAACGCCGGCCCGATCGCGGACGTGCGCATCGGCGGCCAGCCGCTCGACCCGGCCAGGACGTACAAGGTGGCCGTGAACGACTACATGTCCGAGGGTTCCTCCGGCTTCTCCATGCTGACGAGCGCCCCGAAGCGGCCCACCAAGGTCCTCCAGCGCGACGCGCTGGTGGAGCTGATCAAGTCCAGCAAGCGCCTCGGTCCCGCAGTCGGCCGCATCAAGACCGCCTCCTGAGGTCCGGCCCTTACGCCTTATCGCCCGCCGGCATCCGCAGCGTGCCGGCAAACCGCTCCGTCGGCACGAAGCCGAGCGACCGGTAGACCCGGTCGCCGGCCTCGCCGGGCTCGGCCACGATCGCGAGCCGCCCGGCCCCCAGGGCCGTGAACGCGTGGGCCGCCGCGGCATGCACCAGCGTGGCGCAAACACCCCGCCCCCGGTAGTCGGGGTGGGTCCCCACGGCCTGGAACCGACCCACCGAGCCGACCATGAAGATGCCCAGGTCGGCGACCAGCCGATCGCCCATGAACGCCCCGTACCACGCGCCGCGGCCGGCTTCCGCCATCGCCCTGTAGGTCGCCATGCGGGCGCGCTTGACCACCTCGTACGGCCCCGGGTTCAGCCCAGCGACGCGGCTCACGAGCTGGTTGGTCGTGGCGGCCGCCCAGTCGGCGTCGCCCGCCAACGGCCTGACCATCAGCCCTTCCGTGGGCCGAGCGGGCGGGCGGACTGCGTCCGCGGTGAGCACGCTGCCGGTCTCGAGCACGAAGCCCGCGGGCGCGAAGTCGGCGGCGTGGCCGGGCGCGCCGGTCGGATCGTCCCAGCCGAACGCCATATGCCGAACGTCGCGCTCCGCCCCGAACGCCGCCTCGAACCGCTGCGGCCATTCAACGGCAGCAGCGGGCCCCGGCGGATCGCGGAACGCCAGGAAGTTGCCCCAGTAGTACCCCGGTTGACCCGGCGTGCGGATCACGAGGTGATCGCCACGGTCCTCGAGCCGCGAGGCCGGGAGCTGCAAGGCGAGCTCGGTCAGCATGCCGAGCGAGCGGCCCCAACCGGGAGGAATCATGGCGAGGTACCAGGCACGGGGGATAGCGCATATCTCATACCCCCCGCACCGCAGCGAGGACGACTTACCGGTTCCGGAAGCAGCAGTGGTCGCGCTGGAAGGGCTGAGCGACCGCCTGCGCGGTCCCCCTGACGGCCATCGCGCCGCCGAATTACACCGCCGTATCACCCGGCCTGGCGAAAGTGAAGTGTCCGTCAACTGCCCTTGCGCGGGGCTGGCTCGTCGGTGAGCACGTTCGCCCCGACCACGCAGCGCGCGAAGTAGCTGCGCGAGAACGAGTCCTCGGTGCCCCAGGGGTTGTTGAGGTAGACGCGGTCCGCGGTCACGCGGGTCACGAGCACGGCGTGGCCGTTCATGCAGATCGGCACCGGCAGGCCGGCATTCGTGGCCTGCTCGATCTTCGCCATGATCGACTGGCTGCGGCCATAGGTGTTGGTCTTGCGGTTCCAGACCTGCTCCATCACCACGTCCATGTCGGTGGGTCCGAGGCCGCTGCCGCCCGTGGAGTGGCGATCGGAGCGGTTGCTGTAGGTGGCCCGGCCGTTGCCGAGCTCCATCATCGTGGGCTGCCACAAGCGCGACGGGATCGAGCGGCTCGTGCCGTCGTCGCGCTCGGTGCCCGCCTTGCGCTCCACCGTCGCGCCGCCGGCGAGCGTGACCTTGCCGTCCGGCGACGCGAGGCCCGCGACGATGCGCACGTACTCGGCCGGGTGGCGCATCGCCGCGAGGATCTGGATCGAGGCGACCGTGCAGGTGCCGCGGTTCTGCTGGTTGATCGCGGACGGCAGGGCGATCTCGTACACGATGTGCTCGAGCATCGCACCGCGGTCGAGGCCGCCCACCACCGCCTGCGCGGCCATGCGATCGAGCTGCGCGAGCAGCCCCAGGCCATCGCTCGCCGCGGGCGTGTTCGTGAGCGTGCCCTCCGTGAGCAACAGCAGCAGCGCGGCCCGCGCCATCGGCTCCCGCTCGACGGCCGCCGCGACGCGCTGGTACGCCGCCTGGTGCTCCGCCGGCAGCTTCGCGAGCTGCTCGGCCTCGGCCGCCCGGTTCGCGGTGAGGAGCTCCGTGCCGGCCTTGCGACGCGTCTCGGACCGGAAGTTGGAATCGCTCAGGTCGCGCTCGATGCGGCCGAAGCTGGTGCCCGACGTGCGCCGGGTGAGCACCGCCTCCATCGCCTGACGCAGCGCCACCGCCTGCGGCGACGGCGGCACGACCACGCCCGGCACGGGCTGCGGCCCGACCGGCGTCGGGGCCGGCGCGGGGGCCGGTGCAGGCGGCGGGATGTACGGCGTGGGGGATGGGGTGGGGGTTGGCGTTGGGGATGGTGACGGGGACGGTGAGGGGGCCGGAGGCGGGATGTACTGGGTGGGCGGCGTGTAGGGTGCCGGCGCCGGCACGTACGGCGCTGGCGGCGAGTAAGGTGCCGGCGCCGGCACGTATGGCGCAGGAGGCGCGTACGGCGCTGGCGCCGGCACGTAGGGCGCAGGAGGCGCATATGGCGCAGGAGGCGCATACGGCGCTGGTGCCGGTGCGTAAGGCGCCGGTGCCGGAATGTACGGCGCGGGCGGTGCATAAGGCGCCGGGCCAGGAACGTAGGGTGCAGGCGGCGAGGGATCGAACGGCGCAGGGGGCGCGGGGCTGAACGGCGCAGGGGGCGACGGGTTGAACGGCGCTACCGGTAACGGGTTGAACGGCGCGGGCGGCGCCACCGGCGCGAGCGGTGGCGGTGGCGGGGGTGGGGGTGGAGCCGGCGGGGCGGGCGGCGGAGGCGGGGCCAGCGGGGCCAGCGGCGCAACGGGAGTGGGCATCGGAAACGGCGGCGCCAGGGGCGCGGGTCCCGCAGGCGTAGGTCCTGCAGGCATGGGGCCCACAGGCATCGGCCGGGCTGGCGCGAGCGGCCTCACCGCCGCGACCTCTGCGCGCGTGAGCTCGCCGTTCCGATCGACGTCCGCCGCCAGCCGCAGCACCTCCGGCACGCCGGCGAACTCGCTGCCCGAGAGCACGCCGTCACCATTCGCGTCGAGCGCCGCGAAATCGAAGGGCGCGTCCGGCGCCACCGGCAGCGGACCACCGACCACCCGATTCGCCGAATCGCCGCCCGGCGCGATCGCCTGGCGATCGGCCACGAGCCAGGTCACCAGCCGCATGGGCGGCGCAGCCGCCGGCACGGGCACGCCGGCGGCTCCCGCGGCGGTGGTCGGCAAGAAGGTCGTGGGATCGATGCGCACCAGCCAGTCCTCCTTGATACGTCGGGATCGCGAACGGCGGCAGCGGCCACCTCGGCGGTTGTCGGCGCGCCGAATTACAACCGCATCACGCAGGCGGTCGCGTTCAATAAGGCCGGGCTAAGGAGAAGTGCCGTCCCTTTGCCCCCTCGCTGCGACGTTCACCGAACTTTCACCATTAAGGGGCGCCGTGTCACGCCGGTGTGATCGGGCGCCGGGATGACTCTCGCGTGGGCCCCGGACGCGGCCCGTTCTTCCACATCCAGCAGGCCGGCATCCCGCACCGCCTGGCCGCCGAGAACATCGCCTACGGCCAGCGCACGCCGGAGGAAGTCGTGAAAACCTGGATGACCAGCGCGGGCCACCGGGCGAACATCCTGAACCCGGGCCTTTCGCACCTGGGCATCGGCGCGGTGCGCGCCTCCAACGGTCTGGTGTATTGGACGCAATTGTTCACCGGCCGCTAGAAACTGAAAAGTAGTACCGGCAAATTTAGCCATGCTTTAACGCAGAACGCCCTGATAACGCAGCATGGACACCTCCCAACCCTGCGATAAGCATCGCGAGAGATTGGTGAGGAACGACGATGGCGACACTCGGGATGAATATGGCCGCGGCGCGGCGTGCGACCCCGGCCGGTGCGGCGGCGCTGGGCTCGCCGGTGGATCGGTTCTTGATGAACGCGATGCGCTTCATGGGCCAGCCGTACAAGTGGGGCGGCGGCCATGGCGGCACGATGGGCGGCCCTGGCCCCGTCGACTGCTCCGGGCTCGTCCAGCAGGCCGCGCGCATGGCCGGCCTCAACTTCGACGGCACCGCCGCGATCCAACAGCGCCGCGCCAAGCCGGTGGCCTTGAACGCCCTCAAGCCGGGCGACCTGGTCTTCCGCGGCAACCCCGCGAGCCACGTCGGCATCTACATCGGCGACGGCAAGGTGCTCCATTCGCCGAAGACCGGCGACGTCGTGAAGATCACCACGGTGAACGGCTTCACCTCCGCCGGCCGCCCCGTGGCCTTCGACGGCTTACGGCCCAACCCCGTCGCCCCCCTCGCGCCCGCCGCGCCGGGCAGGGTGCCCGCGCCCGTGGCCCCGCCCAAGCTGGTCGGCCCCGGCGAGCCGTCGGCGCTCGAGCTGCCGCCCGCGCCGATCCGGCCCGGCGGGCCGGTGCCGGCCTACCGCGAGCGCTTCGGCCGCCAGGGCTACGTGAAGAACGGCGCCGACCCGGCGCTGCTCGAGCTCGCGCGCGCGGCGGTCGCCAGGGCGCCCGAGCTCGCGCGCACGCCGCTCGGGCAGGCGATCGCCGACGGCCGCCTCGAGCCCGACGACGTGAAGGGCCTCCAGCGGTTCCTGGAGGCCAGGGGCTTCAACGTCGGCGACACGGGCGTCGACGGCAAGTACGGCCCGCGCACCCACCGCGCGCTCACGGCCTTCCTCGAGGGTCGGCCGGCGGCCTGACGCCGGGTATAATCGCCGAACGAGCACACGATTCACCTCAGCGTGACAGGGAGGCCCTGGCCCCCGCCGCCACACTCTGCCCGGAAAGGATCGCCCCATGACCGTCAGCGCCCAGCCCGCACCCCGCACCGCGAGCACCGAGTACGTCGTCAACCGCATCAAGAGCCTGGTCCACCACTGGATGTCGATCTGGGACCTCAACGAAGGCGACGCGACGCCGCTCATCGAGCTGCTGTCGCCCGAAGGCTTCGAGTTCCACACCACGACCCAGCCCGAGCCCATCACCACGCTCGACGGCCTGCGGACCTGGTACGCGGCGTTCCCGACGCGCGTGAAGATCGACAACCACATCGTCGAGTCGATCGAGATCTCGCCGCTCGCGAACGGCCGGTACCGCGTCGTGACGAACATCCGCTGCCCGGGCGTCGCGATCACGGGCGACCCGTTCCTGGTCACCTCGGTCCACGACTGGGAGGTGGCGGACTACGGCGGCCTCTTCCCGCGCATCTGCCGCTTCGAAGCGAAGCTGACGATGCACTGATATCGATCCTGGCCCCGCAACTTGAACGACCCCCGAGCGCAGGCTCGGGGGTCGTTCGTCAGCCGCCCCCAGCGGAGCGAGCAGGATTACACGTCGATCGAGGCGGCGATCCGCTCGGGGTGCAGGTACGGGTAGGGCATCTCGCCGGCTGACTCGAGCGCCGTGTTGCGCGCCTGAATCACCGCCGAGATCTCCGCGAAGCGCGCGGCATGCTTGGCATGCAGCGCCGGGAACAGATCGCGCGCGCCTTCGAGGTCGGCGAGCACGTGGTCGCTCGGCGTCGTCAGCATGTGCGCGAACATGACCTGGAACTGCATGGTGGCGAAGCCCGGCATCGCATCGAGGATCGCCGCCTCGTCGACCTCGCCGCGCTCGGTGGGCATCGGCTTGAACATCGAATCGGGGCGGTTGGGCAGGTAGCTCAGGTAATCGAACTGCGGGAAGTTCACGGCCGAGTGCTGGGCGCTGCAGGTGAAGATGATCGTCGTCAGCGCCCGCACGAGCAGGTCGCGCGTGTCGAAGCGCGCGGGGAAGCCCTTGATCGCGGCGCGTTCGGGGTCCACGCACTCGGCGGCCCAGCCCTGGATCACGGCGTCCGCGGCGACGGCGGCGTCATCCTGGTAGACCGTCTCCACGACGTCCCGCACGTAGGCGGTCAGCGCGTTCCAGATCAAGAAGCCGTCGTCGCGGTAGCTGTAGCCCTCCACGCCGTCCGTGCCGGCCTCGTCGAAGCCGCGAGCGGCCAGGTGCGCGGGGAAGCTCGTGCCCCAGAAATCCCACTCGTCGTAGGCCTTGAGGAACACGCGCATCGCGCCCACGGTGCCCGGCGAGAAGGTGCGATCGGTGAAGGGCACGATCGGCGAGACGAGGGTCTGGCGCGCCAGCGTGTTGATGCCGATCGTGTCGCGGAAGTGCGGCGCGAGGAAGCGCCCGATCGGGTGCTCCGCCGGGAACGCGTTGTGGTGGGCGACCGCGAAAGGCTCCATCGCCAGGTGGGCGAAGCCGAGGTGGAAGATGAACTGGTGGTATTGGTTGTCGGCGCAGGCCAGGTGGAGCCGCGCGAGCTTGTAGCGGTTGGGCGGCGTCTGGCCCGCCTGGAAGACCTCGGCGTCGGCGCCGCGCGCGAGCTGGAAGCCGAGCAGGGTCAGGCGCGACTTGCCGCCGTCGAGCAGCTCGCGGTAAACGAGCGCCAGCGGGGCGTAAAAGTACATGTCGCGGTATTGCGGCAGGCCGTCGAGCAGCGCGTAATCGAGCAGGAACAGGCGCCCCGCCTCGGCCAGCTGCGGCGCCGTCAGGCCCTGGGCGCTGAGCCCCGCGAGCGCCGGCGGGACCTTGGCAGGGTCCGTCAGGCGTGCGATCACCATCGGGTTCACGCCCTGCAGGAGCTGGCGCCCGAACTCGCTGTCTTCCGCGTAGCGCGCGATCACGGGCTCCGGCGGCGCGATCGGGCCGTGGTAGAGCGCGCGCCAGCGGTCGGCGCCTTCCACCGCGAGGCGCTTCGGGAACTGCGCCTGCGCGTACACGTACTCGGTGAGGCGCTCGACCACGTGGCCGATCTTGTGGGGCGGCAGCAGCTGGCCGACGGGATAGCCCTTGACCAGGCGCGGCAGGTTCTCGAAGGGCACGTCCGGGCACAGCGGGTCGCGCGCGTAGCGGGCGTAGCCGTAGACCTTCGGGTCGTCCTCGCCGAGCTGCGAGAAGATCTCGACGGTCTGGTCGCGCAGCGCGGCGATCACCTTCAAGAGCTCCTCGCCGTGGTGCTGCTCCTCCACCGCGGCGCTGTAGGCCAGGTGGTCCGTGCCGTCCTCCAGCGTCAGCGTGAGCTCCACCGTGAGCTCCCCGCCCGGCACCTCCTGCAGCGCCAGCTTGCGGGTGACCGCGTGGCCCGCGGGCACGGCGTGCAGGTCGATCTCGACGCTGCCGAGGAAGTCGTCATGGCCGAAGGCGCGGGAGTCCCACACGCCGAGGCGCAAGTTGCCGTCGAGGCTCACGACCTCGAACTCCAGGCTGTCGTCCCAGCGCGGGTTGGTCGTGCGCGTGGCCGTGCTCGACGTCTTCGGGCCCGTGTGGTCGAGGTCGGCGACCACGTAGGGGTCGGGCGGCAGCAGGCCGTGGCGGGTGAGGCCGACGGCCGAGACCACGCGCAGCGCGAGCTTGCCGAGGCTCGGGTTGAAGTGGCGGTCGAGCGAGACGATCGCGGCGCGGTAAACGTCTTCCTGGGTGGCGACGATCTTGCCCGCGAAGATGCTCGACGCGTGGACCTCGGAGGTCCAGTGCACCAGCGTCTCGGTCGCGCTCTTGGCCTGGAACTCGACGGTGGTCTGGATGTCCGTCAGCGTCGGCACGGCGGGCTGGATGTCGAGTAGGCCGTACTTCAGCACGTACTTCTCGTCGTCGCGGGCGACGAGGTTCTCGCGATAGGTGCGGCCGGTGTTGGTCTTGAAGGCCCGCACGCAGCCGACCTCGTCGACACAAGGGTCCTCGAGCTTCGCCCACTCGTAGATCGGCCACCACGAGAGGATCTCGGGGCCGAACTTCCGGTAGAGCTCCCATACCTTGGCGATCGGCGCGCGGACGACGCCAGTGACGTTCGCGCCGGGCAGGGTGGCGGTGGTTTTGGTGGTCGTTTGGCTCATGAACGCTCCTACTTATGTTACGTCGTGCGACGGTGGTCGCGTAGTCGTACCCCAGCCACTCACCTACGGCACGCCGTGGGTAAGAGGACCCCATGCGTACCGACGACCTCGACCGCCTCCCCGACGATCTGATCGCCCCCGTCGACGACGGCGCCTGCGACCACCTGCCCGGCCTGCGGCTGCCTGTGCTGGCCCTGCCGTCGACCGACGGCGGGCCGGTCGACCTGAGCCTGATCGCGGGGCGCGTGGTGGTCTACGCCTATCCGCGCACCGGCCTGCCCGATCGCCCGCCGCTCGTCGCGGACTGGGACGCCATTCCGGGCGCGCGCGGCTGCACGCCCCAGAGCTGCGGCTTCCGCGACCACTTCGATGATCTGCGGAAACTCGGCGTGGAGGCGGTCTTCGGGCTGAGCACGCAGGACACCGCCTACCAGCGCGAGATGGTCGCGCGCCTGCACCTGCCGTTCCCGGTCCTGAGCGACGTTGCGCTCCAGCTGACCAACGCGCTCCGGCTGCCCACCTTCGAGGTGGTGCATATGACGCTGTTGAAGCGCTTCGCGCTGGTGCTCGAGGACGGGGTCGTCGCGAAGGTCTTCTATCCTGTGTTTCCGCCGGACAAGAGCGCCGAGGCGGTCGTCGCGTACCTGGCGGGCCGCTAGACCGCTCAGCTGAGGAAGCTCAGCTGAGGTAGACGATCACGGCGAACAAAAAGATCGCGGCGAGCGCGAAGTCGTTTTCGGTCATGTCGGGATTGGCCCTCCGGGGCCCGGGGATGAGGTCTCCGTCCGCAACGAGGCCATGATGGCGCCAGATGGTTGCCTGAGCGTTATCGGCGCGTCCCGCGAACGTGAATCATGCGCTATGATCGGTCGCCTCGTTCCCGACGCAACGCGCCGCCAACCGGAGACCGCCCATGCTCGTTCGCCCGCTCGCCATGACCACCGTGGCCCTCGCCCTGGCCTTCACGCCCGGCCCGCCGGCCTTCGCCGCGCCACGCGCCGCCACCGCCGCGCCACGCGCCGCCACCGTCACGCTGGCCCACCGGGACCGCGCGCCCGGCGGCCTCTTCCCGGCCGATCCCAAGCACGGCACCGGCGCCTTCGTCCTCGAGCACACCGACGTCCACGCCCGCGTCGCCGGCAACCTCGCGCGCGTCGAGGTCACGCAGCGCTTCAAGAACCCCTTCAAGCAGGCCCTCGAAGCCATCTACGTCTTCCCGCTGCCCGATGAGGCGGCCGTCGACGAGATGGAGCTGCGCATCGGCAAGCGCGTCATCAAGGGCCTGATCAAGCGGCGCGACGAGGCGCGGAAGATCTACGAGGAGGCCCGGCGGGCAGGCCGCACGGCGGGCCTCCTCGAGCAGGAGCGCGACAACGTCTTCACCCAGGCGATCGCCAACATCCGCCCGGGCGAGACGATCGAGGTGACGATCCGCTACGCCGAGAGCCTGGCGTTCGAAGGCGGCGACTACGAGTTCGTCTTCCCGATGGTCGTCGGCCCGCGCTACATCCCGGGCACGCCGACCGGGCCCGGCGGCACGGACCAGGTGCCCGACGCGGCGCGCATCTCGCCGCCGGTGTTGCGGCCCGGCACCCGCTCGGGGCACGACATCCGCGTCGAGGTCGCGATCGAGGGGCCGCTGGCCGGGGCGATCGCCTCGACCTCCCACGGCATCCGCGTGCACGACGGCGGCCGCGGCAAGGTCGTCACGCTCGCGCCCGGCGACCGCATCCCCAACAAGGACCTGATCCTGCGCTACCGCGTGGCGGGCCCGGCGACGCGCACCGAGGTCCTGAGCGAGGCCGACCCGCGCGGCGGCCACTTCGGGCTGTACCTCGTGCCGGCCCTCCACGTCCCGCCGCGCGCCGTGCTGCCGAAGGACGTGGTCTTCCTGATGGACACCTCCGGCTCGCAGAGCGGCGCCCCGCTCGCGCAGAGCCAGGCGCTCATGCGCCGCTTCCTGGCTGGCCTCAACGCCGACGACACCTTCACGGTGATCGACTTCGCCAACGTCGCGACCCGCCTGTCGGACAAGCCGCTCGCCAACACGGCGGCGAACCGCAAGCGGGCCCTGGCCTACGTCGACGCGCTGCAGGCGAATGGCGGCACCGAGCTCATGAACGGCATCGACGCCGTGCTGAAGTTCCCGCCCGCGGGCCAGGGGCGGCTGCGCAGCGTCGTGCTGCTCACCGACGCCTACATCGGCAACGAGAAGGTGGTGATCGCGACGGTGCAGCAGCGCCTGCCGCGCGGCACCCGGCTGTACAGCTTCGGCGTGGGCAGCTCCGTGAACCGCTTCCTGCTCGACCGGCTCGCCGAGGTGGGCCGCGGCACGATGCGCGTGGTGCGCGCGGACGAGGACATCACGCCCGTCTGCGAGAAGTTCTTCCGCCAGATCAACGACCCCGTGCTGATGGACATCAAGGTCACGTGGGAGGGCGAGGGCGCCTCGCCGCTGGTCTACCCGGCCGCCCCGCCGGACCTCTTCGCCGCGCAGCCGCTGGTGGTCTTCGGGCGCAAGGCGGACGCGAAGGCTGGCGTGATCCGCGTCGAGGGCACGATGGCGGGTGGCGCGGCCTTTTCCGAGCGCGTGCCCGTGCGCTTCGACCGCGCGGGGCACCCGGCGATCGCCACCCTCTGGGCCCGCGCGCGCCTCAAGGGCCTGCAGGACGCGATGTTCGGCGGCGAGACCAAGGAGGGCGTCGCCGCAGCCACGGCGACCGCGCTCGACTACCACCTGATGTCGCCTTACACCGCCTTCGTGGCCGTCAGCGAGGAGGTCCGCGTCGACCCGCAGGGCCGCGCCGTGACGGTGGACGTGCCGGTGGAGCTGCCGGAGGGCGTGAGCTACGAAGGCATCTTCGGCAAGGATCAAGACGAGGCCGACCAGAAATCGGTCGGCCGGCTCAATACGGGTGGCTACGCCGCCGCCCCGCCGCCGAAGCCGCATCCGCTGCGGATCCAGGCGCCCCCGACCGAGCAGCGCGAACCGGCGCCTGTCAGCCGCCCCGCTGCGCCCCCGCGGGTGAGCGTGGTGAGCGCCGCCGGCCTGGATGCGGCGGCCATCGTCGCCCTGACGCGCCACCTCGCGATGGTCAAGCTAACGCCCGGCACGAGCGGGCGGGCGATCTACGCGCTGACGCTGGTGCGCGGCAAGGTGACGGCCCTGGTGCGCGACCCGAAGGCATCGACGCTCACGGACGCGGGGGCGATCGCCGCGCTGGAGCGCGCGCTGCGCGCCTGGACCGCGCCGGCCGGCACGACCGGCACGGTGGCCCTGACGCTCGACGTGGCGCCGTAGAGACCGCTTCAGAGAGCGCTGGCCAATTGTGCGACAGGCTGTTGCACAATTGGCCAGCGCTCCGCGTACGTGAAAACGCCCTTTATTCCTACATTCAGTTCTTCGTCTGGTGCAGCCAGATCTGGTTGCCGTCCGGATCGCGCACCACCGAGATCATGCAGCCGGGGAATTGGTGCGGCTCGGTAGACTCGCAGCCCTGCCCGGCCAGCTTCGTGCGGAAGGACGCCAGGTCCTCGATTTCGAGCGCCAGCGACTGGGCCGAGCCCGGCTGACCGACCTGCTCGAAGCTGCCGAGCCCGAAGCACTGGCCCGCCACATCGAACTCGGCCCAGAAATCGGACGCGAGACCGTCCTGCTTCAGGCCGAGCACATCGGTGTAGAACGCGACAGCGCGCGGCAAATCGGAGACGGGATACATGGTAAAGGCGACGTGTTTGACGGGCACGGGCGGTCCTTTCTACGAACTTGACGAACAAACGTTCCATTTAAGCACTTTTCACCCACACAGTCACCTTGACAATAGTTTCACCTGAAACTATATTGAAAATGCTTTCAGTTGAAACTAATTTGAGCGCCACCCATGACCGGCGACCTGCGCCTCCCCAGCTCCGAAGATCAGCCACCTGCGCCGTTGATGCGCATTTTCTTCGGCTGCGGCCAGCGGATCCGGGCGATCCTGCACGCTGACGTCCAGTCGCGTGGCCTGGAACGGGAGGAGTTCGACGTGATCGTCTTGCTCGGGCGCGCTGGCGGCAAGACCTGCAAGGAAGTCGCCGAGCAGGTCCTGGTGCCCAACCCGACCCTCACGCGCACGCTGGCGCGGATGGCCGAGAAGGGCCTCGTGAAATTCGAAAGAGGCGAAAAGGACGCGCGCCAGAAGGTCGTGTCCCTGACACCCAGCGGCCAGGCGGCGTACGAGCGGGCGTTCTTCCCCCACCTCCAGCTGGTGGACCGGGCGATCGCTCACCTGACCGCCGATGAACAGGCCGAGCTCGGCCGGTTGTTGAAGAAGCTCGCGGCCGGTTTCACCGCGGAATCAGAGGGAGGGTCCCCCCATGGCTAAGATCGGCATCATCATCGGCACCACCCGCGATACTCGATTCGGAGATCGGCCCGCGGCCTGGATCCACGAGATCGGCCAGGCCCGCGGCGACTTCGAGTTCGAGCTCGTGGACCTGCGCGACTTCCCGCTCCCGTTCTTCAACGAGGTCGCGTCGAACATGTGGACGCCCACCCAGGACGAGGTGGGCCAGCGTTGGCAGCGGAAGGTCGCCGAGTTCGACGGCTACATCTTCATCACCGCCGAATACAACCACGGGCCGTCCGCCGTGTTGAAGAACGCCCTCGACTTCGCCTTCCCCGAGTGGAACCGCAAGCCGGTCGCCTTCGTGGGCTACGGCAGCGTGGGCGCGGCCCGGGCGATTTCCCAGCTCGAATCGATCGCGACGGCGTTGCAGATGGTGCCGCTCAGCCGCGCGGTGCTGATTCAGGGCGGCGACTTCATGGCGGTGCGAAAAGGCGGCAAGCCCCTCACGGAGCTCGCCAACCTTTTCCCCGCGGCGAAGGCAATGCTCGACGACCTCGCCTGGTGGGTCCAGGCGTTGAAGACCGCGCGGGAAGCCGCCTAGCGACTGCGGCCGGCCGTCAGACGGGATAGTCCGTGTACCCCTTCTCGCCCGGCGTGTAAAACGTCGCGGGGTCCGGCGCGGCGAGCGGCGCGCCGCGCTGAACCTTGTCCACGAAATCAGGGTTCGCGATGAACGGGCGCCCGAAGGCCACCAGCTCGCCGAGGCCCGCGTCCAGGTCGCCTGAGGCCCGCTCGGCGTCGTAGCCGCCGGAAAGGATGAAGGTGCCGCGGAAGCGCTCGCGGATCAGCGCCTTGACCTCCGCAGGCACCGGTGGGGCGCCCAGCGCGCCGTGGTCCACCACGTGGATGTAGGCGAGGCCGAGGTCGCCGAGCTTCGTCGCCAAAAGCCCGAAGGTCTCGTCGGTGTCGTCGTGCGCCGCCATCCCGTTGAACACCCCGTGGGGCGACACGCGGACGCCGACGCGCTCGGCGCCGATCGCCGCCACCACCGCCTGCGCGACCTCCACCGCGAAGCGCACGCGGCCAGCCACGCTGCCGCCGTACGCGTCGTCGCGCTGGTTGGACGCCGGGTTCAGGAACTGGTCGATCAGGTACCCGTTCGCCCCATGCAGCTCGACGCCGTCGAAGCCGGCCTCGATAGCCCGCCGGGCGCCGTGGGCGAACGCTTCCACGGCCGCGGCGATGTCGGCCGCGCTCATCGCCCGCGGCTCGGGGTGGGGCTGCATCTGCTCTTGATCGGTCCACATCGTGCCCGGGGCGGCGATCGCCGACGGCGCGACGAGCTCCGCACCCGCGGGCAGGTTGAGCGGGTGCCCGATCCGCCCCGTGTGCATCAGCTGCACGAAGATCTTGCCGCCGCCCGCGTGCACGGCGTCCGTGACCTGGCGCCAGCCAGCGACCTGGGCGTCCGAGTAGATCCCGGGGACGCGCGCGTAGCCGAGGCCGTCAGGCGCCGGCGCGGTGCCCTCCGTGACGATCAGGCCGGCGCCCGCGCGCAAGCCGTAATAGCGCACCATCAGCTCGTTCGGGACGTTGTCGATTGCCCGGGAGCGCGTCATCGGCGCCATCACCACGCGGTTGGCGAGCGTGAGCGGGCCGAGCTGGAAGGGGGTGAACAACCGGGTCTGTTGCTGGACCGACAGGGGTTGGGCCGTCATCGGAGGACTCCTCTTGATTCTACGTAAACCTATCTTGCGTATGGAGCATATCATTAGTAAGTGGCGTGTGCAAGGTAATTTTCGCGGGCACGGTGCGGTCGAGCAAGCGGGGTATGAGTTCTACAAAGGCGATGACGGCCATGCGGATTCAGAGCTCCGGACCAGACCTCAAACCACCCGGCGGGCCCCAGCCCCCCGTAGCCGCCGGCGGGGGCAGGCCAGCGGCAGCGGTCGTCGCGCGGGACACCGCCCCGCCCTCGCGCCCGCGGCTCACCGGCGCGTTCCTGCAGCTCGGTCAGCGCGAGCAGGACGAGGCGCCGGCCGCGATGGTCGCGCGGCTCACGGCCATGAAGGCCGCCGGCATGACCACGGTGATCATCCAGTACAGCGGCCACAACGGCACGGACCTCGGCGCTGCCACCGAGAAGGTGCTCGCGGCAGCCGACCGCCTCGGCATGAAAGTCTGGGTCGGCGCCCCGCTCGATGAAACCCACTGGTGGACGCGCAGCTGGTCGCCCGCCTTCCTGCGGGCGCTCACGCCGCCGAACGTGGACGCCGTGAAGGCGATCGTCGCCAAGGTGGCGGATCACCCGTCGCTCGCAGGCCTCTACCTGCCCTACGAGACCAGCGGTCTGGCCTCGCCCTGGGCGATGGGCGACTTCTACGGTGCCCTGGCGCAGGCCGCCAAGGAGGCCCGGCCGGGGCTGCCCGTCATGATCTCGCCGTACAGCAACCTCGAGCCCGGGCGCCCCCTCTCGCTGCCGTCGTGGTTGCAACAGTGGTGGTGGGGCGTGGTGCTCGGGCGGGCCAAGGTCGACGTGTTGGCCTGGCAGGACGGCGTGGGCGGCACGGACGCGCAGCTGAAGCGCATCGACCACGACCTCGGGGCGATCGCCCGGGCCGCGAAGCGGCATGACGTAGCGCTCTGGGCCAACGTGGAGGCCTTCGACCGCACCTCGCCGCTGAATCGCCCCTTCGAGGCGACCAGCGCCCCCTTCGACCGCCTCCAGCGCCAGCTGGCGGCCGTGGCGCCGTACACGAAGGACATCGTGTGCTTCGACTTCAACGACTACATGGACCCGGCCGCCGGCGACGCCCAGGCGCGCCTCTACGAGGCGTATTCGGCCTACGTGAAGCAACCGGACCCCTAAAAAGGAGCGCCTGAGGCGCCACCGGTGTCCCGGACGGCGGTGAACGCGTCAGAAGAGTTCCTCGGCCAGCGCGACGATGATGCCCGCAGGGCCTCGCATGTAGCAGAGCCTGTACAAGTTCTCGTATTGGGCCACTTCACCGACGAGTTCGGCGCCGAAGGCGCGCATGCGAGCGACAGTGTCGTCGACGCTTTCGACGGTAAACATGACGCTCCGGAGGCCCAGCGCGTTCGGCGGTGCGATCGCCGGTTCGATCTCGACCAGTTTTGGATGGCGAAACTTCGTCAGCTCAAGCCGCCCGTGCCCATCTGGGGTCCGCATCATCACGATGTCGACCTGGACACCTTCGAGCCTGTTGATGCGGTCCACCCACTCTCCCTCGACCGCCGCCTCACCTTCCTGCTCCAAACCGAGCTCGGAAAAGAAAGCGATAGCGGCTGCAAGGTCGTCGACGACGACGCTGACGTGGTCCAGTCTCTTGATCGTCATGTCCCCAGATTATCACGCCCTCGGCCCGGAGGCGCTTCAAGAAGACTTCGGTGTTGACTTTACTTCTACGTAGGTCTACTATGGATTTAGTTCTACATAGAACGTTAAGCCACCCCGCCAGAAAGGATGTCCCCATGCCCTGGATCATCGACACCGTCCACACCCACATCGGCTTCTCGGTCAAGCACATGATGGTCTCGACCGTCCGCGGCCAGTTCCGGACCTACACCGGCACGCTCGACCTGGACGACCAGGACTTCACGCGCTCGTCGTTCGAAGGCGAGATCGACGTCGCGAGCGTCGACACCGGCAACACGGATCGCGACAACCACCTGCGCACCAACGACTTCTTCGACGTGCCCAACCACCCCAAGATGACCTTCAAGAGCACGCGCATCGAACGCACCGGCGACGACACCTTCGTGGTCCACGGCGACCTCACGTTGCGCGGCGTCACGAAGCCTGTCGCGCTCGACGTCGAGTACGGCGGCGTCGCGAAGAGCCCCTACGGCCAGACCCTCGTGGGCTTCAGCGCCCGGACGACCATCAACCGCAAGGACTTCGGCGTGAGCTTCAACGCGCTCCTGGAGACGGGCGGCGTGGCGGTGAGCGACAAGGTCAAGCTCGAGCTCGACGTCGAGGCGGTGCTCCAGACGGTCGCTGCGCCCGTGGCCGCCGGCTGATCGCGCGCGTCCGTGCGACAGCCAGGAGCTCGGGGTTCGCGTCGACCCCGGTCACCCGCGCCCCGCGATCCGTGAGGTCCGCCGCCTGATCGCCCATGGCACAGCCCAGGTCGAGCACGTGGTCCCCCGGCGTGAGCGGCAGCGCGTCGTAGATGCGCGCCCAACTGCGCCAGGCGTATTGGCGGCGGTAATCCTCTGCGAGCGACATCGGCCGGCTCAGGGCGCGATGATTTTACCGAAAGCCGCTTCGGAGACCGGGCTCCCGTCGTGCCAGCGGATCAGCGCGCCGCTCTTTGTGACCTGTTTGACCGTCCCCGGATAGAACTGTCCCGTCTTCCAGATCGCGAGGACGTCGGCGCCTTCCTTCAACTCTTTCTGCGTGAGCGGCTTCTTGACCTCGTTTCGCGGCAGCGTGGCCTCGGTCTGGTCGTAGTAGCGCACCTTCACCTCATCGCCGTCATGCGAGAGCACGGTGGCCAGGTACCAGTGGGTCTTCTCCTTCGCGCCCACCTCCGTCCCCTTGGCGAGCTTTTCGGCGCAGCCGGCGGTGAGCATGGCGGCGGCCACGAGGCCGGCGAGGAACACCCGGGCAGGGCGACGAAGGGAGTGGGCGGGTGAAAGAGGCATCAGCGCTCCTCGGGCAAGCGGGACGACGACGAGGGGTTTCGGCATACGCTCTATACCCAATCGCGCCAGCAACCAGAGGTTTGCCGGACGCTCAGCCGTTCTCGAACGTGACGCCGAGCCGGTCGAGGATCTTGGGCCAGCCGGGCCGCATTCCCTCGACCGCTTGCTTCGCGAGCGGCGGCGTGAGGTCGAAGCCCTCGTGGGTGAGCTCGAGGCGGGTGCCGTTCCCCTCGGGCGTCAGCCGCCAGGTGATCAGCGTGGTGCAAGGGTAAGAAAATGGGCGACCGCCCCGACCTCGTCGCGCTGGCCCAGGCGCTCGCGAATGAAGACCACCGGGGGGTCGTTGCGCACGGTGGGCTCGGCGACGAGGCCGATGACCCAGTGACCCTCCGCCGTCTCGTCGCCAACCCCGCCTGGGCCAGCCTTCCGCTTCGAGGCGGCTGCCTCAGAGGCAGCGGAGCGGAGTGCGTTCAGCACCTCGCAGCTGGACGGTGAGGAAGACGAGCGCTACGAGCGCTTGGCGAAGCGCCTCGGGGCTGCGTACGCCGGGGGCCGCCAGCTGGGAAATTGAACGAACCCTCGCTTGACCGGCAGGTCGAACACATGTTCCAATTCAAGGTCCGGCAAATCGATTCGGAGGGACAATGACAACCACTACACTCACCCGCCTCCTCGGCAAGGTCGTCTGGCGCGAGCTGATGACCAAAGACTTCGAGGGTGCGAAGAAATTCTACGGCGCGCTGTTTGGCTGGAACTGGCAAGAAATGCCGATCGGCGACACCGGGATGACCTATACGATCATCCTCGCCGGCGAGACCGGCGTCGGCGGCATGATGGATGCGTCCAAGCTGCCCAACAGCGAGCAGATTCCGTCGCACTGGCTGGCGTATGTCTCGGTCGCCGACGTCGACGCGGCCGCCAAGAAGGCCCAGGACCTCGGTGGCAAGCTGCTGGCGGGCCCGGACGACATCCCCAACGTCGGCCGCTTCGCGGTGGTGCAAGACCCGCAGGGCGGTGTGATCGCGCCGTTCCACCACATCCAGGGCGACATGCCCGACGACGCGATGCCCGGCATCGGGGAGTTCTGCTGGGAGCAGTTGAACACGGGCGATTCGGAGGCCGCCACCGAGTTCTACACGGCGGTTTTCGGCTGGACGACCGCCAAGATGGAAGGCGCCGAGATGACGCTGTTCGAACGAGAGAATGGCGACAAGCAGGTGGCCTCGATCTTCCCGGCACCTCCCGGCGTGCCGGCACACTGGCTGACCTACGTCGTGGTCGAGAGCCTCGATGCGGCGAACGCCCGGGTCAAGGAATTGGGCGGCCAGGTGCACCTGGACAAGGTGCCCGTGCATGGCATCGGCTCGTTCTCCGTTTGCCAGGACCCGCAAGGCGCGCCTATCTGCCTGTTCGAGTCCGAACGAGCCTAGACACCCGCGCTCGGGGCCCCTCATCGGAGGGGCCCCGACGGTCAGATGGATGCAGCTCCGCCGTTGAAGGCGATTGCCCAAGCTGCTCACGAAGGACTTCTATTGGACAGGCTCGCCGCCCTTCTAAGAATCCCCAAAATCAAGCCAGCCTCGAACGCCGCCGCGACGTTCCCTTCGGAGAACCGCTCCTGGCGGAAGAGTGCGGTGAGGAGCCTGCCGATCTGCATCGCCGTGGCATTCTCCAGGGCGTCGGGGTCGTGTAGCGAAATGGCCTCCTCGGTTGCGAGCCAGGCGGGCCAATCGAACGCCTCGATCCAACCACCATCGTGGAGCGCACGCTGAAACTCATCCATCAGCGGAGAGAATTGGAACCAGGGCATTTGCTGCGTGCCATCCGCACGCGGCTCCAGGCCCATCCACTGCCCAGGTATCGCGTCCGGCTGCTCGAAACGGGCCAGGAAGCCGGCCAACAGCGCAAGTTGAGCGGGCGACCTTTCTAGTTGCACTTCTTCCCGAGACATCCAGGTTCCCCGTATCGTGCGGTCATCTATCTACCAAAATACAACGGGGCGCCTATTTCCCGCCCGGTTCGGGCGAGAGCTTCTCAGAAACGGCGTCGCCGAAAACCTCGCGCGAGCGACGCGCGAAGGGCGAGCCCTGGAGTTCCAGCACGCCGATGTAGCCGTCGAGCTCCTCGGCCAGGCTGTTGCCCAACAATTCGTCGCAACGCCTCTTCATGGCGTCGCGAATCAGGTGGAGGCCTTCAAGCCGGCCGCTCGGGCCGCCCGGTCGAGCCGCTCGGCCTGGACGGCGCCGAGGTGGTGGCCGAACCGCGACCTCTACGTCTCCGACAACTTCAACCACCGCGCGCGCCCTCATCGGCGCTCGAGGATCGCCCCCCGGCCGAACGCCCGACGCTTCCAGGCGCCGCGTTTCTGAGCCACCCCGCGGGCCTTGCTCGGCGCCGCGCCCGAGTTCCCCGGCCCGACCCCGGCCCCGGTGACGGCCCGGGAGGCCCGCTCGACCGCACGTGACGGGTTGTGTTCAGCGAGGGTCGCCTTGATCTTGCGCAGCCCCGCCGGGCCCACCTTGCCGCGCAGCTCGCCCGCCAGGGCGCCCACCCGCGCGGGCGCCGCCTTCAAGGGGGCGGGCAGCGCGGACATGACGGGCGCCTGGACGATCGCGAACGTTCCGGCGCCGGCGGTCAGCAGCGCGAGCGTTGCGGCGACGGCTATTTGACGGGTGCTGAGGGAAGGCAAGGCCATGGGTGAATCTCCATGCCTGCTTCTAACCCCGCCATAAGGGGTTATTGACGCCGCGCCACGAGCACGGTGTCCTGGATCGTGATCGCCTGTCCTCCATGGTCGGTGATCGCGCGCGGACACGCCGCGTTGACGACGATTTCCCAGCCCGCGGGGTCGAGCACGGCTGCGACATCGTCCGCGGTGTAGTACATTTCGGGCATGCGCCACCGGCCGGCCTTCGTCTCCATGTCGGAGGGGTGGTGCGAGACGACGAGCAGCGTCCCCCCTGGCCTCACGGCGCTGGCGAGCCGGCTGAAGAGGGCCTCGCGCTCGGCGCTCGCGAAGTGCACGAAGTGCGACGAGACGAGATCATAGGCGGCCACGGGCGGCTCCCAGGTGAGCAAGTCCGCCTGCAACCACGCGACACGCCCGGCCTTGTCGGCCGCCCGTCCCCGGTCGAGGGCGACGTTCGAGATGTCCGCCGCGGTCACGCGCCAGCCGCGGTCCGCGAGCCAGAGCGCGTCCGAGCCTTCGCCGCAGCCGACGTCGAGCGCCGTGCCGGGGGAAAGGTCGGCGGCCACGCTCGCGAGGTGCGGGTTGGGTTCGCCGTCCCAGGCCGCATGGCGCCCGCGATACATGTCGTCCCAGAAGGTTGCATCCAGCTTGGTGATATCCATCGTGCCTTGCTCCTGTCTTTCCAGCGCGCTTGCCGGTCGTCGCTTTTCATGCAACTATTCATGTTACATGACAGCGCAAATGTCAACCCTCGCGGCCCTTGGTCGGGCGCCTGGCGACCGTGATATGCTGGCGCGTCGCCGCGAAAGGAGCCTCTATGATCGCCGGAATGGATTTCGTCTCCCTGCCCGTCCAGGACATGGCCAGGGCCAGGGCCTTCTACGCCGAGGGGCTGGGCCTGGCCCCGGGCCACGCGGCCGGCGACGCCTGGGTCGAGTTCGACCTGGGCGCTGGGCCGGCGCTGGCCCTCGTGGATCCCACGGGCTACGGCATGCCCTACGAGTCCACCGGCGCCGGCGCCCTGGGCCTGGCCTTCCGCGACTTCGCCGGCGTGAGCGAGCAGATGGCCAGCCTCGGCTGCCGCACGATGGACCCGTTCGAGACCGAGGTCTGCCACGGCAGCCCGATCCGGGACAGCGAGGGCCACGGCATCGTGGTGCACAGCCGCAAGTCCGAGCCCGGCCGCGACCGCGAGATCGACTTCGTGGCCCTGCCCGTCGAGGACATGGCCCGCGCCAAGGCGTTCTATGCGGAGAAGCTGGGCCTCACCCTGGACCCGGACTTCAGCGGCGACACCTGGGCCGAGTTCCAGCTGCCGGACGGCACCACGCTCGCGCTCTTCGCCGTGAAGGCCGTGAACCTCGAGTTCGAGCCGAACAAGGGCGGCGCGGTGGGGCTGCGCGTCCCGGCCGTCGAGGAAGCCTTCGCGAAGCTCAAGACGCAGGGCTTCGCCCAGGCCGACGCGATCATGGAAACCCCCGTCTGCTTCATGGGCTTCATCCAGGACAGCGAGGGCAACTCCCTCGTGCTGCACCGCCACAAGTAGCCGCCACTCCGGGGGAGGCGACATGAGGTACGCCGGCGTCCCTTGCGGGGCGCCGGCGCTAAGTCCTTTACCTTCAATAGGAAAGAACTAATGGGTGGGGCTCTTTACCTTCAATAGGAAAGAACTTTTCATCCATTGATTAGATATTAGATCGCATCGCATGCGGATTCAACGACCAGCCGGCCCAAATCCGATCGCCCCGATCACGGCCGAGCGACCTTCGCCGGCGGCACGTTAGAAACCTGTCTCCATCGATTCGACCAGGACGGGCCGGGTATGTCATAAGACAGAGCCGCCGAGCAAGGGTCGAGCGGCGTGGAGGGAGGACCGCCCCATGGCCGACGTCACCAACCAGGAGCGCTCGGCGCTCGAAGCCGCCCGCGCCGCCCAGGAAGCGGCCCGCCGGGCGGCTGCGGCCGCGCGCAAGGCCGCCCTGGAGCAGGCGAGGTTGCAGGCGGCGCAGGCCCAGCGCGCTGGCGCCAGCGCCGCGCCCGACGCCCCCGTCTCGAAGGACACCTTCCGGACGATGGGCCGGGTGGAGGAGGTCGCCGATCCGGCCGGCCTCGACGCGCTCTTCGAGCAGTACGACACCGACGGCGAGGCAGGCCTGTCGGGCGACGAGATGACCGCGCTCTACCAGGGCCAGGCCGCCCAGGCGCCGGCCGAGGCGCGCGGCGGGGCGAGCGAGGGCGTGCGGGACGAGATCGACAACGCCCTCAAGGACGACACCGACACGGCGGAAGACCTGCGCGACGCCGCGAACCACGTGCAGTCGGCCGAGGACGTGCACCTGATCATGGCGGCGGCCGAGGCCAAAGGCCTCGACCAGCATGCCGTGCTGCAGGGGTTGCTCGCGGGCCAGGACGAGGGCGCGGACGACCCGAACACGGCGGTGTTCGAGGCGCTCGCCCAGCACCAGGAGCGGCTCGGCAAGCCCGACGCGGCCGCCGCCACGCGGGCCGCGGGCGACCCGGCCGTCAGCGAGGGCGTGCGCCACGACCTGATCCAGGCGCTGCAGGACGGTACCGACACCGCGCAGGACCTCGAGGACGCCGCGAAGAACGCGCGCACGCCGGCGGACCTCGCGGCGGTGCTCGCGGCGCAGGCGGCCACCGGCGCGATCGACGTGCACCCGCTGCTGCAAGAGGCGCTCAAGGGCCTCGACGAGAAGGCCGAGGTGCCGAACTCGGACCTCCTGAACGCGATCGCCACCGAATTCGACGCCCTCGGCATGGGCGACCACGCCGAAGCCGCCCGCCGCGCCGCCGACCCGTCCATCGGCGCGGACGTCCGCAAGGAGCTGATCCACGCCCTGCAGGACGACAAGGACACCGCCGAGGACATCAAGGACGCCCTCGAGAAGTCCGACACCGCCACCGAGACCGGCGCCTCGGAGGCCACCGGCGACGCCACCATCGGCGCCGAGCACACCGACCAGCTCGCCGCGGTCGCCGAGGTGAAGGACGCCCAGGACGCCTACGAGGACGCGCTGAAAGACGTCGAGGAGCACAACAAGACGCTGCAGCAGGCCATGGGCCAGATGCAGGGCATGCCGCCAGAGGAGCAGGCCGCCTTCGTCGAGACCTTCAAGGCGCGCCACCCCGAGTACGCCGCTGTCGACGCCGCGAAGTCGCACCTCGCCGAGACCGTGGCCGCGAACCAGGACGCGATCGCGGCCGTGCTCGAGAGCGGCACGCCGCTCGCCGAGGTGGACGCCGGCGCGCTGGAGAAGGCCCTCCAGGTGGCCGCCGAGGACCCCGCGGGCCTGGTCGCCGCCACGGCGATCACCACCCGGATCCTCAACAACGCCAGCGGCGTGCCGGCGGACCGGCTCGAGATGATCGCCGAGAAAGTCTTGCCCGCGATCTTCGCCTCGCAGATGGAGCGCGCCCTCACCGCCCACGGCGGCGACGCCCAAAAGGCCATGGACGAGGTCGAGGGCTCGCCGCTCTTCCAGGCCCTCGAGACGATCGACACGGTCGGCGGCGTGAAGGGCAACATCGACGAGTTCGTGTCCGGCTACAAGGAGCTCGCGACCGCGATCCGCTCAGGCAACGCGGACGCCGCCGCCGACGCCGTGAACCAGGCGATGGGGGGCGAGAACGTCAGCAAGCTGGGCGTCGGCCTCGCCGGCGTCGGCCTGGTGCTGGGCGCCGTCGCCTTCCGCGACGCCTCCGGCTTCGCCGCCAGGACCCAGGCCGCCCTCGAGACCGCCTCCTCGGGCTCCGAGGTGATCGCCGCGGCGGGCAAGACTTTCGGCAAGCTCGGCCGCCTGCCCGCCGTGCTCGAGAAGGCCGGCCCCGTGCTCGGCATCGTGGCCGGCGCGATCTCCGGCTTCCAGAACCTCAAGGACGGCAAATACGTGGAGGCCGCCGTCGACGGCGCCAGCGTGGCCCTCGGCGTCCTGGCGCTGACCACCTCGATCCCCGGCCTCGGCATCGCCGCCGGCGTGCTCGCGGGCGGCCTGTTCATCTACCAGGCCTGGAAGGGCAACCAGGAGCAGAATCGGCGGACGAACGAAATCAAGGACGTCATGGCCGACATCGGCATCGAGGAGGGCCTCGCGGATTTCCTCACCAACAGCGACGCCGGCGCCTACGAGAGCTGCAAGGAGGACCTCGGCCTCACCGACGCGCAGCTCCGCGAGCTCGTGCAGGACGGCAGCCCCTGGACGCGCCAGCTCGACGACTTCGCGTCGCCTGAGTTCAAGGCCACCGTGCTGCCCGCGCTGGCGCCGGACGGCGACGTCAAGGCGGCGCTCGACCGGCTGGCGCAGGGGCTCGGGGCGCCCGGCGTGGAGCACCTCGCGGACATGTTGGCGACCCTGGGCTCGCCGATGATCGACGCGGCGGGCGAGCCCATGTCGTTCCGCGAGAAGCTCACGCAGTTCCAGACGGCCTCCACGGCGCCGATGGACCGGGAGACGGCGCAGGACCAGAGCCGCGCGACGCAGAACCTCTACGCGGCCCTCGGGCTCGGGTGACGGGGCTTGACCGTTCCGCGCTACTTCTTGGCCGCGCGCAGCGACTGCTGGAGCCACGCCTTCGTGCTCGGCACCTGGATGCCCTCGCGCACGATCACGTCGTCGATCAACCACGTTCCGCCCACGAGGACGACCCGCAGCTCGACGTGGTGCGGCATCTTCTGCCCCTCGCCCAGCAGGCGCACCGGCACGAGGTCGTAGCCCTTCAGGTGCTTCGCGGGGAGCACCGTCACCCGTGCTGTCGCGTCCTGGCTGGCGGTGAAGGGATCCCACTCGATGATCGCGCCCTCCACGCCTTTCGGCGGATCGTAGGCCTCCGCGAGGACCGCGCGGAACGCCGGGGTGAGGAGGGGGGCGATCGCCGCGAGGGGCGTGTCGCCGGTCCCCTTCGTGTAGGGCTGCCAGATGGCGTACAGGCGCTGCACGACCTTCTCGGAGGGCGCCGCCTGCCGGGCGTGCGCCTCGGCCTTTGCCTGGGCCACGCCGCTGGTGGCGGGAAGGGCGAGGAGCAGGCCAGCCACGAGGGCGAGGGCGGAACGCCGGAACAGGGAGCGCATAGGGGCTACTTTCTCATGGGTGCGGATGGATCGCATTAACTATATCATGAGGGTCAATATGATATAGTTAACGCGATCACCTTGTTCCGAGGCGCTGATGCCGTCGCTCGAACCAAACTACCTCGACGCGCATCCCAAGCCCATGGCACTGCTGCGCACCTTGACGCTCCTGGCCGAGGCCAAGGGCAAGGAAGCGCTGTTCGCCCGGCAGGCTCCCCAGGCGCTGGAGACCTTGCGCGACCTCGCGGTCATCCAGAGCACGGAGTCCTCGAACCGGATCGAGGCGATCGTGGCGCCGAAGTCGCGGATCACCGCCCTGGTCCATGAGCGGACGGCCCCCCGTGATCGCTCGGAGCAAGAAATCGCCGGCTACCGCGACGTCCTGAAGTCGATCCACGCCCACCACGCCGACATCCCCTTCACGGCGGACGTCGTCCTGCAGTTACACCGTGACCTGTACCGATATTCGCCGGCCCAGGGTGGCCGGTGGAAGCCCAAGGACAACGAGATCACGGCCCCCCACCCAGACGGAACGGTCGAAGTGCGCTTCAAGGCCGTCTCGGCCGTCGAGACGCCCGCGGCCATGGCGCGACTGCATGAGGCATTCTTGCAACTGCGCGCCTCCGAAGGTGCCGAGCCGTTGTTGCTGATTCCGGCCTATGTCCTCGACTTCCTCTGCATCCACCCGTTCGCGGACGGAAACGGCCGAATGGCGCGGCTGCTGTCGCTGCTCTTGCTGTACCAGAGCGGCTACGCCGTCGGGCGGTACATCAGCCTCGAGCGGATCGTGGAGGAGACGAAGGAGAGCTACTACGACACACTTTATCGCTCGTCGATCGGCTGGTACGACGGGCGCCACGACCTGGCACCCTGGTGGGACTACTTCCTGGGCGTCGTCCTGCTGACGGCTTACCGTCGCTTCGAGGAACGGGTCGGGATGGTCACCGAAGGACGTGGTGCCAAGCGCGACCGCGTCGTCGAGGCTGTCGCTCGCCTGCCTCGGACATTCCGGATGGCCGACGTGGAAGCCGCTTGTATAGGGATCAGCCGCCCGACTATCGTCCGGACGCTTTATGCGTTGCGGGACGAAGGTCGCATCCGATGCCTCGGGAAGGGGCGCGATGCGGCTTGGGAGCGGTTGGACTGAGCCGGGGAATTCTGCGTTCGCCGTGGATCAGGACGGGTAGTGGGGGACGCCCAAGGCTTCAACGTCGCCCACGGACATGCCGGCCTCGGCGGCTAAAGCAACTTCTCGGCCGGGATGCGCTTGACCTGGTTGTGGCCGATGTCGGTGAACAACAGGTCGCCCGCCGCGTCGTATGAGGGGTAGGCCGGGCTCGACACGCTGTCGTCGACGCCGCGCCCGGCGAACGCCACGCCACCCGGCCCCGCGAGCGTCGCGAAGGCGTCCGTGGCCGGGTCGTAGCGCCAGATGCGGTCCACGAGCCGTTCGTCGAAGATCCAGCCCTGCGTGAAGGTGACGCGGCCCTTCGAATCGACCGCCATATGCGCGGACTCGCCCGGGATCTCGCGGTCCTCCTTCAACAGCGCGAGCCCGCCCGCGTCCGTCCAGAGGTACAGCCGGCCGACAGGCGCCTCGAAGCCGCCTGGCCCGCGGGCCATCACGAAGACCTCGCCGGAAGGCGCGCAGGCCACGCCGCCGTACTCCCACGACTCCTCGCTCTCGCGCAGCTCGGTCACCGCGCGGCCGTCGGGCGCGACGCGCAGCAGCAGCGAGCGCGCCTCGCCGCCGTCCTTCCGGTCGCCCAGCAAGTAGAGCGTGCCGTCCGGCGCCACGCCCATCGACTTGAGGGCGACCTGGGCCGCCACCGGCCGGCCGTCGATCATGAGCGCGGCGAGGTCAACGTGGCGCTCGATGGTCGGGGACGCGGACCGCGTGTCGATCCGGTGGATCACGTCGTCGTCCGGGACGTACAGCCGCTCGTCGCGATCCATGCCCATGAGCGAGATGCCCCCGAACTCCTCCTCCTCGCCCGCGAACACCTCGGCTGGCTTGCCGGGCCGCAGGCGCAGGATCTGGCTGTCCTCGGATTCCACCAGGTACACGTCGCCCGCGGCCGTCGCCACGGCGGCGGAGGGCGTCTTCAGCGCGAGGCCGGCCGCGGTCTGGCGCGTCTCGGCGAGGCCCGCCGCCGGCACGAGCTCGCCGCCCGTCGCGCGGAAGACCTGGGGGCCCGCCGAGAGGTAGATCGCACCGTCCGGCAGGCGCACCGCGCTCAGCCCCAGCTCGAGCTCATCGGGCAGCGCGTCCACCACCGGCTCGCGGCCACCGCCGGGCAGCAGCGCCTCGACCTTGCGCGAGTCCGGGTCCATGACGTAGGGGCGCCCGCCAGCGTCGAGCGTCACGCATTCGGCCCCGCCGAGCGCCGGCCCAGCGCCGAACTTCTGGGTGGCGGGGTCGTAGCCGAGCAGGCGCAGGCCCGAGCCCGCCTCCTCGCCGACCGTCCCGCGGCCGAGCACGACCTTGCCGTCGGCCTGGATGCCGAAGTCGGTGGGCGGGAAGAAACGCCAGTCCGGCAGGCCGGCCACGCCCGTCTCCTTCGCCGAGTAGTGGCGCGGGGCGCCCAGGAGCTTGCGCCGCGTCTTGTCGGGGGCGATCGCCCAGATTTCGAACGCCGTCGGCGTGATCACGAAGGCCTGCACCTCGTCGCCAGGCGCCGGCAGCGCGAGCACGAAGAACGGGTTGAGGAACTCGGTTTGCGGCAGCGTCCAGAGCTCCGTCAGCTTGCCGTCCGGCTCCAGCCGCACGAGCCGGGTCCGCTCCTGGATCAACAGCCGACCCTTGGCGTCGAAGAGCATCCGCTCCGGCTCGCGGAGCGCGGCCTGCGGGCCCGCCACGCCGTCCACGCTCCCGCTCGCCGGCGCGCCGCTGCCCACGGCCGTGGCCAGCTTGCCGTCGGCCTCCAGCCGCCAGATCCGGCTCAGGTCGCCGCTGTTGACGTACAGCCGCCCATCGGGCCCGGCGGCGAGCCCCGTGACGTCGCCAAGCACCACCGAGAGCGCGTTTTGCCCGGCGCCGAGGTCCGATAGCCCGGCCACGATCAGGAGCTTCTTGACCTTCTCGAGCTGGTCGTCGAGCCCGCGGTCGGCCTGGCGCAGCACGTCGACCGTGGCCACCACGCTCGTCGTCGCGAGCACCGTGGGCAGTGCCACCCTGCCCGCCTGCAGGCCCGCCACCAGGGCGTCTTCGGTCTTCTCGCGGGTCTCGCGCTCGACGTCCGGCGGCAGGCGGTCGAGCGTCTTCTGCCGGTCCTCCTGGGTCCGCACGTACTGGTCGAGGATGTAGGTCGTGGCGAGCGTGCTGACAAGGTCGAGCACGAGCGGCGGCGGGGCTGCCGCGGCCTGGCCCGCCGCCAGCGCGCCGGGGGCGATCGCCTGCAGCCGCCCGCGCTCCTCGGGCAGCGCGGCCTCGATGATCCAGTTGTTGGGCACCTGCTCGATCGGGAAGCGGAAGCCGCCCTGGGCGTCCGTCGTCGCGCGCAGCGGCTGGCCGTCGACTCCGAACACGGGCCGGCCGGCCGCGTCGAGGAGCACGACCTCCACGCCCACGACGGGCACCTCGCCGAGCGCCGCGGCCTGGGCAAGCCGGTAGCCGCCGCCGTTGTTGGAGACCACGCCGCCGCCGTTGTTGGAAATCACGCCGGCGCCATTGTTGCCGATGAGCGTGGCCGGCGCCAGCACGCGGCCGGCCAGCCCGGTCAATGCCGTCGGCTGGTTGGTCGCGCCGTTGTTGGCGACCACGCTGGCGCTGGGCCCCGGCGGCACGACGAGGTCGGGCGCCTTGCCGGGCGAGGTGCCGCCGGTCGGCTCCGAGACGATCGGCGTGGTCGCCGAAGTCCCGAGCTTGGGCTTGCCGCGCAGGGCCGTGGGCCTGGGCGTGTTACCCGGGGCCGCGCCGGCGCAGCCCGCGACCAGCAGGCCGAGAGCGGCGGCGACGATCCTGCGGGCGACGGGACGCATGAGGGAACCTCCGGCTGGTGGCTTTCTTGTACCCCACGCAACCGGACGGCCCGTCAGCCGCGGCGGTCGGGGCGCGCCATGGGGTGCCTACCTACTTCGTCGCGCCGAGCTTGCCGAGCAGGTCGCGCTTGAGGCTCGGCACAAAGGGGAATCGAGCAATTCTGTGAAGAAGGGCCGGGTTGTGCTCATCGAGGGTCTTCCTGATCTTGCGCACCCCTGCCGGGCCCACGTGCCCACGCAACTCGCCCGCCAACGCGCCCATCTTCGCGGGCGCCGCCCTCAGGGGCGCAGGCAGGGCGGACATGACGGGCGCGGCGGCCCGCTGCATGGCAGCGGCCGCCCGGGCGGAGGAGTCGCCCCGCAGGACCTGGACGGTGACGTACGTGCCGGCGCCGGCGGTGAGGAGGGCAAGGGCAGCGACGATTGCCACCTGACGGGTGCCGAGGGCGGGCAGGGCCAGGAAGGGAGTCTCCGCGAAGTCTGGCTGGGCTAAAGTTGCGAGGCGGGTAGGCGGATGACCTGCTTGGCCGACTCGAGCGGCACCACCAGGTCGCCCGCGGCGTTGAAGGCCGGCGCCCCCGGGCGGCTGAAGCCGTCGTCCACGGTGTCGCCGGTGCGCACGATGCCGCCCTTGCCCGCGAAGGCCGTGAGCTGCTTGGTGGCGGGATCGAACCGCAGCATGCTGTCGTACAGGAAGCAGCCCACATAGACGCGGCCCGAGGCGCCGACGGCCAGGGCCTTGGGCTGCAGCTGGCCGAGCCGCGCGTCCGTCGCCAGCAGCTCCGCCGTCCCATTGGCGAAGCGCTCGAGCTTCCCGTGGCCGGTCATGTAGGCCGCCCCATCGGGGCTGACCGCCACGGCCAGGATCGAGAGGAGGTCGAAGGGCGCCGTGATCAGGGTCTGGAAGCTGCCGTCGGGCTGGAGCCGGGCCAGCGAGAGGGCGGACCCTGGCGGCGGCGTGAAGTCGGACACGGGGCCGCTGTACGAGACGACCGTGGCGAGCCCGGCGTAGAGCGTGCCGTCACGCGCCACGGCGATGTCGTGGAAGCGTTGGCCGGCGGGCGGGCGCGTGATCGCGGTGATCTTGCCCGTGGGATCGAACCGGATGACCTCCTGGGGCACCTTCGACCCGATCGGCTTGCCGCTCGGATCGACGCCCAGGATGGCCTCGTCGTCCACCAGCACGAACACGTCGCCGGCGGCGTCGGTCGCCAGCTTCGCGAGCGGCGGCAGCTCGATGTCGGCCACCGCGCTGCCGACGGCCACCGGCGCCACGCGGCTGGCGTCGCGCTGGCCGTACACCGTGTACGTGGTGTCCGGCCGGACGCGCAGGATGCGGCTGTCGTCGTAGACCAGCATGTCGCCGCCTGGCAGGAAGTCCAGGGTCGACGGCGAGGTCAGGGCCAGGTCGGTCGCCTGGCCGGTGGTGGCCGCCTGCACCTGGCCGGCGATCACGTCGTCCTGGCCGCCGAGGAAGCGGTGCACCAGGAAGTGCTGGCGATCGGCCGACGAGACGTAGTAGCACTCGCCCTTCGGCCCCCAGCCCTTCACGTCTTGCGACGCCAGCCCGGCGGGCAGCGCGATCGGGGCGCTCGCGCCGGGACGCAAGGCCTGGAGCACGCCGCCGGCCGAGGTGGTGTAGTAGGTGCCGTCCTTCCCCACCTGCGCCTGGCCGAAGGGGGCCTGCTGGTAGAGGGTGCCCGAGCCGTCCGGCGCGACGCGCCAGTACTCGAGGTGCTTGTCCGCGCCCACGGTCACCACGCCGCCCAGGTAGATCGCGCCGGTCGCGTCGCCGCCCGCCAGCCAGGCCGCGGTGAGGTAGCCTGGGGGCCAGCCCCCGGTGAGCGTCATGGTCGCGAGCCCGCTCGGTTCGACCCTTCTGACCGTGAGGCCAGGCACGATGCTGGGATCCGGCGTCGAGAGGACGGTTGGCTTGCCGTCGGCGCCGATGATGGTGACGCCCCCCTGGCTGAGGGTGGTCCCCAGGTAGATGGTCCGCTGGGGCCCGGCGGTGACCATCACGCTCCGTTTCGGGATCCCGGGCGCAAGCAGCCTCAGCGCGCCATCCAGCCCGAGCCGGTAGAAGCCGGAGGAGGCGTGGATCACCAGGCGGCCGCGATCGTCGAGCGCGAGCTCCCCCGGCGCCACGCCCTCGGTGGTGGCCTGCAGGCCATCGAGGTGGCCCTCGTCGAACGGCTCCGGCTGCCCGTTGCCGGCGACCGAGACCAGCAGGCCGTCGGCGCCCAGCTTCCAGACGCGGCCGTCCGTGCTGACGCCGAAGTAGACCGTGCCGTCCGGTGCCACCACCAGGCCGCTCACCTGGCCCAGCGAGACCGTGGTCGCGGGCTTGCCGTTGCCGAGGTCCGACACGCCGGCGAGCACGATCAGGCGCTTGACCGTCTCCATCTGGGCGTCCAGGGCCGCGTCGTGGTCGCGCAGGTCGTTGATGGTCGCGATGATCGCGGCGGTCGACACGTCGCCGGGCAGCTTGGCGTCCGGCAGCGCCAGGGCGGCGGCGGTCTTGGCCCGCGTGTCCGCCTCCACCTCCGGCGGCAGGCGATCGAGCGCGGCCTGCCGGTCGGCCTGGGTCGCGACGTAGGTTTCCACGATGTAGCCGGTGGTCAGCGTGCTGACCAGGTCCACGTCGGTGGCCGTGGCCGAGCCCTTCGGCGCCACCGCGAGCAGGCTGCCGGCCTCGCCTGGCAGCGCCACGGCCACCAGCCGGTTGGCCGACGGCAGGGTCACGTCGAACCGGTAGCGGCCCTGCGCATCCGTCGTGGTGGTGACCGGGTTGCCGTCCACCAGCACCGGGCTGCCCGCGCCGTCGAGCAGCTGGACCGTGCGGTTGGCGACCGGCACCTGCTCCAAGGCCGCGAGCAGCCGGTAGCCGGCGCCATTGTTGCTGATGACGCCCCCGCCATTGTTGCCGATGAGGGCGCCGCCCTTGTCGCTGATGAGGCCCCCGCCGTTGTTCGAGATCACGCCGGCGGGCGCGCGCACTTGCCCCGCGATCGCGCCCGAGTTGTTGCTGACGATGCCGTTGCCAGGCGCGATCAGGGGCGTGGCCGTGCCTGCCGGCGGCTGGACTGCGCCGCCGCCCGGCTTCTTGCCGCCGGGTGTGACGGTTCCCCGCTGGGGGCTGCCCGCGGCCTTGTTGGTCGCCGTGGGGACGCCCGCGGCCGGGCCGCAGCCCGCCACGACGGCGAGGGCGAGGAGCATGGCGAGCAAGGGCACGGGCGTGCGAATGGCTCGGTCCTCCTCCAGCTGACGGGGGTCTCATGATCTCCTACCCAGCGACCGACACCGGGGTGTTCTCGAACGCGTAGAATGGGGCAGAGGGAGGGCGTCTGATGTCCTGGTCCAAGCTCCTCGCGGCCGCGCTGGCCGCCACTCCGATCCCCCTGGCATCGCAGGCGGCTACCGCCAGGGCGCGGTGATGGGGTCGTCCTTGCAGCAAGGGGGCCTGGCGCTCGTGAAGCCGGATGGCTCGGTGCCGTACCTGTACCGCAGCCGGGAGGCGGGGGACCACCCGACCAGCGCCGAGGTGCTGGCGTCCGTGAAGAAAGCACTGAAGCCGTAACCGCAGATCGGTTGGCGTGGCACCAGGGGGCGTCGTGGGTGCGGGCAGCGATCAGGGCGCCGTGAGGGCGGGCGAGGCCGGGTCCCGCTGGGCCCGGACGATCGCCGCAGCCGAGGCTGCCTGGGCGTTCTCGGCGATCAGCCGCTGGGTCTCCTCGGTCATGGCGATCTGCTGCATCGACGCCACGTAGGCCACCCAGCCGGCGTAGCCGACGGACGCCAGGAAGAAGGTGACGCCCAGGAGCGTGTACCGGAAGTGGACGCAAGACAGCAGGTTCATGGGGCGCCTCGGCCGCGCGGCGGGACGATGGCCTCGTACCCGGCCCGCTGGCCCTGGGATCGGGGTGCCCGCGTCCTGATTCTGCCGTCCCACGTCACCACCAGCTCGCCGGCCGCGAGCGCGCAGCACCCCGCCGGTCAGCCGCCGGCCGCCCCGCAGCGCCGTGAGGGTCACGTCGGCCCAGAAGCGCGTGCCGTCCTTCCGGACCCGCCACCCCTGGGCCCGGACATGGCCCTGGGCGGCAGCCTGGGCGAGCAATCGGCCCGGGGTGCCGTCCTCGATGTCCTCGGGGGTGAAGAAGGTCTCGTAGGGTTTGCCGACGATCTCGTGCTCGCGGTATCCCTTGTTGCGCTCGGCCCCCTCGTTCCAGCTCGCGACCCGCCCCTGCGCGTCCAGCAAGATCAAGCCGTAGTCCTTCACGCTGCGGACGAACAGCTGGAACTGGGCGGCCTGCTTGAGGGCATCGATCTCGCGCCGTTGCGATTCCGTGAGTGAGAGGGCGCGCTCGACGCTCTCGCGGAGCTTGACCGCCTGCGTGACGTCTTCCACGCGGTGGATGATGTAGGCGACCCGGCCCGCGTCGTCGAGCACCGGCGTGTTGAGGGGGCTCCAGTACTTCTCCTCGAACGCGCCATCCGGGCGCGCAACGTCGAACTTCTGGATCGGCATCGCGTCCGGGCGCCTGGTCGCGATCGCCCTGGATCGCCGCCCGGGTGGTGAGCGTCGCCTCCAGGTAAGCGTCGGACACGGCGGCGATCCGGAGATCGGGCGTCAGGACGAGGAAAGCGGCAGGGGCGCCTTCGAAGAGGAGTCGGAAGTCCGGTGCGTCGAGACCGTTTGGGTCCTTCATGGGAGCCACCTCTCGTCGCCGGGCGAAGCGGAAGGATGCCTCACGATAAAGCCTGGCCGGGCCCCTCCCAACAGGAAGTCGACGGATCGGCGCAGGCGTCCGGTGTCTCGGGAAAGGGCGCGACGCGAGCAGCCGGGTGCGATCGCCCGACGCGACCGCCGTGCCCTGGCCGGCGAACACGAAGCACCGAGCGCTTCCGCGTCGAGGCGGCTCGCCCTGGCCTCGTCGTCGTTTGTTGCCGGCCGCGCCAGCCACAGCTTGTGCGCGAACGGGTCGGCGTCTTGCCGATAGTTCAAGATTGCTTGCCCATCGCAACGAGCAGTGTGGGAACATCACTGCCAATTTCCGCACCAAAGCTAGATCCGATGCCCAGGCGTGTTTGTTGAACGAGAAGGGCGCGCCCACGTTCGAGATCTGGCCGAGGCGAGGTCCGCGCAGGTGGCGACCTTTGACTTGGGCGCCGATGCCGGCCTGGCCGGGGCCGTCGCCGCGGGCTGGATGATCGCCGCGGCGGGGCCGTAAGTGCGCTTACTGCAGCGCGGCCCCGAGCAGGCCCGGCTCGTCGTCGGCGATCGGGACCACCTCGACATGACTCAGGCGGTATCCTAGCGCCCGGGCGACCCTGGCGATCTTCTCCTTCGACGCGCCGTGGTACTCGTCCTTCTCGTCGCGCGAGACGACGGAGGGCGAGACGCCGAGCTTCGCGGCCAACTCGGCCTGCGACATGTTCTGGGCAATCCGCAACGCGATCAGGAGTCGGCCGACCGACTCGAAGTCCGAGAGCGCGCTGAAGTCCTTGCGCATCACCCGCTCGTAAAAGCCGATCTCCTCCTTGAGTTGCTCGTAGAAGTCGAGCAAGGGCTCCATGGCGGCCTCCAGTTGGGCATTGGTCAGGCCCGCATCCACCAACGTCTGGCGCTGCCGCTCGAGGAGCGCCTCTTCCTCGACGAGGCGGCTCTTCATCGCCGCGTACTCCACCTGCGTCTTGATCATGATCCCGTCCTCCGGCTCGCCTGAACGATCTTGACGATGCCCTTCTCCCTGGATTCGGCCCGACTGCGTCGGAACGCCTCGGGGAACTGGAGCGGATGCCCGAGCGGCCCGAGGATTCCGCTGAACTGCCCGAAGTGCGGATATAGCTCGGTCCGGTAGTTGTGCCACATGGGCAGCTGGGCCTTCGCGGAATCCGTCGACGGGCGTCGGCTCGCCCGGCTCCACGTCCACGATCGAAGCGGGTCCCGGGCATTCAGCCGGGCCTGCAGATCGGCCAGCGCGGCGGCATCGCAGACGAAGTAGCCGTCGATGTCGTGGGGATGCGCCTTGTCTTCCACGAACGAGCCGTCGAGGAACACTTCGTTGATGCCCTCTGCCCACAAGTGGCTCACCAGCACCTCGGCGAGGTTCACCAGCGTCAGCCGCCACGGCATGTCCCAGCCCGGGCGCTCGGGCTGGCCTGCCACCAAGAGCGAGCTTCGAAGCTGGTTGAAGGTCAGCCCGTAGTCGCCAGGCGGCAGGACGCCAAACTCGGTGAATGGAGGCAAGAGGACACGCATCGACTTCCAATATAAGTCAACGATGACCAATAGGTCAACGATTCGCTCGACTGGTACGCTGATCAGGTATTGAAAACCGAACGGCGACCAGCCACACGACGGGTGTCGGCGTGCCTCGCTTCGTGGTCAGCCGCGTGTTGCCCCCCTCGGGGCCGGGCGTCACCGGGGTCTACGATCCCCCCTATCGCGCCTTCGGCCAGGCTGTAATATGATGCGCTCCCGACCGAGGTGCCCGCCCCATGCCCCCAGCCCGACCCACCGTCGATGCCGTCGCCAGAGCCGTCGACCTGGCGATCGAGTCGTATGACGGCTACGACATGTCTGCCACATCCCTCTACGTCCAGCGGCTCGAAGTCGTCGAGGCCCAGGTCGCGCGCCTCGTCCCGGAGGCCCCCGCTCGCGTGGCGGATCTTTACGAGACCTTGATCGAGCGGCTGGACAAGGCCAAGCTCGTGCCGCCGAGAGGGTGAGAGCGAGATGCCGAGGGGGAAGAAGCCGGCGGAGCTGCCGGACCTCAAGACCGACTGGGCCTTCCGCGCGAGGTTCCGCGCCCGTGCCTACGGCCCGAGGTCCTCGAAGCTCGCGATCGAGCGGCTCAAGCAGGCGCTGACGGAGATCAAGGCCGTCGCGCGCCACGACGCGCTGCGCGGAGCTGATGGCGCGGTGCTCCTCATCGAGCGCATCTCGCCCGCGTTCGAGCAGGTCGACACGTCGTCGGGGGCGCTGGGCACGGCGGTGAACAAGGCGATCGCCGAGTTGGTCGCGATCATCGCGGCGGCGCCGGCCAACGACGCGCTGCGGCACCATTGGCTGGACCGCCTCTTCGACGCCCTGCAGAACGACGAGATGGCGTTCGTCGAAACGATCGGCGACCACTGGGGCGATCTGTGCGTGACGCCCGCCCTCGCCGCTGAGTGGGCCGACCGGCTGGTGCCAACCATGCTGCTCGCGTGGTCCGAAAAGGGCGCGTACTTCCCGGGCACGATGGCGGCGCTCTCGGCCATGCTGCGCGCCGCTCGTCATGAGGAACTGCACGCTCTGGTGATGAGCTACCGCGACGACTGGTGGCCGATCCGCGAGTTCGGCGTACGGGCGCTCGCAGCGCTCGGGCGGATTGATGAGGCGGTCGCCATGGCCGAGCAGCCGAGCAAGATGAACGACAACCCCGTCGCCCGGGCCCGCCTGGTCGAGCAATTGTTGCTCGACGCAGGCCGCCGGGCAGAGGCGTACCAGCACGCACTCGACGCCAACGCCGGCACGAACCGGCTGGCGACCTTCCGAGCGGTGAAGAAGAAGTACCCGGAGTACGAGCCGGCCTTCATCCTCAAGGACCTGATCCGTCGCACGCCGGGCGAGGAGGGCAAGTGGTTCGCCACGGCCAAGGAGCTGGGGCTGTACGACCTCGCACTCGATCTGGCCGACCAGAGCCCGGTCGACCACCACACGCTCCTGCGCGCCGCGCGGGACTTCCGCGCCGAGCGCCCGCGCTTCGCGCTCGGCTGCGCGGTGGCCGCCGTGCGCTGGATGATCCAGGGCTATGGCTACGAGCTGACCCGGACCGATCTGCTCGACGCCTTCCGCGAGGCGATGGCGATCGCTGAGAAGCTGGGCGAGCAGGATCGGCTCATGGTGTGGATGCAGGAGGCAGCGAGCCTGCGTACGGAAGCGTCGGGCTGGCTCTACGGCTTTGTCGGCCAGCCGGGGTGATCAACAGTGTGGCGAGAGCGCGCGAACGGTGCTGGTAGAATGAGGACCTCATGTGCGCGCTGGGCTGCGCAATGAAGGAAGCCGGCGAGCTTCGCCCGACGGTCGCCGGCATCCTGCTCTTCGGGAAGTCGATGGCGCTCCGGCGGATGTTCCCGATGACGCGCGTCGACTACATCCGGCTCCCCTGCCGGGAGTGGGTCACCGACCCCACCGACCGCTTCCAGAGCATCGACATGCGGGCGCCGCTCTTCAAGCTCATTCAGCGGGCACAGGCGGCCGTCCTGGACGACCTGCCAAATCGTTCAAGCTCGCCGAGGGCGACGTCCAGCGGACGGACGTCCCCCTGATCCCGGCGCGGGTGATCCGCGAGGCGATCGTCAACTCGGTCATGCACCGGAATTACCGCGTCCATGCGCCGGTCCAGATCCTTCGGTACCCCAACCGCCTCGAGATCCGTGCGTGCGCGTCATGCGGGCGCTCATGCAGCAGAACCACCTCTCGCCGCCGCACTTCGAGTCCGATCGGGGCGAGGACAAGTTCGTCGCGACCTTCTTGTTCCACCACTTCCTCTCGCCGGAGGACTGAACCTGGTGGCCACGCTCGAGGCCAGCGCCCGGCTGCGCCACCTCCGGGACCTGGGGCTGCTCGAGCAGCGTGGGAAGGGTTCCGCGGCCTACTACGTGCCCACGCCCATGCTCCTTGGTGCGGCCGGCGAGCCGGACGGCCTTGCTCCTGGCGGAAAGGACAAGAGCTGGGCGAGAAAGAGCAGGAGGTCGGAGAAAAAGAGCAGGTGGCGAATACGCTCTACGTACTCACAACAATGCCAACCGCATGCGCGGCGAGCGCACGTTCCGCTTGGGGTCCCAGGCCAGCACGCCGTGCTGGGAATTCTTCACCCGCTAGAACGCCACGCGGGACGAGGGGCTCAACGGTTGGGGCGGGCGGCCTTCTTGCCGCTCGACTCGTTGATGTCGCTCATGTACTCAAGCATCGCCTTCAGGTCCTTTCGGCTGAGACCCTCTGCCGCGCCACGGTTCAAGTCGTAGCTGACGTTCGCCATCATCACCGACATGTTCCACAGGTCGCCGTCCACGGCCTTGTAGCGATCGAGCAGCTCCTTCACGAGCGGCGCCGGGATAGCGTCCTGCCCCTGGTCCAGCAGGCGCTCGATCTCCAGAATCTCGGGCGGCAGGTTGTCGGACATGCACCCTCCTCGCTCGCCGGCCTAGCTCAAACCTAGCCCCGGCAAAAAACGAGCGGGCCCCCCAAAACTGGGAACCCGCTTTGTTAGAGTGGCCTCGGCCAGAATCGAACTGGCGACACTGCGATTTTCAAGCGTACAAAGGGGAGAAGGCCCCAGCAGTCTGAATTCGCCTGAGTGAACTGTAGTGCGGGTTATGACGATCGCCAGTCTCACTCGTGTAGGCCTGAGTTTCCCCGAGTGAACCCATATTTGCTACAAAAAGTGCTACAGCTTCGGGGCCACCAAACTAGCCTCGATTGGGCGTCTTGGCTCAAGGTCCGGTTGCATAAGCTCGCGCAAAACCCGTAAGATCGTTCCATGTCAGACACGAATCCTGCTTCAACTGCGCAAGCCGCTCCCGCCATCATTTCAAAACCACTTGACGCGAGTGCGACCACGCAAGCCGCTTCAACTTCGTGGCTAGGGTATTACATAACACCGGAACACATCAAGCACTCGGCTGAGCTTGTAAGCGCGTTTGCGGCATTGCTTTGGCCTGCAATTCTTCTCTACATCGTTTTGCGGTACCGCGAACAAATCGGCGCGGTTCTTTCAAAGTTGAAGAAGCTGAAGATCTTCGGTCATGAACTGGAGACAGTTGAAGAAAAGGTCAACGAACTGGCAGAGTCAGCGTCAAACCTTGAAGAGAAGCTGGAAAGTGTAGAATCCAGCGTAGACGTTTCTTACAGTATCGGCGAAGCCGAAAAGAGCGTTGTAAGTGAAGATGCAGAGACAATCCGCAACATTCTGTCAGAAGCCGCTCGTTCACCAAAGCTTGGTTTGATACTGCTAGCGACTGAGATTGAGCGCCGGCTTCACATTATTACTCTTTGTAGCGGCTGGCCCCTGCGAGGCCAACTTAAGGATGCCCTAGCAACGCTCCACGGCATGGGTTTACTCAGTACGTCCGTAATCAATTCCGTAGACATTTTCCGCGAGGTAAGAAACAAGATTATTCATGGCCGTAATGTCGACCGAGAGCTTACTGTAGCCGCGATTGATTCTGGCGTTACTTTGTTGCGAGCACTCCAGACCATTCCATTGAGCCGATCGCGAGTCGTCGAAACGCGCGTTGACCTCTTTGCCGATGAGCAGTGCTCGCAAATGCGCATGGACTTTCACGGGGTAATGTTGCAAGAAGAGCGCGCTACCGGTGAGAGGAGCCAGCCACGAGTCTACCCTACTACCAAGGCACACTTTCAGGCCGGTAAGGTTGTGTCTTGGGAATGGAATATGGACAAGGTCTTTGACAAGTCCTGGTACAAGCCGCCCGGTTCACAGACATGCACCATTGCTTTTGACTCAAGCGCAGAATTCGTTGGCGAACACTTTGATTAATGCCAGCAAGCTTTCAGAGCAGCATTAATGACGCGCTCCGCTTCTCACTTTGCGTTGTTCCTATACCGTGTTTCAATAGTCTTCATGGGTGAGAAGAAAACCGCGAACCAAGTCTCTGCTACAGCCTCCTACAAGGGCCTCAAGCCAGCCACTGAGCGTGCAACTAAGGCGGCCAAGGGAGCAAGCAAGCAGACCAACACAAAGCCAGAACTTCAGTTACGCCAGGCTCTGCGGGCTCGAGGCCTTCGCTACCGTATTGACGTGCGAGATCTCCCTGGCAAGCCGGACATAGTTTTCACGAAGGCACGAGTGGCTGTCTTTTGCGACGGCGATTTCTGGCATGGCCGGAACCTCAACGACCGGCTCACGAAGCTGGAAGCAGGCCACAACGCTCCGTACTGGGTAGCAAAGATCACCGGAAATGTCGCCCGCGACCAACGCCACAATGAAGAGTTGAAACAGGCCGGTTGGACCGTACTCAGATACTGGGAAACAGACATTTCCAAGTACACGTCCCAAATTGCTTCTGAAATCGAAGCCGCCGTTAGCGCGCCAGATCAAACAACACGTATCAGCCCTTCTTGAATCAATTCAGGAACTGGAATGTCACGAATCGCGTCGCCATGATTGAACGCAATCTGCGGAACATTCATTTCGAGCAGGTAATGAATCGGCGTAATATACGAAACGTCTTCCGCGCCTTCAAAGCTGCTGCTATTTATTGCAACAACATTGCCTTCGTCACCAACCCGGTTCATTACCGGCCCGCCGCTTGCGCCGCCGTAAACATGCATGTTTGTGCGGTAACAATCGGTGATGAGCTTGGCGCAGCCTCTGCCGTTTTCACAGAATTGTTGCACTGTACCTGCATAAAAAGCCGGCCTCAAATCGATTGTGAAGACGTCTTCTTTCTTAGCTGCATGGTGTCGTGGAAATGCAAAGGACGACACTTCATCACCCTCAGCAAGCTTGTCTAGAGTCAACGACAAGAACTTGCTACGAACTTCGCTACCATCTCGATTGTCCGTCGCAACTTCCGGCTTGCCAATTGCCAGGTCCGCCGTTGGGTGCACAGAAAACTGTAAGATCCCACGCATTATATACACCCCGCCAGGCAAGAATTGGACCAGTGACACCGCTGGATACTTCTGTCGATTATGCTCGTCAAGAACATCCATCATTACATGCTTAGCGGTCACGAAGAAACCAGCTGGGGAAATGAAGAAACCAGTCCCGATCAACTCCCATTCACCAGAATGGTGTTGCTTGAAGATGGGAAACACTGCTTCGTTTTCAACCTGCTCGCCATTTTCATTGACGAACCCAATCATTCCAGGCTCTAGTTCACCCGGCCACGGCAGAAGGGGATTTCTCTTTTCCGAAGGGTCTTCGCTAAGCATCAAACATCCTCGGGCATTCGGGTACGCGCACGACCGGGAACCTTGGTGTTCGGTTTCCCTGCGCGTCTTCGGGGCTTGGCATCGACCTCCTCATCGTCTACCTTTGCCGAACCGTTCACAAGAATTGGCGTCCAGGTAAAACACTCTCCTCTGACCAATTCGCTCTTGAAGCGCGCTTCTCGTTCAAATGGTTCGGTCATATATACGACGCTGAAGAACCGCACCCAATCGGCGCTTCCTTTGTAACCTGCGCTATCTTCAAAAATGCCACCTAGAGCGGTGTTCAACTCCTGCCTAGACCTGACGAACTTGAACTCAATTGCTGTTTTCAAGCTTCTAACACCGCCATCTGGCCTAAACGCCTTTAGGCCACCAGCAATTACAGGCTCCTTCACGTAATCATTGAAACAGACGCCCAGGTAATCGTTCATTACATCTTGAACATCCTTCTCCTTCATCGGCGGGTTACCTCGCCGATGAACGAGATTCGCAGTCCCCCGTAACAACTCTTCGAGTTTTTGAGCTTGAAGCTGATCATACGCATTGGCGTGATTACCAACCAACACGCCAAGAGCCCCGATCGTATCCCTTAAAAGATCGTAGGCATCGTTTGTTACGACATGGTAATCGTAAAGCTGTTCAGTCTTCGTCAACCCCTTGTCAAGAAACTTCTTCCAAGCTGTTGCAACATCACTTCGCGTTTCACTCAAGCCGGCTGCGTCAAGAACTATCGCAAGTGCCGCAAATGTTCGCTCGAGATGTAGGTGAAACTCATATTCAACCATTTCGATTGGCGACCAATCGTGACTCAAGTAGTAGTTAGCAATTGTGTTCAGATCTTCATAGCAAGAGGCCAATGCAAGCTCAAGGCCCACCAACGCCGGCCGAACTACATCGGCCGCAACCACTTGGTTTCTCACTTGTTCTTGGCTCCGCGGAATGACGCGTCTTCGAGAGTTATCGCATCAACTCCTGCACCAATGATGTAGGAAAAAGCACCTTCGAGGTCAATTGCTTGATTCATGAATCTAACCGCGGCAGGAATAGGCACGCCGTTGTGTAGAGCTTGATAATAGAACACCATAAATGCCGTCAGTGCGTCGAACCAACCGATCTCTCGAACTGGACCAACCACTGCTGTGTATGGGCATGGGCCACCTGAGTGCATGACTTGAGCGCTTGCCCCATAGCAACTCGACATGCAGAGCATTACTCTTGCAATCTTAGTTGTCCCCCCCGATGCCGGTAAGTCTAGCTCGAGGTAGCCAATTTCTTGGTTCATCCTCCGTAACTCAAGCTCCAACTGTTCCCATGGCACCGTTTCTCCGCTCGTCAAGCGGATTCCGTTCCCGCCCTCAATCCCGTGAGCGGATATGTGTAAAAAGAGATGCCCCTTGCCGCCCCAATACTCGTCATTCTCTGAGATGAAGATGTCGGTAATCTGCTCCAACGCAGCAATCAACGAACGAGATGATGTAACGATTTGATAATCTACGGGAACATTGCCCATCTTCAGCATTTGACTAAGCGCCTCACCTTCGCGCCGTCCGTTCCTCAAGTCTTCGTCCCCCGGAGATTCTAAGATGAATACCGGAAGCAACCTAGTGTAATCTACCTCGTCCACAGCGCAGGACCTCTCATACATTCATCTCTCCACTGGAAGCGCCACACCAAAGTGCGTAATCCGACGAAGCCGATCACCCAATCCGGGGAAACCGATCACCCCTCGGAGCGGAGCGACGCTGACCCTTGGAATTTACCCGGGGTGATCGGTTTGGTCTACCCCCTCCTCTCCTCGT
>JAKFEW010000163.1:0-1858 GCA_036675505.1 Candidatus Sericytochromatia bacterium
CGCAGCTGCACACGGCGGATCTTTCCGGAGATGGTCTTGGGCAGCTCGGTCACGAACTCGATGCGGCGCACGCGCTTGTAGGGCGCAAGGTTGCGCCGCGCGAACGAGAGGATGTCCTCCGCGAGGGCCGCGTCCGGCACGCGGCCGGGGACCAGGATGAGATAGGCCTTGGGCACGGCCAGGCGCACCGGGTCGGGGCTGGGCACGATGGCGACCTCCGCGACCGCCTCATGCTCGATGAGCGCGCTCTCCAGCTCGAAGGGGCTGATGCGGTAGTCCGAGGCCTTGAACACATCGTCGGCGCGGCCCACGAACGTGAAGTAGCCGTCGGCGTCACGCGCCGCGGTGTCGCCGGTGTGGTAGACGCCGCCGCGCATGGCTTCGGCGTTCTTCTCCTCGCTGTCGCGGTAGGCCGCCATCAGGCCGACGGGGCGCTCGCTCAGGTCGATGCAGACCTCGCCTTCGTCGGCCTCGCGGCCATCGGCATCGAGCAGCACGACGCGGTAGCCGGGCAGCGGCCGACCCATGGAACCCGGCTTGAGCGGCAGCCCGGGGGCGTTGCCGACGAGTGCCGTGGTCTCGGTCTGGCCGTAGCCGTCGCGTAGGTCCAGGCCCCAGGCCTTGCGCACCTGCTCGATGATCTCGGGGTTCAGCGGCTCGCCCGCACCCACCACCTCGCGCAGCGCCAGACGGCTCTTCCACGCGGGCAGGTCCTCCTGGATGAGCATGCGCCACACGGTGGGGGGCGCGCACAGGCTGGTCACCTGGCAGCGTGCGAGCGCGCCCAGCAGCGCCTCGGCGCTGAAGCGCGGGGTGTTGTGGATGAACACGCAGGCGCCGGCGTTCCAGGGAGCGAACAGGCAGCTCCAGGCGTGCTTGGCCCAGCCCGGCGACGAGATGTTGAGGTGGATGTCGCCCGGGCGCAGGCCGAGCCAGTACATGGTCGACAAATGGCCGACCGGGTAGCTCTGGTGGGTGTGCAGCACCAGCTTCGGCTTCGAGGTGGT
Organism: Candidatus Sericytochromatia bacterium; assembly: GCA_036675505.1. Classification (GTDB taxonomy): domain Bacteria; phylum Cyanobacteriota; class Sericytochromatia; order S15B-MN24; family JAQBPE01; genus JAKFEW01. The sequence continues at coordinate 1,008 of JAKFEW010000163.1, forward strand.
GCCCGAGGTGAAGTACAGCAGCAGCGGATCGGTGGCGCGCGTCGTGCCCTGCGGCTCGAAGGCCGTGGGGAAGGCGCGGGCATCCTCGAATGCGGTCCAGCCCGACGGCGCAGTGCCGACGCACAGTCGCGTGAAGTTCCCGTCGAGCTCGTCGAACTTGGCGGTCTGGGCGGCACCGGTCACCACATGGCCCACCTTGCCGCGCGCCAGCCGGTCGCGCAGGTCATCGGGCGTGAGCAGCGCCGAGGCAGGGATCACGACGGCGCCGAGCTTCATCGCCGCGAGCATGGTCTCCCACAGCGCCGGCTCGTTGCCGAGCATGAGCAGGATGCAGTCGCCGCGCCGCACGCCGAGCGAGCGCAGGAAGTTGGCCACCTGCGACGAACGCGCCGACAGCGCCTCGAACGATAGCCGCTGCTCGCTGCCGTCGGCCTCGACGATCCACAAGGCCGTGGCCGCGTTGCCGCGGGCCATCACGTCGAAGTGGTCGAGGGCCCAGTTGAACTCGCTCAGTTGCGGCCACCGAAACTGCTCGGCGGCGGCGGCGGGTTGACCGCGCAGCGACAGCAGTTGATCGCGGGCCTGGAGGAAGGTGTCTCGGTCAGTGCTCATGGCGAGGCGTTCCAAGTGGTCTGGTTTGCAGAAGTTTCCGCGCCGAAGTACGGCCTGAAGACGGTGGACATCATCGTCGAGCTCGGCCGCCGCCGCATGGTCGATGGGCGTGAAGACATGATCGTGGACGTGGCGCTGGATCTGCTGCAGCAGGCAGGCAGCGCAGCTGGCGAGCAGGCGCGGGTCGACACTACGCCGACGCGGAGCCGATCGGCGCCGTCGTAGCGTCCATGCCGCGC
>JAKFEW010000115.1:0-46655 GCA_036675505.1 Candidatus Sericytochromatia bacterium
GACGTGGGCGTGGCCGCCGCCGCGGGCGAGGCGGTCGGGGTGGCCGAGGTGGTCGCCACGGGGGCGCCCGGGGCCGGCGCCGAAGCCTGGGGCGCCGTGGCGGGCTGCCCGGCGCTGCAGGCGGCGAGCGAGAGCGCGGAGGCCATTAGGAGGGCGGCGGCGATGCGCATTGTTCACCTCTAGAAAACACGATCGGGTTTCCTGGTGTACGCTTGCCCGCTTACCCCAGCGCGGCTCCTTGTCCGCCTACCCGGCGAGGCCAAGCGGGTTGGGACGATTCGCGTACCTGGCCGCCTCCCGGCCTACATCGTGACGACGTTGTCGCAGGTCGCGGTGCCCTTTACCTTGAAGGTGCCCGTCACCGGCGGGTTCGCGTAAGTCGACGGCGCGAACTCGACCTCGAAGCTCGTGACCCACTTCGCGCCCTCGATCTTCTCGATCTTGAACGTGCCGGCCTTGCCCTCCCAGGCGCCGAGCTTCAGCCCCGCGCCATCGAGCGTCGTGTGATTGTACAGGGCGGTCGCGTAGGCGTCCTTGGCGTCGAAGGCGTCGGCGGCGAGGATGATGCGGTACGACTTCTCGGCGGGCTTCTCGAAGATGTTGAAGGCTACCTGGCGGGTGAGCGAGTCGGTCTTGTGGGCTATCGTGATGCCGCCACCCGGGGACCCGCCGCTCGTGGCGCCGCTGATGGCGATGGTCGGGAACGGCGAGGTGTCGGGCCCGCCGCTGACGTCCGAGAAGGTGAACGTGGCCTGGCCGCCGGTCACGACCTGGGCAGCGGCCGCCGGGGACGTGGCGGCACCGGGGGCGGGCGAGGCCGCGCCGGGGGTGACGGTGCCGGTGGCCGAGGCGGTGCAGGCGGTGAGCAGCGCGGCGGCGGCGAGGAGGGCGGGGGCGAGGAGATGGCGGGACATGTTGACCTCGATGGAATCAGGCGAGCGTTAGTCTTACGCTCGCGTTTTACCCCGACCGACCGATGATCATACGTCGGGGTTTCCACCAGGTCTGGTGATGGCTCGCCGTTAGGCGAACATCTGCTTGATGCGCCCGAAGAACGTCACCTGGCCCGGCGTGACCACCAGCTGGAGGTTGCGGCCACCCAGGGCGATGGCCATCGCCTCGAAGGTCTTGCGCAGCTTGGCGTTGCGGTCGAGGACCAGCGGCTCGCCCTTGTTGGTCGAGGTGATCACGGTCGGGTCGTCCGGCATGACGGCGATCGCCGGCACCCCGAGCAGCTCCTCGATGTCGGCCACCGCGATCTGGTCGTGCCTGGCGATCAGCTCCGGGCGGCAGCGGTTGATGATGAGGCGCGTCTCCTTCATCCCGGCCTTCTCGAGCAGGCCGACCACGCGGTCCGCGTCGCGCACCGAGCTGACCTCGGGGTTGACCACCACGAGCGCCTCGTCGGCACCGGCGATCGCCACCTGGAAGCCGTCCTCGATGCCCGCGGGGCAGTCGATCAGGACGAAGTCGAAGCTCTCGCGCAGGCCGCCGCAGATGATCTGCATGTCCACCGGCCGCAGCACGGACTTGTCGCAACGCTGCGAGGCGGGCAGGAAGTAGAGGTTCGTGTTGCGGCGGTCGTGGATGAGCGCCTGCTGGAGCCGGCAGTCGCCGAAGGCGACGTCGATGATGTCGAAGATGATGCGCTGCTCCACGCCGAGCACGAGGTCGAGGTTGCGCAGCCCCATATCCGTGTCGACCAGGCAGACCTTGTGGCCGTTCTGCGCCAACGCCATGCCCAGGTTGGCGGTCACGGTCGTCTTGCCGACCCCGCCCTTGCCCGACGTCACCACGATCACTTTGCCAGCCATTTCCGGTCTCCTCGTCTGTCTTTCCTCATCCGGAGAGCAGCGTAGCGGATGAAGATTGCACGCGTGTTGCGCGTTCGTGCTTGCTACGTTGCGGATGCGGGCCGGGCGGCTTCTTCGCGTGGTAGAATCAGCGCCCGATGACCACTGGCCTCGCTCTGACCCTCGCTGATTACCTCGATCGCCTGGCCGCCCCGGACCGCGCGCCGGCCGGCGCGACCGCCGCATGCGTGGCCGTCGCGACCGGGCTCGCGCTCTTCGTGAAGGCGCTGCGCAACCCGCCGGGCCAGGTCGACCCCGGCGCGGCGCGCGGCGACATCGAGTTGCTCGAGGCGCTGCGCCGCCGGGTGACCAAGCTCGTCGAGACCGCGATGCGCACCGAAGCGGCGCTGCCGGCTCACGACGCCGAGGACCAGCCGGCGGCGGGCCCGGCGGCGCGGCTGCCGGCCTACCGCGTCACGCGCACGCTGGTCGACCTCACGATCCAGGGCCTCGGCCAGATCAAGCCGACGCTCGATATGGGCAGCACGGCGATGCTGGCCGATCTCGAGGCGGCCTGGCGGCTCCAGGCGGCAGGGCTCGAGGCGGCGATCGCCTGCTGCGAGGACCACCTGCGCCGCCTGCCCCCCGAGCTCGTCGCGGGCGAGGCCGAGGCGCTCGAGCGCCAGGCGCGGAGCGGCCGGGAGCTGCAAGCACGGGCGCTCGCGGAGTTGGCCTGGCGACGCGGAAAATGCTGATTGTAAGCGCCAGGCTCTCGAACGCCCCGTACGGGGCGGGCGGGTGGGGCGGTTGGAGATGCTAGGTATGAAAGCGACGTTGATCGTCACCTGTCCTGACCAGCGCGGCCTCGTGGCGGCGATCGCCGGCTTCCTGGCCCAGCACGAGGCGAACATCGTCGAGTTCCAGGAGACCGTGTCGGCGGAGGACGGCCAGTTCTTCGCGCGCGTGGTCTTCGAGGTCTCGGGCTCCTCGATCGCCGCCGAAGAGATCGGCCCGGCCTTCACGCCGCTCGCGCGGCGCTTCGACATGCAATGGAAGGTGTACTTCTCGACCCAGCGCAAGCGCATGGGCATCCTCGTCTCCCGCTACGACCACTGCATGTTCGACCTGCTGCAGCGCGTGAAATCCGGTGAGCTGGCGGTGGACGTGCCCTTCGTGGTCAGCAACCATGCGGACCTCGAGCACGTCGCGACCTTCTTCGGCGTGCCTTTCCACCACCTGCCGGTGACCGCTGCGACCAAGCCCGAGCAGGAGGCGAGGATCAAGGCGCTGGCGGACGAGGCGCGCGCGGACTTCCTCGTGATGGCGCGCTACATGCAGATCCTTTCGGGCGAACTCCTCGGCCACTTCCCGCACCGCGTGATCAACATCCACCACAGCTTCCTGCCCGCCTTCATCGGCGGCAGGCCGTACCACCAGGCCTACGAGCGCGGCGTGAAGCTGATCGGCGCCACCGCCCACTACGCCACCGAGGACCTCGACGAGGGCCCGATCATCGATCAGGACGTGGTGCGCGTTCACCACGGCGAGACGATCGACGACCTCGTCCGCAAGGGGCGCGACATCGAGCGCGTCGTGCTCGCGCGGGCCGTGCGCATGCACACCGAAAACCGGGTGGTCGTTTCGGGCCGGCGCACCATCGTCTTCGCATGACCGCGCCGGTCGTCCTGGAGGTCGAGGGCCTCGTGAAGCGCTTCGGCGACTTCACGGCCGTGGACGGGATCTCCTTCCAGGTGGGCCGTGGCGAGATCGTGGGCCTGCTCGGGCCGAACGGCGCGGGCAAGACCACGACCATCCAGATGTTGCTCGCGCTGCTCACGCCCACCGCCGGGCGGATCACGGCCTTCGGCCTGGACCTCGCCCGCAGCCGCGAGGCGGTGCTGCAGCGCGTGAACTTCTCCTCGACTTACGTGAACCTGCCCTACATGCTCTCCGCACGCGAGAACCTGACGGTCTTCGCGCGGCTCTACGGCATGCCGCGGCCCGCCGAGCGGGTCGCCGAGGTGGTGGCCGACCTCGAGATGGCGGACTACGTCGACAAGCAGACCAAGACCCTCTCGAGCGGCCAGCTCACGCGCCTGCACCTCGCGAAGGCGCTGCTCAACCGCCCCGAGCTGCTGTTCCTCGACGAGCCGACGGCCAGCCTCGACCCGGACACCGCCGACCGCATGCGCAAGTACCTCAAGGGCGTGCGCGAGCGCCACGGCCTCGCGATGCTCTACACCAGCCACAACATGAAGGAGATGGAGGAGATGTGCGACCGCATCCTCTTCCTGCAGCGCGGCAAGATCCGCTACGCGGGCACGCCGGCCGAGCTGATGGCGCGCCTCGGCGTGGAGGACCTCGAGCAGCTGTTCCTCTCGGTGGCGCGCGAGGGCGAGCCCGAATGAAGCTGCACCGCGTCCTGGCGATCGTGAGCCGCCACGGCTACCTCCACCGGCGCAGCCCGTTCCGGCTCTTCGAGCTCCTTTACTGGCCGTTCCTCGAGCTCGTGGTATGGGGCTTCGTCTCGATCTGGATCCAGACCGTCGCGGGCGCCGCCGGCAACTTCATCGCTTTCTTCCTGGGCGGCTTCATCCTCTGGGACCTCATGTTCCGGGCCCAGCAGGGCCTCTCGATGGCCTACCTGGAGGAGGTCTGGTCGCGCAACCTCATGAACCTGTTCGTCTCGCCGCTGACGGTCGGCGAGTTCCTCACCGCCTCGGGCGTGGTGAGCCTGATCAAGCTGACGATCTCGACGGTGGTCATGGCCTTCCTGGCGGCCACGATGTACGGATTCAGCGTGTTCTCGCTCGGCGTGGCGCTGGTGCCCTTCCTGGTGATCCTCGTGCTGTTCGGCTGGGCGCTCGGCGTGGCCACGATGGGCCTCGTGATGCGCTTCGGCCAGGGCGCCGAGTCGCTGGTCTGGGTGGTGGCCTTCGTGATCCAGCCGGTCGCCTGCGTGTTCTACCCGCTCGCGACCTTGCCGCCCTGGCTCCAGCCCGTGGCGCTGGCGACGCCTCTCGTCCACGTCTTCGAGGGCATGCGCGCCGTGATCGCGGGCGGCGGGGTGCCCTGGCGCCACATCGCGATCGGCGCCGCGCTCGACGTGCTGTACGTGGCGGCGGCGATCGCCTTTTTCCACTACACCTTCGCGATCGTGCGCGATCGGGGGCTCCTGGCGCGCACCGGCGAGTGATGCGACACATTCCGCAACGAAGTTAAGGCCCGATTAATTTTCTTAGCAAGTTTTTAACCGAAGCGCCGATAAGGGATTCAAGTCCACCCCGCTCGCTGGAATGGAGGTCCCATGATCGCGCCACTGAAGAAGGGCATCGAAGTAGAGGTTTTCACCGGCACGCGTGAAGGCGTCCCGGCGGACCTTTCGCCGAAGATCGTGCCGGCGCTCGAGAACGACGGCTTCGTGTTCGAGTCGGATGCGCGCCACGTCGAGTACGTGACCGCCCCCATCACCGACTACGACGTGCTCGCCCGCGCCATCGTCGAGCCGCGCCTGAAGCTGCGCTCGTTCCTGGAGACCCAGGGCGACTACACGATCTTCCCCGGCTCCACGCTGGCCTTGCCCTTCGATCAGAACTTCCACGCCTCGCTGCCGAACAACACCTACTACCAGTGGGTCGGCGCGAACTTCGGCACCAGCATCCTGACGAGCAGCATCCACGTGAGCGTCGGCCTGGACGACCCGGACGAGATCGTCCAGGTGACGAACTGGCTGCGGATGGACGTTCCGCTGATCCTCGCGCTGGCCGCGAGCTCGCCCTACAAGAACGGCGAGTACACGGGCCTGCACTCGAGCCGCTGGATGACGTTCCCGCAGGAGCCCGTCGACCTGCGCTTCTTCGACGACCACGCGGACTTCGTCTCGTTCGTCGAGGACGGCCTCGCGTCGGGCAAGATGCGTTCCGTCCGCCACATGTGGAGCGCCGTGCGCCCCAACGGCAACGATCGCCCCTACGACCTGAACCGCATCGAGACCCGCATCGCCGACCTGGCCTACGATCCGGGCCTGATGCTCGCCATCACGGCGCTGCTCGAGGCGCGCATCCAGCACCTGCGCATGAAGACCGGCAAGCCTGACGCGTCGTTGATGGCCGTCGCCCGCGAGAACGAGCGCCGCATCGCGAAGGACAGCCTGAACGCCAGCGTGTGGCACTATGGCAAGGAAGTCCCGGTGCGCGTCGCGCTGGCCCGCCTGATCGGCGAGGTTGAGGGCATCATGCGGGCCAACGGCACCTACCACCACCTGGCGGCGATCGACGAGGTGCTCGCGACGGGCAACGAGGCGATGAAGCTGATCAAGCGCGTCGAGACGCTCGGCGACCTGCGCGCGGCCGTGATGGAGGCCATCGACGAAGCCGAGGCGATCGACATCCGCTGGGCCCACAAGCTGGGCCTCATGGGAGGCGCCGACGTCGACGCGGGCGTCCGGACGGCCTAGCGGCCGTCCGGCGGGAGGACCTCGGGCCGGATCGCTTCGCCGTCAGGCGAGCCCGGCCGCGGCCCGAGGTCCTTGACCACCTGGCGGAAGGCCGCCTGGCGCGCCATCTTGAGCATGCTGCGGATCTTGAAGCGCGTCCACCAGCGCCACCAGCGCGCGCGAATTGGGCCGACCGCCTTGTAGGGCGGGCGCACCTCCACTTTCACCGAGGTCGAAGCGCCGCCCGGCTCGAACACCACGGTCACGCTCTCGCCCGTCGGCGCGAGCATCTGCAAGGGGTTCCGGAGATCCACGACGCGCAACTGCTCCGTGATCCCCGGCTGGCGCGGCTCGAGCTTCGGCGCGGCCAGTAAGAGCAAACGACGCACGCCCTCCAGGTCGGTGGGCAGCTCGGTCTTCAAGCGAATGGGGGCCGGGTGGGTCACTGGAGAAGCTCCTGGGGGGCGGCACACGTATCTTAACATGCGGTCGGACGGCCAGACGGGGCCCCATTCAGCGGGCGGCCGACGCTTACTTGATACGACAATGCCGATTCGACACCTTATTAAATTTCTGATAAACTTGAAGCACGCAATCGGGAGAGCCTACGTATATCACGGTTCCGCCGGAACTTACGCTCGGTTCGCTCTCTGCAAATGAAGGAGACTCACGACTCATGGCCATGTATCTCGGTAAGAACTGGGACGAAGTCACCCGCGAGCTCATCCGTCGCGCTTGTGCGGCCGGTCAGCTGCCCGACACCGCGGAGTTCCAACTGCGCCAGTTCCTCGAGGACGGCATCGTCGTGATCGCGTACCAGAAGGGCCCCTCGAACCGCAGCGGTCGCGGTGGCACCACCACCTTCTTCGAAGTCCGCCTCTCCGAGGGTGGCATCCAGGCCAAGCAGCTCACGAGCCTCGGCCCGATCAACCCGGTCGCGGTCTAAGACCTGCCAGCAGCAAACCCCCCGGCGATTCGCCGGGGGGTTTTTGCGGGTGGGTGGGTCACTCGCCTTCGGGTGCGAGGCCGGGGGCCGCGGCCGCGCTGTCCGGCATCTTGTCGAGCTGGAGCTTGAAGGTCTTGGTCTGGCCCTGGCGGGCCACCAGGACGTCGACGGCGTCGCCGGCCTGGCGCTTGCCGACCTCGCGGATCAGCTCGTTCGAGGTCGTGAGCTTCTTGCCGCCGAGCTCGAGGATCACGTCGCCGGTCAGCAGGCCGGCGCGGTCCGCGGGGCCGCCCTTCTCGACCCGCCCCACCAGCACGCCGTGCTCAGTGGGATAGAACATCTTCGAGCGGTCCTCGGGCAGGTTCGTGATGCCCACGCCGATCCAGGCCCGCTCCACCTTGCCCTTCGCCTCGAGCTGGGGCAGGATGTTCTTCAGCGTGTCGACCGGGATCGCGAAGCCGATGCCCTGGCCGCGGGCGGCGATCGCCGAGTTCACGCCCACCACCTCGCCGCGCAAGTTGAGCAGCGGGCCGCCGGAGTTGCCCGGGTTGATCGGCGCGTCGGTCTGCAAGAAGCCCACGCGGGCGTTCAGCGCGATGTCGCGGTTGATCGCCGAGAGGATCCCGGTAGTGACGGTCTGCGACAGCCCGAGCGGGCTGCCCACGGCGACGACGTACTGGCCGACGCGCAGCTTGGCGGGGTCGGAGAGCTTGAGCGCGGAAAGACCCTTGGCGTCCACCTTCACGAGCGCGAGGTCGGTGCCGGGATCCTTGCCGATCACCTGGCCGCTGTACTTCTTGCCGTCGTGGAAGGTGACGGTGAGCTTGTCGGCGCCGCGCACCACGTGGAAATTCGTCACGATGAGGCCGTCCGCCTCGATCACGAAGCCCGATCCGACGCCCTTCTCGTCCTGCTGGCCGGGGGCGTCCTCACCACCCGGCGCTCCCGGGCCGCCGGGGCCCTCGAAGAACCAGCGGAAGGCTTCCTGCTGGGACGGCGCGCGCCGGTGGGCGACTGTGTCGATGTTGACCACCGCGACCTTGACCTTGTCGACGAGGTCGGCGATGCCTTCAGGGTTGGTGGGGGGCACCACCTTGACCTCGCCGGCGATCGCGGGCGAGGAGCCGAGCGGCATGAGGGGGGAATCGGGCGGGATCAAGCGGGAGCCGACCACGCCCCCGGCCAGGCCGAGGGAGAAGACGGCGACCGAAGTCAGCACGGCGCGCGAAGACACGGTTCAGCCTCCTGGAGCGAATCGATCCGGCGCGGTGCCCCGGCCGGAAACACGGATCCAGGTTACCAGACCGGGATTCTCTCATGAAGTTCCCCAACTACTGGAGTTTGGCAGGGCGAAACCCCTCAGCGCATTCTGGCGCGGCGACTGTCGTCAGGGTGAAGCTCGACGCCAGGGCGAATGCAATAGCGCCGCACGGCGCCATCGCGCCGGACATCGAACAGCATGTCGTGCGCCCGCACGGGCTCGATGCCCTCGCCGCACCAGGCCGTGCAGCAGAAGAACGGGCCGTGCTTGGCGGTCGGGATCGTAATCGCGAGGCCACGCACGACCGTCTGCACGTTTCTGAGCCAGGCATCCCGGACGGCAGCGGGCACGGCTCGAGGCTCGGACGCGGCCGGCACGCCGGCCGGCGCGCATAGCGCGACGACGCTCTCCGACACGTAGACGTCCCACGTCAGGCCCTCGTGGCGGGCCAGGGCGCTGGCATCGATCCACCGCTCTCGCGTCCAACCGCCCAGGCTCATGGGCGACTACGCACATCGGCCACTACGCACATCGGCCACTACGCACATCGGCCACTACGCACATCGGCCACCTCGGAGACGATCATAGAATGTATGTTCTATTGAGGCAAACGATTATGTTGCCCACCGCGAAGCTGGCCGCCCACCGCCGGCGACGGCAGCCGTCGTTACGACAAGTGGGTAATGCAGCGTTTGTATCGAGTGGGTAACGCAGCTACGCTGAAAACAGCGGCGACCCCTGTCGGTACCGCTCGAAAGGAGGATCGCCATGTCGCTGACGCTCGATCCAACGGAGTTCACAGACGCCGGCACGGTCGAAATGGACAAGCGCGGCCGGGGCGCCATTGTGAAGCCGTCCGAATTGGACCCCAACGTGAAGTACAGGAAGTACGTCGGCAAGCGCGGCGAGATCGTGCTGATGCCGGTTGTGGAGGTTCCGGCTCACGAGGCCTGGCTGTTCAACAACCACGCCGCGCCGAGAACATGACACCTGGGGCCTGGCGTATTTTCTGGCATTACGGCCCCGACGCAGACGCGCTGACGATCATCGCCATCACGCCGTACCCATAACGATTGACGGCCCCTCCCGGTCTAGCGGGAAGGGCCGTCGTTTGGCGGTTTCAAGAAACCAGCGAGGCGGAGGGCAAGAGATTCGAACTCTCAACCCCTTACGGGGCAACGCATTTCGAGTGCGCTTCCTAACCACCCGGACACCCTCCATGTGGCAGCAGTGATGATACCAAACCCCCGCGTGGCCCGCAAGGGGGGCGGGCGTCCGGTATAATCGGGCCGTCCCACCGCACGCAGGGCCTGCCGATGACCAACCCCGACGACCTCGCCCCCGCCGAGTCCACGCCGCCCGCGACCGCCCTGCCCGAGCCGGACGTCGCGACGGTGGGCCTCAAGGCCAAGCTCCTGTCCCAGCCGGACTGGCTGGCCGGCCTCGCGATCGGCGGCGTGATCTCCGCGTTGCTGCTCATCGTCGTGCTGCCGCGCCAGGAGTACGCGCGGCCGGTGAAGACCCCCGAGGACCGCGCCCTCGCCGAGGCCGGCCTGCCGCTCGCGCCCGAGCTCGCCGCCCGGCTCGCCGCGGCGCGCGGCCAGCTGGCGAGCGGGCAGATCGATGCGGCGTTGCAGGGGCTGAACGCGGTGCTCGCGGGTCGGCCCGAGAACCAGGAGGCCCGCTGGCTGCTCGCCAACACCTTCGATCGCCTGGGCGACCAGGCCAAGGCGGCGCAGCACTACAAGGTCTTCCTCGACGTCCACGATCGCGCGCGCGCCGTCGAGGACGATCGCGCGAACCGGGCGCGCGAGCGCCTGCGGGTGTGGGAGGGGATGCCGTGACCTGGGAGGGGATGCCATGACCTCGCAGGCGATCCCCGGCGACGTCTTCCATGCGGGCGGGCGGCCGGTTTACGCCGAGCCGGTGGGCTGGGCGGTCTACAAGCGCCATGACGCGATGGCGCAGGTGGTTTACGCCGACACGCACCTGAACGTGGCGGAGCGTGGCGATCGCCGCGGGCATGGCCTCAACCACGCCACGTGGGTCTTCGCCGAGGAGGAGGGGCTCAAAGAGGGGCTGTTGCGGTCCGGCATCGAACTCTTCATCGATGGCCGCCTGGAGCCGGGCGCGGCGGTAGGGCTGCATGCGCACGCGACCACCGAGGAAATTTACTATCTGCTGGAAGGACAGCTTACGATCACCACCGTGCGCGACGAGGAGGAGGCGACAGCCACCTTGCAGCCCGGGGATGCCCACCTGATCCGGCCCGGGCAGTCGCACTTTGCGGTCGCGGGGCCAGACGGCGCGCGCTTCATCACGGTCGCCGCGCGGGTGTGAGGCCCTCGCAGGAGGCTAGCGGTGCTCGCGTTCCGCGCACGCCCGGCCGAACTTGGCGAGCCACACCAGCGTGGCGAGCACCGCGGCGGACGGCGCGTCGGCGCCCTCGTGCGGGATGTAGAGCGGCAGATCGGCGCGTTCCAGGCCGTCCAGGTCGACCCGCCGGCCCTCGGGGTCGAGCGTGACGTCGCCGCTGCCGAGGTCCAGGCGGAACACGTGGCCCGAGCAGGCCACGAGCGCCGCGGTGCCCTCCACGCGCGCCACGCCGGCCAGGCCGAGCTGGGGCAGCAGGGCGTCGACGAGATCCGCGCGGGCGATCGCCACTTCCACGAGGGCCGCCCCCCGCTTGGCGGCGGCCTCGGAGCCGGGCTCGGTCGCCACCGCCGCGGCGGCGGTAGCCAGCGCCACGTCGCGCATGGCCTCGGCGTACGCCACCGCCGGGACGCGGGCCAGCGGGCGGGCGCGGGCGATCGTGCCCTCGCCCGGCTCGACGAACCCCACGCGGCCGAGCGCCACCTGGCGCCGCTGCCCCTCGCGGTGCTTGCCCACCGGGCGGACGGTCAACACAGCCGCGAGCCCGGCGCCCGGCAAGTCGCGGCGGGCCACCCAGCCGCCCGGACCGGTGCCGCCGAGGCCGGCCCAGCCGCGCGCGCGCAGCAGCGATGCGAGGGTCCGCAGGCGGGTCACCACGCCCTCGAAGTGCAGGCTGAGATCGCCGCTCGCGGCCCCGGCGGGGCCCAGGCGCACGACCTCGCGGAACGCCTGCTTGAAGGGTTGCACGAGCCGCCGCGCCACGATGCGCGCGCGCCAGGCCCGCACGCTGGCCACCTCGTCCACGGCCGGGTGCAGGAGGCGCAGCGAGGTCCCTTCGGCGAAGGCCACCGGTGCGCCTGTGGCGTCGACGAACGCGCCGCCCTCCACCATCGCGCTGGTCCCCGCGTCGTCGACCCAGACCAGCCGGCCGGCCAGGTTCGCCATCAGCGGATGTGCGCCGAAGACCTGGCGCCACGCGGGGGTAGTCCAGGTGCGCTGGGTCTCGAGCGCCTGCTCGAGCCGATCCTTCTGGGTGGCCAGCGCGTCCGCAACGGCGCGTTGCACGGCCCGCGCCTCCTGGAACACGGCGAAGTGCTCGGGCGCCAAGGCATGCGGCGGCGTGCCGAGCGCGCGGCCGGAGGCGCGCTCGAAGATCGTGAGCTCGACCTCACCGTCGTCGCTGAGGAAGAGGTAGAGATCATGCGGCCCGGCGCTCCAGGTGCGGGTGCCGTCGGCGGCGAGGCCACCGGTCTCGACCACGAGGTCTTGCAGGGCCTCGGCGTCGAGGCCGCGCGCGGCGCCGGCGGCCGCGAGCGCCTGGCCGATGCGGCGGGCCAGCCCCCGGTGGCGGACGCCCGCGCGCACCCGCGCGAGCTCGCTGATGGCCTCGCGGCCGCGCGGGTCGGGCTCGGCGGTGGCCGCACCGAGCGCGAGATCGGCGAGCGCCTGGACGGCCGCCGCGGCCGCGCGGTGGCGGCCCGCACGGTGGAAGCGCAGCGCGTGGTCGCCGAGCTGGGCCACGGTGCCATGGGCCGCGACGGGCGCGACGCCCCAGAAGGCGGCGAGCGTGGCCGGGCTGTCGTTTTCGCCGGCGGTCGCCCAGCGCAGCCGGCACCAGGCGCGCACTTCCTCCGGGGAAAGCGGGGCGATCGCCGCGGCCCAGCGCGCGCGCCAACCGGGGTCGGGCCCGTCGGGGCCGGCCTCCTCGCATGCGGCCTCCAGGGCCGCCGTCTGCGCATCCGCTTCCAAGCTCTCGTGCTCCTCGCCCGGATCGCCGCCGCCGCGCCGAGCCTGGCTGCCAGCCCGGGCCGCGGGCCGGGCCGGGTATAATGGGGGCGACCCATTCTCCCATGGAAGGTGACTTTCGACCCGCCGTTCCCCGGCCCAGGAGCCCGATGAGCGAACCAGAGAACCCAGACGAGCCGGCCGTGAGCCCCACCATGATGGCGGTGAGGATGGCGATGAAGGCCGCCGAGGAGGCGGCCGCGGCCCGTGCGACGGCCAAGGCCGAGGCGCGTGCCCGCGCGAAGGCCGGCGAGCTGACGCCCGACGACGAGGACTGGGAGGTCATCGCGGCCACCGCGGTCGATCGCTGGGCCTTCGAGCATGGGGACGCCGGCGCCGAGCCGGCCGCCATCGACCTCGGCGAGGCCGCGGCCGAGCCGATCGAGAACCTGGATTCGCTCGTACAGGCGATCGAGCGCGAGTTGCCCGAAATGCCGACCGACGAGGTCCACGGCGACCTCGTGATCAAGCGCCACGACGACAAGCTCAAGGCCTGGTACGAGCTCGCCGCCAACGAGGCGCTGCCGGCCGCCTTGCGCGATCTGACCGGGCCCGTGGACGTGAAGCGCCTGCTCACGGCGCTCCTGATCGAGGTCGGCGACGTGAAGCGGACCAACGCGATGCTCATGGAGCAGCTCACGCGAATCGAAGAGAAGGTCGAGCGAACCAACCGCCACCTGCGCGGCCAAAAGACCTATTAGGCGAAAGATCCGTATGAACCCCGTAGGGCCGGAGCCTTCCGCCACCTTGTCCGCGCCCTGGACATTTGCTACAATGGCCGTGTAGCCCGGAAATAGCCTGTGGAGCGGTTTTCCGCCAAGAGGCACGGTCGGCGGGCTCGCGTCATTTAGCTTTTCGTAGCCTGATTGTCGCTCCGACCGTTCTCCCACCCTGGAAGGGTTACCATGCAACTCGTGCTCCTCGGTACCAGCCACCAAACGGCGAGCGTGGACGTCCGCGAGAAGCTCACCTTCACGGATCACCAGATGCTCCCTGCGCTGGGTCGGCTGCTGGACCAGCCGGGCATCCTCGAAGGCGTCATTCTCTCGACTTGCAACCGCACGGAGATTTACGCCGTCGCCGCCGATCCCGAGAGCGCCCGGGCCACCCTCGCGGCCTGGTGGTGCGCCGAGAAGCGAACCTCGATCGAGACGCTAAACGCCTACGGCTACTTCTACTCGCACGAGGACGTCATCCGGCACCTGCACCGCGTCGCGGCCGGCGTCGACTCGCTGATCGTCGGCGAGGGCCAGATCCTGGCCCAGGTGAAGGCCGCGCTCGCGGCCGCCCAGCAGAACGACGCCGCCGGCCAGTACCTCGAGGCGCTCTTTCAGCAGGCCATCAAGGTCGGCAAGGCCGTGCGCTCGGAAACCAACATCGGCCGCGGCTCCGTGTCGGTCAGCTCGGCGGCGGTCGAGGTCGCCAGTGAGCACCTCGGCGACCTGAACGAGAAGATCGTGCTGATTTACGGCGCCGGCAAGATGAGCTCGCACACCATCAAGTGCCTGCTCGGCCGCGGCGCGAAGCATGTCTACATCGTGAACCGCACGCTGGAGCGTGCCCAGGAGACGGCCGCCCGCCTGGGCGGCGAGGCCCTCTCGATGGACGCCGGCCGCATGCTGCACGCGGTGGCCGACGTGATCATCTGCTGCACGTCCGCGCCGCACTACCTGATCAACCCCGCCAACTACCCGGCGGTGCCGGGCAAGACGCGGCTGCTGATCGACATCGCCGTGCCGCGCAACATCGACCCGGCGCTGGCCGAGGTGCGGGGCGTGCGGGTGATCGACCTCGATGGCCTCGAGGCGGTCGCGAAGCACAACCGCGAGGAGCGCGCGAACCAGATCATCGACGCCGAGGTGCTGATCGAGCGCCAGGTCCGCGAGTTCATCTCGCGCCTGGCGTCGTTCGAGGTCGTGCCGACCATTCAAGCCTTCACCGAGCATCTGGAAAATCTCGCGGCCGATGAGGTCGAGCTGTTCCTCGAGCGGCACGTCGGGCTGATGGCGCGCGATCCGCGCGCCGCGCTCGAGCGCTTCGCCCACCACCTGATCGGCCGCGTGGTGCACCCGCCGGTCGCCCGCCTCAAGACCTTCGACTCGGAGGAACAGACGACCCATGCCGCGGGGCTCGCGCGCCTGTTCGATCTCGAGGTGGAAGACGCCACCCAGCGCTACCTGCGCAAGCGGCTGCCGCAGTGGGAGCGGGCTCGCTCGCTCGCGGGAGACTCGCTGGTTGACTAGCGTCTTGCGGCTCGGGTCGCGCGGCAGCGCGCTCGCGCTCTGGCAGACCGAGCACGTGGCGGACGCGTTGAAGCGGGCCCACCCGGGCCTGCGCACCGAAGTCACGATCATCAGGACCCAGGGCGACAAGATCCTCGACGTGCCGCTCGCCCGCATCGGCGATCGGGGCCTGTTCGTGAAGGAAATCGAGGAGGCCCTGCTCGCGGGCCGGATCGACGCGGCGGTCCATTCGCTCAAGGACCTGCCGACCGCCCAGCCCGACGGCCTGCTGATCGCCGCCGTCCTGGAGCGGGTCGACCCTCGTGACTGCCTCGTGAGCCCGCGCTACGGCTCGCTCGAAGAGTTGCCGGACGGCGCGGTGGTCGGCACGAGCAGCCTGCGGCGGAAGGCCCAGCTCAAGGCGTGCCGGCCGGGCCTTCATTTCAAGGACGTCCGCGGAAATCTGCAAACACGCCTCGCCAAGCTTGACGCGGGCGAGTACGACGCGCTGGTGCTCGCGGCCGCCGGCCTCGACCGCCTCGGGCTGGGCGAAGGCCGCATCCGCCAGCGCCTCGCGCCCGAAGCGTGCCTGCCGGCCGTGGGCCAGGGCGCGCTGGCCGTGGAGTGCCGCGCGGCGGACGACGCGACGCGCGCGCTGCTCGCGCACCTCGAGGACGCGCCCACGCGTGCCTGCGTGACCGCCGAGCGCGCGCTGTTGCGGGCGCTCGAGGGCGGCTGCCAGGTGCCGATCGCCGCGCACGCGCGGCTGATCGGCGATCGCCTGGAGCTGGCAGGGCTCGTGGCGGCGATCGACGGCGATCCCGTCATCCGCACGGCGCGGTCGGGCGATCCGGCCGACGCGGACGCGCTGGGACGGGCTGCGGCCGAAGACCTGCGCGACCAGGGCGCCGAGGCGATCCTGGCGGCCATCCGGGATGTTTCGCTGCCTTGAACCACTGACGAGCGTGGGTTAGGATGGCGGGGCCCTGACCAAGGAGGCCCGCCATGCGTCCAATCGCCGCCCCCATCGCCGCCCTCGTCGTCGCGGTCGCCCTCACGGCGCCTGCGCTGGCCCAGCCCGCCACGAGCCGCACGCCCAACCTCGAAGGCACCTGGACGACGCCCGCCGGCACCGGCTTCTTCGCCTTTCTCCACCGCTTCAGGGTGATCGGCGGCAGCACCGTCGCGAACATCCCGACGTTCCACCTTTCGGCCGGTCTGATGGACTGGATCGCCCTGGGGACGCTTTACTCGACCCAGACCGCGAACGGCACGGCCAACGAGCTCGAGATCTTCGCCGCGCACCGGCTGCTGGATGAAGCCGCGGGCGCCCCGCTGTCGCTGTCGCTGCGGGAGGCTTACAACGTGAGCTTCGGCTCGCCCGACGGCGAGCTGAACCTGGCGCGCACCCTGGGGCCCGTGACGCTGAATGGCGCCGCCCGCGTGCTCGGGCGCTACCAGGGTGCGGGCCTGCGGGTCTCGACCGGCCTCGGCGCGAGCCTGGCGCTCACGCCGCATCTCAAGCTCGCGGCCGACGCGGCCTACCCGCTGTACAACCCGGCGCCCACGGCCGGCGAGCCGCCGGTGGTGTGGGGGGCCGGCCTGCAAATGGCCGTGCCGTACACGCCGCATACCCTGTCGTTCCAGGTGAGCAACGCGGCCTCGGGCAGCATGCAGGGGTCGTCCACGGCGGACTCGAACTTGCGGTACGGCTTCGACTTCACGGTGCCGTTCACGAACGGGCAGCGGTGGCTGGATATCTTCCGCCCGGCGGTCGCGGCGGCGCCGTCGCCCGAGCCGTCGCCGCAGGCGACGACCGAGCCCACGACCTCGCCGACCACGGCTCCATCGCCCGCGGTCAAGGCCCGGTCGCTCGAGGCGGCGAAGGCCTACTTCGCCTCGCGCTGCGCGAGCTGCCACGGCGGCCTGGGGCAGGGCGGCTTCGGGCCCGATCTGCGCGGGGTCGAGGCGAAGGGGGATGGGTTCATCTCGAAGCGGATCGTGGAAGGCTCGCCCAAGGGCATGCCGCCGTTCGCGGGCCAGATCGCCGGCCAGGAGCTAGCGGACCTGATCGCGTTCGTGAAGGGTCTCTGAGGGCGGGTGGGCAGCGAGCCAACGGCCACGCGCGACCCAGAGCGCGCCGCCGAGGTGTGGCAGGAGCTTGCCTAGCCGGTCCGCGCCCTCGGCGGCCAGGCCGGTGATGAGCAGCGCCCCCCAGGGGCCGTCGCCTGGCGCGGTGCCAGCGGCGAGCGGCAACATCAGCGTGCCCGCGGCGTCCTGGTGGGCGGCCTCGAGCTCGGCCGGGCCTTCGACGCCACCGTAAGCCGGCCCCTCGCCGCCGACCAGCCTCGGCGCGCCCGTGTGGTCTTCCCAGAAAATCGCGACGCGCTCGGCGCCGGCGAGGTCGCCCGCGAGGCGCGCGATGCCGGGCAACAGGCGATCGATCGCCGGCGGCTCGGCGACCAGCTCGAGCACCCTTCGCAAGTCGTCCGCGGACGGGCGGTAACCCTCGGCCAGGCGCCGGGCCAGCGCGTCGCGCAACGGGCGGCGCTCCTCGACCGCGCCGAAGCCCTCGGCCACGACCGGCGGCAGCTGGGCCGTCGCGCGGCGCCAGGCGTCGTTGGCCGCTTGCAAGAACCACTCGGCCTGCTCGGCCCGGCCGCCGGCGCCTGCGAGCAGCCCGAGCGTCTCGGCCTCGAGCGCAGGATGGCCGCACAGCTCGGCGTGCAGCAGCGCCTGGCGGCCCAGACGGGTCGCCTCATCGCGATCCGGCGAGAGGCGCGCGAGCAGCAGGCAGCAGGCCGCTTCGGTCGGCAGGGCGCCGGTGCGGCGGGCCAGGTCGAGGGCGCGCCGCGCATGCAGCAGGCCCTGGTCGAGCTTGCCGTCCACGCGCTCGATGTTGGCCCGCGCGAGCAACCAGCGGGCCTGCAGCGCCTCGTTACGCGGGCGGCTCATCGCTTCGAGCGCCTGGCGGGCGGGTCTGTAGAGGCCGAGGCGGGTCAGGGCCTCGGCCTTGAGGATCAGGGCGCGCTCGAGGAACTCGTGCCCGGCGCCGCGTGCGATCACCTCGAGCGCGTCGTTCGCGGAGGAGAGCGACGCGGTGCCCTGGCCGAGGAAGGCCTCGGCCTCGGCGCGGCAGGCCAGCCACATGGCGCGCAGGTTGTCGGTGCCGAGCGCGGCGGTGGTTTCCTCCATCTGGCCTGCCGCGTCCTGCCAGATCGTGAAATCGCCCTGGAAGAGCGCAGCCAGGCCCTCGAGCAGGCGCACCTGGGCGAGCAGCAGCTTGTTGCCGACCATCTTCGCGAGCGCGGCGGCCGGCTTGGCGGACTGCCTGGCCTCGCGGTAGTCGCCCACCTCGAGGGCCACCTGCGTGCGGCGCATGTAGGCCGTCGCCTCGTCGTGGGGCGCGGCACCGATCTCGGCGCACAGGTCGCAGTTGCGCTGGAACGACTGCTTCGCCTCGGCGTACCGGCCGAGCAGGAGCAGCGCGTTGCCGAGCAGCGCATGGCACGCGTTCAGCTCGATCTTCGCCTCGTCTTGCTCGATCAGCTGCAGGGCCTCGAAGAGCAGGCCGAGGCCCTCGGCGGCGCGTTCTTCGCCGCCGGCCACGTAGAGGTAGCCGAGCTGGGCCATGTTCTCGCGGATCAGGCCGCGGTAACCGCCCTGGCGCGCCATCGCGAGGGCCTGCTCGACCCAGCGGCGGGCTTCGGCGAGGTCGCCGTGGGTCAGCGCGCAACGGCCCAGCTGCGTGAGCGCTTCGGCCTTCTCGGGGTGGACGGCGTGATGCGCGAGCAGCGCCAACGCCTGCTCGAGGTGCGACGCCGCAGCCTCGAGGTCGCCCGCCGCGAGCTTGAACCGCCCGTAACCGACCAGTGCGTGGGCCTGCTCCTCGACGTCGGCGAGCGCGCCCGCCAGGTGGAGGGTTTGCTGGTAGGCCGCCTCGGCGAGGCGGCGATCGCCCGCCAGGCGCGCCACGTCCGCGCGCAGCCGGCAGAACGGCAACATCGTCCGTGCGTCGGCCGCAGGTTCCGCCTCGAGCAGCGCGACGGCATCCTTGAGCAGCGCCTCGGCCTCCTCGAGGCCGAAGAGGCGGGCCTGGCGGTGGGCGGCGGCCAGCGCGAAGGCCGGGCCGCGGTCGCGGTCGCCGGCACCCAGCGCATGGCGCGCCACTTCGGCGGCGAGGGCCAGGTCGCCCGGGGAAACTTCGAGCTGCGCGGCCAGGGCGTCGGCCACCGCACCGTGCACCGCGCGGCGCCGGGCGGGCTCGAGGTCTTCGAGCACGGCGACGCGCGGGCGCTCGGCGTGGAGGCCATAGCGGCCGTCGCGGCCGACGACCCAGTCGCCCTCTTCGAGCACGCGCAGGGCCTCGAAGAGCTCGGCGCTCTGGCTGGCGTCGAGCGCCGCGTCCGCGGCGGCCAGCGGCGCGGGCTGGCCCGCGAGGCGACGCGAGACGGCCCAAAGCAGCAGCAGCTCGGCCTCGCGACCGAGCACCGTGAGCGCCTCGAGCAGGGCGCCCGCGAGGGGCGGCAGCGCCCTGGCGGCGGCGGCCAAGGCCCACTCCGGCGCGCTCGCGGCGAGCACCGACTCGATCGGCTCGTCGGGGAAGCACCAGGCGCCGTTCGCGCGGCGCAGGCGCGCGGATGCGGCGAGTCGGCGCAGCAGCTGCTCGACGCGCTGGGGCAGGCCGCCCGCGAGGGCGTGAATCTGGCCCGTGAAGGCCGCCGGCAGCTCGGCCTGGCCAAGGACGGCGCGGCACAGCTCGATGGTCTCCGCTTCGCTGGCGGCGCCCACCGGCAGGTCCATCCGGCAGGGATCGAATTCCAGCTCGGGCTCGCCCACGTGGGTCGCCACGACCAACACCGGCAGGCCCGCCGCATTGCGCTGGAGGTAGGCCAGCCAGTCCCGGAAGCCCGGGTCCGCGAGGTGACCGTCGTCCAGGGCGAGCACCACCGGACCGGTCTCGGCGGCCAGGCGCACCAGCTGGGTGAAGGCGTCGTACAGGCGCAGCAGCTCCTGTTGGGGGTCGACCTCATGGGCGTCCCCCGCGGGCCCGAGCTCGGGATCCACCCAGGCCACCACGGGCAGGAGCTTCGCGAGCTCTTCCTGGCGCGAGCGCGCCAGCGCGACCAGCCCGCGCAACACGCCGCGCAGGCCCTCGAAGGGCGCCATACGGGGACGGAAGGCGCCCCGCAGCACGTGGGCGCCCAGAATCTGACCGCGGCAGCAGAACTCCTCGAGCACCGCCGCGAGGCCGGCGTCCGGCTCCCCGTGCAGCCAGACCTCCTGGTAGCCCTCGCCGCGGGCGCGCTTGAACGCGTCCTGGAGCGCCTTGAGCTCGGCCTGGCGGCCCACCAGCGGCGGGTGGAAGAGCGTCTGGTCATCCGCCCGGTCGGCCTCCGCGCCGATGAAGCGCAGCGCCTCCCCGGCCGACTGGAAGCGCTCCAGCGGGTCTTTCGCGAGCATGCGCATGACCAGCTGGTCGAGCTCGCGCGGGATGCCCGGGACGAGCTCGCCGAGCGGCTGTGGTGCCTGTTCGAGGTGCCCGGTCAACACGGTGCGGTTGTCGCCCTGGAACGGCGGCCGGCCGGCGAGCAGGTGATACAGCACGGCGCCCAGCGCGTAGAGGTCCGAGCGGCGATCGGCGGCGGCGCGCCGGATCACCTCAGGTGCCAGGTAAGGCAGCGTGCCCTGCAGGCCGGCGGTCGGCTGGCCGGCGCGGGTGACGAGCCCGAGGTCCATCACGCGCGCGGTGCCGTCGGCCGCGAGGCGGATGTTCTCGGGCTTGAGGTCCCCATGCACGAGGCCCTGGTCGTGCAAGTAGGCCAGGCCGCCGAGCAGGCCCGGGAGCAGCGCGAGCAGGCGCGGCGGTGCCAGCGGAACCATCTCCTCGAAGCCCGGCCCCGGAAGGTACTCCATGGTGAAGAACGGCAGGCCCTCACGCGGTTCGGCGTAGTCGTAGGTCGCGACCACGTGTGGATGGCGCAAACGCACGGCCAGGTGGAACTCCTGCTGGAAGCGCAGCCGCCACTCCGGGGTGCGCTGCCCCTCGGGGACCACCAGGTGCTTCAGCGCCACCTCGCGGCCCGTGTCGACCTCGCGCGCCAGGTGCACCATGGCCATACCACCCCGCGCCAGAGGGCGCAGGATGTCATAGCGATCATGGGCGGGGGCGGGGACCATGGGCCGGTTGCTCGTGGAAGGGGCGAGCACATCATACCCAGCGGGGGTCGATCTGGCTCCGCGCTTGCTTCTCGCCGCCGTGCAAGCCGTCCGGACGGCGTGCGCCGTGGTGGTATCATGGCCGCGTGTCCACGCCTTCCGAAGCACCCCTCGCGGGCCTCGCCGTCATGATCACGCGCGCCGCCGGCCAGGCGGAGGATTGGCGCGCGGCGCTCGAGGAGCGAGGCGCGCGGGTCGTCGAGGTGCCCTGCATCCGGATCGCGCCGCCCGCGGACCCGGCTCCTCTGCGAGCGGCCATCGCGGACCTGGCCGGCTTCGAGTGGTTGCTGCTCACGAGCCCGAACGGCGCCCGGGCGTTCGCCGCGGGCCTGGACGGCCGCTGGCCGGGCGGGACGCGCGTTGCGGTGGTCGGCCCGGGCACGGCGCGCGAGGCGGCCGCGCTCGGGTTGCCGGTGGACCTCGTGGCCGCGCGGCCGGACGGCCGCGGGCTCGCGGCCTCGCTCCTGGCCGCGGGCGATCTCCCGGGGGCACGGGTGCTGCTGCCACGCGGCGACCTCGCGGCAACCGATCTGCCGGTGGCCCTGCGCGCGGCGGGGGCCTGCGTGGTCGAGGTGGTCGCTTACCAAACCGAGCCCGACCCGGACCTGCCGGTGGCGCTCGCCGACGCACTCGCCGACGGCCCGCCCGCCTGGGTCGCGCTCGCGAGCGGCTCGGCGTTTCGGTACCTGCGTGAGGCCTGGCCGGCCGAGCCGCCGTTCGCCGGCGTCCGGCTCGTGACGATCGGCCCACGCACGAGCGCGGTGGTGCGCCAGGCGGGGTTCGAGGTCGCGGCCGAGGCTAGCGAGCCCACGGCGGCGGGGGTGGTTGCGGCGATCGCCGCCGCCGGCCCGCGCCGGTAGGCGGATGGAAGCTCAGCTCAGCGGGCGCGGCGACGAAACGTGGCGCCGCACGACGTCGTAGACCCACTGCTCAGGCCCGGCCTGGGTCGCTCGGACGTCGAACTCTTCGTCCCAACAGAGCCGAAACGTGCTCACCATCTGGGCGAGATCGCGCTCGGCGACGAGCCGAATGGCCTCGCCGATCGGAAGGTCCATGAAGACACGCGCGACGAGGCCGTACGCGTCGGTGGGGACGCGACCGGAGACATCGAGCACGCGGGCGACGGGGATAGCGGCTGGCATGGAACGCTCCTTGGCGGCGCCGCTGTGATCCAGCGCCGACGTTGGCCATGTTAGCGCGGTGGGCGCCCACGTCAAATCCGGGCAAACTACCGGATCAGCCTGGCCATCGACGAGCCGAAATCGTCGCCGCTAGCGGGCCCAGGGCTTCACGATCACCGCGATCACGATGCCGATCATGAGCACGGTCGGCACCTCGTTCATGATTCGATAGAATTTCGTCGGCTTGACCTTCGGGTTCTGGAGCAGCTTCCGGCGATATGCGCTCGCCATCCCATGGTTGCCGAAGAGCAGGAAGAGCAGCGCCAGCTTGAGGTGCATCCAGGGCTGCGAGAAGTAGAAGCCCGGGTTGGCCGCGATCATCGCGCCGCCCGACAAGAGCGACACCACCATGGCGGGGTTGGTGATGTAATTGAGCAGCCGGCGCTCCATGATCTGGAGGCGATCGATGACGACCTGCTCCTCCTCCATCGAGTGGTAGACGTACAGGCGCCACAAATACAACATGCCGGCCATCCAGCTGATGACGGCGATGACGTGGAGCGCGAGAAGCCAGCGCATGGGCGACCTTTCCGGCGAGAAGGGGTGCTAGACCGTGCGCGAGAAGCGCCTGGCCTCGGGCGGCGTCTTCGCGAGATAGGCGTCGAACACCATCGCGACGTTGCGCAGCAGGATCTGGCCGCGCGGCGTGACGTGAATGAACCCGGGCTCGAGCACGACCAGGCCGTCCGCGGCGCAGGGCGCGAGCGCCGCCAGGGCGTCCGCGAAGTAGGTGTCGAAGTCGATGCCGAAGCGGGCGCCGACATCCGCCTTGTCGACGCGCAGCAGGCAGAAGAGGCGGTTGATCACCTCGCGACGCAGGCGGTCGTCGTCCGTGAGGTCCATCCCGCGCACGACAGGCAGCTCTTGCTTGCCCACCAGCTCGATGTAGGCGTTCACGTTGCGCTCGTTCTGCAAGTAGGCGCGGTCGAGGTCCGCGATGCTGCTCGGCCCGAAGGCGTAGAGGTCCGAGTCGGCGCAGGTGGTATAGCCCATGAAGTTGCGGCGCAGCGAGCCGTCGGCCTGGGCGATCGTGAGCTCGTCGGTAGGCTGCGCGAAGTGGTCCATGCCGATGTAACGGTAGCCCTGGCCAAGCAGGTTGCGGATCGCGAGCTCGAAGACCTCGAGCTTGGTCGCGGGCGCGGGCAGCCATTCTTCCTTGAAGACGGATTGATGCTTCTTGAGCCACGGCACATGCGCGTAGTTGAACAGCGCGATCCGGTCCGGGCGCAGCGTCTCGACCTTGGCGAGCGTCGCCCGGAAGCCCTCGACGGTCTGGTGGGGCAGGCCGTACATGAGGTCGGTGTTGACGCTGAGGAATCCCAGCCGGCGGCACTCGGCGATCAGGTCGCGGGTGACCTCGTACGGTTGGATGCGGTTCACGGTCTCCTGGACCTTCTCGTCGAAGTCCTGGATGCCCATGCTGACGCGGTTGAAGCCGAGGCGCCGCAGGGTGGCGAGCTGCTCGAAGCTCGTCACGGCGGGATGCAGCTCGAGCGAAATCTCGGCGTCCGGGCGAATCTTGAAGTGGCGCGCCAGCGCGCCGAAGAGGCGCTCGAGCTGGGCGGGGTCGAGGTAGGTCGGCGTGCCGCCGCCCCAATGAATCTGCACCACCTCGCGCGTAGGGTCGAGGCGCGCCGCCACGCGGGCGATTTCGGCCTCGATGGCATCCAGGTACTTGGCCACCAGGTCCTGCTTCTTGGTCACGAGCATGTTGCAGCCGCAGAAGAAGCAGAGCTTGTGGCAGAAAGGCACGTGCACGTAGAGCGAGAGCGGCACGCCCGCGCGCTCCTGGTTGTTCGCGGCGATCGCCGCGAACGCCGCCGCCTCGCCGAAGTCCGCCCGCCACTCGGGCGCCGTCGGGTAGCTCGTGTAGCGGGGGCCCGCCACGTCGTAGCGCGCCAGGATGTCGCGCGGAACGAGGTAATCGGCCGCCTGGGGAAGTGGGCGTGGCTCAGGCATGGACCGACTCGAGCGCTTTCACCGCTTGCACGAACGCCTGGGCGTGCGCGACCGGCACGTCGGGCAGGATGCCGTGGCCGAGGTTGAAGATGTGGCCCGGCCGGCCGCCGACCTGCGCGTGGATGCGCCGGACCTCGGCCTCGATGGCCGGGATCGGCGCGTAAAGCATGCAAGGGTCCATGTTGCCCTGGATCGCCACCTGATCGCCGACCCGGTCGAAGGCCTGGCCGATGTCGAGGCGCCAATCGATGCCGACCGCGTGGCAGCCCGTGGCCGCCACCTCATCGAGCACGTGGCCGACGCCGTTCATGTAGCAGATGACCGGCACGCCGGCGTCACGGAGCCCCTGGACCACGCGCGTGGTGTAGGGCAAGGCGTAGTCGCGGAAATCGGTCGGCGAGAGCACGCCGCCCCAGCTTTCGAAGATCTGCAGCGCGTCGGCGCCGCTCGCCGCCTGGAACTTGAGGTAGTCGATCAGCATCGTGGCGAGCCGGTCCATCAGCGCGTGGAACGCCGCGGGCTCGTTGTACATGAATCGCTTGATGAGATCGTAGTTCTTCGAGCCCTTGCCCTCGATCATGTACGCCGCGAGCGTCCAGGGCGCCCCCGCGAAGCCGATCAGCGGGATGCCGTCCGGCAGCGCGCGCTTCACCTGGCCGAGGGCCTGGCCGAGGAACGCGACATCCTCCGCGGGCGAGATCGGACGCAGGCGCGCGACGTCCGCCGCGCTGCGGATCGGGTTCGGCAGGTGCGGGCCCTTTTCGTCGAAGACGAGTTCCATGCCCATCGGCACGAGCGGCACGAGGATGTCCGAGAAGATGATCGCGGCGTCCACGCCGATGCCGGCAATCGGCTGTAGCGTGACTTCGGTGGCGAGGTCCGGCGTGCGGCAAACCTCGAGGAACGCGTGCTTGGCTCGCACGGCGCGGAACTCGGGCATGTAGCGTCCGGCCTGGCGCATGATCCAGACGGGCGGACGCGAGACGGGTTCGCGGCGGAGGGCGCGGATGAAGAGGGTTTCGGAGGCGTCCAACGGGCTTTCCTTTCGAACGACTTCCTATGCTACCACGCCGCCCCGGGCCGGTCGTCCGTTGGAAACACGGACGACCAGGCCCGATAATCCACCTACGGCGCGGGGCGCGCCGCGGAGGTTCCCGTGCGCACGCCCACAGCCCCGCAAGGGCCGCGCGCCTAGGATGGGGTGATGTCCGATCGAGAAGGCCCCATGACCGAGCTTGCGCCCGCCGACCCACGCCTGGAGGGCCTGCCGCCCCTACACGGCGAAGCGGCCCTCGTGGTCGCCGCGCACGACTGGGCGGGCGCGGCGGCGCTCGCGACCGGCTACGTGCGCGTCGCCGCCGTCGAGGTGCCGGATTGGGGGCCTGTGGCCACCTTGACCCTGCCTGGCGGTGCTGCCGACCTGGTGGTGCTGGCGGGCGTGCTGCGGCTCGTCGCGAGCCCGACGGCGCTCGTCGACGCTGCGGTGGCGCGCGTGCGGCCCGGCGGCCTGCTCGTGATCGCGGAAACCATGCGCGCGCAAGCCTCACCGGGCGCCACGCGGCACCTGGACGCCCTGGACCTGGGGGCGGCGATCGCCCGCGCCCGTGGCGGCGTCCAGACGCCGGTGTACCAACGGTTGCAGGTGGGCTCGCTGATCCAGGGGCTCGGCCTGGTCGACGTCGGCTTTTCGCCGGCGACGCCCGGCGACGCCGAGGCGCCGGCCGCCCGCCGCGAGGCGCGCGACGCCTGGCGGGCCCGGCTGGCTGCGGCCACGGACGATGCGGCGTTGCCCACGGCGTTGCGCGAGCAAGCGCGGGCGTTCGACGTGGAGGGCCTGGCGCTCGCACCCGCGATGCGGGTTTGGGGGCGGGGGCCGTCAACAGGAGGGGTGCCGTCATGAGACCCACCGACACCGGCAGCGGCCGGCTCTATCACGTCACGGCGCCGGACCCGGTCGACGTGGAGCGGCGCATCCGGCTGCCGGTCGTGCCCGCACGCGTCGATCTCGCGGTCGAGGGCTTCACCTTGATCAACTGGGCGGTGCCGCCGGAGCGCCTGGCCGCCGTCTTGCCGCCCGGCCTCGTGCCCACCGTCATGGTGGTGGGCCGCCAGCGCATCGCATGGCTATCGGTCTTCCTCGGCCGCGTCGTGATGCGGGCCGTCGGCGGGGTGCCCGTGCCGCCGCTGGCGTTCCACCAGCTGAACTACCGCACGTACGTGGAAGGCCCGCACGGGCGCCGGCTCTGGATCTTCCGCAGCGTGATCGGGCCGCGCCCCGCGGCCCTCGCCGCGCGCCTGGCGCCGGGCTTCCCCGCCCAGGCCAAGGCGTTCCAGTTCGTGCCGCACCTCAGCGGCGGCCGCCTGCTCGGCGTGGAGGCCGAAGTCGGCAAGGCCGGCGCCGAGCTCGACCTCGCCGCCGAGGCGATCGACGACGCCCCCTGGACGCCGGGCTTCGCGACGCCCGAGGCGGCCGTGGATCTCCTCGGGAACGTGCCTGAGGCGCTGTACCCGCTCGGCGGCGATCGCTTCGGCCTCATGGTGGCGAACCACCCGCCCCTCCGCCCGGAGGCAGGGCGGCTCGTGCGGGCGCGCCTGGGCTGGCTGGTGCGCCAGGAGCTGCTGTTACTCAGCGAGGTGGCGTATCCGGCGAGCGTCTTCCTGCAGGCCGAAGTGCTGCTCCCGACCCATATGTGATCAGGGCAGCGGAGGCTCGGGCAGCGGGCCGGTCAAGGGGCCGGTGCCGCGGACCACGTTGCCGAGGCGCTGGCTCCAGCCGCGGAACATGCCGCGTGCGAGCAGCGGCAGCGTGGCTGGCCGCACGAGCGCGTCGAGCAGCAGCGGGAGGTGCTCGGCGCGTGCCACGGTCTTCGAGGCCTGGAGCTGCTGGAGCTGGAAGAGCTGGTGGGCCGGATCCACGAAGGTGGCCCAGGGGAAATCCGGTGACGCGAGCAACGCGTGGAGGATTTCGATCGCCCGCCCGCGTTCGGCCGACGAGGGGAACCAGGCTGCCACCACCTTGCCCCAATCGATCGGCAGCGAGAGGTGTTTACGCCGCGTCGCGACGAGCCGGGCCGTGAAGGATGGGAAGCGCGGGTCTTCGAGCAACTCGAGCGCGAAGTCACGGCCCTCGGGGGTCATCAGGAAGGCCTCGAGCTTGCGAGCGGCGCCGGGGCCGAGGCTGAAACCCTCCGGCAGCAGGTCCACCATGCCGCCCAGCGCGCCCATGCCGCCCGCGAGCAGACGGTCCTTGAGCTCGCCGCGCAGCGGAGCGGCCTTCGGGTGCGCCACCACGTCGATCAACGACTCGGCGAGCGCGGCCATCGCGTCAGGCTCGTCGGTGATCGCCATCTGCACCAGGCCGGCCAGCCGATCGACCATGCCGCCCTCGGAGGCGGCCTTCAACAAATCCTGGATGATCCAGGGGTTCTCGACGTCGACCCGCGCGAGCACGAGCTTCGAGAAGAACGGCAGCGCGATCGGCAGGAACTTGAACGATGGATCCGCGCGGTAGACCACGCCTTCCATCGAGGCGGCCGTCCGCGTGAGGAACAGGAACCGGTCCGGCAGCCGGAACGGGTAATCGCGCATCACCGCGTAGTACTTCTGCGAGACCTCGGCGAGCGTGTAGCGGCGGTCCGAGTAGCCGAGCTGGGCAGCCGTGACCTCCTTGAAGATCGGCAACACGCGCTCCTTGTCGACCTCCGCGGGCATGATGTCGGCGCGCACCATGTCGTCGTAGAACGCGTCCCAGTCTTGCTGGACGATGTGGATGAACATCTCGACCAGCTCGTTCTGGAACTTCTCGTCGATGTACTCGACCATGCCGAAATCGAGGTAAATCAGCTGACCGTCGGGCGTCACGAAGATGTTGCCCGGGTGCGTGTCGGCGTGGAAGAAGGCGTCCTCGAAGATTTGCTTGGTGAACGCCCGGATGCCGACCTCCGCCATCTCGATGTAGTCGATGCCGGCCGCGCGGATGGCCTTCTCGTCGTCGAAGCGGTAGCCGTAGATGCGCTCCTGGGCGAGCACGCGCGTGGAGGCGTGGGTCCAGTAGATCTTCGGCGAGGTCACGCGCGGCACGCGCGCGAAGTTCCTCGCGAACTTCTCGCCATGCAGGCCCTCGCTCCAGAGATCGAGCTGCTCGTAGCAGCTCTTGCCGAGCCGGTCGACCAACAGCACGTAAGGCGTCGACGGGTTGCCGCCCAGCCGCAAGACGAGCTTGGGGTGCGCCTCGATCCACTGCGCGAGCCGCCGCATGAGCGTGAGGTCCACGGCGAAGCGCTCGGCCAGGTTGGGCCGCAGCACCTTCACGACGGCGTCCTCGCCGGAAGGCAAGGTCGCGGCGTGGACCTGGCCCAGGCTGGCCGCGGCGAGCGGCTCGGGGTCGAAGCGGGTGAAGAGGCGGTCGAGCGGACCGCCGAGGTCTTCCTCGACGATCGCCTTGACCTCCGCAAAGGGGAAAGGCGGCACCTTGTCCTGGAGCTGGGCGAGCTCGGCGAGCACCTCCTCCGAGAAGGCGTCGACGCGTGTCGAGAGCATCTGGCCGAACTTGATGAAGACCGCACCCTGGCGCAGCATCATCTTGCGCGCCCAGCGCGCGAACGCGAGGCGGAGCCCCGGCCCGCCGCGCACCGCGAGGAGCAGCGCGACCCAGGCCATCGTCATGAGGACGGCACGGCCGAACTCGGCCTTGCGCCGGCGGTATAGCGGGCCAGCGGCCTCGGCTTCTGCAGCGATCCGCGCGGGATCGTAGGTGGGCGGGACTGGCCCGCGGGGCAGCGTCATGTGGTCGTACGGAAGGAGGGACCGCGCGCTGATGGCGCCCGTCCCCCCATTCTACCCCGCCCGCCGCGCCAGCGGCACCGGACTACCGCTTGAGGTTGCGCAGAACGTCCTTGGTGGCGCGCTCCACCCAATCCGGGCTCATCGCTGCCTCGATCGCCCGGCCGGCGTCGACGCGGCCTGCGCCATACACCTCATCGCGGCCAGGCCGGCCGAGATCCTTGCAGGTGAGGCGCACGAGGTCCTCGACGATCGTGCCCGGCACGTGCTCAGGCGAGAGCTGGACCGTGCGGCCGTGTTCGCGCTTGATTTGGTCCTCGACCGCGTCCATCAGGCCCGAGACGACCAGCGCCGCGAGGCCGGCGACGAACGGCGAGGCCATCGACGTCCCGTTGAAGCGATCGTAGCCGTCCGGCGGCCCCGGCTCACCCGTGTAGGGGTTGGCGTAGGTCGGCACGGTCGACAGGATGCTCATGCCGGGCGCCGAGACGCCGAGCGTGGTGCCGAAGTTCGAGAAGCGCGCCAGGCGGTCCATCGCGTCGGTGGCGTGGACGGCCAGGATGCCGTCGAGGTACTTGGACTGACCGGTGTAGGCGTTGCTCGCCTTGTTGCCGGCCGAGACGCAGATGATCAGGCCGCGCCCACGGGCGAACGAGAGCATCGTCTCGACGATCTCCTCGTCGGCGATGCCGGCGCTGATGTTGATGACCTTCGCACCGCCCTGGGTCGCCGCGTACTGCACGGCACGGGCCAACGAGAGCGCGTTGTAGTAGGTGCCCTGGAACTTGCCGTCTTCGAAGTAGGGCTCGAAGATCTTGAGCGCGAGGACGCGGGTGCCGGGCGCCACGCCCGCCACGCCCAGCCCGTTGCCGGCCTTGGCGGCGATGATGCCGGCCACGTGGGTGCCGTGTTGGTCGATGTCCTTCGAGTCGTCCTTGCCCTCGGCGAAGTCCGGGCCGTTGACGACCTGGCCCGCGAGGTCCGGATGGGTGTAATCGACGCCGGTGTCGAGCACGGCCGTCAGCACCTCGGGGCGGCCCCGCGTGATCGTCCAGGCGTGCGCCACGTTGGTGACCTGGTGGCTCCACTGCTCGAAGTAGCGCGCGTCGTTGGTGCCGAGGTCCGGCGCGGGCCCCTTCGGCACTTCGATGCCGGGCGTGGCGGGCGGCTCGCCAGCCTGGTCTTCCATCGGATAGAGCTCGAGCTTCTCGATCCCTCGCACGCCTGTAGCCTGCTGGTAGGTCGGCAGCGCCTCCTCGATCGACATGCCCTTGGGCAGCTCATGAACTTGCAGCTCGCCCAGCGTCTGCTTCACGCGCGCGCCAGCGACCGGCGGCTTGGCGCCAGGCGCGCTGCGGACGATCAGGTGGTGCTTCGAGAAGCGGCTGTTGGCGGTGTGGAGGGACTTCGACTTGAACTTGCCATGCGAGGCCTCGACGCCCATCGGCCGGAACGCGCCGCTGCCGCAGCCCGTCGCCGAGGCGACCACCGCGAGGGAGAGGGCCATTCGCAAGGAGAAGAGCTTCATTCCGACCTCCACGTCCGGACCGCGCGGGATCCGTTCACATAGTGAATGTCGGAAAGGTCACGTCAACCTGACGTTAAGGCTCAGTTAAAGTTCGGGAAACGCAGGCCCAGTCTCATTGTCGGCGGCGTGGCCGCCGGCCCGCCCGCATCCAGCACGGCCTGCTCGAGCTGCTTCCGGTCGAAGTTGTTCGAGGTGTCGTTCTTGCGGCCGAGCGGCACCGCCACGTCGCGGTGGCGCGTGACCCGGTCCCAGCCCACCTTGTGGTTGGTCATCAGGTAGGCCATCAGCTTGCCGAGCGCGGCGTATTCCAAAGCGGGGTAATCATCCTTCTCGTCGCCGAGGTTGCAGATCTCGATGCCGATCGAGAAATCGTTCACGGACTCGCGATCGCCGTACTTCGATCGGCCTGCATGCCAGGAGGCCACGTCGTCGGGCACGCACTGCACGATCGTGCCGTCCTTGCCGACGACGTAGTGCGCGCTCACCTTTGAAGAGGGCTTGGCGAAGAACATCGCGTTGCGCTGGGCGTCGGCCGGGCTCGCGGTGTGGTGCAGCACGATCGCCGTGATGTCGGTCGCGCCGCCGGGCCTGTCGTTGCGGTTCGGCGAGGCGATCTCGAGCATCGCGGGCTTGTCCGGCGCTGCCGGCACGCGCAAGGCCGCGCGGGCCTTCAGGCCGGCGATCGGCGCGTTCGGATCGATGCGGCGGGCCACCGCGGCGTCGCAGGGCTCGTCGGCCTGGTCGGCATGGGCCGCCAGCTGAGCCGCGGAGCGCACGGGGGCGCCGGGCAGGGGGCCTTTGCCGCAACCCGCCGCCAGCGTGGCGAGGGAGAGGACGAGGGGAAGCAAGTTGAGACGCGACGCCATTGTAGGTCTCCGACAAAGTAAAGGGCTCGTAAAGGTTCGAGAATGATAACAGCCGACGGCCGCCCGGAGGCGGCCGTCAACGTACATTTCAAGAGGATTTAAAGGATTTGATGAACCTTTAATGATCCGGCTCGTCGGGCACCAGTTCGGCGGCTGCCTCGGAAGCCTGGCGCAGCAGGGCCTCGCGCGCTTCGGGCGGCAGCGTGTCGAGCAGGGCTTCGATCTGCGTGCCGAGGCGGCCCACGGCGGCGGCGATCGTACGCATGGCGTCGCTTTCGGCGATCAGGCCGTTGCGCAGGGCTTCGTATTGCTCGTCCGGTCCAGGCATGGCGGCACCTCCGCCTACATTGTAACCTGTGCCTGGGAGGACCACGGAACCTTGAAACGCATCGAACTGATCGCAACGGCGGCCTTCGGGCTCGAGTCCCAGGTGGCCTGGGAGCTCAAGAGCCTGGGCTACGAGGACCAGATGGTCGACCAGGGGCGCGGCGTGCGCTTCCACGGGGACCTGGCGGCGATCGCCCGCGCCAACTTGTGGCTGCGCTGCGCGGACCGCGTCCAGCTGGTCGTCGGCGAGTTCCCGGCGCGCACCTTCGACGAGCTGTACGACGCCGTGCGCGCCCTGCCGTGGGCCGAGCTGGTCGTGCGCGACGCCGCGTTGCCGGTCGACGGCAAGTCGGTCAAGTCGACCCTGAGCTCCGTGCCGGCGGTCCAGCGCATCACCAAGAAGGCGATCGTCGATGCGCTCATGGCGAAGCATGGCGTGAACGAGCTGCCCGAGACCGGCGCGCGCCACCTGATCCAGGTCGCGATTCGCGAAGACATCGCCACGATCACGCTCGACACCACGGGTGATGGCCTCCACAAGCGCGGCTACCGCGACCTCGTCGCGGCCGCGCCGCTCAAGGAGACGCTCGCGGCCGGGCTGGTCACGCTGGCCCGCTGGCGCCCGGGCATTCCATTCGCGGATCCGCTCTGCGGCTCCGGCACGATCCCGATCGAGGCGGCCATGTTCGGCCTCGACATCGCGCCGGGCTTCCAGCGCCACTTCGACGCCGAGGCCTTCGGCTTCCTGCCGGCCGGCGCCTGGCGCGAGGCCCGCGCCGAGGCGCGCGATCGTGCCAGGCGGGATCGCGACGTGGTGATCCTGGGCTCGGACATCGATCCGAAGGTGATCGCGCTGGCGGAACGGCACGCGCGACGGGCCGGCGTGGAGAAGCATGTCCGCTTCGAGGTGGCCCCGGTGACGCGCTTCGCGCCCCCGGGCGAGTACGGGATCGTGGTGACGAACCCACCCTACGGCGAGCGCATCGGCGAGGAGCGCGAGGTGGAGCAGCTGTACGCCGAGATGGGCGAGGCCTTCGCGAGGCTGCCGACCTGGAGTTTCCATGTGCTCACGGCGTACGAGCCGTTCGAGCGGTTCTTCGGGAAGGTGGCGACGAAGAAGCGGAAGATCTACAACGGCAAGCTGCGCTGTGACCTGTTCCAGTACCTCGGCCCGCGCCGCCCCAGAGCCACCTGACACCGGTCCCTGAACGCTAGGGCTCGGGGGCGACGCCGGCGGCCTTTCCGTCGGCCGCCACCGTCACCTCGACCCGCGTCGGCTCGCCGGCTTTCACCTCGACGACCGGGGTCGCGATCACCACGCCGCCCGCGATCGTCAGCTCCAGCGTGTAGCGACCCGGCGCGAGCGCGAGGGTGAACCGGCCGTCGACCTCCGGGGTGACGAGCGCGCCGGGCTGACCGGCCGCCTCAGGCACCGCCGAGACCCGCGTCGCGGTCGCGCCCGTGATGCGGCCTTCCAGCCGCCCCGGAGCGCTATCCGGCATCATGCCCGCCGCGCCGCTGGTCACGCCGGCCGTGGCCGAAGCGGCCGGCAACGTCGTCGCCATGGGTTCCGTGGCCGCGGGCGCCGGCGAGGCCAGCGCGGTATCGGTCGTCGGGCGCTTCGTGTCCGGCGCCGCCACCCGGCCGCTCGCGCCCGGCGGGCCGATCGGAGGGGTGTCGGGCTGAGGCAGGAGGCAGCCACCCAGCGTGAGGACGACCAGCGGCGCCAGCCACGCGGCGAAGCCGCGGCGGACGATGGTCAACTTCGGTGCGCGCATCGATGAGTCCTCCTGGTCGACCCGACGACCTCGAAACCGGCGCGGTTCCCTGGACATCCGAACGAGCCATCGTTGATCGCGGCCTGGAATCTCTGGGGCATCCCCTTGACAGTCAGGCCCAACATCCTTAGTATACATGAATAGTAAACAGAAAACAAGTACTTGTTATATTGTTTTCTGTATTGGTTTCTTCTGTATACCCGGCCCGCCCCGCCACCACGGCGAGCGCCCGGGACGGCCGCAGGCCGGGAAAGGAGTCCACCCATGCGGTTTCCTCACTTCTTCACGAGCCTCGCGCTCGCCGTCGCCCTGGCCGGTTGCCAGGCCCAGGGCCTGGTCGGCGTCGGCGCAGGCGGCGCGACGCCCGGAGCTGGCCAATCGGCCGCGAAGCCCGCACCGACCGCTGCCTTGACAAGCAAGCTAGGCGCGTTCGAGTTCAGGCCGCTCTCGGCCGACGCGGCCGCGCAGCTCGCCGGCCGCGCGAGCGGCGCGAAGCCCGAGGCTGCGGCCGCACCGATGGCCACAGCGGCCGACAGCCGCGCCGGCGGCAAGATCGCCGCAGGGGCCGCGATGTCCATCCTGCCAGGCTCTCCCTACTCGCACGGCACGTACTTCTCGGGGCCCTACGGCCCCATGAAGCTCGAGAGCGCGACCGAAGCCAAAGGGCCCGGCTCGACCGGCGGCTGGGCCGAGATCAAGACCCAGGTGGTCGCCCCCGTCCTCGCGGACTGGACCATGGACGCCCGGCTGATCGCCTCGCACGGCATGCTCGACGCGGACGGCAACACCGCCCAGGGCGAGGAGCAATGGCCGGGCGAGCTCGGCTGGCGGGCCACCTACGCCGCGCCGAGCAGGAACGAGGTGCTCGAGTTCCATGTCACGGCCGCGGGCTCCACGGTCACGCGCCTGCGCTGGACGCCGATCGACCTGAACCTCGACGCCGCCGGCATCGACGCCAGGGCCGCCCTCGCCACCATCGGCGCGGCGCTCAGGGACGCGAACGCCCGGAGCGAAGAGGACAAGCTCGGCTACGACTACTTCTTCGGCAAGGATGGCGCGGGTCGCGTCGGCATCTTCGACGGCGGGTCCGGCGCGGTCGCCGTGGCGGTCGCGGGGCCCGCGGTCTCAGGGCCCGCGTTCGCGCCTCCCACCCCGATGCCGTCGCCGAACCCCGTGTACGAGCTCACGGCCGGCGGGCGCTGGAACGCCAGCCTCAACGCGATCGGCGATCAGGTCGTCTGGGAGCTCTTCTTCAACCCGGGCGAGAAGGCCTGGCAGCCGCCGACCGACGGCTGGTCGCTCGACCCGTCGGCTTACGGCATGGTCGACGCCCGCACCGGCGCGCTGATCCGCTTCCGTCGCCCCACCCGCTACTACGTCGCTTTCCCGACCGAGAGCCCCCAGCCGCGTCCGATGACGAAGCCGGCGGTGCTCCCGGCCGACGCCAGGTAGACCCTAACCGCCGGTCCCGGCCTTCAGGTTCTTCATCGCCCGGCAGGGCGGTAGGGCCTGGATGGCCGGGCCGTTTATCACGGCGCCGTCGGTCATGAAGCGCGAGCCATGGCAGGGGCAGTCCCAGGTCTTTTCGGCACCGTTCCAGTGCACGACGCAGCCCATATGGGTGCAGACGGCCTGGACCATGTGCAGCTTGCCGTCGTCGTCACGCGAGGCGGCGACCTTCTCGCCATCCATCGACACGACCGCGCCCTCGCCCGGTGCCAGGCCGTCGACCGTATCCCGCTCGGCGGGTCCCAGGCGATCACGCAGGTAGTACGCCGGGTACGCGAGGTTCTCGGTCACGAAGGTGATCGCGCCGGCGCGCAGGTTCACGCGGCCGGGGTCGAAGACCGCGAGGTCCGGCCGCTCGAGGCCGAGGATGCGGTCGGCGATCGCCACCCCCGCGAACGTGCCCATCGTCATCCCGTTGCCGCTGAAGCCCGTCGCCACCCAGGCCTTCTGTAGCTCAGGCGCCGCGCCGATGAACGGGGCGCCGTCCACCGGCTCGAGCCACTGGCCGCTCCAGCGCCAGGCCTGGTTGTGGGGGGTCCGCCCGAGCACGCCCTCGACATACGCGATCAGGCGCCCATAGGCCGCCTCGGGGTCGCCCTGGCCAGTGCGGTGGTCCTCGCCACCCACGATCAACAGGTCGTGATCGCCGGCTGGCGTAAGGCGCCAGTAATGATAGGGATCGGCGGTGTCCCAGGCGAGCGCGTCGCCGAAAGCGCCGTGCGCGATGCGCCAGGCCACCGCGTAGGTCTGGTAGGCGGGCACGCGGGTCGCGTAGAACCTGTCGTGGATGGGTTGGTGGGTGGCGAAGACGAGGTGTTCCGCCGTCACCACGTGGCCGCCCGCCGTGACGCGCCACGGCTCGCCGGCTTCGCCGCCGGTCCAGGCGCCTACGTGGGTGTGGATGGCGACGAAGCTGCCCTCGCCCGGGATGGCCTGCGCGAGCGGCAGCAGGTACTTGCGCGGGTGGAAGCGGGCCTGGTTCGCGAGCCGCATCGCGCCATGGCGCATCGGCGGGAACGGGGCGTCGTCGACGACGTCGGCGACGAAGCCGAGCTCGCGGGCGAGCTTCGCCTCTTCTTCCAGGCGATCGCGGTCCTCGGGCCGCAGCGCGAAGAAGTAGCCGGGCACCCGCTGGAAGTCGGCGTCGATCGACGCCTCGCGGCACGTCGCCTCGATGTGGTCGATCGCCATGCGTCCGGCGTCCCACACCGCGCGCGCGCCGCCCCGACCGAAGGCGCGCACCAGCCGGTCGAGCCCGGTATCGAAGGCCTCGGTCAGGTGGGCGGTGGTATGGCCTGTCTCGGCGACGGCCACGTCGTGTTGCTCCAGCACCGCCACGCGCTTGCCCGCCCGCTTGAGCCGGTAGGCGGTGGTCAGGCCCGTGATGCCCGCGCCGATGACGACGACGTCGACCTGCCTGTCGCCATCGAGCGGCGCAAACCGGGGGCGTCGCGTCGATGCGATCCAGTAGGACTGATGCGTCGCGTGTCCCATTGTTCCTCCTTCCGCCTTGCGCGCCCATGGTAGGTCGGCCCACGGGGGCGACCTATGGCCGAGCGAGAGATGGAAAGCTGCCCGCAATGCTCGACCCCCCGGCGGTCGCCGGGGGGTCAAGCGGGAGGAGGAAGGAGGAGGAAGAAGGAGGACGGAAAAATGTCTCGATAAAGCTGGAAACCCGCTTCATCTGAAAGTCTTGGCCGATTTGGGCCTGTCTTCAGAATACTGCTGGAGAGGGGTTCTGTGCAACACAACTTTTGTAAAATGACCGTAAAGTTATATGAAGTCCGCAAGGCGCCCAGCGCCCGACGTCACGGGCTACCAGAATGCGCCTGCGGCGTCGAAGGCAAGATACGCAATCGCTCGCGGATCGCGTCCACCACGGCTGCCGCGGCGCCCGGGCTGCCCATCACCTGGTGCAGCGCGAGCTTGACCTCTCGCCGCGCCAGCGGGTCGGCCACGAGCGCGGCCACCGCCTCGGCGAGGTCCTCGGGCGAGAACAGCCCGACGAGTTCGGGCGTGACCATCCGGCCGGCCCGCTGGTTCGGCAACGCCACCAGCGGCTTGCGCGCCATGAACCGGCGGGCGAGCATCCGCATCAGCGCGCGGCCGACCACGGGCACGCTGCCGATGCGGCCGGCCAGCCCGTCGATCGGGATCTCCTCCGGCTTGTGGAGCGGCAGCGCCACCACCATGGGCACACCCAGGATCGCGAGCTCCGCCGTGTTCGTGCCGGGCACCGTCAGCGCGACATCCGCCACGGCCAGCCCTTCGAGGTGGAGGCCGGGCGACAGCACGCGGACCCGTGCGCCGCCGGGCGTCAGGATCCAGTCGACGCCGTCTTCGGCCACCAAGCTGCCACCGACGCCGCCGGTGGCGAGGCGCCAGGCCGGATTCTCGACCGCGTCGGCCAGCTGCTCACGCGGCGTGAAGGGCGAGCGGTGCAGCACGATTTGCAAAGCCGGGTCGCGCGCCTGCAACAGCTCGGCCACCCGCAAGAAGAGCGGCGTGACCCAACGCACCTTGAACGGCTTCGATCCCGGCAAGAGCCCGAGCACGGCGCTGTCGGGCCGCAGCCCGAGGCGGCGGCGCGTCGCGACGGGGTCCGCCGCCTGGCCGACGGCATCGACCATCAGGTTGCCGACCAGCCGCACCTGGTCGTCCTTCACGCGTGCGCCGCGGAGCGCCAGGAAGGTGTTGCGGTCGCTCGCCAGGAACTGGCTGACCAGGCGGCGCCAGCGCGCCTGGCCATCGGAGTAGATGAGCACGGGGAAGCGGGTGCGCGTCCCGAGCAGCACGGCGAACAGCTGGTCGCCTCCGAGAAACAGCACCACGCCCCGATCGGCAGGTTCC
Organism: Candidatus Sericytochromatia bacterium; assembly: GCA_036675505.1. GTDB lineage: Bacteria > Cyanobacteriota > Sericytochromatia > S15B-MN24 > JAQBPE01 > JAKFEW01. The sequence goes on from JAKFEW010000115.1 coordinate 37,815, forward strand.
CAGCCAGCCGGCCGCCGGCCGGCGAGGAGGTAGCGCATGGTCTCGCGCGGCGACCAGACCGAGGGCGCCTCGGGCCAGCGCGCCACAGCGGCGGCCTCCTGCCCGCTCGCGTACGGGCAGGGGACGAGGGCCACAGTGACCCGCGCTTCGGGCAACTCGGTCCGCAGGCGGGCCACGACGGGCCGCGCCCAGGCCGCCAGCTCGCCCGGGCCGTTGCTGATGATCAGGATTTCGTACTTCACGTTCATCGACGAGTATGGGCTTTGGCCGTGATTGCCGGCCGCGGCCAATCGGATTTGGTCGCGTTGGCCGGGACGCCGGCGCCGAACCAAGTGTAGCCTCGATCTCGGCCCCCGTAAAGGGCTTCGGGCGAGGCGGCCGCCGCTGGCTTGCTGGCCGAGTTTACATTCCGTGATATACTTGCCCGACGATCGTGTAAGTCGCCCGCGGCGACGATTCCGGCCGTGGCAGGAAGGAGGATTATCGCGATGGCGAGCAACCAGAACGACAAACACAATCTGTCTGACGCCGTGACGAATTACGTCACCACGAGCTTGGACAACCTCAAGAAGTTCGTCGACCATACGGCCGACGAAGTGGCGAAGGCCGACGTCGTGGGCGCCAACCGGCGCATCATCGACCAGGTCATAGAAGGTACCAAGCACACCATCACCAAGGTGGCCGAGAGCGCGGCGCGCAACGATGCGATGGCCGCCGTCCGCAGTCTCACGACGGGCTTCGTCGAGAACGCCAAGCAGACGGTTCGGGTCGCCACCGAGGAGAGCCAGCGGATCAACCTCGTCGAGACCGGCGCGAAGGTCACGCAAGAAGGCCTCGATCTCGTGAAGCGCCAGCTCGAGCTCAGCTTCGATACCGGCGGCGAACTCGGTCAGGCGGCCGAAGAGATGAACCCCCTCAAGGGCATGTCAGCCGACGCGACGAAGCGCCCCGGCGTCGTGACCCGCGTGGAAATCGAGTCCGACAAGGGCACCATCCGCACCGACGCGGGGTCCACTGCTCGCTAGTCGGGTAAAACCTCATACAACTGGAAGGGGCGCCGCGGGACCGGCGCCCCTTCTGGCATGATGCGGGCTACTCCTTCATGCCCGCTGTCGCCACGCCCTTGATGAAGTAGCGCTGGAAGAAGACGAAGACGACCAGCACCGGGATCGTGTTGAACATCGAGCCCGCCATGATGAGCGACCACTTGGTGGTGTAGAGGCCCTTGAAGAAGTTCAGGCCGATCGGCAGGGTGAAGAGCTCGGGCGAGTTCAGGACGATCACCGGCCAGGCGAACATGTTCCAGCTCGCCATGAAGCTCGTGATGGTCATTGAAGCCACGACCGGGCCTGCAAGCGGGATGATCAACACCCAGAACATGGCGTAGCGCGAGAGCCCGTCCAGCGTCGCGGCCTCCTCGAGCTCCTTCGGGATGGCCTTGAGGAACTGTGTGACCATGAAGACGCCGGAGGTCACGGTGGTGACGAGGCCAGGGATGAGCGCCCACCAGGTGTTCACCCAGCCCAGCTGCGTGAGCGTCGCGTAGTTGGGGATCCACAGCACCTGGCCGGGGATCATCATCGAGGCCAGCATGAGCACGAACAAGGCGTCGCGGCCCTTGAAGGCGATGCGGGCGAAGGCGTAGCCGCCCATCAGGCTGAGCAGCACGATGATGCCGACCGAGGCGACCGCGATGATGATGCTGTTGAGCACCCAGCGCATGAAGAGCGGCGCGCCGGTGATGATGCCCTGGTAGTTCTCGAGCGTCCAGGTCGGCGGCAGCAGGCCGGGCGCGAACGCGTCGGCCGGGGCCTTGAACGACGTCAGGAGCGCGAAGACGAACGGGAACACCGAGAAGACGACGAAGCCGACGAGGACCGCGTAGAACGCGGCCGTGGCGAGCGGATTGGTGTTGCGGGTGGGCGCCGACATGTCACTCCCCCATCAGGCGCTTCTGCACCATTGTGGCCGCGAAGATGATCGTGGCGAGGACGAAGGCGATCGCGCATGCGTAGCCCATGTTGAAATTGACGAAGGCTTCCTTGTAGAGCAAGTAGGCCGTGGTGAGCGTGGCCTTGAGCGGGCCGCCTTCCGTCATAACGTAGACCTGGTCGAAGACCTGGAAGCAGCCGATCAGGCCCATCGTGATGACGTAGAAGAGCGACGGCTTGAGCTGGGGCAACGTGACGTACACGAACTGCTGCCAGGGCGTGGCGCCATCGACGTCCGCGGCCTCGTAGAGCGAGGTCGGGATGTCCTGGAGCCCGGCCAGCACGATGATCATGAAGAACCCGGCCGTGGACCAGACGTTCTGCAGCATGATCGCCCAGAGCGCCGTTCGGGGGTCGCCGAGCCAGTCCACGGGCGGGGCGAGGCCGAGGGCCGCGAGCGGCGCATCGAGGTGCGTGAAGGTCAGAAACTGGTTCAGCACGCCGTTCTTGAAGAAGATGAACATGAAGATCAGGCTGATCGCGACCGAGCTCGTGACCGAAGGCAGGAAGTAGGCGACCCGGAAGAACGTCTTGCCGCGGATGCTCTGGTCGAGCAGAATCGCGAGCGCGACGGCCAGTGCCGTCTGGCAGGCCACCACCACCACGGTATAGAGCGTCGTGTTGCGCACGCTGATCCAGAAGTCGTCCTCCGCGAAGAGGTAGCTGTAATTCGCGAGGCCGACCCAGCGCGGCGGCGAGAACAGGTCGTACGCATGGAACGAGAGCCAGAATGCGTTGGCGAGCGGCCAGAACGCGAAGACCGCCATCAACAGCAGCACCGGCGCGAGGAAGACGTAAGCCGCGAGGTTCTCGGCGAGGGCTGCGCGGTTGTAAGGCCGGGGTGGCGGGGTGGTCGACATCGGGTGCGCCTTCCTACAGCCGGTTCATGCGGTCGATGTGCGCGGCGGCGTCGCCGAGGGCGCGCTCGACCGGCTTCGCGCCCAGGAAGATTTCCTGCACGGCCACGCCGAGGCGGTCCTTCACGCGGCTGCTCTTCGGGCCGAAAGCGAACGGCATCGCGCCGTCGGCGCCCGCCACGATGGATGCGTAGACCGGATTGTGGGCGACGTAGCCGTCGGCTTCCGCGCGGCGGCTGGGAATCGCGAAGGTCACGCGGGCTTGCGAGGCCGGGCTCGTCAGGTGCTCGATCAGGCGCCAGGCGGCCTCGGGGTGCGCCGTGGTGCGCGGCACCGCATAGGCCACCGTGAAGAGGAAGTTGCTCCGACCCGCCGGCCCCTTGGGCAGCGGGCTCACGCCGTAGCTGACCTTGGGGAACGTCTCCGCGAGGTAGGGCACGAGCCAGCCGCCTTCCCAGGCCATCGAGACCGCCTCGCGCCCGAAGGCGTCACCGGTCCAGGAGCTGCCGACCTCCGAGGGATAGATCGCGGCCTTGTCCCGCAGCTTGAGGCCGGTGTACCAGTTCATCGCCTCGATCGCCTTCGGCTCATCGATCGCGCACGAGCCGTCCGGGCCGTACAGCGGCGCCCCGAACATCTTGGCGATCGGCAGGTAGCGGTCGACGTTGTCGTGCGTCAGCGCGAAGCCCGCGACCGGTTGGCCGTCGACCGGCCGCGTGAGGCGCAGGGCGGCCTGGCGGAAGCGCTCGAGGTCCCAGGTCGCGTCGGGGAAGGGCTCCTTGGCGGCCTCGAAGTGGCGCTTGTTGTAGAACAGCGCCATCGCGTTGAAGTCCTTGGCGAGGCCGTAAACGTGGCCCTGGTCCGTGAAGGCGTCCCACAGCGCCGGGATGAAGGTCTCGCGCCTGGTCACCTTGGATTTCGCCACGAATTCGTCGAGCGGCAGCAGGACGTTCTTCGCGAGGAACGGCTTGAACTCGACGACGTCGAGGTAGAACACGTCGGGCGCGGTGCGGCTCACCAACATCGTCAGCAGCTTCGGGTAGTACGCGCCCGGCACCGGCTCGTACACGGCCTCGATGTCCGGGTTCGCCTGGTTGAACTCGGCGACGAGCTCCTTCATCAGCCCGATCTCGGCCGGGCTGCTGGTGTAGCTGGCGATGCGGATGCGCGCCTTGCCGCCATCGTCGGTGCCGCCCTTGCACGCCGCGAGGAACGCGGCCGTGAGGAGGACGGTGGCTGTACGACGGATGTTGGGCTGTGACAAGGCGGTGATCATCCTGAGCGCGGTATGTATCGGTTCCTCGCTCATACCCGCTCGGCTGGTTCAGGATGCTGGCCTTTTCTTGAAATCGCCTTAATGTTCAGTTAGTCGTGGTGACGGCGTCGCGGGCCGATAACGGCCATGGTTCCCGGACCAGGAGGTCGTCGTGCCGAGTTTCCCCCGCCCGCTCAGTGCCCCCATCGCCGCCGTCCTCGCCGCCCTGGCGCTGGCCGGCTGCGGCCTGGCTCGTTCGCCCGTCGCGGCCGTGCGCGCGGCCGAGGGGCCCGACGCCTTGAGCCAGGCCAGCGACCTCCACGCCGCGGCCGGGCTCGCCGCGAAGACGCTTCGCGCCAACACGCATGAGGTGACCATCCCGCAAGCAAAGGCGCGCCGCAAGGTATTGTTCGCCGGCGGGGGCCACTTCGGCGCGCTCTGGACCCGCGACGGGATGTATGGCGCCCTCGGGCTGCTCGCGATCGGCGATCACGCGGTCGTGCGCGATTGCCTGGTCACGATCCTGGACTGCCAGAAGCCCGACGGCCAGCTGCCACGCCGCGTGGGCGCCGGCTCCAACGCCCTCGGCATCGTACGCGCGGCGATCGGCCTGTCCCCGAAGGCCGATGACAGGTTCGACTACGCGGATTTCGCCAAGCCCTCGGTCGACGCCAACGCGCTGGTCATCTGGCTCTCGGCCGAGTACGTGAAGACTGCGGGCGATGACGCCTTCGCCGCCGAGAAGTTCCAGGCCCTCGACCGCGCGGCCGGGTGGCTGCGTGCAAAGGTGCAGGGCGGCCTGCTGACCCAGGCGACCTACGCGGACTGGAAGGACATGAACGCGCGCGGTGGCCAGGTGCTGTACTCCAACGCGCTTTACTACCAGGCGCTGCGGTCGATGGGCGAGCTGGCCGCCCGCACGGGCGACGCCGAGCGGCAGGCCGCCTACGAGCTGCGCGCGCGCGAGCTCGCCACGCGCATCCGCGAGGCTTTCTGGGACGCGGGCCGCGGCCACTTCCGGGACACCACGGAACTCCTGGAGTTCTCGCCCGAAGGCGACCTGCTCGCGGTGCTCTTCGGCATTGCGACGCCCGTGCAGCGCACGGCCTCGCTGCGCAAGGCCGAGGCGTTGCTCGAGCTACGGCCGCTGCTGCCGGCGCTCGACGGCGACTACCCGGCATCCATGATTCCTTTGCAGGTGAAGCTGGCTGGGCTCGAGGACTACCATGACCGCTTCATGTGGCCGTGGCTGACCGACCTGTACGCCTGGACGCTGGCGGCGGGCGGCCAGAAGGCGAAGGCGACCCGCGCGCTGGCGCGGGCGGGCAAGCTCGCGCTGCGCGACGGGACGTTCCATGAGATCTATGAGGGTGCCGAGCCGGTGGCGGTGGAGCGCAAGTTTTACCACTCGGAGCCCGCGTTCTCCTGGCACGCCGGGCTGTTCGTGCGGGCGGCGAAGGAGCTCGGGATCGAGTAGCCGCCACTCAGGCGATGATCTCCACCCGCAGTTCGCCCTGGCGCCCCGTGACCTCCACCGTCGTGCCGCTCGCCGAGCGCTGGAAGACCAGGTCGACCGTGGCGTCGCCGACGCGCAGGCCGGTGAGCTTCACGCTGCCGAGCCAGGCCGGCAAGGTCGGGCGACGCAGGCGCAGCACGCCCTCGCTCGCCGCGGGCTCGAGGCCGAGCGCGCCGGTCAGCAGCAGCAGCGGCGTGCCGGCCGCCCAGGCCTGCGGCGAGCAGGCCACCGGGTAAGGCACCGGCTTCGCGAAGCGGCCGGCCCGCGGGAAGCCACAGAACAGCTCCGGCAGACGCTGATAGGGGAAATGCAGCGAGACGTCGTAGAGCCCGCCGAACACCACGTTGGCCTCGTCCTTGAAGCCGGCGTCCGCCATGCCCTTCGCCACGATCGCGGCGTCATGCGGCCAGACGGTGCCGTTGTGGTAGCTGAGCGGGTTGTAGTTGGGTGCGTCGGCGCTCATCGTGCGGATGCCCCAGCCGTTGAACATGGCGGGGCCGAGCATGTCGGCGACCAGGCCAGGCACGCGGCGTTCGTCCACGATGCCGGACCACAAAGCGTGGCCGGGATTCGAGGTCTTGGCGCGCACGCGGCGCTTCTGGCCGTCGAGGGCGATCGCGTAGAAGCCGTCCTCGTCGCACCAGAACTTGTCGTTGAAAGCGCGCTTGAGCTGGCCGGCTTCGCGCTCGAGCACCCAGGCCAGCTCCTTCGCATTGGGGCCGCAGACGCTGTCGCCCAGCAGGCGGGCCAATTCCGCCATGCGGCGCTTGGCGTCGTAGACGTAGCCTTGCACCTCGGCGAGCGCGATCGGGGCCTCGGCGTAGCTGCCGTCAGGGTGCTGGACGGAGTCGTGCGAGTCCTTCCAGCCCTGGTTGGCGAGCCCCTTGTCGCCCTTGCGGACGTACTCGACGAAGCCGTCGCCATCCGCGTCGCCGAATTCGTCGATCCACGCGAGCGCCCGGCGCGCGTGTGGCCAGAGCTCGCGCACCAGCTCCTCGCGACCGGTCCAGCGCCAGGTCTCGTGGAGCAGCACCAGCCAGAGCGGCGTGGCGTCGATCGTGCCGTAGTAGGGCGAATGGGGCACCTCGCCGAGCGCGGCGAGCTCGCCGAGGCGCAACTCGTGCAGGATCTTGCCCGGCTCCTCGTCGCGGAAGCCGTCGACCTGCTGGCCCTGGTGGGCGGCCAGGAAGCGCAGCGTGGCCTCGGCGAGCTCCGGGCCGAGCGGCAGGCTCTGGAACGCGGTGATCAGACCGTCGCGGCCGAATGGACAGGTGTACCAGGGGATGCCGGCCGTCGGGTAGGGGCCGTGCGGCGTCGGCGTGGCGAGCATGGCGAGGTCCGCGACGCCGCGCGACAGGAACGTGTCGAAGCCTGTGTGATCGCTCGAGAAACGCGTCTGCTCGCCATGGTGGGCGTCGTGCAGCGACTCGAGGCGTGCGGTGTCGATGCTGGCGGCGTCGAGGCCACCGGCCGCCGTCCGTCCGGCGCCGTCGAGTCCCGGCGCGATCAGCAGCTCGACCACCCAGGTGCCGCCCCGACCGGGGATCTCGACGTCCCAGGCCAACGTGGCGCCGGTCTCGTGGGTCTCGGGCCAGGCGCCGGCCTCGGCGGTGTGCCAGGGCTGGGACACGCGCACGACGGTGTGACGCAGCCGCGCATCGGCGCCCACATAGAGCATCTCGGCGGCGTCGGGGGTCAGCACGGGCTTGAGGAACGTGCCGGATTGCTTGACGCCCAGGAAGCCGCGCACCTCGAAGAGGTCCTTGAAGTCCGCGCGCAGCTCCAGCACGAAGGGCGCCTCGACCGGGAACGGGTTGTAGTTGGTGATCTCGATGCGCTCACGCACGACGCCGCCGCCCTCGGTCTCCTCGACCACGCGGGTGCGGCCGATGTGCATCGTCTCGCGCTTGACCTCGCGGCCGTCAGGCAGCGTCCAGGCGTCGTTCATGCCCTCCATGCGCGAGAAGAAGTTGTGTTCGGCGGTCGAGGCGAGCACGATGAACGGCCGGCCGCCGAGGCGCGCCGTGAGGCCGGAGAGGTAGCGCGTGTCGCGGTAGTAGACCCCCTGCCCGCACTCGCAGCCCGGGTGCACCTGCCCGTCGGTGTGGCCGACGACGAACACCTCGCCGCGTTTCACGGTCTGGCGTTCATGGGCGCAGACGCGCGCGACGGCGGGCGCCGTGGCGGCCACGCGGCCAGTCAGTTCGACGTCGACCGGCAGGTCGGCGCCGAGCACGGGAAGGGCCGTGGGGATCACGACGGCGGTGTCACGGGGGTCGGTCATCAGGCGCTCAGGGGTTGTTGAGGGGGTGAACTCCAACGATTTACCCTGGGTACCTCGAACACCCACCGGTTGAGCGCGGGTCAGCGACCCACGGCAATCTGATAGCCTCCATTGGGATTTGAACGGATAAAGCGGTCCAGCTCATCGGCCGAGACGCGGTGGACTTTCAGGTCCGCGGGGTCGTTCACGATGAACGTCCCGTCCGCCTCGATGCCCACCACGGCCACGTAGTGGCCACTCGTCTTGCCGGTGTTCCGGTGCGGGTTCATCTCGAAGTAATCGCCGTTCGCGACGACCATCTTGCCGGCGCGCACCTGCTCGGCGATCCAGCCGACCTGGGCGCCGGGGCCGCGGCTCTCGGCCTTGAGCCCCGCCGCCGCCGCCATCTTCGCGATGCCGCCGACGCTGGTGCCGTTGCCGCTCGTCCCGCCGATGCCGCCGAGGTGGTTGATCAGCTTGGCGTCGCTCATGCCGCCGCCCCAGCCGAAGGCGCGCGCGATGATGGCCATCGAGGTCGGGCCACAGTTGGCATCGCCGTTGTGGTAGCCCTGGGCCTTGCCGTCGGGGTTGTATTGGCTGATCTTGGGCGCGTTGCCCGGCGCGCCGGGGGCCGGCGAAGGGGCCGGGGCCGGCGCGGGCTCCGCGCCGCCGGGCAGGCGGAGCTCCTGGCCGGGGTGGATCACGTTGGGGTCGCCGCCGATGACGTCGCGGTTGAGCGCGTAGATTTCAGGCCAGCGCTCGCCGTCGCCGAGCGTCTGTTGGGCGATCGCCGACAGCGAATCGCCGCCCTTCACCGTGTACGACGCGGCCGCGGGTGCTGCCGCCGGCGGCTCGGCGGGCTTCGGCTCTTCTGCCACGGGCGGCGGGGGCGCCGGGGGTTCGGCAGGCGCCGGCGGGGGCTCTGCGGGCGCGGCCGGTGGCGCGGGGGGGGCCTGGGG
>JAKFEW010000006.1:0-46268 GCA_036675505.1 Candidatus Sericytochromatia bacterium
GCGATCGCGGCCGCGAGCCTGCTCGGCGCGGACGGCGCGAGCCTGGTCGGCGCGGATGGCGCGAGCCTGGTCGGCGCGGATGGCGCGAGCCTGGTCGGCGGCCCGCAGGCCTACACGCTTGCGCAGGCCGGCACGCCCGCCCGGGCCAGCGGGCTGCGGGCGGGCCAGCAGCTGCCGGCGGCCGGCATGGTGGTCGCGGCCGTCTCGCTCGCCACGGGCAAGCTGCTGCCGGTCGGCCAGGACGGCGCCGGCGCGCCCGTCTACGCCGTATACACGGACGCCGCGGGCGGCTTCGCGCTCTTCCCGCCGGCCGATGCGCGCGGCAACCTGCGCATCGTCGCGGTCGCCGCGGGCTCGGCCGACCCGCGCCTGCGCTACGGCGTCTTCGCCGGCGAAGGCGGCACCGGCGAGCGCAACCTCTCGGAGGCGTCCTCGCTCGCGGCCTCGTACCTGGGCCTGTGCGTCCGCCAGGTGTTCGACGGCTTCTTGCGCAAGGGCTTCACCTCGCGCATCGAGACCACGATCGCCGAGGCCGAGCGGCTGGGCGTCAGCACGCCCGAGATGCTCGCGATGCGCCGCATCGAGCGCACGGCGGCGGAGATCGGCTACGAGAGCTGGCCCGCCGAGGCCGATCGCCAGGCCCTGCTGGGCCGCATCGTCGACATCGGGCTCTCGGGCGTCGCGTTCGACGAATTGATGAGCCTGTCCGGTGAGCCCGCGCTGCCGGTGCTCGAGGCCCATCTCGCCCGCACCGAGGGCGAGATCGCGGCGCTGATGGCGAGCCCGCCCGCGGGCAAGACCGCCCAGTCCATGTTCGACGAAGTGCCCTCGTTCAATGGCGCCAAGATCCTGCGTCCGGCGGACTACAACGCGTTCGTCGTCACGAAGATCATCGCGCCCGACCCGCTCGACACGTCGCGCATCTCGGAGCGCATCAGCGTGCTGCGGCTCGAGATCGGCCTGCAGGTCAGCGAAAAGCTCTCGGCCGACCTCACCCAGGCCTCGTACGGCATCGCGAACGATCTGGGCGCGCGCATGCTGACGCCGGACCCGGTGACCGGCGCCCAGCCGATCAGCGACGCGATCGTGGCGGCCATGCGCGCTTTCGTGCCGGCCGGGCAATGAGCGCCAGGCGCCGCTTCGTCGGGCTCGTCTGCGCTGCCACCTGCGCCCTGGTGGCCTGCACGGTCGCCCCACAGGCCGGCCGCGCGCCGGACGACGCGAAGCGCCGCGCTTCGAGCGCGCCGCGCCAGGCCGCGAGCACCGTGCCTGGCGCCGGCCGTTCACCCGTGGCGAGCCCCGGCCCGGCGGGGCCGAAGGCCCCCGCGCCGCCCAGCGTCCTGCGTCGGCCGACCGGCGCGGCGGTCCCGCTCACGGGCACCGTGCGCATGGACGCGAGCTACCTGGTGGCGGCCGGCGCCGGCAACGTCCTCGGCCAGGGCACCGGCCAGATCGTGGCGGCCGGCGGCCTCAACCTGATCGGCGCCGACGGCGCGAGCTTGATCGGCGCCGACGGCGCGAGCCTGATCGGCGCCGATGGCGCTTCGCTGGTGGGCGCGGACGGCGCCTCGATCGTGGCCGCGGCCACCGGCAACGTCATAGCGCTTGGCGGCCTCGCGGCGGGCGCGCTCGCCCCGGCGGACGCGTCCGGCAACCTCGTGGCGGCCGGCGGCCTCAACCTGATCGGCGCCGACGGCGCCAGCCTGGTGGGCGCCGATGGCGCAAGCCTGGTGGGCGCCGATGGCGCGAGCCTGGTGGGCGCCGATGGCGCGAGCCTGGTGGGGGCTGATGGCGCGAGCTTCAGGCTCGCCCAGGCCCAGCCCCAGCCCCAGGCCCCCACCCCGGTAGCCGGCACCCAGCTGCCGGCCGCCGGGCTGCGCGTGAGCGTGGTGCGGCTGAGCGACCACACCTACCTGCCGCTTGGGCTCGACGCCGCGGGCCAGCCGGTCCACGCCGTCTACAGCAACGCGCAGGGCGCCTACGAGGTCTGGATCCCGGCGACCGAGCGCGGCAACGTCGCGGTCGTCGCGAGCGTGCCGGGCCAGACCGACGCGCGCCTGAACCTGAACCTGCTCACGGAGCCGGGCCAGGGCGGCGCGCTGGCGGTCGACGAGGTGTCCGCCTTGACCGCACGCTACCTGCGGCTCGGCCTGACCAGGCGCCTCGCGGTGAGCATGAAATCGCCCGAGCTCGCGATCGGGCTTTTGGCCTTCGAGTCGTCCTTCGTAGGCACGCCGAGCGACCCCGGCAAGCCCGCACCGGTCGGCTCGCCTTACTGGCGCGTGACCCAGCTGCTCGCGCAGATCGCCGCTGTCGCGAAGGAAGCGGGCATCCCGGAGGACGCGCCGGACGAGGTCTGGGAGGCGGCGGCCCAGCGCTGCGTCGACGCGACGCTCGGCCGCATCCCGCTGCACGAGCTCGTGATCCGGTCGGAGGACCTGCGCGAGAAGGCGGGCGACGGCCAGTCGGTGGTCGCGGCGCTCGACGAGGGCACGCGGGTGCTGCATGAGGGCGCCGCGCTGAAATTGCGCGCCCAGCCCGGCTTCTTCACGCAGCAGTTCCTCGAGACCGTGGTCAACGCGCCGATCAAGGGCTTCGCGGAGGTCGCGCCGATCGGCGACTGGGCCGGCCGCATCCGCAAGCCCGGCGACGTGGGCGAGTTCACGCTCGTCGAGTACTTCGGCGCCGTGCGCGCCGGCGTTGTGACGCCGCTGCGGCGCCTCTACACGGTCTTCTACGAGGCGCTCGGCGAGCGCGGCGACCAGCTCACGGCCAAGACCAACGCCACGGTCGCCACCGGCCGCGCGGCGGCCTACACGATCCTGGTGACCTTCGCGCGCGAGCTGCAGGGCCCCACGATCGGGCCGGACGGCACGCCCGCCGCGCCGAACACGGCGTTCGAGGCGCAGCTGAGGGCGATCTGCGCCGACGTGGCGACGCGTCACCGCTCGCGTTAGCCGGTCTGGTCGCCGGGTAAGGATGGCCTGGTCACTCACGCGGGTAGGAGATTCGCCCATGCGCCTGCGCCAATCCGGCCTGTTGCTCGTCACCGCCCTCCTGGCCGCCTGCCAGGTGAGCGCGCCGGCCGTGCCGAAGGGCAGCCGCGCGCCCGGCAGCCCAGGTGCCTCGCCGCAGGCCTCGGCCAAGCCCAACGGTCGCGCCACCAGCGGCCCCGCGGCCGGTCGCAGCGCGGCGCCGCTCGCCATGCTCGCGCCGCTCGGCCAGGCGAGCGTGAAGCTGACCGGCTCGCTGCGCGTCGACCCGGCCTACCTCGTGGCCGCGGGCGCCGGCAACATCCTCAGCCACAACGGCGGGCAGATCGTGGCGGCGGGCGGCCTGAACATGATCGCGGCGGGGGCCGGTGGTCTGGTTGCGGCGGGGGCCGGCAACATCGTGGCCGCCGGCGCGGGCAACGTCGTGGCCGTCACGGGCTCGCAGATCGTGGCCGCTGGCGGGCTGAACATGATCGCGGCCGGCGGCGGCCAGATCGTGGCGGCGGGCGGCCTGAACATGATCGCGGCGGGCGCAGGCAACCTGGTCGGCGCGGACGGCGCGAGCCTGGTCGGCGCGGACGGCGCGAGCCTGGTCGGCGCCGACGGCGCGAGCTACAGCCTCGCGCAGGCCGGTGCGGCGCCCGCGCGCGAGCTGCCGGCCGCCGGCATGCTGGTGAGCGTGGTGTCGCTCGCCACCCGCCAGTACCTGCCGCTCGGCCGCACGCCGGACGGCAAGGACGACGTCTACGCGGTCTACTCCGACGCCGCGGGCAAGTTCGACCTCAGCGTGCCCAAGGGCGAGGAAGGCAACGTGATGGTGGTCGCGAGCGTGCCCGGCCAGCGCGTCGCTGGCACGATCTACAACGCGATCACCAAGCCCACCGAGGCGCTGGTGGTCGACGAGGACACCGCCACCGTCACGCGCTACCTGCGCGGCGCGCTGGTCGGCCGCCTGGCCGACATCATAGCGGCCAAGGACACCGCCGAGGCGGACGAGCTGATCGACGTCGAGTCCAGCATCGCGCCGGCGGCGAAGGAGCAGCTGCGGCTCGTGCTCGCGCGCATGCAGGCGCTGGCCGCGCAGGTCGACGGCTTCAGCCGGTCCGCCGGTGATCCGGCGCTGCACGCGCTGCAGGCGCATGCGATCGCCCAGGCGATCGTGGATGCGAGCTTCTCGCGGGTCGACCTGCGCGAGGTGCGCATCAACGAGGCGATCGCGATCGGCTGGCAGAAGCCGTACTGGCGGGTCGAGCTGCCGAACGCCGAAGACGCCGACCGCGTGCTGCCGCTGCTGCTGCGCTGCTTCGGCGAGCTGCGCGCGCGGACGGAGCAGGCGATGCCCCTGCAGAACGGCGTCTACAAGCGCCTCGACGCGACCTTCTTCCAGCGCGTCGCGGTAGGCTCCGAGCCCACGGGCTGGTTCCCCAACCAAAAGAGCGTGAACGACTGGGTCGTGGACGTGCTCGATCGCTACCCGTCCGGCCCCTACGAGATCGGCAAGCCGGCCCAGATGGGCGACTTCCTGGTGGATCGCTACATGGCCGTGAACCGCCCGTACATCTACGAGCCGCTGGTCACGGCCTACATGCTGCTCGACCCCGCCGCCGCCGGCTACGCCAAGACGCCGACAATGTGGAACGGCCTCTCGGCCGACGATCTCACGCGCGCGAACCTGATCCTCGCCCAGATCAACGCGCGCTTCCCGGCGCTCGCCATGACCCCTGCCGACGCGACCTTCGGCGGCGAGATTCGCGAGCATTCGAGTCGCTACGCGCACACCCTGGACGCGATCGGCTTCACGATGTTCGTCGAGGTCGGCTTCGCGGTGGCGGCCAGCGACGGCCCCGCGGCGCAGGCGGTCGAGGCCGCGCTCGCGGGGCTCGTGCTGCCCGCGGCGCTCTCGGCGGCGGGCGGTTAACGCCGGTCCGCTCCGGGTAAGCAGGCAATATGTCTTCACCGACACGCAGCAACGCGATGCACCGTGCGCTCGCAGGCCTGGTGGCGCTCAGCGCGCTGCTCGCGGCCTGCCAGGTCCAGCTGCCGGCGGCGCCCGCAGCCAGGAAGAGCCCGCGCGGGGACGAGGCGCCTCGCACCGCCACGCCCAGGCCGGGCACGCCCGTGGCGCCGGCCGCGGTCACGAGCCCGACGGGCCCAGGACCGGCACTGCCAGGGCCTGCGGTGACGCCCGCGCCTGTGCTGGACTTGCTCATGAAGCCGGCCGGCCTGACCATGCTGGTCGCGGGTGCGGTCAGGCTCGACGGCAGCTACATCGTGGCGGCCGGCGCCGGCAACATCGTGGCGGCGGGGGCCGGCAACATCGTGGCGGCGGGGGCCGGCAACATCCTCAGCCACAACGGCGGCCAGGTGCTCTCGCACAACGGCGGCCAGATCGTGGCGGCCGGCGCCGGCAACATCATCAGCCAAAACGGCGGCCAGATCGTGGCCGCGGGCGCCGGCAACCTGCTCTCGCACAACGGTGGCCAGCTGGTCGCCGCGGGTGCCGGCAACATCCTCTCGCACAACGGCGGGCAGATCGTGGCGGCCGGCGCCGGCAACTACGCGCTGCTGCAGGCGAGCGGCGTCCAGGCCGGCGAGATCGCCCCGGTGGCGGGCGCCGAGGTCGCCGTGCGCTCGCTGCGCACGGGCCAGTACCTGCCGCTCGGCGTCGACGCCGCGGGCAAGCCCGTCTACGTGGTCTACACCAACCTCGCGGGCCAGTACGACCTCTACGTGCCGGCGTCCGAGCAAGGCAACGTGATGATCGAGGCCAACGTCCTGCGCGCGCAGCGCAACGCGCGCCTGGAGTACCAGAACATCTCGGGCGTCGACGCGGGCATCGACGAGGACACCACGCTGGTCACCCAGGTGCTGCGCCGCAGCCTGGCGACCCGCTTGCGGATCATGTTCCGCAAGGCCGATCGGCAAGCCGCCATGGATTCGCTGCTCGGCGCCTCGAACTCACGCATCGACGGCGCCGGCGAAGGCGCGCGCCAGCTCCTCGAGACCGCCTTCGGCCGGATCTGGGACGTGGCGAACGAGGTCGGGCTGACCCGCGAGCCTGACGACCAGGTGCGCCTGACCTACGCGTTCGCGGCGACCGACGCGATGTTGCGCAAGTTCGACGTCAACGCCGCCAAAGTCCGGCCCGGCAAGTGGTGGGACGGCGAGGAGGAGCCCGCGATCCCGGCGCTCGTCCAGATCGTGCGCCAGGCCCGCGAGAAGGCGACCGAGGCGATGCGCCGGGATCCGCTCTTCCACACCAAGCTCGCCTGGTTCAACGCCGCCAACGCGCGCGCGGTCGCGAGCAAGCGCCGCGCGGCGCCCTACGCGATCGAGCGGCCGGCGGACCTCGGCACGCTCGTGATCGAGGAGTTCATCGTGATCGACAGCGAGGACCCGACCCTCGATTTCTCGCGCCCGCTCACCAACAGCCCCGACAAGGACGCGTTCCATCTCGATGCGCTCGTGACCGCCTTCGAGAGCATCGGCGCGAACGGCGTGCCGCCCGCGATCTCGCCCGGCGGGCGCGGCGACGGCCCCGATCGGCGGACGGCGGACGGCCGCGACCAGGTCGATCGCCTCAACCAGGCCCAGTTCGAGATCGTGCTCCAGATGGTCACGCACCTGCTCACCCTCGGCGCCGAGGAGCAGGCGGAAATCTCGGACACCGTGCGCCGCTACAAGGATCGTCAACCCCCGACCGGGTCGGCCAGCCCGACTCCCTGAGGAGCCCCTCATGCGCCGCACCACCGTCGGGCTGATCGCCTTCCTCGCGCTGCTCGCGGCCTGCAAAGTCGAGCCACCCACGTCGCCGCTCGCGAAGCGCTCGCAGACCCCCGCGACGCGCGCGGGCGACCCGACCGCGGCGCCCGACGTCGCCCCGGGCAAGGCCTCGCCGATCGCGCCGGCCAGCGCCAAGGCCTCCCAGGGCCTCGCGCAGACGGCCACGCTCACGCGGCCCGCGCTGCCGGTCAAGGTGGTCACGGGCAAGGTGCTGGTCGACGCCAACTACCTGGTGGCGGCCGGCGCCGGCAACATCCTCAGCCACAACGGCGGCCTGATCGTGGCGGCCGGCGGCGGCAACATCCTCAGCCAGAACGGCGGCCAGGTGATCTCGCACAACGGCGGCCTGATCGTGGCCGCGGGCGCCGGCAACGTGATCGTGAACAACAGCGGCAACATGGTCGCGGCGGGCGCCGGCAACATCATCAGCCAGAACGGCGGCCAACTCGTGGCGGCCGGCGGGGGGCTTGCCTATGGAGAGGCTGATCCCCGCGCAGCCAGGGATGGCGGCAGCGGGGGCAATTACGCGCTGGCGCAGGCCACCGCCGCGCCGGCCAGCGTCGCCCCGGCCACCGCTGCCCCGGCCTCGCCCGCCCAGCCAGGCGCGGCCACGCCCGCGCCCGGCACCCAGCTGCCGGCCGCCGGCATGGAGCTGCGCGCGCGCTCGCTGCGCGACGGCCGGCCGCTGCCGCTCGGCCTGGGCCCCGACGGGCAGCCGGTCTACGCGATCTACACGAACGCCGCGGGCGGCTACGCGATCTTCTTGCCCGACAGCGAGGTGGGCAACGTGCTGCTCGAGGCGCGCGTGCCCGCGCAGACCGACGCGCGCCTGACGCTCGACGCGCTCACCGACACGCGCCAGCCGGCGAGCAACACGCCTGCCTCGCCGGGCGTCGACGTGGCGTTCGGCGCCGAGGTCAACGAGGTGAACGCGATCGTCACGCGCTACATCCGCACCTGCCTGGTCGGCCGCTTCGTCGAGGTCTGCCAGCGTGAGGACATCGCGGCGATCGTCGACAACTGGGGCGCCGACGCGTCGGCCGTCGCGGTGGTCGCCGAGTTCGTGAGGATCTACCGCGGGCTCTCGGTCGAGACCGGCCTGGTCGACGCCTCGCCCGCCGACGCCGAGCAGGTCGCGCGGCGCTGCCTCGACGTGGTGCTCGCCAAGGCCGACCTGCCCGGCGTGGTGGTGCCCAACGGCATCGTGGCGGACATGGTGGCGCGCGACCCGGAGCCGGGTGCGGTCGCCGAGATCGTCGACGTGGTGGCCTTCTCGCGCGACAGGGTGGCGGCCAAGCTCGCGGCCGACCCCGGCTTCCTCGCGACCTGGCCTTTCAAGGCCGAGCGGATGGTGGGCTTCAAGCCGGTCAAGGCCTCGGATCCCGCCGATTTCGTGGTGGGCGAGTACCTGAACCAGAGCGGCGGCACGAACATCGAGAACGCGCGCGACGTGTTCCAGTGGAGCGGCGCGCTCGACCCGCGGCCGGGCCAGGCCAACAACCAGGTCCAGCGGCTGAACACGGCGGCGGTGGCGATGACCATGTACATGGCCGGCCTCGCGGTCTACGACGAGGACGTGAAGGCCGGCTGCGCGGCCGCCTTCCGCGCGTGGCAGGCCGGCCGGGGCGCCGCGTCGGCTGCGCCCGCCGCCGGGACCTCACCGGCGCCCACCGCCACGGCCTCGCCGGCTTCATAGGCCGTTTATAGACACGGCGGACCGCGGGCGCTACACTGGCCGGGGAGGGTCCCCATGGCCGTTGGAACCGCGTCGCGTCTCGCTCTTGTCGTCGTGATCGCCGCGCTCGCGAATGCTTGTCAGCTTCAAGCCGTTGCGCCGCCGCTGAAAGACCGTCCCGGCAAGGTCACGCGCCCGACCGACGCGCCGCCGCAGAAGGCCACGCCGACCCCGGCTGCGCCCACGCCCGGCCCCGCGTCGGCGCCCGCGGGGCTCGCCAAGCTGCGCGCGCCGGCCGGGCCGAGCGCCCTTTTGTCCGGCGACGTGCGGCTCGACGCCGGCTACCTGGTGGCGGCCGGCGCGGGCAACGTGATCAGCCACAACGGCGCCCTGATCGTGGCCGCGGGCGGCCTCAACCTGATCGGCGCGGACGGCGCGAGCCTGGTCGGCTTCGACGGCGGGTCGATCGTGGCCGCGGGCGCGGGCAACGTGATCAGCCACAACGGCGGCCAGGTGATCAGCCACAACGGCGGGCAGGTGCTTTCCCACAATGGTGGCCAGGTGATCAGCCACAACGGCGGCCAGGCGTTGGGCGGGGCGACCGGCTTGCGGCTGCTGGCCGCGGAGACGCCGCCGGCGGGCGCGCTCTTGGCCGCAGCCGGCGTCGAGCTGCGGGTCTACGAGCTCGCGAGCGGCAAGGCCGTGGCGCTCGGCGTCGACGCGGCCGGCCAGGCGGTCTACGGCGTGCTCAGCGACGCCGCTGGCCACTACGCGCTGCACCTGCCCGTGGGGCTGGCCGGCAACGTGCTCGTGCGGGCCCGCCTGCCCGGCCAGGCCGACCCGCGGCTGGCCTACGACCTCGTGAGCCGGCCGGGCGCCGCGGACGGCTTCGCCACGGTCGTCGACGAGGACACCGCGATCGCCACGCGTTACCTGCGGCGCGCCTTCGCCCGCAAGCTCGAGGCCGTGCTCGACAGCGCCAGCGGCGACGACGCGGCGCTGGTCCGGGCGCTGGTGGCGGGCTCCCAGGCCTCGCCCGCGCTCGCCGCGCTCGCCCGCCAGACGCTCAGCGATTTCCGCGCGCGCGCGCTGGCCGCGGGCGTGCCGAAGGCGGGCCACCACGCGCTCGCCGAACGCGCGACCGACGTGCTGATCGGCCGGATCGCGGTCGAGGAAATCACGCTGGACGTCGTGAACACGGCCTGGAAGGGCGACGCCGACGAGCCGTCGCTCGGCGCGATGCGGGCGATCCTCAGGCGCCTGCGCGAGGCCGCCGCGGCGAAGCTCCAGGCCGACCCGGCGTTCTTCGACGCGAAGACCTACGTCGTGAAGGCCAACGCGCTCCAGCCGGCAGGCACCCCGCCGCTGCGCGTGCGCAAGGCCGCGGACCTCGGCGAGATCCTGGTCGACGTCTTCTTCGCGGGCCTCGACGCGGCGAGCCTGCAGTACGTGACGGATGCCTTCATCGACCTCCAGATCCCTTACACCGAGGTGGACCACCTCTTCGCCGCGGCCTCCGGCATCGGCCTGCGGCTCGGCACGAGCTTCCTGGCCGACGAGGAGGCGCGCGCCGCCGTGTTCGCGGCGATCGACCAGGCGGGCGAGCAGTAATCCGCCGGGGGAGCTATGGGGTGCCTGCGGCGGCCGCGCGCCGTTTCGCTCCCAGACCCCGCGGGTAGGCATGGCGCGGGGCCGCGGGCGCGGCCCGGGAGGTTCCCTTGCGTCGCGCTTTGCTCGCCACCCTCGTGCTGGCCTCCACGACCGCGGCCTGCCAAACCGCCGCCCCGCGGGTCGACCTGCCCGACGCCCGCAACGCCAGGAGCGAGAGGCCCCGCGCCGAGGCCACCCGCACGCCGGCCAGGCCCGGCGAGGCGCCGGCCGCGCCGGTCGTGACCAGCGCGCCGGCCGCGCGCGTGAGCCAGGCGCCCGTGGCCACAGGCCAGCTGCTGCGGCCGGCCGGCGACAGCACGGTGCTCGCGGGCAGCGTGGCCGTCGACGCGAGCTACCTCGTCGCGAAGGGCGGCGGCAACATCTTGAGCCACAACGGCGCGCTGATCATCGCCGCGGGTGGCGCCAGCCTGGTGGGCGCCGACGCGGCCTCGCTGATCGCGGCCGGGGCCGGCAACCTGATCGCAACCGGGGCCGGCAACCTGATCGCCGCCGGGGCTGGCAACCTGATCGCCGCCGGGGCCGGCAACCTGGTCGCCGCCGGCGCGGGCAACGTGGTCGCGCCGAACGGCGCGCGCTACAGGCTCGCGGCCGCGGCCGCGACCGACGTCGCGCTCGGCGCCGTGCTGCCGGCCGCCGGCATGCAGCTCGCGGTGCGCGACCTGCGCAACGGCGCGCCGGTGGCGCTCGGCGCGGACGCTGCCGGCCAGCCGGTCTTCGCCGTGTACTCCAACGCCGACGGCGCCTTCGAGCTCTACGTGCCCAAGGCGCTGGCCTCGAACCTGCGCGTCGAGGCGCGCGTGCCGGGGGCTCAGGATCCGCGCCTGGCCTACGAGGTGCTGGCTCTGCCGGGCGGCGCGCCGGCCGCGATCGACGAGGACAGCGCGCTGGTGTACCACTACCTGGCCGAGAGCTGGCGCGGGCGCATGCGCAGCCTCATGACCGAGCTCGCGGTCGAGCCGCCGCGCAGCGACGAGGCCGTGATCCGCAAGCTCTACGGCCGCGGCGGCACGGCGGCCTTCCAGGCCATGCTCGGCCTGCTCAAGCCGCTGATCACCGAGCTGCGCGCCGGCATGAAGGCGGCCGACGTGGCGTCGCCCGCCGCGATCGCCGCCGCCAGCGCCCGCGCCGCCGACACCGTGCTCGCCCGCATCGACCTGAGCGGCCTGGTGGCCAAGCAGGCGCCCGAGTACGCGCCCTTCCTGACCGGCGAGGAGAAGGCCTTCACCGTCTTCATCGACGCGGTGAAGCAGGTGCGCGCCGCCGCCGCCGCGCAGATGCGCGCCGCGGGGCCGGCTGGGCGCGCGGCCTTCCTCACGGCGGCGCCCTACGCCGCGAGCGACGCGCGCATCGCGAAGCCCAGCGACGTGCCGGCCTACATCGTCGCCGAGGCCTACACCGACGAGCAGGACATCCAGGCCGGCGCCGCGGTGGCGTACTTCCGGCCGCTCGGCTTCGACGGCGCCGCGGCGCTGCGCCTGCAGGGCCGGCTCTGGGCCGCCAACGCGGCCGCGGGCGAGCACCTGGCGGTCCTGCTGGCGACCGACCCTTCCGTGAAGGCCGACCTGATCGCCGCGCTGCGCACCCCTTGACCCCGCGCACGCGGCGGAAGGCCCTCCTCGGCGTGAATCCTGGCTGACAACAGTTAGGCCCGATCCGCCGCCGGGTACGCCATGGGGGTCTGGCAGAGGAGCATAGGCCATGCGGCGGGTCTCCAGCGGGTTGCTCGCGGTTCTCATCCTGGCGTCGGCCTGCGTGCCGACCCCGGCGGTCCGCGACGTGAAGAAGGCCAACAAGGTCACGGCCGCCAGCGCGAAGCCCAAGCCGGGCGCCACCAGCGCGGGCGCCGCGCCGCTGGCGCTCGACCCGGCCCGCTTGCTCGGCGGGGCGGGCACCGTGCCGCTGGGCGGCAGCGTGCTGGTCGACGCGAGCTACATGGTCGCGGCCGGCGCCGGCAACGTGCTCAGCCACAACGGCGGCCAGATCGTGGCCGCGGGCGGCGGCAACATCCTCTCGCACAACGGCGGCCAGATGGTCGCCGCCGGCGGCCTGAACATGGTGGCGGCGGGCGGCCTGAACATGGTCGCCGCGGGGGCCGGCAACCTGGTCGCGGCCGGCGGCCAGATCGTCGCGGCCGGCGCCGGCAACATCGTGGCGGCGGGCGGCGGCAACATGGTGGCGGCGGGTGCCGGCAACCTGGTCGGCCCGGACGGCGGCTCGCTGGTCGCTGCCGGGGCCGGCAACATGGTCGCTGCCGGGGCCGGCAACATGGTCGCTGCCGGGGCCGGCAACCTGGTCGCCGCCGGGGCCGGCAACCTGGTCGCCGCCGGGGCTGGCAACCTGACCGCGGCGGGCGCCGGCGGCTACAGGCTTGCGGGCGGCGCGGCCAATATGCTCGGCCTGGGCGGCGGGGCCTACCGCGTGGCCCAGGCCGCCCCGCCGGTTGTGGCCGCGCCGGCCTATGGCACCCAGCTGCCGGCGGCCGGCATGCTCGTTTGGGTCAAATCGCTCGCGACCGGCAACCCCGTGTCGCTAGGCCTCGGCCCGGACGGCAACGCGGTGTGGGCGGTCTTCACCGACGCCGCTGGGCGCTACGACCTGCACGTGCCCGCCGATCAGCGGAACACCTTGATGGTGGTGGCCGAGGTGCCGTTCCGGAACGATCGCCGGACCGGCTACGGCATGCTGACCGCGAAGCTCGACGGCAAAGGCATGCTCGACGAGGACGAGGCCCTGCTCACGCGCTACATGCGCCTCGCCGCGCGCGCGCGCTTCGATCACTACCTGGCGCCGGTCCTGGGCGGCGTGCTGAGCGACGAGGCGGCGCTCACGGCGATCTTCGGCCAGACCGGCAACGACGAGAAGCCCCTGATCGACCCGTTCCTGCAGAGCCAGCTGCTCGGCAAGGTCCGCGAGCTCGACGCCACCATCAAGGCGAACCCGAAGATCAAGACCGCGGCGGACTACCGGTTCGTGGTCGAGGAGATGGCGAACGTCCTGCTCTCGGACAGGGATGCCTATGACGCGGTCACGCTCGCGCCGCTCGAGGTCGAAGCGTACCTCGACAAGTACGATGCGGACGATGACGCCGAGGAGATCGCGATCGTCGCCGAGCTGAGGAACCAGAACCCGCTCTACAAGGCGGCCATGGTCGGCGACGCCAAAGGCCGCTTGCCGGCGATCGCGGTGCTCAAGGCGATTCTCGCCGAGACGCGCGAGGCCGTCCGCAAGCTGGGCCCCGCGGGCGCGCGTGCGTTCGCGAAGGCCAACCCCTTCGTCGCCGGCGCCAACGCCTTCCACGCGAAGTACGATCCCAAGGAGATCCCGCGGCCCTACTACTCCTTCGACAAGGCGACCGACCTCGCGGATTTCGCCGTCACCGAGTACCTCGCCCACCCGATCAACGCGCCGTACGGCTGCCGCGGCGCCGAATGCGAGACGGCCTACCTCCGCAAGGCGCCCTGGACCGGCTGCGGGCCGGACTCGCTGCCCAGCCCCTGCCTGCCGGCGGCGGGCGTCAGGGAGCTGCGCACCACTCATCTGCTGCGCTTCTTGCGGTCGGTGTTCAAGGACGTGGGCATCCTGCCGTCGCATGCCGACCTGCTCTACGCCGCCGGCGAGCAGCTGGCTACCGCGTCGCTGGGTCAGATCCTCTTGCTCCAGCCCCAGCTCCACCACGTGATCTGCCGCTACGGCAAGGGCGCGACGTCCGACTGCCCGGTGCCGTAGCCGCGGGCGCAACGCGACGCCACGTCGTCGGAGGATCGGCTTGTTCGCCCGCTTGGCGCCGTTACGGGCTTCGCGGAAGCGGGTAAGCGGTAGACCGGGGGCCTCGGCTGCCCCGGAGGAAGGCATGCGCCTGGCCGTCTCGATGATCCTGGCCGCGGCGGTGCTCGCCGCCTGCAGCGTGGACCCCACCCAGCCGCCGAAGCGGGGCGGGGCGAGCAGCGCGCCCAGGGCCGAGCGCTCAGCCAAGATCGCCCAGGCCGGGCCGAGCGCCGCGCCGAGCGGCCAGGCCGCGCCGCGCGCGCGCACCACCTTCCCGCCGGTGGCGTCGACCGCGGTGACGGGCCTCGTGAAGCTCGACGCGAGCTACATGGTGGCCGCGGGCGCCGGCAATATCGTCGCCGCGGGCGCCGGCAACATCGTCGCCGCGGGCGCCGGCAACATCGTGGCCGCGGGCGCGGGGCTTGCCCAGGGAGGGGCTGATCCCCGCGGAGCCAGGGATGGCGGCAGCGGGGGCAACCTCGTGGGCATGGACGGCGGCACGCTGATCGGCGCGGACGGCGCCTCGCTCGTCGGCCCTGACGGGGCGTCGCTGGTGGGGCCGGATGGCGCCTCGCTGGTGGGCGCCGACGGCGGCTCGATGGTGGCGGCCGGCGCCGGCAACCTCGTGGCCGCGGGCGGGGGCAACTACCGCCTGACGGGCCTGCCGGCCTTCAGGCTGCGGGCGGCCGACGCGCCGGCTGCAGGCACCCAGCTGCCGGCGAGCTGGATGCGCGTGCGCATCTACAACCTCGAGACGGGCCAGCCCGTGCTGGCCGCGCGCGACCCGGCGGCGCGCGCCGGCGCCTTCGTGATGACCGACGCCCAGGGCCGCTACACGGCGCCCGTGCTGGCGGCGTCCGCCGGCAACGTGCTGGTGGTGGCCGACGCGCTCGGTGCGAACGACCCCCGGCTCGAGCTCACCGGCATCGCCCGGCCGGCCGCAGGCGGCGTGGACGCCTCGATCGACGAGGACCAGGCGGTCGTGTCCTACTACCTGCGGCTGATCGTGAGCGATCGCCTCAAGACCTACATGCGCGAGGCCGGCGAGCAGGACGGCACGATCAACCACGGCACCACCCCGGTCTCGAAGGGCGAGGTGGACCTCGCCAACCAGGCCTTCGGCCGGATCGTGGCGGCCGCCAAGCAGCAGCGCGTGTACGAATTTCCGGAAGATCGGCTGGACGCGCTGGTCCAGCGCATGCAGGACGTGATCCTCGCCCACATGCCGCTCAGGGAGATCGACATCAACAAGCAGTGGACGCCCGAGTGGGCGGCCAAGCCCGACGAGAAGGCCTTCGAGGCGCTGGTCGGCCTGATGCGCCGCTGCAACCAGGCCGCCGCGGCGAAGCTCCAGGCCTCGGGCGGCAGCTACTTCCAGCCCGCGCAGGACGCGGCCCGCGCCGCGGCCAGGCCGGCGCTGGGCGGCCGGCCGGCCGGCCACCTGGTCGGCTACCAGGACATCCGCAAGCCAGGCGACGTGGCCCGGTTCTTGATCAAGCGCCACGTCGCGAACGCCGAGGCGGGCGCCTTCTTCGCGAGCGCGTCGATCTTCCACGACCTCGGCCTCGAGGAAGATGAGCGTCACCACCTCAAGGCGGCGATCGACGGCTACCTGCTCTGGGTCTTCAGCCACCTGGCCTTCGACCTGCCGCCCGACGACGACCAGGCGACGCCCGGCATGCTGACGCAGCTGGTGGCGGCGATCGCGCAGAGCGACGCCACAGGCGGCGGGAAGCGGGCGATCCCGCCGCCGGATCGCCCGGCCGCGCCGAAGCCCTGAGCGGCGCGCTCCCCAGCACCCTCCGCCCTGCACGAGAAGTGACCATGTCCGACCATCGCTCGACCACCGCCCTGCTCGCAGCCCTGCTGGCCCTCGCGGCCTGCCAGGTGAACGTCGCGCCGCCCGACCCCCGGCGCTCGCCGCGCGCGGTGGACGCCAAGGCGTCGCCCGCGCCGACGGCGCGGCCGGGCGCGCCCGTGCCCACCGGCCAGCCCGCGCTGGCGGCCACCGGCAGCCTGCTCAAGAAGCCGGCCGCGGCGACGGCGACGCTGCGCGGCACGGTGGCGATCGACGCGAGCTACCTGGTCGACGCCAACGCGGGCTCGGTGCTCTCGAGCGCCGGCGCCTCGTTCGCGGCGGTCGGCCAGGGGCTGCTCTCGAACAACAGCGGCTCGCTGGTGAGCAACAACAGCGGCTCGCTGATCGCGAACAACAGCGGCAACATCATCTCCGACAAGGGCGCGGGCCTGATCTCGGACAAGGGCTCCGGGCTGATTTCAGACAAGGGTGCGGGCCTGATCTCGGACAAGGGCGCTGGCTATCAGCTCGCTCAGGCCGCGGGCAAGCCCGAGTTCGGCGCCACCTTGCCGGCCGCCGGCATGAACCTGCGGGTGGTCTCGCTGGTCGACGGAAGCGCCGTGCCGCTCGGCGTGGACGAGGCGGGCAAGCCGGTCTACGCGATCTACACGAACCTCAAAGGCGGCTTCGAGGTCTACCTGCCGGCTGCGCTGACTGGCACCGTGCGGGTGATCGCCGAGGCCCCCGAGACGCGCGACGGCCGCCTGAGCTACCCGCTCTTCGCGCGCACGGACCGCGAGGACGCGGGCGCGATCGACGAGGACACGGCGGCGATGAACCGCTACGTGCGCCAGGGCCTGACGTCGCGCTTCCTGAACGTGCTGCGCAACGCGCGCGCGGCACGGGCGGCGGGCGGCGTGGACGACGCCGCGCTGATCTCGGGCTTCTTCCCGGACGCCGACCAGGTCCTCTCGCCTGCGATCACCGCGTTCCTCGGCGAGCTGCTCGGCGCGATCATCGCCGAGGCCGACAAGAACGCCGCGATCGGCCCCGAGGACTACCCGGAGCTCGCGAAGCGCCTGGCCGATGCCGTCTTCGCGCGCGGGCCGGACCTCGCGGCGATCGAGGTCACGCTCGAGACCTACACGCCCGAGGACCGCGAGCTCGCGAAGACCATGCAGTACGGCCTGGGCCCCGCGCTCGCCAACATGACCACGCTGCTCAAGGAGCTCCGGCTGGCGGTCGTGGCGGCCCAGCGCGGCAAGACCCCGGCCGAGGTCGAGGCCTTCTACGCTGCCAAGCCCTACATCCAGACCGCGAACCGCCTGCGCCCCGCCGGGGCTGTGCCCTACCGCATCCGCAAGGCCTCGGATCTCGCGGATTTCATGGCCGAGGAGTACGTGCCGCTCGTGCGCGGCCAGGCTTACGACGCCGAGCCCTCCTTGACCAACGGCGACATCATGGACCTCTCGCGGGCCGTGTTCGCGGACCTCGGCCTGCCGGTGGAGCACGTCAAGGCGCTCTACGGCTCCGGCGGCGCGATCACCCTCGCGATGGTGCCGGTCGTCGCCGATCCGGCCACCAAGGAGACCTTCTTCACGATCCTGCGCGCCTGGGAGCGCTAGGCCGGCCAGGTTGTGCGCGGCGTCCCATCGCGGGGCCTACCGACCTGCTAAGATGGAGGCATGTCCGAGACCCAAGCCAGCGTCGACGCGCAGCTTTCCAACAACCCGGCCAACGTCCGCCACTTCATGTGGAACGATGACTACATCGAGCTCTTGAGCCACCGGCTCGAGCTCGCGCAGGTCAAGACGCTGGTCGAGATCGGCAGCGGCCTGGGCTACCTGGCCGGCCTGTTCGGGCTCTACATGAAGCCCGGCAGCACCGTGCGCGGCTTCGATTCCGACCCGGCGGTCGTGGCGGAGGCCCACGAGCGGGCTTCGGCGCGCGCGTTCTCGGTCAACTTCCGCTTCGAGCGCGCCGACGCGCACGAGCTGCCGGTCGAGGACGCCTCGGCCGACCTCGTGATCAGCCACCATGTGCTCACGAACGTGCCGGACGCCGCCGCGGCGGTCGCCGAGATGGTGCGCGCGGTGCGGCCCGGCGGCCGGGTGGTGGCCTTCGAGCCGAACAGCCTCGTGCAAGCGCTCGTGCTGGATTCGGATACGGCCAGCTACCCGCTCGAGGATCGGCTGCGCCTGGTGCGCTACCAGCTGCTCTACGAGGCCGGCAAGCGGGCGAAGGGCCTGGGCGACGACTCGGTCGGCGATCGCCTGCCCGCGCTCTTCCGCGACGCCGGCCTGAGCCAGGTCGAGGTGCGCCTCTCCGACAAGGCCGGCGCGCTGGTCCCGCCCTACGACACCGAGGAGAAGCGCGCCCGCGCCCAGGAGCTCTTGGGCTGGCGCGAGACGTTCGAGCTGAACGCGGACTTCATCCGCGAGTGCTTCTTCACAGGCGGCGGCTCGCCGGCCGACTGGGAGGCCTACGCCGCCTGGGAGCTCGCCCAGGCCCAGCGGATCGCAAAGGGCATCCAGGCTGGCACCTACCTGCACCCGGGCGGCATGCTCACCTACATCGTGATCGGGACGAAGTAGCCGCCGCGCGAATTTGCGGGAAACTACCCAGTGCTTCGCGTGAGGCGCCGGGTACGAAATCCGGGGGGCGGCCGTCGCCGGGGCGCGCGGCCGCGCCGCGGAGGCATCATGGCGCGACGCCGCGACTTCCGGGCGCTGCGGGCATGCGTCCTGGCCACCTTGATCGCCTCGGGCTGCGCGGCCGCGGTCGGGCCGACGCAGGCCAAAGGCGCCGCCAAGGCCCCGCGCGTCGCCGGCGCCGCGAGGCCCCGCCCGGCGCCCGTGCTCACGCTCAGGGGCCTGGTGGCCGGCCCGAGCGCCGCGGTGCTCGCGAACAACGGCGCGTCGCTGCTCGCCGACGACGGGGCCGGGCTGATCGGCGACAGCGGCCTCGGCCTGATCGCGAACAACGGCGGCAGCGTGATCAGCAACAACGGCGGCGGCGTGATCAGCGACAACGGCGGCGGCCTGACCGCCAAGACCAAGTACCGCGTGGCGGGCCGGCCAGGCTACGCCCTGGCCCAGGCCGTCGGCCTGCTCGCGCCCGTGCCGAGCGCGACCGTCGAGCTGGTCGACGCGGCCGGCGCGCCGCTCACGACGGCGGTGACCACCGACGCCGCGGGCCGCTACACGCTCGTCTTGCCGGCGGGGCTGCCCGCCGTCGCGTTCGTGCGCGCCCGCTGCGCGCGGGCGGGCTACGACCTCGAGCTCGCCGCGGCGACGCCGCTCGCGCAAGGCCAGGCCGGGCCGGCCGACGTCACGCCGTCGACCACGCTGGTCGCGAAGAAGGTGCAGGCGCTGGTGGGCGCGGGCCTGGTGCGCGGCGACGCCTTCGCGGTGGCCGGCGTGCGGGAGGCGGCGGACGCGGTGGCGCCCTATATGAGCGAGCTCGCGGTGGCGGCCGCGGGCCTCGCGCGCCCCGGGCTCGGCGCGCGCGCCTTCGACGCGATGATGGGCGCGTCGCCGCCCCTCGCGGGGCGCCTGGCCGAGATCGGCGCGCGCACGGGCATCCCCTTCGTGCTCGGCCAATCGGGGCTCGGCGACGGCGGGCCGGCCACCGCCACCACCTTGAACCTGCCGGTCGGCGTGGCCTTCGACCCCCGCGAGCCGGGGGCCTTCGTGGTCGTGGACCGCGGCGCCAACCGCCTGCGGCGCGTCGACGCGCAGGGCCTGATCACGACGATCGCGGGCACGGGCAAGGCCGGCCACGCGGGCGACGGCGGGCCGGCCGCGAGGGCCGAGCTGACCCTGCCCGAGGCCGCCCTCTACGCGGCGAACGGCGACCTGTACGTGGCGGACGGCGGCAACAAGTGCGTGCGGCGGATCGGCCCGGACGGCCGCATCGAGACGGTCGTCGGCGAGCCCGGCTCTCAAGACCCGCTCGTCGCCACCGACCACGCCGACGCCCGGCAGGCGCGCCTCCAGCTGCCGGCCGGGCTGGCCTGGGACCACGGCGGGCGGGGCCTCTTCATCACCGATCAGGCCGCCGGCCAGCTCTGGCGCTTCGACCTCGCGACCGGCGCGCTGCGGCACGTGGGCGGCTGGACGCGCGCGGCCCATGGCGACCTCGCGGCGGCCGACGGCGGCCCGGCGGACGGCGCGCAGCTCGCCGAGCCGCGCGGCCTGGCCGTGGACCTGGGCACCACGCCGGCCACGTTGTACCTGGCCGAGAAGGGCGCGAGCCAGCTGCGCCGGATCGACCCGGCCGGCGTGATCACGCGGGTCGCGCTCGCGGGCGCCGAGGCCACGCTGCGCCTGCCCCAGGCGCTGGCCCTCGGCGCAGGCGGGGAGCTCTTCGTGGCCGATCGCGACGGCCACCGCGTGGCGGCGCTCGGCCTGGCGGGCGGGGGCCCGGTGCGCACCGTCGTGGGCCGCCTCGGCCACGAGGGCAGCGGGCAGGAGCCGGGCGGGGCCCTCGCGGTCGGCCTCTCGGCCCCCGAGCACGTGGCCTTCGATCCGCAAGGCCGCCTGGTGGTGTGCGATACGGGTCACGGCCTGGTGCTGCGCGTCGAGCCCGACGGCGCGCTCACGCGGCTCGCCGGCCAGCTCGCCGTGCCCGACGTCGTGAAGCGCGGCCGGACGCTCGTGATGAACCGCCCGGCGATGGCGGTCTTCGACGGCGCGGGCCACCTGTACGTGAGCGACGCCTTCAACGCCGTCGTGCGCAAGGTCGCCCCCGACGGCACGCTCGCGGTGGTGGCCGGCACGGGCGAGAAGGTGAGCGCCGGGGACGGGGGGCCCGCCACTGCCGCGTCCTTCGAGAAGGTGGGCGGCCTGGCCTTCGATCGCGAGGGCCGGCTGCTGATCGGCGACGGCGGCGGCGACGGCAGCGTGCGGCGCGTCGAGCCGGACGGCCGGATCACGACGGTGGCGCGCGACTTCAACCCGCCCGGCGCCATGGTGGTGGACGCCCAGGGCACGATCTACGTGTCGGAGCCCAACCGCAACCGGGTGACGGCGATCGCCGCCGACGGCACGCGCACGGTCGTGATCGGCGCCTCGCAGGCGCGCACGAGCACGGGCGACGGCGGGCCCGCGGCCGAGGCCACCGTGAACTTCCCGGTCGGCCTCACGCTGGACGCGCGCGGCGACCTCTACGTGTGCGAGGTGACCGGCGGCCGCGTGCGCAAGGTCGCGCTCACGGCGCCGGGCCGGCCGGTGAGCACCGTGCTCGCTGGCCCGCTCGCGGGCGGCACGGCGCCCTTCGTGTCGCCGGGCGCGCTGGCCTTCGACCCGGCCGGCCGCCAGGTCGTGGTGGACGCCGCGGGGGCGGTCTACCGCTTCGCCGCCGACGGCACGGCCGAGGTGCTGGCCGGCCCCGGCGGCCGCGAGTTCGCCGGCAGCGGCGTCGACGACGGGCTCTCGCAGCCCACGGCGGTGGTCTTCGAGCCGGACGGCGGCATGTGGATCGTGGACTCCGGCAACAACCAGCTCAAGTACGTGCCGGCGGACCGCTTGCGCTACAAGTAGCGCGACTTCGGCTCCTCCACCTTCCACTCGCTCGGCCCGCCGGCCGGCGGCTCGGCCGACCCCTTCGGCTTGCCCCGGAACCACGCGAGCAGGCGGTACGCGAACGACGCCTGCACCGCGCGCAGCTCGTGCTGCGCGTCGTCGACCTCCTTGCCGAGCCGCCGGATGTTCTGCTCGGCCCTGGCCGTGAGCTCGTTGAGCCCCGCGACCTTCTTCTTGTGCTCCTCGAGCTCGCCTGCGAGCGCCTCGCGGGCCGCGTCGGTCTCCTTGAGCTGCCAGCTCAGCGTCTCCTGGATGCGGCGCGACTTGGCGAGCTCGTTGCGCACCACCTTGCGCAGCTGCTCCTGCTCGCCGAAGAGCGTGCGCAGCAGCGCCTCGGCGCCCACGGGCAGCGCGCGCACCACGTAGTGCGACACTGTCGCGTCGTCGTTCGCCTGCCCACCCACCCCCAGGGCCTGCACGACGGCCTCGGGGAAGAGCTCGGGCGTGAGGCTGCTCTGGGCGTCGAAGAGCGCCGTGCGGTGGGGCAGGGCCTCGCCGATCGCGAAGCCCGCGAGCGCGAGGGCCTCGCGCAGGCGGTCGTAGTTGTAGCGGTGCAAGGCGCCGCCGGGCTCGAACTCGCGCGGCACCTCGCCCTGCAGCAGCTCGAGGCGGTGCTCGCCCCACGACGCGTTGGGCACGATCGCGACCACCTGGCCGTCGGGCGCGATCGCCTCGCGCACGCGGCGCAGGAAGGTCACGGGGTCGGACAGGTGCGTGAGCGCGTCGCCCAGGATCACCGTGCCGAAGCGCTGGCCGCCCAGCCGGGCGAGCCACTCGGCGCCGTCGAGCGGCGCGTCGATGACCTTGTGGCAGTAGGTGCGCACGGCGATCAGGCGCGCCTTGTCCGGATCGACAGCCACCACGGCCCGCGCCCGGCCCATCAGCTTCTGCGGCCAATGCGCCGTGCCCCAGGGCGCGAGGCCCAGCACCAGCACGTCCTGGTTGCGGCCGAGCAGCCCGAGCGCCTGGTCTTGCAGGGCGGGGGCCCATTCCACCGGCGGCGCGGGCGGCAGGGGCGCCTCGCCGAGCGCGAGCGCGGTGGCTTGGGGATCCCCGACCGCCGGCACGGCCGGCAGCGCGGGCGTGGCCGCTGGGGCGATCGGCGCCATGGCGAGCGGCTCGGCCGCCGCGGGCTCGGGGGCGGGCTGGTCCTTGCGGGCGGTGCGGCGCTTGCGCAGATCGAACAGGGCCATGAGGTCGCTACCTGGGTCGCTGGAGGGATGCGGAGCTCCATGGTCGCGTGCCCATGGGCGCCCTCGCAATGACGTCCCTCACCGATTCTATTACGGCCGCGGGCTCCGCTCCACCGGACGAGCATCGCTGCTCGGCGTCGGGGCTGGGCTCGCGGCGGCTTCCGCTTCGAGCGCCGTCAGCGTGACGCGGCCGGCGCGCAGATCCACCGTGCCCGCCGCCTCGTAGACCAGCGCGAGCGAGCTCGCCGGCACGTATTCGTAGTACCGGCAGCTGAACGTGTACGTCCGGGAGCCAGCCGCCACGAGCCGGATGTGGGCGTCGCCCGGCAGCCGCACGCGGCGGCGCGGCGTCTGGACCTCGAGCTGGGCGCGCAGCAGCGCGAGTGCGGCGCGGCGATCGGTGTCGACGCTGGGCGCGGGCGTCTCGGGCAGGGCGATCGGCCCGATCGGCCGCTTGGCACAGGACACGGCCGTGGCGACGGCGACGAAGAGGAGAGCGGGCTTGAGGAAGCGCATGGGGTTCTCCGATAGGCAGTAATCCGTAAGTCTATAAAGGACTTCGTCGCCGCACCGCCTTTCCGTGTGCGCGTGCGCACCAGTTAAGGGGCCGTTCAGCACCGGCCCATGGGGCGGCCGCCTGGCCAGATCCTGTGTTCGGCCGCTACAATGCCCGGCCATGAAGATTGCGAGCTGGAACGTCAACGGGCTGCGCGCATGCGAGCGCAACGGGTTCACGGGCTGGCTGGAGGCCTTCGGCCCCGACGTCGTGTGCCTGCAAGAGGTGCGCGCCGAGGTCGACCAGCTGCCCGCGCACTGCGCGGAGCCGCAGGGCTACCACCCGTTCTTCAACCCCTGCAAGGTGAAGAAGGGCTACAGCGGCGTCGCCACCTGGAGCCGCAACGAGCCCGCGGCGATCCGCTACGGCATCGGCAAGCCCGAGTTCGACGACGAGGGCCGCATCGTCGTGACCGAGCACGACGGCTTCGCGCTCTACAACATCTACTTCCCGAACGGCGGCAACGACCTCGGCCGCGTGCCCTACAAGCTGGCCTTCTACGAGGCGCTCATGCAAGAGCTCGCGGCCCGGATCGCGAAGGGCGAGCAGCTGATCGTCTGCGGCGACTACAACACGGCCCACCAGGAGATCGACCTCGCGAACCCCAAATCGAACGCGAAGAGCACGGGCTTCTTGCCGGAAGAGCGCGTGGTGGTGAGCCGCTTCCTCGCGCTCGGCTTCCGCGACGTCTTCCGCGAGCGCCACCCGGGCGAAAAGGGCCACTACACCTGGTGGAGCAACCGGCCGGGGGTCAGGCAGAAGAACGTGGGCTGGCGGATCGACTACTTCCTCGTGACGAACGGCCTGGCCGAGCGGGTCACGAACGTCTACCACCAGCCCGAGGTGCTCGGCTCCGACCACTGCCCGGTGGTGCTGGAGCTGGCCTGAACCCCCTGCCTGGCGCGACCTCACCGAGGCCAGGACGCCCGGGGTGGCCTTGACGGCCGCGGGACGCGCGCCCAGGCCTTCTCGCGGGCACGCTCGAGTGGTCGAAATCCCCGCTGAAGCGGGTATATGAAGCGATATAGTCCCCCCAACGCAGGAACCACGCCCATGACGAAGCCCTTCTCGATGGTGGAAATGATCAAGGAAAAGCGCAGCGGCCAGGCGCATTCGCCCGAAACGCTCGCGGCCTTCGTGAAGAAGCTGGTGGCCCAGGAGATCCCGGATTACCAGGTGGCGGCGTGGCTGATGGCGACCGTCTGGCGCGGCATGACGATCGAGGAGACCACCGAGCTGACCCGCCTGGTCGCCGAGTCCGGCGACGTGCTGGACCTGACCGGCATCCCCGGCCCCTGCGTCGACAAGCACTCCACCGGCGGCGTGGGCGACAAGGTCACGCTGGTCTTCGCGCCGCTGCTCGCGGCCGCCGGCGCCACCGTCGCCAAGCTCTCGGGCCGCGGCCTCGGCCACACGGGCGGCACGATCGACAAGCTGGAGGCGATCCCCGGCTTCCGCACGAGCCTCAGCGAAGACGAGTTCAAGGCCCAGCTGCGCACCAGCCGCGCGGCCGTGGCCGGCCAGACCCAGGACCTCGCGCCCGCGGACGGCATCCTCTACGCGCTGCGCGACGTCACGGCGACCGTCGAGAGCATCCCGCTGATCGCCGTTTCGGTGCTCTCGAAGAAGATCGCGGCGGGCTCGGACGCGATCCTGCTCGACGTGAAGGCCGGCGCCGGCGCATTCATGCCGGACGTGGCCTCGGCCGAGGAGCTCTCGCGCATCATGCTCGAGGTGGGCCGCCGGCTCGGCAAGCGGGTGATCTGCTGCGTGACCGGCATGGACCAGCCGCTCGGCAAGGCGATCGGCCACGCCAACGAGGTGGCCGAGGCGATCGCCACCCTGCGCGGCCAGGGCCCCAAGGACCTCACCGACCTCTGCGTGCAGATGGGCGCCCTGCTGCTGCAGGCGGGCGGCCTGGTGCCCACGGTCGAGGCGGGCGAGGCGCGGCTGCGCCAGGCGATCGCCGACGGCAGCGCGCTCGACAAGCTGCGCGAGCTGATCG
The DNA here is from genome assembly GCA_036675505.1 of Candidatus Sericytochromatia bacterium. Classification (GTDB taxonomy): domain Bacteria; phylum Cyanobacteriota; class Sericytochromatia; order S15B-MN24; family JAQBPE01; genus JAKFEW01. The sequence continues at coordinate 25,025 of JAKFEW010000006.1, forward strand.
AGGCCCAGGGCGGCGACTCGGCGGTGGTCAACGACCCGCTGCTGCTGCCCCAGCCCAAGACCGTCGTGCGGATCCACGCCGACCAGACCGGCTTCGTCCAGCACATCGACGCGATGGGCATCGCGCTCGCGGCCAAGGCCCTGGGCGGCGGCCGCGAGAAGAAGGGCGAGCCGATCGATCTCGCCGTGGGCGTCAACCTGATCATGAAAGAGGGCGACTTCGTGCGCGAAGGCTACCCGATCGCCGAGCTGCTCGTGAACGACGAAACCAGGGTCGAGCGGGCCAGGGAGCTGGTGTTCGGCGCTTTCAGGCTCGGCCCCGACAAGCCCGAGCTGAAACCCCTGATCAAGTCGGTGCTGGGCCCCGAGCCCCTCGCCGCCGTCGTCTGAATATTCCGCACCGCACCCGCGCTTCCGCATTCCCGTCAGAAATTTAGCTCCCCCCCGTGACTGCCATCACTTGAGACGCCTGCCGATTTGACCGATGGTTGAACTGATTACCCCCGCGTGCGGGGCTGGACAAACGAGGTAGGTTCCCCGTGGCCGTAGGGACGAAGAAGATCCGGCTTGGCGAGCTCCTGATCAAGGCTGGCGTCCTCACTGAGGCCCAGCTGAACGAGGCGCTGGCCAGGCAAAAAGAGACCCGTGAGCAGATCGGCGAGATCCTCACGAAGATGGGCTTCGTCACCGAAGAGAAGATCAAGTACGCGCTCGAGCTGCAGTTCGGCGTCAAGCACGTCAACCTCAAGACGGTGCGCATCTCGCCCGAGATCCTCAAGCTGCTGCCCGAGCAGCTGCTCAAGCAGTACCAGATGATCCCGGTGAGCATCAACCAGCTCACCGTCGCGCTCGTCGACCCCAACAACATCCTCGCGATCGACGAGATCCGCAAGCGCCTGCGCGGCGTCAACGTCGTGCCCGCGGTCTGCACCGAGAGCGACTTCTGGGACACCTTCAAGACGATCCCGAAGGACGCCCCGGCGGCCGGCGGCCCCAGCGAGCTCAAGGTGGCGACCGGCCACCACCTGCCCGAGATCCAGGCGGTCACGGACGCCCAGCTCAAGGACCTGATCGACAAGGCCAGCAAGGGCGGCGGCGAGGCCGCTGTGGCCCCGCTCGTGAACGCGATCCTGTCCGTCGCCGTGAAGCGGCGCGCCAGCACGATCTTCATGGAGCCGATGGAGCATGACCTGATCCTGCGCTACCGCGTGGACGGCCACATGCTGCGCGAGAGCCCGATCCCGGCCAAGGTCGGTCAATCGATCGCCCAGCGCGTGAAGGTGCTCGCGGGCCTCTCGGTCACCTCCGGCAACACGCCGCAGTCCGGCACCTTCTCGTTCAACTACGAGAACCGGCCGGTCAAGATGGCCTTCAACTCGATGCCGGCGCGCTACGGCACGGTCATGACGATCCGCGTCTTCGACTCCTCGGTGATCAGCCACCAGAGCATCGAGACGCTCGTGATGGAGCCCAAGATGGCCGCCACGCTGCGCGCGCTGATCGCCAAGCCCTCGGGCCTGGTGGCCTTCGCGGGCCCGCACGGCGCCGGCAAGACCGTGCTCATGTACGCCTGCCTCAAGGAGCTGCATGGCGCGGGGGCCTCGATCATCACGGTGGAGGAGCCGATCGAGTTCGACCTCGACGGCATCACCCAGGTGCCCGTGCACACCGAGTCGGGCGGCGACAAGCTGGGCGTGATGCAGGGCATCGCCTCGGCGCTGGCCCAGAGCCCGAACGTCGTCATGATGGGCAACATCGCGGACGGCGCGGTCGCCCAGCGCCTGGTCAAGGGCGCGCTCTCCGGCACCATGATCCTGGGCGGCCTGAACACCACGCAGGGCGTGCTGGTCGAGGCCAAGGAGACCTGGGAGCTGCCCCAGCGGCTGGTCGCTAACGCGATGGCCGGCATGGTCACCCAGCGCCTCGTGCGCAAGCTCTGCAACCACTGCAAGCAGCAGTACACGCCCGACGACCGCATGAAGGCCTACTTCGCCCGGGTCAACGGCACCGGCGAGCTCTTCAAGCCGGTCGGCTGCGAGAACTGCTACCAGACCGGCTTCGCCGGCCAGGTCGGCGTGTACGAGGTGATTCCCTTCACGCCGCAGATCCGCGAGCTGATCGCGCGCGGCGCGCCCAAGGCCCACATCGACCACGTGGCGCGCCAGATGGGCCTGCGCACGCTGGAGGACTACGCCATGTGGCTGGTCGGCCAGGGCCACACCACCTGGGACGAGATCAAGCGCACCGACATCCTGGAGCTCAGCCAGGCCGGCCAAATGGCGGGGCAAGCGGGCGGCCCCGAGGCGACGCCCGGGGCGGCGGGCACGGCCGCGGCGCCGACGGCGTAGCCGCCCGTGCTGCAGGGGGGCAAGCCCGAGGCGCTCTTCGCGGCGCACCTCCAGGCGCTCATCGCGGGCGCGACGCGCATCCTCGACGTCGGCACCTCCGAGCGCTTCGCCAAGGAGCTCCGGCCGTACGAGGCCTGGTTCGAGGGCAAGGACTACGTGGCGGCCGGCTACCAGCCCGCGACGACGTTCGGCGCCTACAACTGCGATCGCCACGAGGACATCGAGGCGATGACCTTCGCCGACGCCGCCTTCGACGGCGTGATTTGCCTCGAGGTGCTCGAGCACGTGCGGCAGCCCTTCAAGGCCGCCGCCGAGCTGGGCCGGGTCTTGCGGCCCGGCGGCCGACTGTTGCTCACCGTGCCCTTCCTGGCCCAGTACCACGGCAAGGGCTCGACCACCCAGGGCCACGAAGGCTACCCGGACTTCTGGCGCTTCACCCATGAGGGGCTCCAGGCGTTGTTCGAGGACTACCAGCGCGTCGAGGTCTTCGCGCTCGACGGCCCGATCGAGTTCCGCTTGAAGCAGCTCTACCTGACGCGCTGGCTCGGGCTCGCGCCCGTCCGGCGGCTCGTCGACGCGATCGACCGGCCGCGCGCGGGCAAGGCGACCACCCGGCACCTGGTCGTGGGCGTGCGCTGAGCCGGCGGTGCCGCCTGGGCAGGCTTGCCCGCCCGCCCGAGTTGCGGAATGACGCCGAGCCGTTTATATTGCTAGCGTCCGGGCGCTTCGCCCGGCGCTTCGAACCGTTTTCAGGTCGATCCCGGAAGGAGTCCAGCCGATGTCGAATGCCACCTCCCCCACCAACGAGGAGTTCCGCCGCAGCCTCGACCAGCTCGTCCAGCAGGCGCAGCACACCGCGCAGCTCGGCCTGGCCGTCGCCCGGGAGCAGGTCGAGACCCTGGTCCAGAACCCGAACGTGAACACCCAGCTCGAGGAGGTGCGCCGCAACCTCCAGACGATGGCGCGCGACATCGAGACCAAGGCCCAGGAGTTGGTCCACCTGGCGAGCACCTACGTGCCGGCGCCCGGCGTGAACCCGTTCCAGACCCAGGCGCCGCGTAGCGCCACGCCGCAGACCGAAGTGAAGGTCGAGCAGCCGGCGGCCCACGAGACCGCCACCGCCGCCGGCGCCGGCACGCCCCAGGAAGGCTCGACCATGGGCGAGCCCACGCCGACGCCGGGCGGCGAGGCGCCGCGCCAGTAACGGTTCGGTGCCAAGCCTCAAGGCGCTGCTCAGCGTCCCGCTCGGGGACTACCTGGATCCGCGCAAACTCTGGCTCGTGAAGGCCGTCGGCGCGAACTCGATGGCGAGCTACGCGCGCCGCGCGAACGTCTACGAGCTCGCGACCCGCGCCGAGAAGGCCGGGCTCGCGGGCGCGTTCGTCGAGTGCGGCGTCTGGCGCGGGGGCTGCGCCGCGATCATGGCCTACGTGGCGAAGGCCGCCGGCCGGGGGCGCAAGACCTGGCTCTTCGACTCGTTCGAGGGCCTGCCCGAGCCGACCAGCCAGGACGGCGAGCGGGCGCGGGTCTACGCGGGCGATCGCACCAGCGGCGCGATGGCCTCGATCGCGAAGTGCGTAGGGCCGCTCGAGGACGTGAAGGCCCTCTTCGCGCGGCTCGGCATCGCCGAGTCCGCCTATGTGACGGTCAAGGGCTGGTTCCAGGACACCTTGCCGGTCAGCCGCGACCAGATCGGGCCGATCGCGCTGCTGCGCCTGGACGGCGACTGGTACGAATCCACCAAGGTCTGCCTCGACAACCTCTACGACCTCGTGGTGCCCGGCGGCTTCGTGATCATCGACGACTACGGCCACTGGGAAGGCTGCAAGAAGGCGATCGACGAGTTCTTCGCCGCGCGCGGCGTCCAGCCGACGCTGCACCCGATCGACGACACGGGCCGCTGGTTCACCAAGCCCTGACCCGGGGCTACAGCGGGCGCCGCTCGCTGGTATCGGCGCGCTCGGCCTGCGGGTACTGGTAGGACCTCACCAGCGCCTTGAGGCCGCGCCGGATCGCGCGCTCGTCGCCTTCGGTCGCCGAGCCGTAGAGGCGCGTGAGGCCGAGGCCGAGCTGCTCCGCGTCGATCACCTCGGGCCTCGCCACGAAGATCTTCTTGAAGGTCGTCGCGGTCGTGCCCTCCTCGGCGGTCAGGGTCTCCTCGAAGAGCTTCTCGCCGGGCCTGAGGCCCGTGAACTTGAGCTTGATGTCGCTGTCCGGCTCGAAGCCCGAGAGCTTGATGAGGTCGCGCGCGAGGTCCACGATCCTCACAGGATCGCCCATGTCGAGCACGAACACCTCGCCGCCGCGGCCGAGGGCGCCGGCCTGGATCACGAGCTGCGAGGCCTCGGGGATGGTCATGAAGTAGCGCGTGATGTCGGGGTGGGTGATCGTGACCGGGCCGCCGGCCGCGATCTGGCGGCGGAAGAGCGGGATCACGCTGCCGCGCGAGCCGAGCACGTTGCCGAAGCGCACGGCCATGAAGCGGGTGGTCGAGCGGGCCGCGACGTCCGAGACGATCATCTCGGCCACGCGCTTGCTCGCGCCCATCACGTTGGTGGGGTTCACGGCCTTGTCGGTCGAGACGAAGACGAAGGTCTCGACGTTGAAGCGGTGGGCGAGCTCGGCCAGGTTGCGCGTGCCGAACACGTTGTTCAGCACGGCCTCGGTGGGGTTCCGCTCCATGAGCGGCACGTGCTTGTGGGCCGCCGCGTGGAACACCACGTCCGGCGCGTGCTGCTCGAAGATCATGGTCATGCGCGCGAGGTCGCGCACGTCGGCGATCAGCGGCACGACCTCGAGGCTGGGGAAGCGCTCGCGCAGCTCCAGCTCGATCGTGTAGATGCTGTGCTCGCCCCGGCCGAGCACCAAAAGCTTGCTCGGCCCCAGCGGCGCGATCTGGCGGCAGAGCTCCGAGCCGATCGAGCCGCCGCCGCCGGTCACGAGCACGGCCCGGCCGCTCACGTAGGAGGCCGCGGCCTGGTGGTCCATCTTGACCGGGTCGCGGTTCAACAAATCCTCGATGTCGATCGCGCGGATCGCGTTGAGCTCGACCCGCCCGGCGATGATGTCGGCCATGCCGGGCAGGGTCTTGGTCGGGACCTTGGCGTCGCGGCACAGATCGAGGATCCGGCGCATGTCCTGGCGCGTGGCCGAGGGCACGCACAGGATCACCTCGTCGATCTGGTGGCGGTCGACCAGCGAGGGGATCTCCGCGCTGGTGCCGAGCACGTCCGCGCCATGCACGCGGCTGCGCTGCTTGGCGGGATCGTCGTCGACGAAGCCGACCAGCTCGAAGCTGCGCTGGAGCTGGATCTCGCGCGCGATCTGGTTGCCGGCCTGGCCGGCGCCGACGAGCAGCACGCGCTTCTTGCCGGCCAGCTTGGTCGCGAAGGGCTGCCACTCGGCGACCGTGCGGCGCAGCGCGCGCAGGCTGATGTAGCCGATCAGGCACAGGCCCCAGTCCAGCGTGAGCACGCCCCAGGGCACGTGGGTGCCGTAGCCCAGCCGGGTGATGGCCAGCAGCAGGGCCGAGCCGAGCGTGATCGAGAGCACGATGTCGCGCGCCTCGCGCAGGCTGACGTAGCGCCAGAGCTGCATGTGCAGCCCGAGCGGGAAGCGGCACAGGAAGCGCAGCGCGAGCACGGTGGGCAGCACCGCGAGCATCTGCAGCCTGTAGGTCGGCGGGATCATGCCGTCGAAGCGCAGCAGGTAGGCCGCGTACCAGGCCACCGCCGCGACGGTCAGGTCGAGCGCGACCTGGATCAGGCGGGGGCCTGAGAAGAGCGAGGTGAGGAAGCTGCGCACGGGGGCTCGATTCGGGAGGGTGGGGCGTCAGGCCGAAGCGACCGCGAAGACCTTTTCGACGGCTTCGCAGACATCCCCGAGGTCGCCGTCGGCGAGGGTCGGGTGGACCAGGAACATGAGCGAGGTCTCGCCCAGCTCGCGGGCCACCGGCAGCCGCTCGGCCGGCCGCCATTCGGGCGGGAAGGCCTTCTCGAGGTAGATCTCGCTGCAGCTGCCGCTGAAGCACGGCACGCCCTCGGCGGCGATCGCGGCCATCAGCCGGTCGCGGTCCCAGCCCGGGGCCAGCCGCTCGGGCCGCACGAAGGCGTAGAACTTGTACCAGGCATGGGTCACGTCCGCCGGCGGCGCCGGCACGCGCAGCGCGGGGATCGCCTCGAAGCAGGCCCTGAGCCGCTCGGCGTGACGCGTGCGCGTGGCGAGCCAGGCCGCGAGCTTCGCGAGCTGCGCCCGGCCGATCGCGGCCTGCGGCTCGGTCAGCCGCATGTTGGTGCCCCACGACTCGTGCAGCCAGCGGAAGCCCGGCCCATGCGTGCGGTTGTAGACCGCGTCCCAGCTCTTGCCGTGGTCCTTGAAGCTCCAGGCCCTGTGCCAGCGGGCCTCGTCGGCCAGCGTGAGCATGCCGCCCTCGCCGCCGGTCGTGAGGATCTTGTCCTGGCAGAAGGAGAACGCGCCGATGTCGCCGATGCTGCCCACGGCTCGGCCCTTGTAGGTCGCACCCAGCGCCTGCGCGCAGTCCTCGATCACGAAGAGCCCCCGTTCGCGGGCGAGCGCCATCAGCGGGTCCAGATCCACCGGCCAGCCGGCCAGGTGCACGGCGATCACGGCCTTCGTGCGCGGCGTGAGCACCGCCGCCACGCTCTCGGCGGTGAGGTTCTGGCTGTCCGGGTCGACGTCGGCGCAGACCGGGCGGGCGCCGCGCATGGCCGCGCAGCTGGCCGAGGCGATGAAGGTGCGGCTGCTCGTGACCACCTCGTCGCCCGGGCCGACGTCGAGCACCTGCAGCGCGAGCTCGAGCGCGACGGTGCCGTTGGCGAGGGCGATCGCGTGCGGCACGTCGTGGTAGGCCGCGAACTCGCGCTCGAAGGCGCGGCCCTCATCGCCGGTCCAGTAGTTGACCTGGCCGGAGGCCAGCACGGCCGCGACGGCTGCGATCTCGTCGGCGGCGAAGTGGGGCCAGGCCGGCAGCGGGTCGGTGCGGACGGGCGGGCCGCCGTCGATGGCGAGGGGGCGTTCGGTGGTGGTGGACATGGCGGTTCTCCGAGGGCGCGCCCCATTTTACCGTGTCCCTGCCCTCCCCGCCCGGGCACCCTTCCGGAGCAAAAGGTGCCCGGGCGGAAGATGGGCTACAGGCTCCAGTACGCCGCGCCGGCCGGCACCTCGGCAGGCGTCAGCGCCGACTTCACGTCGACCACCACCCCACCGGCCCGCAGCGCCCCGAGCAGCGCCTGTGCGCCCATCGCCAGGTAATCCCGGTGCCCGACCGCGAGGATCACCCCGTCGAGGTCGCGCAGGTCCTCCCACGCCGTGAGCCCCAGATCGTACTCATGGCGCACCTCCCCCGCGTCCGCGATCGGGTCGTGCACCAGCGGCGCGATGCCGAATTGCTTCAGCTCGGCGATGATGTCGGGCACGCGGCTGTTGCGGATGTCCGGCACGTCCTCCTTGAAGGTCAGCCCCAGCACTGCCACCCGCGCGTCTTTGACCGGCCGGCCTGCATGGATCAGCATCTTCACGAAGCGCTGCGCCACATACGCCCCCATGCCATCATTGATGCGCCGACCCGCCAGGATCACCTGCGGGTGGTAGCCCACCTCCTCGGCCTTGGCGGTCAGGTAGTACGGGTCGACGCCGATGCAGTGGCCGCCCACCAGCCCGGGCGTGAAGGGCAGGAAGTTCCACTTGGAGCGCGCCGCCGCCAGCACGTCGCGCGTGCGGATGCCCAGCCGGTCGAAGATCAGCGCGAGCTCGTTCATGAGCGCGATGTTGAGGTCGCGCTGGGTGTTCTCGATCACCTTCGCGGCCTCGGCCACCTTGATCGAGGCGGCGCGGAACACGCCGGCCTCGATGATCGCGCCGTAGGCCGCCGCCACGCGATCGAGGGTCTCGGCGTCCTCGCCCGCGACCACCTTCACGATCCGCTCGAGCGTGTGCTCCTTGTCGCCCGGGTTGATGCGCTCGGGCGAGTAGCCGAGCTTGAAGTCCAGGCCCTGCCGCAGCCCCGAGGCCCGCGCCAGGATCGGGCCGCAGATCTCCTCGGTCACGCCTGGATACACGGTCGATTCGTAGACCACCAGCGCGCCTGGCGAAAGCGCCAGGCCCACCGTCTCCGACGCCCCGCGCACCGCCCGCAGGTCCGGCTGGTGGTTGGCGTCGATCGGCGTGGGCACGGCGACCACGAAGAGGGTCGCCCCGGCCAGGTCGGCCGGGTCGGCCGTGATCGTCAGTGTGGAGGCGGCCAGCGTTGCGCTGTCGATCTCGCCCGTGCGGTCGACGCCCCGCCTGAGCTCGGCCACCTTCTCGGTGTTCAGGTCGAAGCCGACCGTGCCCGGGAAGGCCCGCGCGAAGGCCAGCGCCACCGGCAGGCCCACGTAGCCCAGGCCGATCACGGCGATCTTTTCTTCGGGGTCGGGTACGCGCATCGCATCATTCTTCTCCAACCGACCGCTGACAGCAAGAGCCGCTGTCGGCAGGCGGGTCTTGATAGGTCGGCCTGGCGGGTATCGAGCGCGATAGTCACGGACGGGACGATGTCTGGACATTTAATCCCGTTAGGGAATAAAATTTGACTTGAATTCCTGATCGGGAAGGATTGCAGATGGGACTCGTTTATATCCTGGCCCACGAGCGGATCCCAGGCCTGGTCAAGATCGGTTTCACCGAGACGACGGTGGAGGAGCGTGTCAGAGACATCAGCTCAGCCACAGGTGTGCCAGGCCACTTCCGTGTCGCAGCACAATTCGAGGTAGACCAGCCTCAGAAGGTGGAGGCCTGGATTCACAAGGCCCTGGCCCACGTCAGGCTTCTCAACCAGAAGGAGTTCTTCGAGACCTCGTTGCGACATGCCAAGGAAGTCGTTGAGGCGGCAATTGGCGGAGTGGCGATCGAGAATCGAGTCGTGGAGCCAGCACCTCTGGCTCTATTGGTTCAGAGCCCGGAGCACCTGGGCGATGCGATTCGGAAAGCGCGCAAGAGCCAGAAAATGACCCAGGCCGAGCTGGCCGAGAAGGCCGGCTGTGGCGTTCGAGCGGTGGTTGAGATCGAGAAGGGGAAGCCCACCGCGGAAGTGGGCCTCGTTCTACGGCTCCTCGCCGCAGCAGGCGTCCGGCTCATCGTGGACGGTATGGACCCTGGCGGCCGGCACGCCCAGGTCGGGGCGCATCGCGCGGATCCTTGATCCGGATCGTTTGGCGAGATAGGATGTTCCCGAACGGGAAGAGCAAATGCGAATCGCGACCGCGGCCGATGTCGGCCAGCTCGTCAGACAAGCCCGCAAGCTCCTGGGGCTCACCCAAGCCGAGCTCGCCGGGGCTTCTGGCGTGGGTGTTCGCTTCGTGATCGAGCTGGAGCAGGGCAAGCCGACCTGCGAGCTCCAAAAAGCGCTCACGGTCCTGGCGATGCTCGGCATCACGCTCACCGCCGAGGGCTTCGACGCATGAGCTTCGACGCGCTGTCCGTCCGCCTGCACGGCGTGCCCGTCGGGGAGCTCAGGCAGGCGCATGCCACCGGGCGGCTGAGCTTCGCGTACGCGTCGGCAACGTCGCAGCGGTTATCGTTGCACATGCCGCCCCGCGAGGAACCTTACGACCACGAATCTTGTGAGGCCTTCTTCGGGGGCCTGCTCCCCGAGAGCGAGCAGGCCCGGAAGGCCATCGCGCGGCGGTTCGGCGCGAACGCCCGCAACACTTTCAGCATGCTGCGGGCGATCGGCTACGACTGCGCGGGCGCCGTATCGCTGCATGATCCGGCCGAGCCCGTCGGACCGGCCGAGGGCTTCTTGCCCGTGGCCGAGCCGCTTCGAGCGTTCCGGGTCTTGAGCGCGGTGGGCGGACGTCAGCGCAAGGCCGCCTGGTAGACAGCGAGCGTACGGTCCACCATGACCTCGAGGGTGAAACGCTCGCGCGCCCGCGCCCGCCCCGCCGCGCCGAACCGCTCCCGCCGCACAGGGTCCGCGAGCGTGGCGAAGGCGGCCGCGAAGCCCGCCACGTCGCCCGGCGGCACCAGCACGCCGGTCTCGCCGTCCGCCACCACCTCGGGGATCGCGCTGATCGCGCTGGCCGCCACCGGGCGCCCCGCGGCCATCGCCTCGAGCAGCACCAGGCCGAAGCCCTCGAAGGCCGAGGTGAGCGCGAAGACGTCGAAGGCCGCCATCACGGCCGGGATGTCGGTCTGGAAGCCGGCCCACACCACGTCGTGCAGGCCGAGCGCTTCAGCCTGTGCGCGCAGCTCGCCTTCCAGCGGGCCGGCCCCGACGATCACGAGGCGGGCCGCCGGGGTGCCAGCGGCGCGGAACTGCGCGAAGGCTCCGAGCAGGATATGGAGCGCCTTCTGCGGCACGAGGCGCGCGGCCGTGCCGATCACCAGCGTGTCGGCGCCCACGCCCCAGCTATCGCGCAGCGCCTGCACCCGCGCCGGGTCGACGGCGTCGTAGGGCTGGAGGTCGATGCCGTAGGGGATCGTCCGGACCCGCTCGGCCGGCACGCCGAGATCCGGCCCGGTCAGGTAGCCGGCGACGGCCGCGGAGATCGCGATGAAGGCGGCCGAGCGGCGGCCGACGAAGCGCCCGACCGCGGCGGGGAAAGGCCCAGGGTAGAAGCGCGCGACGTTGTGCTTGCTCGTGATCAGGGGCGTGGCGTCCCCCAGCAGCGCCGCGGCGGCGTAGAGCTCGGCGGGCGGCATGTGGGCGTGGACCACGTCGGGGCGCCGCTCGCGGATCACGGCTTTCAGGCGCAAGAGCGGCCGCAGGTCGCCGTAGAAGCGGCGTGCGAGCGGATGCACGCTGATGCCGAGCGCTTCGAGCGCGGGTTGCCAGTAGGGCGCCTTGCGCAAGTAGGCCACGGCGACCTCGTGCCCGCGCGCGCGCTGGCCCTTCGCCAGCTCGAAGAGGTGGCTCTCGGCGCCGCCCTTGGCGATCGTGGTGATCACGTGGAGGATCTTCATACGAACGCCATGATCGCGCGTACCGACGCCGCGCGCCATCCCCCGCGATGCGACGAAACATTAATTCAAAGACCAGCAACGTCCTGTACGCGTAACTACAAAATGTAGTTGTCATTGACTACGTTTTGTAGTAGAGTCAGGTGAGGGGAACCAAGTGTTCAGGTGCTTGTCTCCCACCACGTCAGCAACCTGGCCGATCCAGATCCCGAAAGGGATGGAGAGGCCATATTTACATGCACATTCGCCATGTTCAACTCCATCCTCACGCCGTTCTCGAGCCAATCGGGTTGAACGCCGTTCACGTCATCGAGGCCCTTACGACAGGATTTGCCTTCGCCAAGGCGATCGAGCGAGGGGGCGAGCAGACGCTCTGCGTTGGCTACGGTTATTCAGGTTTCTACCTATCTGGGACAGTTCTGCGGCTACGTCGTGGAAACGCGCAGGACGACTCGTTTCTCCGCATTCACTACATTCAACAGGGCGACGTGGCGTTGGTGTTCGAGGCACACGAGGCCGAGAAATGGGAGATAGAAGAGTATGGAACCGAGTTTTGAGGTGAATCCCGCCCTGATGCGAGCGCTCGAAGAGCACACGCGTGCTCACGCGGAGCTGGACAAGCAACACGCAGGTAAGCCCAAAGCCTCCGAAATTCTCGCGACCAACGCGGAGGTGCCCTTTTCGATGCGGCTCGGCGCCCAGGAACGCAAGCTCTTGTGGGCCCTCGCCCGGAATTCCGGCAAATCCATGTCTCAGCTCGCCCGCGAGATCCTCGTCGAGGGGCTGATGCGCCTCGAGTCCGCCCAAGACAGCTCGCAACCCGCGGTCGAGGCTACCGAGCTGGCGACCCTCATCGAGAACACGCGCAAGCTCACCATGCTCGCCCAATCGGTCGAAGCGACAGCGGAGCGTGTCGCGCGCCGGCTGCCATAGAACGTCCCTTCCCAAGACTGGTATCGTAGGAAAGTCCTCCGCCCTCCTGTGACAAGCCTCCCCCGCGTGAAAATCCTCATCGTCACCGGCATCTTCCCCCCCGACCACGGCGGCCCGGCCACCTACGTGCCGGCGATCGCCCGGGCCCTCGCCGAGCGCCACACGGTGCTCGGCGTGGTCACCCTCAGCGACAGCCCCACCGCCCCTGACGACTTCCCCTTCCCGATCCACCGCATCCCGCGCGGCCAGCACCAGCTCAAGCGCCGGCTCGCCACCGTCGCCACGATCCGCCGCCTGGCCAAAGACGCGGACCTGGTCTACCTCAACGGCCTCGTGCTCGAGGGCATCCTCGCCTGCAAGGTGCTGGGCGCCAGGCCCGTGGTCGTGAAGGTGGTGGGCGACCTGGTCTGGGAGACCGCGCGCAACAAGGGCGTGACCGAGCTCAGCCTCGACGACTTCCAGGCCGCCCGCCACCCCACCGCCCTCGCGCTCGCCCGCAAGCTCCAGGGCTGGTACATGGCCAAAGCCGACGCGATCCTCACGCCCAGCCGCTACCTGGCCGGCCTGGTCGCGGGCTGGGGCGTGCCGGCGGACCGCATCCACGTGGTCTACAACGCCACCTACGACGGCGGCGAGCCGCCCGCCGTCGCGCCCACCGCCGACGTCGTGACCGTCGCCCGCCTGGTGCCCTGGAAGGGCATCGACGCCCTCGTGCGGCTCGCCGGCAAGCACGGCTGGACGCTCCACGTCGTCGGCGACGGGCCGCTGCGCGGCGCGCTCGAGGCGCTCGCGCGCGAGGTCGGTGCCAGCGGCGTGGTCTTCCGCGGCCAGGTGGCCAAGGCCGACGTGCCGGCCGAGATCGCCGCCGGGCGCGTCTTCGTGCTGAACTCCACCTACGAGGGGCTGCCGCACATCGTGCTCGAGGCCAAGGCCGTGAACCGGCCCGTGGTCGCCTCGGCGGCCGGCGGCACGCCCGAGACGATCACGGACGGCGTCGACGGCCTGCTCGTGCCGGTGGGCGACGATGCCGCGCTGGAAGCGGCGATCGCAGGCCTGCTCGCCGACCCCGCGCGCCGCGAGCGACTCGCCCAGGCCGGCCTCGCGCAGGTGCGCGACCAGTTCTCCTTCCAGCGCCTCGTGCGCGACACCGAGGCCCTGCTCGTGCGCACCGCCACAGGCCCTGAGATGCCCCCCGCCCGGCCGCTGAACGTCCTGCTGATCGGCAAGGACAGCACCCTCGGCGACGAGGGCCCAGGCGTCGCGAGCGACGCCCGCGCCCGCCACGTGCGCTACGCCGAGCTGCTGCGCGCCAGGCACCCCGCGAGCGAGATCCGCTGCGTCTACTACCGCCCGGCCAGCCGCGGCGCGCGCGACGAGGCCCCCGCCGAAGGCCTGCGGCTCTTCCCGACCGGCTCGCGCCACCGTGCCACGTTCCTGCTGGATCTCGTCCCGACCCTCCGCCGCGCGCTGGCCGGCGGCTGGCGGCCGCAGGTGATCTCGGTGCAGACGCCCTGGGAGGAAGGCCTGGTCGGCCTCGCGCTCGCGCGGGCGCTCGGCGCGCGCTTCGTGCCGCAGCTGCACTTCGACCTCTTCTCCGCGGAGTGGCTGCGCGAGCACCCGCTCAACCCCTGGCGCCGCCAGGTGGCGCGGCGCGTGCTCGGCGGCGCCGCCGCCGTGCGGGTCGTGTCGGCCGGCCTGCGCGACGCCGTCGTGCGCGAGCTCGGCTTGCCGCCTGAGCGCGTGTGCGTCGTGCCGGTCGGCGTGCGCTTCGCGCCCGCCCTTGGCCCGGCCGAGGCCCACAAGGCCGCGCTGGATCGGCAGCTCGTCGGCCACCCGGTCGTGCTCTTCGTCGGCCGCTTCCACGCGGCCAAGAACCTGCAGCTCTGGCTCGACGCCGCCGCCCGCATCGCTGTGGAGGTGCCGGCCGCGCGCTTCGTGCTCGCGGGCGACGGCCCGGAGGCCGCGCGCGTCCGCGCGCGCGCCGCCGAGCTCGGGCTCCTTGAAAAAACGCACTTCCTGGGCGCGGTCGGCCACGAGCGGCTGCCCGCCGTCTACGCCGCCGCTGACGTCTTCATGCTCAGCTCCGACCACGAGGGCTTCGGCCGCGTGATCGTCGAGGCGGGCCTCGCGGGCGTGCCGACGGTCGCGACCGACTGCCCCGGCCCGCGCGAGCTGCTCGCGGCGGGCGGCGGCGTGCTGGTGCCGCGCGGCGAGGCCCAGGCCCTGGCCGCGGCGGTCGTGGCGCTGCTGCGCGACGACGCGGCGCGCAGGCACGCGGGGGCTGCCGCCCAGGCGCACATGGCGGCGTCCTTCGCCATGGACGCGCTGGTCGCGCGGCTGGTGGCCTGCTGGGAGCCCGCATGAACCACCTGCTGATCTTCAACCTCAGGACCGACGCCCAGGACGACGTGCTCGGCTTCACCACCGACTGGATCAACGCGCTCGCGGCGCGCGTCCCGCGCGTCACGGTGATCACGATGTACGCCGGCGCGATCGCCGTCGCGCCGAACGTGCGCGTGCTGAGCGTCGGCCGCGAGCACGGCTGGTCCGAGCCGCGCCGGCTGCTGGTCTTCTACCGCCACCTGGCGGGCGTGTTGCGCGACGACCCGCCGGACGGCTGCTTCGCCCACATGATCCCGCTCTTCGCGGTGCTCGCCTGGCCGCTGCTGCGCCCGCGCGGCATCCCGATCGTGCTCTGGTACGCCCACAAGGCCACGCCGCCCATGCTCAGGCTCGCGCACGCGCTGGTCGACCAGGTGGTCACCTCCACCAAGACCGGCTTCCAGCTTTCCTCGACCAAGGTGCGCCAGATCGGCCAGGGCATCGACACCGAGCGGTTCCAGCCAGGCCCCCCGGCGCCCGCGGGGGCGCCCCTGCGCGTGCTCAGCCTGGGCCGGCTCAGCCGGATCAAGCGCGTCGAGGTCGGCCTCGAGGCCGTGGCCGCGATCCGGCGCGAGCGCCCGGACCTCGCCGTGCGGCTCGCGATCGTGGGCGGCGCGCTCAGCGACGACGACCGCGCCTACGAGGCCGAGTTGCGCGCGTTGTGCAGCAGCCTGGGCGTTGATGCTATCGTATCGTTCGATGGCCCGATCGCCTTCCCGGACGTCCACGCGCGCTTCGCCGCGGCCGACGTCTACGTGAATGCGAGCGATACGGATAGCGCCGACAAGACGGTGCTCGAGGCGATGAGCTGCGCAGTCCCCGTGATCACGAGCAACCTGGCATTCCACGAGATCCTCGGCCCCGCGCTCGCGCGCGACTGGCTGATCCCCAAGCGCGATCCGGCCACGATGGCCGCGCGCCTGATCGCGCTCGCCGAGCGCGGGCCGGCCGGCCGCCGCGCCCTCGGTGAGCGCCTGCGCGCGATCGTCGAGGCCGAGCACGGGCTGCCGGCGCTGGCGGGCAAGATCCTCGAGGCGCTCGCGCGTGCCTGAGTCGCCCGCCCGCTTCCTGCCGCTGCACCGCTTCCATTCGCCCTTCGCCGTGGCCTCCCAGCTGTTCGCCGGGCGCACGCTGCTGCGCGCGCTCTTCAACCTCGCGCTGAAGGACGTGGCGGTCGCCGGCCGGGTGCTCGACATCGGCTCCAAGAGCGACAGCGGCTCCTACAACCGGTACCTCCGGCGCGCGGCGGACGCCGCCTTCACCTACACCGACCTGCAGCCCGCCGAAGGCGTCGTGGCGCTCGACGTCGAGCGGCCCTTCCCGTTCGAGGCGGGCAGCTTCGACCACGTCCTGGCCTTCCACCTCTTCGAGCACGTGTTCCACCACGAGCGCGCGCCGGCCGAGGTCTTCCGGATCCTGCGGCCGGGCGGCACGGCCGTGATCTCGGTGCCCTTCATGCATGAGTACCACGCCGACCCCGACGATTACTTCCGCTTCTCGCACGCCGGGCTGCGCCGCGCCTGGACCGAGGCCGGCTTCGAGTGCGAGCGCATGGAGGCGATCGGCGAGGGGCTCTTGACCTTCGTCGCGACGCGGCTCCCCTCGCTCGCCTTGCCGCGCGCGATCCGGCCGGCGGCGCGCGGCACCGCGTACCTGCTCGCGACGCCCGTCGACCGGCTGCTCGCGCGCCGCCCGCCGATCGACGGCCTGACCGTGCCTGTACGCTTCGCCTCGGACTTCCTGGCGGTGTTCCGCAAGCCGGAGGGCGCTTGAAGCCATGAAGGAAGCCTACGCCAACGAATGGTGGGACGAGAAGCTGGGCGGCGGCTACGGCCTGCAGGCCAAGCACCGCGCCGCGCTCTCGCTGCTGGGCGAGGGCGACTTCCCGCTCGTGGACCTGGGCTGCGGCAACGCCGTCTTCCTCGCCGCGCTCGAGCGCGCGTTCCCCACGGCCTGGCTGCGCGGCGTCGAGCTCTCGGCGCGCGCGATCGCCGCCAAGGCCTGCGTGGCCGAGGTGAAGCAGGGCTCGATCACCGAGTGGCACTTCCCGGGCGAGGCCGTGCACACGGCCAGCCTGCTCGACGTGATCGAGCACTTCGAGGACCCCGAGCCCCTGTTGGCCGCCATCGCGCCCCACGTCGCGCAGATCGTGATCACCTGCCCGAACTTCAACTTCCTGCTCGCGCGCCTCGACGTGCTGCGCGGCCGGATCCCCTTCAACAACAAGGTCGCGCGCGGCGGCCACGTGTACTGGTGCCAGTACGATGCGCTGAGGGCCATGTTCGAGCGCCTGGGGCTCTCGATCGTCGCGGAGCGGCACATGTATCCCCGCGACCACCTGCCGATCGCCCGGGCGATCGGCGACCTCAGGCCGTCGCTGCTCGCGCATTGCTTCGTGTTCAAGCTCGCGACGCGGCGGCCCTAACGCGATGCGCGACAGGGCGACATGAAGCGCATCCTGCGGGAGTCCGGTGCGATGGCCGTGGTGGTGGCGGTCGGCACGGTCGCCCCGCTGCTCATGATGGTCTACGTCACGCGGACCACCACGCTCGCGGCCTATGGCGCCTACGCCGCGGTGCAGGCCCTGATCGCGTTGCTCGAGATCGCCCTGGTGGTGCGCGCCAGCGAGATCGCCTACCAGACCGTGGCGCCGGCCTGGCTAGAAGGCCGGATGGCGGACGTGCGGACCTACGCCGCGGCGGTGGTCGGCCAGGAGACGCGCACGAACTGGGTGGTCTATCTCGGCGTCGTGGCGATCGCCTGGGCGCTCGGGCCCACGATCGGCATCGAGCCCGTGTTCGCCACGCTGCTCGGCCTGGCCCTGCCGCTGCAGATCGGCTATGGGCTCGGCAAGTGCCTGCTCGTGACCGCCGGCGACCTGCGGGCCCAGGTGCGTGGCGAGCTCTCGAGCTACGCTGTGCTGTTCCTGGCGCAGGCCTTCTTGTTCACGCGCTTCGGGCTCGTGGGCCTCGCGATCGGCACGGCCCTCGGCGTGGCCTGGCGCACGGCGGTGATGCGCCTCGCGGTCCGGCGGCACTGGCCGCGGGCCGAGGCGGGCGGCGGCGAGGTCGACCAGGCGACGGCTTTGGCCACGCTGCGCCGGGTCGGGCGCCAGGCGACGCTGCGCAACCTGCTCGTCGGCTGCGCCAACAACGCGGACACGGTGTTGG
Organism: Candidatus Sericytochromatia bacterium; assembly: GCA_036675505.1. Classification (GTDB taxonomy): domain Bacteria; phylum Cyanobacteriota; class Sericytochromatia; order S15B-MN24; family JAQBPE01; genus JAKFEW01. The sequence goes on from JAKFEW010000006.1 coordinate 42,815, forward strand.
CCGGCACGCTCGCGGGCCCCGAGGCGGCGGCCACCTACAAGGTGGCCCGCTCGCTCGCGGGCATGGCGCCGAAGGCGGCCGTGCCGATCTGGTCGGCCCTGCGGCCGCGCATGATCGTGGCCTGGACGGCCCGCGATCTGCCGCGCCTGCGGCGGCTGATCGGCCTGCCGGGCCTGGCGCTCGCGGCCGTGCTGATCCCCGCCTACGCGGCAGCCACGGCGATCGCCCCCGAAGTCATCGTGGCGATCTTCGGCGAGGCGTACAGGGTCGCGGCGGCGCCCTTCCTGTATCTGTTCGCCGGGCTGTGGATCTTCGGGGCGGTCACGGGCTGGTTCAGCTTCTACGCGGTGATCACGGGCAACCGGCACGCCGGCATCACGATCAACCTGATCCTCAACGCGGCGATCGTCATCGCCATCGCCGCCTACGGCTATCGCTCGGCGACCGCGCTGGCCGGCGCGGTCGCCGCGGCGCTCGCCTTCACCAGCGTCTTTTGTTGGGCGCTGTTCGCCCGCCACACCCGCGACCGCGCGGCCAGCGCCTCGGCGTGAAGCGCCATGCTAGACTGAGCCGGCTCGGATCCGACGTCGATTGAGAGTGAAACTTGCCATGAGCGCCGCGGGGAATCGGTTGGAGCGGGTGCAGGAGCTGATCCGGACGCGCTCGACGCACCCGGACGTCGCCCAGATCCTCGCGCAGTTCTTCCACACGGAAGGCGCCTCGGTGCCCCTGCTCGTGAAGCACCACGGCTTCGACCGCCGCCGCGTGCTCGAGATCGGCTCCTCGTTCGGCCAGAACCTGCTCTTCTGGGGCCCCGGCTCCGAGGGCGTGGAGGGCGACGAATCGTCCGTCGCGTTCACCACCGAGCTCGGCTTCCCGGCCCACCGGCTCAACGTCGAGGAGGACGCCTTCTCACGCCTGCCTGTGGCCAGCTACGACGCGATCCACTCGCGCGACGTGATCGAGCACCTGATCGCCCCGCACCTCTTCCTCGCGCGCCTGCACCGCCTGCTCGTGCCCGGCGGCCTGCTCGCGCTCGGCCACCCGATCGTGCCGCAGGGCCGGCTCGCGCCGGTGCTGCTGGACCGCCTGGGCGTGCGCGGCTGGCTCTCGGTCACGCACATCAACTTCTTCACGCCGGCCACCATCCGGCTGATGCTCGAGCGCGCCGGCTTCCGCGTGAAGGCGCAGTACTCGCCGCGCCTCAGCCAGGTCTCGCCTTTGCTCGGCCGCCTGCTCCTGCCCTACGGCCCCTCGGTGCTCTCGATCTGCGAGAAGGTCGAAGGCTACACCTACCACCCCAAGCGCACCCCCGAGTTCGACCCGGGCTGGGCCCGCGAGGCCCTCGCGCCCTACCACCAGCCCTGAGCCAGGCCGCGCGGCCTGCGTCAGGGCCGCACCCGCGCAGGCACCCCCACCGCCAGCACGCCATCCGCCAGATCCCGCACCACCACAGCCCCCGCGCCGGTCCGCGCCCACGCCCCGATCCGCCGCCCCGGGATCACGTTGGTGCCGATGCCGAGAAACGCCCCCTCGCCCACCGTCACGCCGCCCGCCAGGTGGCACCCCGGCGCTAGGTGCACGTGCGCGCCGATCGCGTTGTCGTGGTCGACCGTCGCGCCCGTGTTGATGATCGTGTTCTCGCCGATCCGCGTATCCAGGTTGATCACCACCCCCGCCGCGATCATCACGCCGTCGCCCAGCGCCACGCGCCCCGCCACCACCGCGCGCGGGTGCACGGCGCTCACGAGCCGCACCCCGGCCGCGCGGAGCGCCTCGTAGCGCGCCTTCCGCCCACGGTTGTCGCCGAAGGCCAGCACCAGCCCGTCGTGCGGCGGCAGCTCCTCCGGCCGCCTGACGATCGGCAGGTCGAGCAGGGTCTCGGCCTGCGGCTCGTCGACCACGAAGCCCGCCACCTCGTGGCCGCCCGCGACCAGGATGTCCCAGACCACCTTGGCGTGCCCGCCCGCCCCGAAGATCGCTACGCGCATGCTCAGAACCCCTTGTTCACGCCACCCTCGCCGTAGACGCCCTCGCGGAACAGCACGGTCTTGAAGGTGCGCAAGAAGATCTTGAAATCCAGCCCGAGCGACCAGTGGTCCACGTACCACACGTCGAGCTCGATGCGCTTCTCCCAGGGCAGCGCGTTGCGCCCGTTCACCTGGGCCCAGCCCGTGAGCCCGGGCGGCATCTCGAGCCTGCGGCGCTGGAAGGCGTCGTACTTCGCCACCTGCTCGGGCAGCGTGGGCCTGGGGCCGATCAGGCTCATGCTGCCGTTCAGGATGTTGATCAGCTGGGGCAGCTCGTCGAGCGAGGTGGCGCGCAGGAGCTTGCCCACCGCCGTGATCTCGCTGGTGCCCGCGAGGAGGTTGGCGTCGCGGTTCGGGTCGACGGTCATGGTGCGGAACTTCCAGATCCAGAAGGGCGCCCCGCCGAGCCCGGCGCGCTCTTGGAAGAAGAACACGGGCCCGCGCGAGGTCAGCTTGATCGCGAGCGCGAGCAGGGCCAGCAGCGGCAGGAAGAAGGGCAGCGTGGCGAGCGCGAACAGGACGTCGAAGGCCCGCTTGAGTCTCATGTTTCTTTCAGATCCGATTCGTTCATGGGGCTCCTCCCACCTGAATTGTACCACCGGCGAAACTGGCCTCTGTACCTGGTTTTTCGCACCTATGCTTGCGGCGTTTCAGGCCTATGGCCTCTTGCAGGAGTACGTCACTGCGCTGCTGGGCGCGCTGAACGATTAGAGCGCGCTGGGCCGCGTGTATAATGGAATAAACGGAAAGAACGGTAAGTTTTGAAAGAGTGGGGTGCCTGGGCCCCCGCCTACACGGAGAGTTCAACATGGCCCTCGAAAATCGTCCTATCGAAGAGCAATTGACGTCCGATGAGGCGAAGCAGTTCTACACGCCCGGCGAGATCGCCCGCATCTTCGGAGTGACGGCGCGAACCGTATCAAACTGGTGCGATCGCGGCCGCCTGCCCTTCATCGTGATGCCGAGTGGGCATCGCCGAATCCCTGTTTCCGCCGTCAAGGGTGGCCGCGAGTTCGACCAGAAGTGGAAGGCCGTACAGGAACGCCTCGCGGAAAAGGTGAAGGGGTTGCCTGAGCCGACCGACGAGGAGATCGCAGAGCAGGTGCTCGTTCGGCGCGAGCGTGATCGTGAGCGGGCGGCGAGACATAGTTCGTAACGTGATCGATCGCGTTCTCCTGGACACTACCACGCTCTGCTCGGCCATCCGACGGCCTTCGGGGGTGAATATGAAATTGCTCCACCTCGGCCGATTGGGGCTCTTCGAGCCCGTTATCACCGAGTCCGTCGTAGGGGAATGGCTGCGGCTTTGTCGGGCTGGCCTGGGCCATGGTCGCTCGATGGCCGTTTACGGCGAGGCTGAGCTCGACGCCTTCTGCGAGGCCCTCGAGCCCCTCTTGGAGCCGGGTCTGCTCGCGCGCGTGCGG
>JAKFEW010000085.1:0-1811 GCA_036675505.1 Candidatus Sericytochromatia bacterium
GCAGGGCGGCGCCTGGCTGCAGCGGCCGACGCCCGGCCCGGCGCTGGCGTTCGGGCTGGTCACGGTCGCGGCGCCGCTGCTGGTGATGCAGCCGGCGATGGGCGCCGGCATCGCCGCGTCGCGCACCGCCACACCGGCGCGGAACGTGCTGCGCAGCGTCGGCAACCACGTGGTTTTCGGCCTCGGCCTGTACCTGTCGGCGCGGCTCGCCGTCGCGTTGTCGCCCTGACACCCTTCCTTTCGACACTGGGAACGACGCCATGATTCCGAAAGGATTCGCCCCCGTGCCGTCCAGCCTGATGCGATCGGGCCCCCGAGGAGAAACCCCATGAAGTGGCTCAAGCGCCTCGCCGCGATGCTCGCGATCGTCGTGCTCGCCGTCGTCGCGTTCGCCGTCGGCACGGCACGGCGTTCGGAGAACCCGGTCGGCTTCCAGGTCGCGCGCGTCGATAGCGCGGGCGGACCGGTCGCCGTGGCGCTGTGGTATCCGACGGCGGCGACGCCGTGGCCGACCACGTTCGTCGGCACCGGCCTGATGAGCGTCGCCCGCGACGCGCCGGTCGCCGGCCGCGGCCTGCCGGTCGTGCTGGTCTCGCACGGCAACGGCGGCGCCGCGCTGAGCCATGTCGACCTCGCGATGGATCTCGCGAGTGCCGGTTACGTCGTCGCCGCGCCGACGCATGCCGGCGACAACTACGCCGACCCGAGCCGCCAGGGCGCGCCGGCGCTCTTCAGCCAGCGCGCGGCGCAGATGCGCGCGACCCTCGACCACCTGCTCGGCGACTGGGCCGGCGCGGACAGCATCGATCCGGCGCGGGTCGGCGCGTACGGCATGTCCGCCGGTGGCTTCACCGTGCTGACCCTGGTCGGTGGCGTGCCGGACATGGCGGCGATCGCGACGCACTGCACGCGCTCGCCGGAATTCGTCTGCGAGGCGCTGGCCCACGCCGGCTCGCCGCTGCTTGCGGGGGCGGACGGCGCCGGCACGTTCGAAGCCGACCCGCGCCTCCGCGCGGCGGTCGTCGCCGCGCCGGGCCTCGGCTTCACCTTCGCGCAGGGCGGCCTCGCCAATGTGCGCGTGCCGGTGCAGGTGTGGAGCGGCGAGCGCGACGAGACGGTGCCGTTCGCGACCAACGCCGCGGTGGTGATCGAGGGACTCGGCGTACGCGCCGAAGCGCACCGCGTGCCGGGCGCGACGCATCTGTCGTTCCTCGCGCCGTGCGGCCCCATCGGCCCGCCGGCAGTGTGCCGCGACCCCGACGGCTTCGACCGCGAGGCGGCGCACGCGGCGATGAATGCGGAGATCCGGCGCTTCTTCGATGCGGCGCTGGCGGGCGACGCGTCGGCCAGGTAGCGCCGCCCGGGTGAAGCGGGGTCTCCGGCTTCTACGTGGCAGGAAAGCCGGGCACGGCAGCCCGGTCGTGGTCTGGCGTTACGGTCACAAGGTGTAGCCCGGCTTGCGGAAGAGCCGCTCCGGGTGCGCGGCGATGTCCGGCTGCCACACCTGTTCTTTCCAGTCGGCCTGCGCCACGTCTTCGAACGCCACCGACACCGACGCCTCCGACGAGCCGAGCTGTGCGACCACCTCGCGCGCGATCGCGTCGGCGAGCCGCGCCTTCTGTTCGTCGGTCTTGCCGGGCCAGAGTTTGACGATCACGTGCGGCATGGCGGGGTCCTCGACGCGTTGTCGGCCGGAGCCTTCGTGCTCCGATCCAGCCCGAAGTTTCCCACAGCCGTTCGGTCGGGCTCCGCCGCTCCACGTTCCGGACGCGACGCCGCTCCGGCGTTGACCTGATTTCCGCCCGCGTGCC
>JAKFEW010000149.1:0-10823 GCA_036675505.1 Candidatus Sericytochromatia bacterium
GCTGCTCTGGCTCGCCGGCCCGTCGGGCGTGGGCAAGAGCCGCCTGATCGACGCCTTCGCGCGCGACGTCGCGACGGCCCGCCTCGCGTTCGGCCGCGGCGCCGTCGAGCCCGGCGCCGCCCGCGGGCCGGACGCACCCTACGGCCCCCTCGTGCGGGCGCTGCGCGGCCTGCTGCCGGCGCTGCGCCGGCACGTCCCCGAAACGCTGGCGCGCCACGCGGCCGTGCTAGGGCGCCTGTTGCCGGAGCTCGCGCCCGCCGGCCCGGCGCCGGCGATCGATCCGCCGTCGGCCCGCCTCAGGTTGCAGGGCGCCGTCGCCGAGACGCTGGCCGAGCTCGCGCGCCAGCGCGGCCTCGTGCTGGTGATCGAGGATTGGGCGCGCATCGACCCGCTCACCGCCGAGGCGATCGCGCGCATTCGGCGTGCCGCGCGCGATGTGGCTTTCCTGCTCGTGATCGCCGCGGACTCGGCCGAGCCACGGCCGGAGTGGGCGGCCGACGCCGAAGTCCTGCCGATCGACGCGCTTCCGGCGGCCGCCCTCGGCGCATTGGCCGCCGCCTTGCTCGGCGTGCCCGAGGCTCCGGCCGGGCTGGTGGAGCGCCTCGCGCGCGCCAGCGGCGGCCTGCCGGTGCGCGCAGAAGCGGCCCTGCGCGGCCTCGTCGCGACCGGCGCGCTGCGACGCGTGGGCGGCCCGGACGCGGTGACGTGGGAGCTCGCGCCTGGCGAGGCGGGCGTCGCGCCCACCGATCCGCTGGCTGGCCTGAACCGGGATGCGGTCGCCACGGCGCGCGCCGCCGCCGTGTTGGGCAGCGCGGCGGACCTCGACGTGCTGCACGCGGTCTGCGAACTCGCCGAGCCGACCTTCTTCGCCGCGCTCGACGTCCTGCGCCGGGCGGCTCTCCTCGCCCCGGCCGTCGACGGCTCGCTCGGCTTCGCGACGCCAGCGCTCGTCGAGAGCGTGCTCGGCGGCATCCCGGCCGACGTCCGCAGGCAGCTGCATGCGTCCGCCGCGCGCGCCTACCATGCCCGTCCGCCCGGCGACCGGCCCGCCGACGCGTCGCTCGACACGGCCGCCGCGATCGCCCGCCATGCGCTGCTCGCCGACGCGGCCGATCTGGCCGCGGTCTACTCGCTCGAGGCCGGCCGTAGGCTCGCGGCCCTGCACGCGCTCGAAGAGGCCGAGGTGCTGCTCGAGGACGGCCTCGCCTGCGTGCGGGGCGAGGGCCGCGCGGCCTGGCTCGGCCTGCGCCTCGAGTTCCTGGAGGCGCTCGCCGACGTGCGCCGCGTGGCCGGCAAGGCCGTAGGCGCCCTCGCGCTCTACCTCGAAGCCGTGCGTCTGTCCGAGGCCCTCGGCGACCAGCTGCGGCTGGGCCGCGTGACCGGCTCGCTCGCGAAGATCCACCAGGTGCTCGACGACCTGCCCGCGGCAGCCGCGGCCGGCGAACGCGCCCTGCGGGTCGCCGAGGACATCGGCGACGTCGCCGGCCAGGCCCGCACGCTGCTCACCGCCGCGCGCCTCGCGATTTACGGCCGCCGCGCAGACGAGGCGCGTGGATATGCGACCGACGCGCTCGCACGGGCCCGCGAAATCGGCGATACCGAGCGGATCGCCGAGGCGCTGTCGCTCGTCGGCTACCTCCTCGCGCAGGCCCCGCAGTCCCGCGCCGAAGGCGTCGAGTGCCTGCAGGAGGCGATCGCCCTCCTGACCGGCCTCGGCGACCCGATCGGCTTGAACATGGCCGCCCTGCTCTTGGGCGACGCCCAGGCGGCGGCCGGCGAGCTCGAGGCCGCCCGCAAGTCCTACAAGCTCGCGCGCTGGATCCTGCTGGAAGTGGGCGCGCGCACCGAGGCGGGCATCACGGCGATCAACCTCGGGCTCACGGCGCTCGAGCTCGGCGAACCGGCCGAGGCCGCCGCACGGGCCGCCGAGGCGCGGGCGATCGCCACCGAAATCGGCCACCGCTTCCAGCTGGCGCTCGCCGACGCGCTCGCCGCAGCCAGCGCGGCCGCGCGCGGCGAGTTCGCCGAGGCGCTCGCGCACGCCGATGCGGCGCTCGCGGGCGCCAGCGCCGTCGAAACGCCTTACCTCGATGCGCTCGTCCAGCCGCTCGTCCTGGAGGCGCGGCTGCGGGCCGGCGACCTCGAAGGCGCCGACGCCGTGGGCCACCCGCTGGTCGGAGAGGAAGCCCCCGCCGCGGCGGCGCGCCGCCTGTCGCTGATGGCCGAGGTCTGGGGCCGCCGCGGCGACCTCTCGCGCGCCGGGATGTGTGCCGCCGCCGCGCGCGAAGCCGCCGTGTCGGCCGACGCCCCGCTCGAGCTCGCGCGCGCCCACCGGGCCGCCGCCTGGGTCGCGTTGACGCTGGGCGACGTGGTCACCGCGCGCCGCGAGGCGGTAGAGGCGCGCGGCCTCGCCGAGCGGCTCGGGCTGCGGCTCCAGCTCGCCACGGCGGAGGGCTTGCTGGGCGAGGCCGCGCGCCGCGCGGGCGACACCGACCCACGGCCGCACTTCGAGACGATGGCACGCGTGGCCGCCGAGGCCGGGGCGCGCTGGCTGGAGGCCGAGGCGCTCGAGGCGATCGGGATGCTCGAGCCGGGCGGTCCCGCCGCCGCCGAAGCGGTGCGGCGGGTCGCGGCGGTGGTCGCCGGCCTCGACGACGCGGGTCGGGCGCGCATCGACCACGCCTGGACCGTGCGCTGTGTGGAGTGGAATGCGCGCGCGGGTTCCGGTAACAATGCCGCAACATAAGGAAACGTTCAGGTAATACTCGGTGGTTAGAATCGCCTGGTCGCTCCCCCAGGACTGCTGCATGCTTTCGAACTCTCTTCGACTCAGGGCTCTGGCGGCCGCCGCGGCGATCGCCATGGTGGCCGGCTGCCCGGCGCCCGGCGTCCCCGCGCGGGTCGGCGCCGCGGCCCAGGCGCCAGCGGCCTTCGCCACGCTGGTGGGCGAGGTCGCCCTGGCGGTCGCCGTGGTCGGGGCGGACGCGGTGGTCTCGACAGGCGGCGCGCGCGTGATCCCCACGGGCGTCGCGAAGGTCGTGCCCACAGGCGTCGGCAAGTACCACCTGCTCGCCGCGGGCGCCGACGAGGAGTTGCCCGTCGTCGGCGCGGCGGTCGTGCTGCGCGACCCCGTGACGCGTCTGCCGCTCGCAGGCGTTGCCACGGCGGTCACCGACGGGCAAGGCCGCTACCGCATCGACGGCCTGGTCGAAGGGGCGCTCACGCTCGTCGACGTCTCGTTCACCGCGGGCCCGCAGGCGAAGGCCTTCCGCTTGCTCACGCTCGTGCGGCCTGTGCGCGGCGGCAGCGACGGGGTCGGGCGCGTGGATTGGGCGACCACGGCCGCTACAGGCGCCTTGCTTCGCGCCGCGGGCGCGGATCCGACGGCGATCGCCAACCTCGACCCGGCGGCCGTGGCCCTCGAGGCCGCGTCGATCCGCGCGCGCGTGGCCGCCTTGCCGGAGGCCGAGCGCCTGGCCTGGCTGCAGCGCGCGGTTTCGGCCCCGGCGGCGATCGCCTCGGCGCTGCCGGGCGACCTGGCCTCGAGCGTTCCCGGGGTCCTCGCTTCGACGTTGCCCGGTGTCGTCGGTACGGCGTTGCCCGATCCACTGGCGTCGTTCGCCACCGGCACGCTCACCTCGCCCCTGCCGGACGCGCTGCCGTCCGACCCCGTCGGCACGGTGTCTTCCGCGCTGCCGACGGCGGTGGCGTCGGTGCTCGCAGCGCCGGCCACGCTGTCGGAGGTGGTGACCGATGCGGGCACGACCCTGCTCGCGAGCCCGGCCCCGTCGATCGCCCCGACGGTCCTGCCGAGCCTATCACCGTCGATCGCGCCGTCGCTGTCGCCGTCGATCGCGCCGACCGCCGCACCCTCGCTCGCCCCCACGCCGACGCCGCTCACCTCGGCGATCCCGTCCGCGCTCGGCAGCATCGTCGGCGGCCTGCCCTGAATGGTCGGGTGAGGAGCTTCCGTGCCGTCCTCCCCCAACAGTGAGAGGGTAAAGGTGCTCTGGCCGCCGATGAGCAGCCACTTCTGATTGTGCTGAGCTGTCTATTCGGGGTACCCAGAGGTCCCTTTCAGGTGGAAAGAGTCCCGCGTCGAGCCAATGTAGTACTCGGCGAAAGAATAAGACTCGAAGCGAGCGTCGGGGGCCGACATGAAGAAGACGTAGTACCGATCCTGGTAAACCACGCCCGTAGCGTCGAGATAGATCCGCTTTCCTTCCCCATCCTGGTGTCGTACGACCAACCGACGGCCGAAGATGTTGCTCAAGGCGGCGCGAGTGTTCAGCTCCCTTGTGACGTCCTGACCCATCGTCGGGCCGAAAATGGCCAAGAGGGCCTCCTCGCCGTTCACCACCATTGTCGGCTCCGTCTGGGTGACGACGCCCTCGTGGAAACGTTTCGGCTCGTTCACGATGACGACCCCCAGGTAGGTCGGTCCCGTTTCATGGCTGAGATTTTCGTAGAGCACGTCGACGGTAGCTAGCTTATGAAGCGTGAAAGCCTTGGTGGACGGCGCATACCCAAAAGGCACGTTGAACACGTATTTCGGCACAGGCGTCGCCACAGGAGACGGAGGCGCGGTCGAAGGTGAGGGCGACGCTGCCGCTGATGGCGACGCGGTGGGAGCGGACGGCGGGGGCGTTGGCGTTGGCTGGGCGCTCGGTGCGGGCGACGGCGCCACTGACGCTTCCGGCACGGGCGACGGCGTGGACGCGCCGAACTGGGGCGCGGGCGAGGGAGATGGGCGTTCGCCCAGCAGCCGCACGCCCGTCGCCAGGTCGACCCTGGCCGGCACGCAGCCCACCACCACGCAGGCCGCGACCAGCGCGCAGCCGACCCTTCGAGACCTCACCGCTCCACCTTCCAGCGATCCACCTCGTTGCCCATGTAGACCGGCGTCTGCTCGCGATCCTGGCGGCGCGCGTCCTTCGCCACATTGTCGCGCACGAACCCGAACACGTCGCGCCACGTCCGCTCGGCCGGGACGCCGCTACCGCCGCGCAACGCCCGCAGCAGCCAGTAGGTGAAGAGGCCATGGCGCCGATCGGTGGCGGCACCGCTCATCTCGTCGGGCCCCGCGGCGGCCAGCACGGCGACACCGTCCGGCACCGACGGCAGGATCGGGGTGACCATCAGCGGTCGCATCGCCGGGAAGAGCGATGTCTTGCCGTCGCGGCCGGAGAGCCCGGTGAAGCAGGCGTCGAGCATCACCACCACGCGCTTCGCTTTCAGGCGCCCGAGTGCCTGGTACAGCGACACCGTGGAGTAACAGGTGTCCTGCGGGTAGGCGGGATCACCGTCGAAGGGAACGAGATAAGGCACCCGGTCTTTCGCGTTCGAAACGCCATGCCCGGCGAAGTAGAAGTAAACGACCGACCGGCCCGGCGTGACGCGGTTCGCCAACTTTCGCTCGATGGTCACGCGCATGTTGGTCATGGTCGCCTGCGTGTTCGTCAGCCGGAGGACGTTGCCGTCCTCCACGCCCAACGCCTCGCGCAGGTACCGGCTGACGGCGTCGACGTCGCGGCCGGCGAACGCCACGGGGGGCACGCTGCCGGAATGCTCCTCGACGCCGATCACGACGCCGACCGCGTCCGGATCGGGCGGGGCCACCTTGGGCAGGGGCTGATCGACGTCGCTCGGGCCACTTTCCGTCGCCGCGCCCTCGGTCGCTGCAATCGCTTGCGCCTCGGGCTCGCGCGACGGCCGGAGCGCATACGTCGCGAGCACCACGCCGCCTTCGCTCGCGAGGCTGGCGCGCGTCGAAACACCGGGCGGCAGCGCGGAACGGGGGATCAGGGCTTCGAGCCGATCGCCGCGCGGCGTCAGCGGCACACGGACCTCGCTGCCATTCGCTCCCTTGATCAGCACGAGGGTCGGCCGCGGCACCGCCGCACGGATCCAGGCGACGCCCGCCGCATCCAACAGCACGCCCGCCGCGCCGCCGAGCGCCGTCCCGAGGAGCACGTCGTCGTCGGTCGCGAAGGTCACGGCCAGGCGGACGAGGTTGCCCGTGACGGCCGCATCGACCAGCGCACCGGCCCAGAAGGGGTCGGCCGGCCGCACAGGCGCGACCACGATCCGCCGGCCCTCGGCGACGTCCTCTTCTCGCTCTACCACAGGCGCCGCGTCGCGCAAGCCCCAGAGCTGGATCGCCGACGCGCAGCCGCACATCGTCCCCGCGGTCAGGAGGGCCAGCCCGCCCCGCACAGCAATCCGCACCACGCATTCCTCCCGTAAGGCCACCAGACGTTCCTGCCCGATTCACGAACAGACAATCATAACATGGCGCGGCGTTCGGGCCGACCTGGCTATTCGGGGTACGTGGAGGTCCCTTTTAGTTGGAAGGAATCCCGTGTCGAACCAATGTAGTACTCCGCGAACCCTGGGGACTCGAAGCGGGCGTCGGGGGCCAACATGAAGAAGGCGTAGAACTTCTTCTCGTACAACACGCCCGCGATGTCGAGGAGCATCAGTTTGCCATCCCCGTCCCGGTATCGCATGGTCAACTTATTGCCGATGATGTTGCTCATGGCGACGCGGCGGCTGTCTACCTCCACCGCGTCCTTGCCCATCGTCGGGCCGAAAATGGCCAGGAGAGCCGCCTCGCCGTTCACCTCCATCGTAGGCTCCGTCTGAGTGACGACACCGTCGGCGAGAAATCTCGGATCGTTCACGGTGACGATCCCCACGTAGACCGGTCCCGTGGCATGGCTGAGGTCCTCGTAGAGCACGTCGACCTCGGCCTGCCTTTGGAGCTCGAACGTCTTGGTAGACGGCCGATAACCGAACGGCACGTTGAAACTGTAATTTGGCACGGGCGTCGCCACGGGGGACGGCGGCGCGGTAGAAGGTGAGGGCGACGCCGCCACCGGCGGCGACGCGGTGGGAGCGGACGGCGCGGGCGTTGGCGTTGGCTGGGTGCTCGGGGCGGGCGTAGGTGTGGAAGAGGCCTCCGGCGCTGGCGACGGCGTGGACGCCCCGAGCAGGGGCGCAGGCAAGGGGCGTTCGCCCAGCAACCGCAGGCCCGTCGCCAGGTCGACCTTGGCCGGCACGCAGCCCGCCACAACCCACGCGGCGACCAGCGCGCAGCCGACTCTCCGAGCCCCCATCGCTCCAGCCAGCACCACGCACTCCTCCCGTAAGGCCACCAGGCGTTCCTGCCCGGTTCACGAACAGACAATCATATCATGGCGCGGCATTCGGGCAGACTGGGATTCGAACGGAGAACGGCGGACGGCGGACGGCAGGTTGTGCCGCCCGCCGCATCCCGGAACGCAGGAGCTACCGCTTGCTCGGCTGAACGAAGCGGTAGTACTCGCGCGCCGTCTCGCTGTAATGAATCGTGCGCTGGTGGTTCTTCTGGTTCGGGCCGCCCTGGCTCCAATCGGCGTAAACCAAGGCGTCGGGCCGCACGGCCTCGAAGGCCTCCGCGGCGGTCGCGGCCTCGGTGCGGTGGATGCGGCCGTACTCGATCACGTTCCACTTGTTGGTGGCCGGATCGCGGTAGACGGCGATGGCGTGCGACGTATCGGGCGACACGTAGCCGATCGCGCGGCCCTCGATCTGCTGGCCTTCCTTCATGACCGAGACCACGAAGGGGTGCTGGTCGCGGCAGACGCCCTTGAGCAGCGACGCGACCTGGTTCGGCGTGAGCGAGCCGTAGTCGCCCTTGCTGTCGGCGAGGCGCTGGTTGTCGTAGGACACGTGCTGGTCCAGGTAGGCCACCACCTGCTCGGGCGAGCGCAGCACCTTGGCGAGCTCCTCCACGGACTTGCCGCGCATCGCGGCGATCTCGGCCGGGCTGAACCACTGCGAGAGGCGCGGGGTGTCCACGCGGTGGGTGGCGCGGGCACGCGGCGTCGGCGCCTGGGTGCGCCAGTCGTCCGCCGGGCGGGTCGCGGGACGGGTCGCGGCCTTCTTGCCGGGCGTCCAGCGCAGGCCGACGCCGGCCATCACCTCGGGCTGCGCGCCGAGCGGGCGCCACGCGCTGACGCTGGCCGTCGCGTCCCAGCCGGGCGCGACCTCGAGGCCCTTCGTCGCGTCGATGCGCTCGAGGCCGGCCCTGGTCATCGTCACGCCCACCTCGGGCAGGTACTTGTGGCCGGCGACCGAGGCACGCAGCTTGGCCTGGTCCGAGAACTCGTTGGAGGCCGTCTCGAGCGGCACGTAGGCGTCGAGGCGCAGGTCCACGCCGGCGGCGCGCGTGCCGACGCCGCCCTGCAGCCAGTGGGTGCGGGGCGCGAGGCCCTCGCCGCCCATCACGTAGTAGGAGCCGACGTGGCCGAGGTCGACGTGGTGGCCGTAGCCGAGCGAGGCCTCGACGGCGCCGAACTTGCGGGTCAGGTTCATCTCGCCGGTGACGGTGGCCTTCGAGAGGCCGGCCGAGGTGTTGGCGTCGATCTTGCCGATGCCCTGGTTGTAAGCCACCGTGGCCACCGCGACCGACTGGAGGCGGAGGTCGAGGTCGACGCCGAGCCCGAGCGGCTTGCGCGTGCCGCGAATATCCTCGACGCCCGCGAAGGCGGCGACGTGCGGCGCGTCGATGCGCTCGTTCGGCCCGATCGAGCGGTTGTAGAAGCCGGGCAGGTTGCCGACACCCGTGAACAGCGTCGTATTGTCGCCGAGGTCATGCTCGAGCTTGAGCAGCGTCGCGCCGTTCATCATGGTGGGCGAACCGGTGACCTGGCGCGCCACCAGCCGCGTGCGCTCGCCGACCTGGGCCTCAAGCGTGACGTCGCGGTCGGTGACCTCGGCGCGCACGTTCGTGCCGGCGCCCGTGCCGCCGGGCGGCGTGGGGGGCGTCGAGGGCCGGGTGGCCTGCCGCGCGGCCGGCGAGAGGCTGAGCGAATCACCGGCCGGCCTCACGGCCGCAGGCGCGCCCGGGGCGGTGGTGCCAGCCGCCTTCGGCGAAGGCTGCGGCTTGGCGGTGGTGGGCTTGGCGCCGATACGCGAATCTGACATGACGGGAACCTCTCGGGGAACCCTCTAGTTATCGAGGTGTTAAGGGAATTGCGTATTAAACGAAGGTGAACTTGGGACCAACGACAGGCAAACCTCTTTCTGTTGATCGGCCGCCGCAAGAAATCTTTCATTTCGACGGAACCCGATCGAAACGACCCTCGTCTAGCCGCTCGGATGGACCGCGAGACGCAGCCCCGAAGCCCCGGTCCCCGGCGCCCCCCAGCGCCACCCACCCTCCGCCCCCTGCTCCTCCCGCCCAGCCGGTGATCGCCCGATCACCCGGCGTCGACGGCGCGCGACCGGAGCCGCGCTGTCAGAAAGGACCTCCACGATGTCGAAGCTGCCTGCCCTCGCCGCCGCCCTCATCACCCTCGCCGCCACCACCACCGGTTGCGTGGTCGATATGGTCGCCATGGCGGACCTGCCGTCCACGACGGTGCTCGCGGGCCGCGGATCGGCCACCGTCCGCACCGGCCCGGCGATCATCGTCGACGACCGCGACGACGCCGTCATCGTGGCCCCCGCCCGCCGCGCGCCGGCCGCGCCGCGCGCAGGCTCGTCCGACGCGCGCAACCCGGTGATCCAGGCGTTCACCGCGAACCCAGGCAACTTCGTGCCGGCCGGCCAGCCGATCACCTTCCAGGTCGTGGCGCACGACCCTGCCGACCAGCCGCTCCAGTACAACTGGTCCGCGACCGGCGGCACGCTGAGCGCGACCACGGGCCAGCTCATCGTCTGGACTCCGCCCGAGAAGGCCGGCACCTACACGGTCTCGACCATGATCAGCAACGCCCGCGGCGGCGCCACCAGCGGCCACCAGAACCTGATCGTGCAGGCGGACGGCTCGGCGAAGCTCACGGCCGAGCCCGCGCCCGCGCCGAAGACCGAGCCCCAGCCCACGCCCCAGCCCGCGCCCGTGAAGCCCGCCCCGCTGCCCGCGCCCGTGGCCGTCGAGCCCTGCGACTGCGACGACGACGAGAACCTCGAGGACGGCATGGGCGCGCCCGCCGGCGAGATCGAGGACGCCGACGAGGGCTTCGCGATGGAGTCCGTGACCCGCTACGGCCGCCGGTAACCCTGCGCCTACCCCGGAACGACACGCGTCGCCTCACCCTTCACGGGTGGGGCGCCGCGGCGTGGCTGAGAGGAACGCCCCCTGGCTTGGTATAAGGGGTTACCCCCTCCGCCGGACGCCATGCCTTTCCTCCCGAACGCCTCCCGACGCCTGCTCACCGCCGCTCTCGCCGCGGCGATCGCCATTCTGGCGCAGGCCGTCCCCGCTTCCGCGGCCGAGGCCCCCCGCGAACTGCGCAGGGCCGTCGCCCGTGGCGACGTGCGTGCCCTGGTCGCGCTGGGCGATTGGCATGCGGCCGGTCGGGGCGGCCGGGCGGATTGGCGCACAGCCCTGGTGTGTTACCGCCGGGCTGCACGGCGCGGCGACGCCGCCGCCCTGGGCAAGGTGGCGGCATGTTTCGAGACCGGGCGGGGGTGTCGCAAGGACAAGGGCTACGCCTGGCGCTGCTGGATCGCGGCCGCCCACGGCGATGACCCGGCGCTGCGGCTGCAGGTCGCGCGCCGCCTGTGGCGTGGCCAGGGCGTGCGCCGCGACCGCACGCTCGCGCGGCGGCTGTTGGCCTTCGGCGCCACCCGCGGCGACGCGCGCGCGCAGCGCGAGCTGGGCGAGACCCTGGCGGGCGCGGCGACCTCGGACGCCGAGCGCCTCGCCGCCCTGCGCTGGCTCGCGCGCGCGGCGCTCGCCGGCGAGCCGGGCGCGGCCAGCACCTGGAAGCAGCTGGCCGGGAGGCTGCCAGGCCCGGCCCGCCAGACCGCCGAGGCGGACGCCGAGGCGCTCT
>JAKFEW010000098.1:0-10801 GCA_036675505.1 Candidatus Sericytochromatia bacterium
GGCGGCGGCGGCGGCGGGCAGCCCGCCTGGCCGCCCTGCGGAGGTTGGCCCCCGGAAGGCGGCTGACCACCCGGCGGCCGCTGACCGCCAGGCGGCGGCCCGCCCGCGCCAGGGCGCTGCGCGAGCTTCGCCTCGATGTCCGCGAGCGAGGCCTTGATGTCCTTGATGTCCTGGCGCAGCTCGTCGATCGAGGCCTTGAGCTCGTCCACGGCGGCGATCAGGGCGTCGATCTTGGCGAGCACGTCGGCGCGGTCCGTGAAATCGGGCAGCTGCTCGACGGTCAGGTTGGCGTCGGCGGACTGGCGGGCGGTCTGGAACCGCGCGGGGTTCACCTCGCCGAGGTCGCCGCCGCTCAGGCCTTTCACGACGGCGGCCGTCACGAGCGTCGTCGCGGCGTCCACGTTGGCCGTCGCGCCGAGCTCGCTCGATTTCACGAGGCTCTGGTACACGGCCGTCTTGCCGTCCGTGGTGGCCGCCTCGACCACGATCACGAAGGAATAGCCGGCGGGCACCTCGCTGATGGTGAAGTTGCCGCTCTCATCGGTGGTCACGCTGTCGAGGCCGGGGATGCGGCTGCCACCGGCGTCGGCCAGGTAGACTTCGGCGCCGGCGAGCGGCGAGTTGGCGACCGCGAGCAGCCCGTAGCTCGCCTTCGTGGCGCCCACCGCGTTCAGGCCGCCCGCGGCGACGATGCTGCTGCCGTTGTTGACGATCACGTTGCCGGCGCCCGCGGCGACGAGCTTGCCGCCGGCGTAGCTGCCCAACAGCGGCGTGGGGACGTTGAAGGCGCCCGTGATGATGGCGCGGGCGGCGTCCGCGTTGCCGGCGTTCTTGGTGGCCGCGGCGTTCGGCTTCGCCGCCGCGGTGGACGTCTTCTTGGGCGCGGTGGGTAGCTCCGCGGCCGGGCAGCCGGTCAGGAGGCTCGCGGCCACGAGGGCGGCGGCGGCCGGTCGCATCATGACTCCGAAACGTTTCACTGGGTCCTCCTCCGCCACCCCGGGCCGGTCGGTGCTCCGCACTTATACCCCGAGCAGACAGCCGTCGCTTCGGCCTCCGGCGGCGGCCGGCTGGCGTCTTCAGCTTCGCCCTCTCGTCTGATACCGACAATACGGGGCCGCGCGCTCAACGCGACTTCGCGCCGCTCAAGGCGGGGTTAATTCTGAAGCCCGCGCCACGCCGCTGGTTGAGCGGTTGGGGCGCTGCGCTGATACGCGGCTGATACGAAGCGGGATACGTTGTCTCGCCGCGGCGCGCCACCTGCTCAGCGGTGGCGCTTCTTGCTGCGCGGCGCCTGGATGCGCCGGCCGCGGGCGAAGAGCAGCCTGGCGAGCGCCGACAGCGATGCGCTCGACTCGATCGGCACGTGCAGCCAGGCCGGGTCGTCGCCGCTGGCCGTCGCGCGGGCACGCAGGTCGTCGAACAGGACGCGCTCTTCGGGGGTCTCGCCCGAGACGTAGTCCCACTCCTCGGTCTTGAGGTTCAGGCTGGCTTCGAGGCCTTCCGGCGTGAGCGAGAGGGCCGCGAAGAAGCGATCGCCGGGCAGGTACGCGCGGTAGCTCCAGGTGTTGGTCGCCTCGGAGTGCATCCAGCGCCAGGTCGCGCCGAACTCCTTGCCCATCTCGACCACGCCGTCCCACAGCGCGACCTTCGGGCCGAGCGACCGGCCGAGTTCCTTGGTGCTGGGAGGGGTGCCGCGGGGCGTGGGTGTCTCGGTCATAGGTGCCACTTTAACAGATGATCGTTCGGCGGGGCGAGGTCGGGCGGCCCATGTTATCGTGGAGCCGCCATGACGACCCCCGATGACCGGAGGGAACCAGCGAAGCTGGATCCCGCCGCCCGCTACCTGCCCGCAGGCTTCCCGCTCCCCGACCGCGAGTCGATGGTGCGGCTGCGCGAGAACGTGGTCGGGCGGACGCGCACGAAGCACCCGCCGGAAGCCGCGGAGCTCGCGGCGCTGATCGCGGCGGACGAGGCGGGGATCGACCTGTCCGCGGTGGACGCGGACGAGGTCTGGGCGCAGCCGGCCGAGGAGCGCGAGGCGATTTTCCTCGCGATCGGCCGCCTGCTGGGCGAGCTCTAGCACCCGTTCGGGTGGGTGCCAGGGCGTCGGCTCAGACCCGGGCCGGGCCCGGTAGCGCCGTGTCCACGGCGTTCGGCGACGGCGCGCCGGCCGCCACCGCCGTCACGTTCGCGAGCGTCGTCTCGGCGATGTTGGCGAGCGCCGTCGCCGTCAGGAAGGCCTGGTGCCCGGTGACCAGCACGTTCGGGAAGGTCAACAGGCGCGCCAGCTCGTCGTCCTCCAGCGCGGCGTCCGAGTGGTCCTCGAAGAACACGCCCGCCTCGCGCTCGTACACGTCGAGGCCGGCCGCGCCCACCTGGCCGCGCTTGAGGCCGTCGATCAGGGCGCGGGTGTCCACGAGCCCGCCGCGGCTGGTGTTCACGAGCACCACGCCGGGCTTCATGCGGGCGATCGCCTCGGCGTCCACCAGGTGGCGCGTCGCGGGCGTGAGCGGCAGGTGCAACGAGATGATCTCGGCCTCGGCCATGAGCCGCTCCCAGTCGACGTATTCGGCGCCGAGCGCCCAGGCCCAGGCGGTGTCCGGCCGGGCGTCGTGGAGCAGCACCCGGCAGCCGAACCCGCGCATGATCGTCGCCATCACCCGGCCGATCTTGCCGGTGCCGGCCACGCCCACGGTCTTGCCATGCAGGTCGTAGCCGACCAGCCCGTCGAGGCCGAAGTTGCCCTCCCGCACGCGCGCATAGGCGCGGTGGAGCTTGCGGTTCAGGCAGAGCAGCAGCGCGACGGCGTGTTCCGCGACCGCGTGCGGGGAGTACTCGGGCACGCGCACCACCGCGAGGCCGAGCTCGCCGGCCGCCGCGACGTCCACGTTGTCGAAGCCCGCGCAGCGAAGCGCGATCACCCGCGTGCCGCCCGCCTGCAGGGTCGTGAGCACCGCGCGGTCGACGCAGTCGTTGACGAAGACCGAGACGGCGTCGAACCCGCGCGCGAGCGCCGCCGTCTCGGCCGAGAGCCGGGACTCGAAGAAGACCAGCTCATGGCCGAAACGGTCGTCATTCGCCGCGAGCAGCGCGTGGCGGTCGTAGGCGTGGGTATCGAAGACGGCGATGCGCATCGGTCGGGCCCCTCCCGGCGGGCCGGAAGCCATCGTAGCGCGCCCGGCCGGCCGCCGGATCCGTAGCGGCCACGCACGCGGCCTAGATGTACCCCCGCCAGCGGAAGAGGCCGACGAGCACGAGCGAGGTGCCGGCCATCATCCACAGCGCGCCGTAGTAGCCGTACTGGTGATTGAGCTCGGGCATGTAGGTGAAGTTCATGCCGTAGACGCCCGCGATCAGCGCACAGGTCATCAGGACGGTGGAAAGCACCGTGAGCTTCTTCATCGTCTCGTTCGTGCGGTTCGAGACCGTCGACATGTAGAGGTCGACCGCCGAGGCCAGCACGTCGCGGTGGATGTCGATCGCGTCCGTCACGCGCATCAGGTGATCGAGCACGTCCTGGTAATAGACCACGGTGTTCGGGCCGAACCGCGAGCTGGGGCCGCGCATATGCACCAGGAAGATGTCGCGCATCGGCGTGATCAGCCGGCGGACGGCGAGGGTCTGCTTCTTGAGCTGGCTGATCGACGTCAGCACGGCCTTGTCGTGCCCGTCCATGATGTCGTCCTCGAGCTTGTCGAGCCGGTCGGTGAGGGCGTCCACGACCGGGAAGTAGGTGTCGACGGCCGCGTCGATCACGAGGTAGGCCAGGTAGTGCGCCATGTCCGCCTCGAGCCCGGGCACCGGCGCCCAGCGCTCCGCCGCGAGGGTCACGGCGGTGACCGGCCTGCGATGCACCGTCACGACGTAACGCTGGCCGAGGAACATGAGGAGCTCGCGGGTCTGAACCGGCCCGGTCCGCGGCACGGGCTGCACGAACTCGTAGAGGACCATGAAGTCGTGGTTCTCGTAGGTCTCGGATTTCGGGCGCTGGTGCTCGTGCAGGCAGTCCTCGAGGGTGAGCGCGTGGAAGCCGAACTCGGTGCGCAGCGACTCGAGGTCGGCCTCCGTCTGCTCCTCCACGTCGATCCAGACCACCTGGTTCGGCTCGTGCCGCAGCACCAACGCCTCGTCGAAGCGCGGCACGTCGCGGACGACGCCGGTGGTCGTGTCCATCGCGAGCACGAAGTTGATCATGGCGCCATGATCGCGCGTGCAGGCCGGCCTGGCTGTGACGCCGCTCCGCTACGGGCGGGTCGCGCGGTCGGCGTTGATCAGGCCCCAGCCGGACGCCTCGTCGAAGCCGGGGCCGCCCAGCTCGTCGCAGGTGGCGGCGAGCCGCGTGCGCACCTGGGAGCCTGCGAGGTTGGGGCTCTGCGCGAGCACGAGCGCCGCGAGCGCCGAGACCAGCGGGGAGGCCATCGAGGTGCCGGCCTGGCCGCCGTAATCCTTGGGCTTGCCGCCGCTCAGGGTCAGCCGGCAGTCGTAGGTGGGCAGCGTCGAGAGGATCAGCTCGCCTTCCTCCGAACCCGGCGCGCCGCCGCCGGGGGCGACCAGCACGAGGTCCTCGCCGCGGCTGGAGTAGCCGGCGATGCCGTCGAGCGCGGTGAAGCCGCCCACCGCCACGACGCCGGGGTAGGCGGCCGGGTAGTTCACCTTTTCGCCATCGTTGCCGGCCGCGATCACCACTGTCGCGTTGCGCGTGAAGGCGTGGTTGAGCGCCTCGAGCAGCAGCGGGCTGGGGTCGGGGCCGCCGATCGAGAGGTTGAGCACGCGCGCGCCCTTGTCGACGGCGTCCGTGATGCCCTTGGCGATCGTCGCGTCGTCGGTCTCGCCGTCGTTCGCGGTGACCTTGATCGGCAGGATCGTGGCGTCCGGCGCGCCGCCGACCACGCCGATGCCGTTGTTCCGCAGCGCACCGACCAGCCCGCACACATGCGTGCCGTGGCCATGGCCGTCGCGCCCGTCGTAGTTCGTCTGGCCGATGACGTCGTGGCGATCGAAGGCCACGATCTCGTCGATCATCGGCATCAGGTGCGGCGCGAGGTCGGGGTGTTGCGGGTCCACGCCCGAGTCGATCACGGCGACGATCACGCCCTGGCCCGTGTTGCGCGCCCAGGCCTCGGGGAACTTCACGCGCTTGAGGTGCCACTGGCGGGGGAAGAGCGGGTCGTCGACCGGCTCGGCCTGGGCCACCCGGAAGGCCGGGACGCTGAATTCGCCGGGCTGGGCCAGGTCCGGCAGGCGGCGGCGGTGGTTGAGGTGGGCGAACTTCACGGCCGGTTCGGCGCCGAGCGCGGCGATCGCCCCGGCCTCGCTGCCGGCCGCCACGCGCCACCACTCGGCGTGGGGCATCACGCGGACGACGGCGTCCGACGCGAACCGTGCGCGCAGCACGGCGCGGGTCGGCTCCGGCGTCTCGGGCTCGAACGCCACCACGATCTCGGCGGGCCGCGCGTCGCCCGTGGCGGGCAGGGGAGCCGATGGGGCGACCGCCTGGCAGGCGCCGAGCAGCAGGGGCAGGAGGATGAGTGAGCGGCGAGACATGAAGGGGCTCCGAAGGCGCGGCCAGCGCCATCATACCCGGAATGGCCGCCTGGCTCCCCGCGGCTTGGCAAGCGCGTCGGCCGGATGGTCTACTGACGAGCGAGCCCCCCACCACGCAGGAGCCCGATCTGCCCATGTCTAACCTCATCCCCCACCTCGTCGTCCATGATGGCGCCGCCGCCCTCGACTTCTACGCCCAGGCCCTCGGCGCGCAGATCGTGGACCGCCACACCACGCCGGACGGCGCGAAGGTGGTGCATGGCGTGATGCTCATCGAAGGCGCCACCGTGTTCGTGTGCGACGATTTCGGCGACATGATGGGCCCGTGCGCCTCGCGCTCGCCCGAGGCGCTGCGCGGCACGAGCGTGACGTTGACGCTCAGCGTGCCCGACGCCGACGCGTCCCACCGGCGCCTGGTGGCGGCGGGCGGCACCTCCACGATGGAGGTGGCCGAGCAGTTCTGGGGCTCGCGCTACGGCAAGGCCGTCGATCCGTTCGGCCACGAGTGGGCCTTCAACACGCATGTCCGCGAGGTCGCGCCCGACGAGGTCAAGGCGGCGTCCGACCGCCACTTCGCCTAGGCCCGGCCGGATCGCTTGGCGGCGCCCACGCCCCTCGCCCTCTTCTTGCTCTTCGGCCGCCTGGGCTTCACGGCCTTCGGCGGCCCGGCCGTCCACCTCGCGCTGATCGAGGACGAGGTCGTCACGAAGCGCGGCTGGATGACCCGCGCGGATTTCCTCGATCGGGTCGGCGTCACCAACCTGATCCCTGGCCCGAATTCGACGGAGGTCGTGCTGCACGTCGGCCTCACGCTGGCGGGCTTCCGGGGCTTCTGGGCGGCCGGGCTCGGCTTCACGCTGCCGGCGGTGGCGATCGTGGTCGCGCTGGCCGCAGCCTACGTGGCCTGGGGCGCCGTGCCGACCGCGGCCGGTGCGCTGATCGGGGCGCGGCCCGTGATCGCGGCGATCGTCGCGGCGGTGGCCTGGCGGCTGGCGCCGACGGCCTGGGCGAAGCCGCTGCCGCGCGCGCTCGGGATCGGCACGGCCGTGCTGGCGCTCGCGGGCCTGCACGAGCTCGTGCTGCTGCTCGGCGCGGGCCTGGCCGGTATCGCCGCGCAGCGGATTGGTCGCGCGGGGGGGACGGCTGCGGCGATCGGGGCCGTGCCAGGCGGCATGGCGGGCCTGGGGGCCCAGAGCCCCGGGGCGATGGTCATGGGCGGAACGGCGGCGGTGGCCGCGGTCGGGGCGTGGCCGCTCTTCGCGGCGTTCTTCAAGATCGGGGCCGTGCTGTACGGCAGCGGCTACGTGCTCATCGCGCTGTTGCGCGCCGAGCTGGTCGAGGGCGCGCGCTGGATCAGCGAGGGGCAGCTGATCGATGCGGTGGCGATCGGCCAGGTCACGCCCGGGCCGCTCTCGGCGACGGCCACGTTCGTCGGTTACCTGCTCGGTGGCCCGCTGGGCGCGCTTGCGGCCACCGCCGGCATCTTCGCGCCGGCCTTCGCGCTGGTCGCGCTGAGCGGCCCGCTGCTTCCGCGCCTGCGATCCTCGGCGGCCGCAGCGGCCTTCCTCGACGGCGTGAACGCGGCCTCGCTGGGGCTGCTGGTGGTCGCGGCCGTCTACCTGGCGCGCGCGGCGGCGTTGGGGCCGACGATGGCGATCGCGGGCCTGGTCGCGCTGGTCGCGTTGGTGCGGTTCCGGGCGGACGCGACGCTGCTGCTCGCGGCAGGCGCGTTGGCGGGGGCCGGCGCGACGTTCCTGTAGCCCATCCCGACGTGGCGTCGGCTCACAGCGCGTAGCGCCAGCCGACCAGGCTCGGGACGCCGCCGAAGGTGATCTCGCTGCCGTCCGCCATCCGCCAGACCACCTGGATGTTCGGCACGAACGGCAAGAAGCCGATCGCGCCGCGCATCACGCGCTGGCCTGTGCCGAGCGGCATCCAGTCGGTCTGGCCCGTGAAGAACAGCGGGCCGCCGGCGACGCGCAGCACGAAGTCCTCGCCCAGGGGCAGCGTGCCGATCAGGGTGGGGTAGAGCGCTGACCCCGCCAGGTCCGACGTGAGGCCGCTGACCGCGTAGCTGGTCAGGCCCATGCCCCAGGCCAGGTTGCCGGTGTCGCGCGGCGACATCCGGCAGGCCAGCGAAGCGGAAAGGCCGCTGAGCGCCCCCAGCCCGGGCAGCGCCGCCATGTACGCCGACCCGCCCAGCCGCAGCGGCCCGACCGACAGCAGGCCGCCGACCGAGGTGGCGCCCAGCTCGTAGGCGATGCCCCAGCGCGACGTGTCGATCGGCGGGACGTCCAGGGCGTCCGCCGGGGCGGGCATGGCCGCCTGGAATGCGGCCAAACAGCTCGAGATGATCACCATCCGCCGCATGCGCGTCACCCATGCCTTCCGCGTGCCCGTCGGGTTCCCGCGGGAACCGACGAAGCAGGCATCTAGAAGGTTCCGCGCCAGCCGACGATGTTCGGCAAGCCACCCACGACCAGGTCGTGGCCGGGCGCGAGTTGGAAGGCCAGCTCGAGGTTGGGCACGAACGGCAAGATGCCGCGGTTCTCGCTGCTCGCTCCCGCCGAGACCGCGTTCGACACGAAGAAGACCGGCCCGCCGGCCGCCCGGAGCGTGACACCCGCGCCGAGCGGCACCGCGACGGCCAGCGCCGGTTGAGCGAACCAGGCCTCGCCGGACATGCGGTACGCGGAGAGGGAGCCCGCGCCGCCTAGCAAGGCCAGGCCGAAGCACGCTTCGCGGCCCGGCAGCCCGGACAGCCGCCAGCCGAGGTGGCCCGCGAATCCGTAGCCCGCGACCAGCGAGGAAGCAGGGACACCGGGGACGGCGATGCCCGGGACGGCGAATGCGGTCGCCGCGCCGCCGATCACCAACCGACCGAGCGAGAGGTCGACGGAGGCGGCCGGCATGCCGACCGACACAGCGATCTCGCCGCACGTGAGATCCATCGGCGGCACCGACGCCTCGGCCGGCGCGGCGGCCACCGTCATCAGGCCCACCCCAAGCGCCAACCGTCGCATGCCACGCACCTCCGAGCCCCCGATGCCCGACCGGCGCGCAGGCTAAACCCGGTGCCCGGGCAGGAAACGCGCCCTAAACCGGTGGGCGCACGCCGGCCGGCACCTCGAAGGTTTCGATCGTCACGCGCGGCACGAGCAGCTCCTCGAGCAGGATCTGCACGGTCACGGCGGCGGGCACCGCGAGCACCATGCCAGGCAGCCCGAGCAGCGACGCGCCCGCCAACAACGACAGCATGATCCACACGGGATGGAGCCCGACCGCCCGGCCAGCCACGGTCGGCGTGAGGAAAAAGCCTTCCACCTGCTGCACGATGAAGTACACGAACGTCGCCGCGAGCCCCTGCCACCACGAGAGCGAGAAGCCGATCGCGATCCCGGGTGCCGCGGCCGCGAACGGGCCGAAGTACGGCACGATGTCGAGCACCGCGACGAGCAGGCCCAGCGTCGCGGCGTAAGGGATGCCCGCGAGCTTGAGCCCGATCGCCGCGAACACCCCGATGATGCCCATCACGGTGATCTGGCCGAGCACGTAGTGGCCCACCCGATGGCCGATGCGCGCGACCACCTCCGTCGTGCCCTTGCGGCGGCCGGCCGGGATCCCACGCAGCAAATCCGCGAGCAGCGTCGTGCCGTCGCGCAGGAAGAAGAAGGTCAGGAACAGCACAGTGAAGGCGCCGAGCAGGAAAATCAGGAAGCGGCCCGTGAAGCTCAGCGCGAACTCCAGCGAGCCGCCCAGGGCCTTGGTGACCCAGGCGAACGCCGAAGTGAACTCGGGGAACAGGGGATAACGGGCGTGCCAGCGGTCCCAGGCGCTCTCCAGCCAGGTCATGCGCGTGCTGAGCGTCGGGATCGCCTCCGCGATCTGGTGGGCCTGCTGGATCACCAACGGCGCGACGACCGCCACGAAGAGCGCCAGCATGGCGAAGAGCGTGAGGATGCAGGCCGCGACCGCGACGCCGCGGCTGGCCCCGCGGGCACACAGGCGGTCCACGACCGGATTCAGCGCGCTCGTCAGCACCAGCGAGAGCGCGAGCAGGAGCATGACCTCGGCCAGTCGCCAGACCAGCCAGAGGCCGAACACGGCCGCTATCGTCAGCCAGATCCAGCGCACCCAGGTCGGCATCGGTCCCTCCGTCCCCATCCTGGCTCACGATCGGCACGTCCGTCTCGTCTGAAGGGCACGAAGCCCATGGGCGGCCGCGCGGATGCGCTGCCCCGGCACCACGTTAGCCGACCGGCCGGGCGCGGGTACGAACAGCGCGCATGGTCACCCCGCCGCCGCCCGCCGAGCCCCGCCCGCCCCTGCGCGCCTGGCTCCACCTCCTCAAGCCCGGCTTTTGGCCGAAGCTCCTCGCGAACCTCGTCTACGCGCGGCGTTTCACCACGCTGGGCGGGCCGGTTTCCTTCGAGGGCTGGCCTGAAATCGCGAACAGCGGCACGCTGCACGTCGGCAAGGGGCTCACGATGATGTGCCGCATCGCGCGCTCGAGCATCGGCATCTATCCCGGCGCGACCGTGCGCATCGGTGAGAACGTGGTGATCAACAACGGGACGATCATCTCGGCGCGCGTGGGCGTGGCGATCGGCGACGGCACCGGCATCGGCTACCACGTGCTGATCATGGACTCCGACGGCCACCCGCTCGTGCCCGGCGAGCCGATCCAGGAGGGGCCGATCACGATCGGCAAGCACGTGTGGATCGCGAGCAAGGCGTCGATCTTGCAGGGCGTCACGATCGGCGATTTCGCGGTGGTGGCGACCGGTGCCGTGGTCACCCGGGACGTGCCGGCTTACGCGATCGTCGCGGGGGTGCCGGCGAAGGTGGTGAAGACGCTCGACCCGGCGTCGCTCACCTGGCGGTTCCACCCGCCGGAGACCTTCTCCCCCGGCCGCGGTTGAGCCAACCGCGGCCGGGAAACTCAGGCGCGGATCCAGCCTGAGCAGCTCTCCGGCCCGCCGTCGCGGTGCCAGCGCGTGCAGCCGTAGCCCTTGCCGGGGACGCGCCGGGTCGGCGCGCCGCAGGTGGGGCAGGGCGGGTTCGCCGCGTCCGTAACCGCCATGATGAAGCCGCAGACCCGGTTCTCGGGGGTGTCTCGGCCGCAGACGAAGTACGCGCTACCGTCCTTGGCGGATACGATCCGGCGCGTGAAGGACTCCCGGCAGCGCGGGCAGGGCGGCGGCGGCGTCTCGGGGCCTGTGGCGGCGGCGGCGTTCGCGGCCGGGCTCCGGCCCCG